>NZ_CAWUKC010000192.1:0-1532 GCF_963922945.1 uncultured Pseudoalteromonas sp. | reverse complement strand
CTCAGAAAGTCTATTCGTGTAAATACGTTAAAAATTTCGATTGAAGAATTTTTAAAGCGCGCAGAGCAAAAAAACTGGCAGCTTACCCCTATACCTTGGTGTAGCGAGGGTTTTTGGCTAGAGCGCCCAAGCGAAGAAGATCAAAATTTAGCACTGGGCAATACCGACCTACACCTAAGCGGTGCCATGTACGTGCAAGAGGCAAGCTCAATGCTACCGCCTATGGCACTTAAGAAAAGTATTAAAAACGCAGACGAAAATAATAACTATGTGCTAGATATGGCATCAGCCCCAGGCTCTAAAACCTCGCAACTTGCCGCAATAATGAATAACCAAGGCGTACTGGTTGCCAACGAACTTTCGTCGTCTCGCTTAAAAGTACTGAGCGCAACGCTTAAACGTATGGGTGTAGGTAACTGTGCGCTTTCGCATTTTGATGGTGTTATATTTGGTAACTACATGTTTGAATGCTTTGATAGCATTTTGCTCGACGCGCCTTGCTCAGGCGAAGGTACCGTACGAAAAGACGCCGACGCACTTAAAAATTGGTCAATAGAATCAAATATTGAGATTGCTCAAGTTCAAAAAGAGTTAATTAAAAGTGCATTTTACGCATTAAAACCAGGCGGTACACTGGTTTATTCTACCTGTACGCTTACCCCGCTCGAAAACCAACAAGTATGTGATTATTTACTCAGTGAATTTGGCGACTACATTGAGCCGCAGTCGCTTAGTGATTTATTTGAAGGCGCAGAAAAAGCCACCACCGCCGAGGGCTACTTACATGTGTGGCCACAAACGTACGACAGCGAAGGCTTTTTTATTGCTAAATTTAAAAAACGAGCAAGCTGTAATAACCCAACCCAAACGGTAAAAAAAGGGGCGTTTCCGTTTAACGAGTTTGATAAAAAGCAAACCACGTTATTTATGAGCGAGCTTAAAAAGCAGTTTGGTTTAAAAGCGCTGCCAGGTAAATTAATGCAACGCGATAAAGAGCTGTGGTTATTTCCTGATGGGTTTGAAGCCGTGCAAAATAAAATTAAATACGCACGTTTAGGTATTCAGCTGGGGATTATTCATAAAAATGGTGTAAGGCTTACTCACGAATTTGCAACCGTGTTTGGTAATGAATGCAAAAGCAATACCTATGCTTTAACAAACGAGCAAGCAAACGACTACTTTAATGGTAAAGATGTGCGCCTAGAAGACGTTACAAAAGCCAGCGGCGAAGTAATATTAACTTTGTGTGGCTGCCCTATTGGGCTGGGTAAATGGCAAAAAAATAAAATAAAAAACTCTTTGCCTCGCGATCTTGTGCAAAATACGCAGTTAATAAGCTGGGTATAAAACAAGCAATACAATAGTTAACCTGTGCACAACTCCATTAAGCCTTTGTTATTATTTTGGGTTAATAAACAAACAAAATTTAGAGTTTTACGGGTTAGTTAACTACACTAGAAGGTACTTTCTTCTTCTCCCTAAGAATTACGAAAGTGTATTTAGTTAGCGCAAGGCTCAACTAAGAGCCATTT
>NZ_CAWUKC010000191.1:0-1577 GCF_963922945.1 uncultured Pseudoalteromonas sp. | reverse complement strand
GTAATGACCTTTGCGGCTTTTGCGTTTATGCAATATTTAATATCTGGCGAGCAGCGCGCACCGATTAAACCCGGCGGCGATATTATTGTAGAGATTTTTCAGGCACCAGAGGATTCACAAGTAAGGCATATACAAAAAATACAGCCGCCACCGCCGGTGCCAAAAACACCGCCTAAGGCACCACCCATAGGTACCGCAAACGACCCTGTAATTGCTATAAACGACGTAATGCCGGTCACTATTGACGATTTTGGTGATGATATAAATAGCACCATTAACCGCCCTACGGGAGATGCAACGCCAATAGTGCGTATAAACCCTAAATACCCAACGTCTGCTGCTCGCGATGGCATTGAAGGCTGGGTACAACTTAGCTTTAGTATTTCACCGACCGGCGAAGTAATAAATCCAGTTGTAATAAACGCAGAGCCAAAACGCACTTTTAACCGCGAAGCAATAAGAGCTATTAAACGCTGGAAATATCGCCCCAAAGTAATAGAAGGTGTGGCACAATTACAAACAGATCAAACTGTACAGCTCGATTTTAAATTAGATAACTCTATTTAACGGACTAAACGCCTATGCTACTAAGTATTAAGTCATGGTTATTTGAAACGCCAAGCAAGGATTGCATGGCAAGTTACGCAAAAAGTGGCGACAACCGCCACTTAGAGCAGCTTGTTGCCTTATACAGTAACGATTTATATCACTACCTAGTAACGCAATCTAATACGCATTTAGCATACGATGTAAGCCAACAAACATGGCTAAAGGTAATTGAAAAACGCCACCTTTACCAAGCGCAAACTACGCCAAAAGCCTGGTTATTTAAGCTCGCACGCAACACACTCATAGACGAATACCGCAAACAGCAGCGCTTTGTAAAACTTGACGAAAACACCCACCTACCCGCGCAGCAAAATGAGCAAGGTAATAACAACAGTATTAGCAATATAAATTACCAAGCGTTCGATAGCGCACTCAAGCAACTGAGCTTTGTGCAACGCGAAGCCATTACCTTACAACAAGAAGGCTTTAGCCTTGCCGACATAGAGCTTATAACGCAAAGCAACCATGAGAGCGTAAAAACAAGGCTGCGCTATGCCAAGCAAAACCTTAAACGTTTATTAGGAGCAAACAATGAACAAGCCTGATGAGCAGTTTGATCAAAAGCTCTCACAACACTACAAAGAGCGAAAAGCACGCACTACACTCAGCGCTTCCCAACAAAAAGCGTTACTTAATAATGCCAGCCATAAAAAGCCCTCAAGGCTTAGTTTTACGCTACAGTTAACCAGCCTTGCCTGCGCACTGGGCGTATTCGCATTTATTGTGTTTGATAGTAACGAGGGCATTAAGCACGCACCTAAAACGGTGCTTAATACCATCGACATTCACGACTATTCAATTATTAAAACCCACGAAATAACCCCATCGGGCAGTTACACAAGCGCCATTACCGAGCAAAAACATGCACTCGATACTCAACATGCCAATAACTTACGCTTACACCAACAACGCGACATAGAATACGGCACGCTCGTAAAGGTCGATAACGACTGGTACATAGCCAGCTG
>NZ_CAWUKC010000190.1:0-1626 GCF_963922945.1 uncultured Pseudoalteromonas sp. | reverse complement strand
GGCGATGCATACGCAGCTAATGCTTACATGGATGGTATTGATAGCGAAAGCTACGTAGAAGAAATTACAAACAGCTTTTATATTCAATCAAGCTGGGAGTTTGATGTAAGCGATTACTACGTAAAAGTAAACGCAGGCCTGCGCTACGAGCAAACAGATGTAACCAGTACCGTACGCCAACGTGTTGAAGAGCAAGTAAACTGGATCAGTGCATCAGAGTGGATAATGCAATATACAGCTGGCGGCGATGATAACTTCTTAGAGCAGCAAGGCGATTACGACATATTATTACCGTCAATCGATGTAAGTGTTGATTTAACCGAAGACGTTGTAGCCCGCGTATCATGGGGTAAAACAATGTCGCGTGCACCACTGGGTGATTTAGCCGGTGGCCGTAGCTTAACAGGCAGCCCAAAACCTGGCTCGCGAACCGGTAGCCAAGGTAATACAAACTTATTGCCGTTTGAATCAACAAACCTCGACTTATCATTAGAGTATTACTACGCAGAGGGCAGCTATGCCTCTGTTGGCTACTTTAAAAAAGACGTAGATAACTTTATTCAAACCACTATTACGCAAACCACAATTGATGGCCTATACGACATTTTAAACGGCCCACGTTACTTACAAGCAGTGAGCGATATTGAATCGCGCGGCGAGCAAGCAACCACCGACGCTATTTTTGCACAAATGATTAGCAATGGTTATGGCAATGCGAATGGCGTTATTGAGCCAAATAGCGATGACCCACTTATGGTATGGAACATAAGCCAGCCACAAAACACCGACAGCAAATCGGTAGATGGTTTTGAAGTGGCTGTTCAGCACTTAATTGGCGAAACTGGTTTTGGTGTAGGTGTTAACGCCACGTTTGTAGATGGCGATGTAGAATTTGATAGCGAAAGCCTAGACCAACAAGCACCGCTTACAGGTTTAAGTGACTCTGCTAACTTTCAAGGCTTTTACGAAAAAGACGGCCTATCAATCAAAATTACGTACGCATGGCGCGATTCGTACTTAATTGGTGTAGGCCAAGCACAAGGCTCAGCCGATGCGCCACCGCAATATGCTAAAGCCTACGGCCAATGGGATATGAGCGTAAACTACGATGTAAACGAAAACGTAACCGTATTTTTTGATGGCATAAACTTAAATAATGCCACCGAAGAAGGCTACGGCCGTTACGAAGAGCAATTTTTATTTGCTAATCAGTACGGCCCACGCTACTCAATTGGTGCCCGTTACACGTTTTAAACTAATCCCTAGTTAAAAAGTTAAGCCGCTTGTTACAACAAGCGGCTTTTTTTATAACGTTTTTATCTGCTCAGGCAATACATTGGTTGTCCAATCAATGCCGTTATATCCCACATCGTAAAAGTCTCTTGCCCCATGTAGCGCATAATACAGTGATTGTATTTTGTTTTAACCAAGCCTAATTGCAATTGCCACAAAACAACTAGTCTATTTTTTAGGTAAAGTTCTAATGCATATTTTACTAAACTGCAAAGTTAAGATGGGTGCTTCGTTTATTTTTATCTAAACAATACTCTTAAACTAGACACCCACTCTACTTAAACTAGACACCCACTCTAAATTAGCAAACCAAGCTGTGTCACTAGGTTTATT
>NZ_CAWUKC010000189.1:0-1714 GCF_963922945.1 uncultured Pseudoalteromonas sp. | reverse complement strand
TAATAATAACCCCATTCACTTGATGCTTTTTAATTAACGCAAATAAACGGTTACGGTCTTCAGGAAAGTTAGCCCACGACTCCCACCCTGTAAAATCAGGTAATAATTGCAAGCTTGAGGCAATTAGCTTTATAGCCGCAGGCTTTTTAAGCTCTTGCTCAAGCCATTGCCACTGCGCCTCTCCTAGCATAGAGGCGCCTTTTACCTCTGTTGGGCTATACGGGCCTTGGTTATTAAGCTTACGCTTGGTGTAATATTCAAGCTCGCTTACATGGTTAAGTGCATCACGGTTCCAGCGTAAATCGGGCATTATTACGTGTACGGTTTGCTCATCTTCACCATACATATACGACGTGTAAATGCCATCTTTGCGGGTGCGTCTGGGCGAACTTTTAGGCTCACCCCAAAAATCGAGCATAATTTGGCGAGATTGCTCTTTATGTGGGTAGTCTTTACCAATATCGTTTTGACCAAAGTCGTGATCATCCCACATCGCAATGATTGGCGTATTCGCTTTAAGTGTTTTAAAGCCTGGTTTTGCACCTAATTTTTGGTATTTATTGGCAAGTACCGTCATATCGTTGGTGTCGCCGTATATATTGTCACCTAAAAATATGAATAAATCGCCCTGCTCTTTATTAATGGTGTCGAATATTGGGATGTCTTTCTCTTGATGCCCACACGAGCCAAATAAAATTTTAGACGGGGCTGCCATAGTGTTTGCGCTAAACGCTAACCAGAATGTTAATACGGCGTGTGTAATAGGTTTTACTAACTGCTTCATTTTAAAATCTCGCTACAGCCATACATTAGTTTTAATCTATGGCTATTAATAAAAAAAGCCCATCATTGATGGGCTTAAAAGGGTTTATTGGCTTAAAACGTAGCCGATAACGTCAGTGCTGCTGTACGTGGTGCACCAATAAAGTAGGTGCTGCCGTTGCCCGTACCACCGGCTAAGTAGCTTTTATCGGTAAGGTTATAAACAACAAAGGCAACATCTATCGCTTTAAATGGTCCTGCGTTTATATCACTTGCGTAACCTGCATTTAAATCAACCACAGTGTAACCATCAACTTCGCCGCGCTCACCGGTATATTTAGCCGATAAACCAAAGCGAAAATCGCCGCTAAAGTAGTCAGTCGATAGCACAATTAAGTCATCGACTGAGTCTATTACTTTTTCACCGGCTTCAAACCCGGGTGCATCGCCTTTGTACTCTGAGTCATTATTTGTGTACGAGCTATATACACTCCATTGTGGGCTTAGCATGTAACTTGCCGAAAGCTCTAAACCTTGTGATTCAATGCCGCCTACGTTTAAGTAAGAGCCATTTGTACCTATGGTGTAATCAATACCGCCGGTATCACTGCCTGGGGCAATAAAGGTAATACGGTTATCAAACTCTATTGAGTACGCTGTTGCGGTAAGTTTTAAAGCGTTATTTTGATAACGTACACCTAAATCAATGTTTTCAGCGGTTTCTGGCTCTATGGCTGATAAATCAGAGTTATCGCGCTCAAGTACACCGTCTTTTATGGCTGCAAAGTTTTCGCTGTAGCTGGTAAATAGCTCGGTTGAGTTATTTAGCTGATACAAAATACCGCCACTGAACAACACATCAGAGTCGCTATTAACTTTAGCGGTTGTGGCATTTTGGTAGTGGTCGTACTTTTCAATATCCACTAGGTACTTTTTAACACCTAGGTTAAGC
>NZ_CAWUKC010000188.1:0-1746 GCF_963922945.1 uncultured Pseudoalteromonas sp. | reverse complement strand
TATGACCCACGTATGAATCAATAGCATAATCGATAGCTTTTGATGCACCATAAGCTACTAAAAACCCTCTAAGACCACCATTTACTTCTTTAATTTCATTTACGTTTAATTCACGCATAATGTTATACTCCATGTATCCGACGCTTTTTAGTTAAGTCGTCGGGTTGTTAATATGCTCCCCTCCAATAAAGGTGAGCGGTTAATAGGCTGGCTTTAGCTGCTCGCTAAAGTTAACTAAAGCTGGCCGTCTTTTCCGGTTGTTTGCATTTAGCAAACCACCAGAACTTTTAAATTTTTCTTTATTTTATAAAACGCTACACTTAACTTACGCGCCCTTTTAGACTGTACAGAGGTTCGAGTAACCACTCGATCAATGTGCGCTGCTCTAACATAATATCCGCCTCAAACAACATACCGCTTTTCAGTTCAAATGCTTTACCATAGGCCTGCATTTGTTGTTGGCTGAGTGTCGCTCGCAAACGGTATACTGGCTCTTGTAATGCGATAGGCAGACGTACTTCGTTTGGGGTAATGAGTGCCTTATCTATACGGCTTATTTTACTGTTGATAAAACCAAAACGCTGATAAGGGAAAGCATCAAAGCGTAACCGCGTATCATTACCAAGGGCGACAAATCCTGCCGAACGAGTAGGCAGTAGTAACTCGGCTACCAGCTCTGAACCCTCGGGGATTATATGTAGCAGCGGTTTTGAAGAAGAAAGCGTTTCACCTTCTACCACTTGAATACCAGTAACAACACCGCTGTTACTGGCTGTTATGGTATATTGATAGTTACTTTTAATTTGTGTGAGCTGGTTTTGAATATCTGCTTGCTGCCGTTTAAGGCTATTTATACGCAGCGTATATTGCTGGGGTACGTTGGCAATGCTAAAGCTTAGTTGGCTTAACTGGTTTTCTTGCTGCATCAGCAAACGCGCTAGGTTTTGTTTTTCTTGCTTAGCATCTAAGAGGGCTTGCTGTTGTTGCTCACGCTCTATGTTTGATAAAAAGCCATTTTTATTAAGCTGGTTAAGGTTACTTTGTTGGCGGTTAAGTAGCGCTAGTTTTTCATCAGTCAGTTTAAGTTGGCTTTGTAATGCAGCTTGCTCATTAGTAAGTGCACGTTTTTGCGTTTGTAAGTTAAGTGACTCTTGCTTTTGTAGGGTGTGGTTTTGTGTAATTTCGTCATTAAGCAGTTGTATTTGCATACTTAGCTGTTCAACTAGCTGAGTACTCAAGGCTATGCCTTGGCTGTTATTTTGCTGCACAATGATGGTCGCCAACGGCTGACCTTTAGTAACAGCATCGCCCTCTTTTACCAACAACTGCTCAATCATGCCACCTTGATTAGCAAAGCTTTTAATTACCCCTTTATTGGGCATTAAAAACCCCCTAACTGCTTCCTTGCGTGAATACTCTGCTGTAAATAAAAAGGCTATTACAACAATCGAGATACATACCAAAATAAACACGGTCAATTTTATTGATAGCGGCTGTGCAAGCGAAATCACTCCTGTTAAACGTTCACTTTGTTGAACGACAGCTTCCTTTCTAAATAGCATCCTGTTGGTTCACTAATATTGTTCTAATTTATATTACACTAGAATTAAATTAACAATAAATCAACATAGAACATTAAAACTAATCATTAATGCAAAAAAATGAATTTTATTATGATCAAATAAAAAATATTAGCTCGATAAAATCGTCATCGGCAGGCTCAATATTGGATTTTCTGAATCGGCA
>NZ_CAWUKC010000187.1:0-1778 GCF_963922945.1 uncultured Pseudoalteromonas sp. | reverse complement strand
AGTACCAGCGCTTGCTTATGCAACAGTCAGCTTAATTATGGCGACTGTTGCCAGCCTTATCACCTTGAAATAAAAACCCCAGAAACACCTGAGCAACTAATGCGTTCGCGCTTTAGTGCTTATGCATTAAAAAATGCATCTTATGTATTTAAAACTTACGCTAAAGAAAAACAAGCACAAAACCCATTAAATGAAATTGCTGACTTTGCCAATAGCTGCCGTTTTGTAAAATTAGTTGTGCGTGATACCCAGCAAAGCGATGAGCGAGGTTATGTTGCCTTTAACGCGTATTATTTTTACCAAAATTTATATTGTGAGTTGAATGAGAAATCAGACTTTATAAAAGAAGATGGTCAGTGGCGTTATTTAGATGGGGTTATTAACCCGGTTGCCGACATAAAAGTGGCAAGAAATGACATATGTCCATGCGGGAGCGGTAAAAAATATAAAAAATGCCACAGTGTATAAGGCAATTTAAACATTCAAATAATAACTGATTTAATTAATATACTCGGTTTTTCAGCAAGGCTAATGGCGTGCAAAACAAAAAATGGACCATTTAGGTCCATTTTCTACAATATTGCTATTGATTTATTCGTCATCATCTAAATCGTACGATTCACGCTGCGCAGGTCTAGCTAAAATCTCAACATAGAATGAAGTAAGCTCTTGCTTTTCTATTTCGCTGATCTTGTTGTTAATTTCAGCGACGTGAACAACTTCAGCCTCATCAGCGCTTGTGCCAAACTTACAGTCAAATGCCCAGTAATCAGCCTCAACAGGTAGCGTTTTATTGCGCTCTCTTTTCAAATATTTTTTCACTTCATGCTTTGCAGCATCAACCATACGAGGGTATTTGATTTTCTCATGATTTAGCGTGAATGTTTTCTTCATTATGTTCCTAATTACCTTGATTTAATGATAATGGCACTTAAGTCATACCACTTGCAGCCATTATAGCAATTGCATTTAAATTGTGGATGCTTTTTTTATACAAAAAGGGAATTGTTCAATTTTATTGTATAAGTGCTACTTATTATACAGAAAGATTAGATCTGAAAATTGTAGGGGGCTTTAAGGTAAGCTATGCGCTAGCTACCAGCAATGGCTTATGAATCGCCTCGTTCGTTAAATCATCATAAAATGCGGCGGCATCCATTTGTGGATTTGCAAGTGATGTGTACTTTTCATTTAAGCGCCTGCGTACTGATAGTTCACAATTATCAATTACAGGCAAGGGAATATGCGATTTATCATCTCTAATTGCCAGTGGCTCCGGGTTTAAACAGTGCTTTAACTTTATTGCTTGCATGCCAGCCTGCTCGCCTTGTTGAACAATTACCGACGCGTGCTCTTGACCTATACTCATATCGAATGATTCTGGAGCGAGTAATTGCTTAGGCCCAGCACCAAAACGCTCCCTTAATTGCTCTTCGTCTACATAAGCACTATGCGATTCACTTTTTGGCAAATGAAATTGGCTAAAATCCAGCGCATCGTGCGATAACATCGCTAATAAAAGTGAAAATTCGCCTCTGCGATTTTCATGCACACTTTTATTTAGCCTGGTCTTTAGTTGACTCTCTGTGATTAACAAACCATCGATTTGCATAGTCTTTAGCCGATCATGATAACTGGTAGATATTTATCGGCTTTATTTCAAATTTCTTTAGCTTTTTTCTTTACTTAAATACGCAGTTTGCTATTATCAGCGCCGTTGCATTGGAGGGGTTCCCGAGCGGCCAAAGGGATCAGACTGTAAATCTGACGGCTCAGCC
>NZ_CAWUKC010000186.1:0-1905 GCF_963922945.1 uncultured Pseudoalteromonas sp. | reverse complement strand
GCATCTCCTAAAATAACCACAAACTTTTGTGACACAAAAATGGTCATTAAAGTTAAAAATACGGCGACCTGCGATTTTAAAACCTCAGCGGTCAAATAACGAAAAATAAGCAATGCTCGCCCCTGTTAAACATAGAATTTCACTACAATAGTGATAATTTGATAATAAAGTAGTTATTTTACCCAGTTTTACTTGGTAAATAAGTCGTTATTATAAGCCAACAAAATTAATTATCCTACCTAAGTGCAGGATATATTGTTGCATTAGTAGCCCTTAAACATATAAAGTTCAATTACACAGTAAGAGTCAGAAAAAATCAGCTAAAATTAATATTATCCCTACATAAGTTACGTAGCTAAGACTAGATTTTATTTTTTTAGCCCCTATTAATAACCTAAATGACTCACAACCAGGAGTAACAATGGAATTTAACGTAAAAAGTGGTAGCCCAGAAAAACAACGCAGCGCGTGTATCGTCGTTGGCGTTTACGAACCACGTAGGTTATCCCCCATTGGTGAACAACTCGATAAAATCAGCGATGGTTATATCTCAAATTTATTACGCCGTGGCGACCTAGAAGGTAAACCAGGGCAAGTGTTATTATTGCATCATGTACCTAACGTTTTAAGCGAGCGCGTATTGCTTGTTGGCTGTGGTAAAGAGCGCGAGCTTGATGATAAGCAATATAAACAAATAATTTCTAAAACAATTAACACCTTAAACGAAACAGGCTCAATGGAAGCAGTGTGCTTTTTAACCGAGCAACATGTTAAAGGTCGTGATACCTACTGGAAAGTTCGCCAAGCAGTCGAGACAACACAAGATTGTTTATACACGTTTAACCAATTAAAAAGCAAAAAAGTAGACCCTCGCCGTCCACTTCGTAAAATTGTGTTTAACGTACCAACGCGTCGCGAGCTGACCATTGGTGAAAGCGCTATTGAGCATGGTTTAGCCATTGCCGCAGGTAGTAAGCTATGTAAAGACGTAGCCAACATGCCACCTAACATTTGCAACCCTGCTTATTTAGGCGAACAAGCGCAAGAGCTGGCTAGCAATTTTGACAACATCACCGTTGATATTATTGGTGAAGAAAAAATGGCCGAGCTAGGTATGAACTCATACTTAGCAGTTGGTCGCGGAAGCGATAACGAATCGGTTATGTCGGTTATAAACTACAAAGGCGCAGCCGATGACCAAGCACCGATTGTACTGGTAGGCAAAGGGTTAACGTTTGACTCAGGCGGTATTTCACTCAAACCTGGCGAAGCTATGGATGAAATGAAATACGACATGGGTGGTGCTGCTGGTGTTATTGGCGCTATGCGAGCACTTGCGCAAATGCAGCTGCCTATTAACGTGATTGGTGTATTAGCCGGCTGTGAAAACATGCCAAGCTCTAACGCGTACCGCCCAGGTGATATTTTAACAACTATGTCGGGCCAAACCGTTGAAGTACTTAATACTGATGCCGAAGGCCGCTTAGTACTGTGTGATGCTCTCACTTACGTTGAGCGTTTTGACCCAGACACAGTCATTGACGTAGCCACCCTAACCGGTGCATGTATTGTTGCTCTTGGTGCACACGCTACAGGTTTACTGTCAAACCACAACCCGCTGGCGCATGACTTATTAAAAGCGTCTGAGCAAAGTGGCGACCGTGCATGGCAGTTGCCGCTGTGGGATGACTATCAAGATCAACTAGATAGCCCATTTGCCGATTTTACAAATTTAGGTGGGCGCTCAGCAGGGACTATTACTGCTGCGTGTTTCTTATCTAAGTTTACTAAAAAATATAACTGGGCACATTTAGATGTAGCCGGCACCGCGTGGCGCAGTGGCGCTAAAAAAGGCGCAACGGGTCGCCCAGTTCCTATGCTTACTCAGTATTTATTAAACCGAGC
>NZ_CAWUKC010000185.1:0-2038 GCF_963922945.1 uncultured Pseudoalteromonas sp. | reverse complement strand
TTAGTCGCAATTTAATTGCGCCTATTAACAGCTTAAAAAAAGCAGCCATAAAACTCTCATCGGGAGACTTATCTGCCCGTGCAGCCATTCCAATAAACAGAAAAGATGAGCTTGGGGTGCTTGGTCGCGACTTTAACAGTATGGCCAACCAGCTTGAGCAACTGATTAGTGCTCAAAAGCGTTTACTTGCTGATATATCTCACGAGTTGCGCTCCCCGCTTACACGCTTAAAAATGGCAACAGGACTTGCGCAAATGCAAGCTAATGAGACCAGCCAACCGTATTTATTACGTATAGAAAAAGAAGCAAATCAGCTTGATAAAATGATTGCTGATGTTCTGCAAGTATCTCGTTTAGAGGCACAAAGCCAAACACTGTCACTGCAAAAGCAATCGCTAAAAGATATAGTAGAGCACGTATTAAACGATGCGCAGTTTGAAGCCAAACAACACACTAAAGCGCTTTCCTTTAGCGGGAATGCCGATGTAATGTTAAACTGTGACGAATCATTAATTGCCAGTGCGCTCGAAAACCTACTGCGTAATGCAATTAAATACGCCCATAGCGATATTAGTTTTAATGTACACTTTAGCAATCAAATTTATATAGAGATATGCGACGATGGCCCGGGCGTACCAAACGAGCAGCTAAGTAGACTTTGCGAGCCCTTTTTTAGACAATCTGATGCGCGCGACAGAGTAACTGGCGGCACAGGGCTTGGCTTAGCTATCGCCAAAAATGCAATTACTGCCCACGGCGGTAGTTTAGCGCTATCTAATAAAGAAAAAGGCGGGTTGTGTGCCAATATCACCTTGCCACTAATTAAAGAGTAAACATGTTTTACAGTACCGAATCAGCGCTTGAAAGTAACCAACCTTTAATTGATGAGTTTTATGAAAACACACTCATTAAGTCGTATCTAAAAACAGCCCATGGGGCATTGTTTTATGCTTATGCTAAGCCTAAAAATGCAAAAATGGCACTGGTTATTAGCTCAGGTAGGGTTGAGGGCGCAGATAAGTACAAAGAGCTATTGTGGGAGCTTTACAACAATAACTACGCTATTTTTATTGTTGACCATCAAGGGCAAGGGCGCTCATATCGCCATTTAAAAAACAAGCATAAGGGCTATGTAGAGCATTTTAAAAACTACAGTGCCGACCTAAATCAATTTAGCCAAGATGTTGTTGATACTCACTGGCGAGGCAATAAGGTACTTGTTGCTCATTCTATGGGGGGCGCCATCGCACTTAATTACTTAGCAGAGTATCAACATAGTTACCAAGGGGTGTTTTTATCTGCGCCTATGCTTAATATTTTCACTAAAAAGGTGCCTCGCTTTTCTACCACTTTAATAGTGAGTCTAGCTAAAATGCTTGGCTTACAATATAGCTACGCACTTGGGCAAAAAAACTATACACCACCTAGTTTTGACTTAAACGTGCTAACAAGTAGCCAGGTACGATATAAGCAATTTAGGCGTACTTATCACACGACCCCTTCGCTGCAGCTTGGCGGTGTCACTTATGGGTGGTTATATGCAGTGATTAAATTTTTACCTTTAGTAAATCAACTAAAAGTCACTATTCCAATGTTTATAGCTAAAGCCGAAAACGATGAAGTAGTAAATAATTCCGCCCTTGATAAGCTAGCTAATAGCCATGCAAATGCATCAATAGAAAGCTTTAAAGATGCAAAACATGAACTCTTTTTTGAGCGTGACGAAATCCGCAAACCAGCTCTAAAAAGCTTATATTTATTTTGCGAGTCTATTGAACAACAGACAGCGGGTCGAGGTGAATAAGTATATCGACCTCAGATTCAAAGCTATCTACTATCATTTTCTCTACTTCGTCTGCTACATTGTGGGCACGAATTAACGACAAATCGTCATCTAATTCTAGGTGCATTTGAATAAATTTAATTTTTCCGCCTTGGCGCGTACGAATATCATGCACCCCATGCACCTCAGGGTGCATTTTTGCTATATCAAAAATACTTTGTTTTTCTTCGTCCGGTAGTTCTTTATCCATTAAAT
>NZ_CAWUKC010000184.1:0-2048 GCF_963922945.1 uncultured Pseudoalteromonas sp. | reverse complement strand
TTAGTCGCAATTTAATTGCGCCTATTAACAGCTTAAAAAAAGCAGCCATAAAACTGTCATCAGGCGACTTATCTGCCCGTGTTGCCATACCTGCAAGCAGAAAAGATGAGCTTGGGGTGCTTGGTCGCGACTTTAACAGTATGGCCAATCAGCTTGAGCAACTTATTAGTGCCCAAAAGCGTTTGCTTGCTGATATATCTCACGAGTTGCGCTCCCCACTTACGCGTTTAAAAATGGCCACAGGGCTTGCTCAAATGCAAGCCAGCGAGGCAAGCCAATCGTATTTATTACGGATAGAAAAAGAAGCAAATCAACTTGATAAAATGATTGCTGATGTACTGCAAGTATCACGTTTAGAGGCACAAAGCCAAGCACTGTCTCTTCAAAAGCAGTCGTTAAAAGATATAGTAGAACACGTACTAAACGATGCACAGTTTGAAGCTAAACAAAATACTAAAACACTCACATTTAGCGGCAGTGCCGATGTTATGCTCAGTTGCGATGAGTCGTTAATAGCCAGTGCACTCGAAAACTTATTACGCAATGCAATAAAATACGCACACAGCAATATTAGCTTTAACGTACACTATAACAGCAAAGTTTATATTGAAATTTGCGACGATGGACCAGGCGTGCCAAATGATCAATTAAGCAAGCTTTGTGAGCCCTTTTTTAGACAATCTGATGCCCGCGACCGAGTAAGTGGTGGCACGGGGCTTGGCTTAGCCATCGCTAAAAATGCTATTATTGCGCACGGTGGTAGTTTAGCGTTATCAAATAAAGAAAATGGTGGTTTATGTGCCAACATAACCTTACCAATAACTAAAGAGTAACCCATGTTTTATAGCAGTGAAAGTGAGCTTGAAAATAACCAATCTGCAATTGAAGAGTTTTTTGAAAACACACTCATTAAATCTAACTTAAAAACCTTGCATGGCACATTATTTTACGCCTATGCAAAACCCGCTAATGCAAAAATGGCGTTAGTTATTAGTTCTGGCAGAGTAGAAGGCACTGATAAATATAAAGAGCTTTTGTGGGAATTTTATAACAATGGGTATGCAGTTTTTATAATTGACCATCAAGGTCAAGGTCGCTCTTATCGGCATTTGAAAAACAAGCACAAAGGTTATGTTCAAAACTTTCAAGATTATAGCGCAGATCTAAACCAGTTTACCGAACAGGTAGTCAATACTCACTGGCAAGGTAATAAAGCGTTAATTGCCCATTCAATGGGAGGAGCGATTGCTCTGCATTATTTAGCAACCTATAAGCATGACTACAAGGGGGTATTTTTGTCAGCTCCCATGTTAAATATTTTTACTAAAAAAGTGCCTCGCTTTTCTACCACATTGGCTGTCAACATCGCTAAAATGTTGGGCTTTCAATACAGCTATGCCTTTGGGCAAAAAAACTATATTCCCTTAAATTTTGACCTAAACGTGCTAACAAGTAGTGAAATACGTTACAAACAATTTAGGCAAACTTATCACGCTACGCCAGCATTACAACTCGGCGGGGTAACTTATGGATGGTTACACGCGGTTATTAAATTTTTGCCATCAATAGATAAGTTAAATATCACCATTCCTATGTATATAGCCAAAGCCGAAAACGATGAAGTAGTAAATAATTCCGCCCTTGATAAGCTAGCTAAAAGCCATGCAAATGCATCAATTGAAAGCTTTAAAGGTGCAAAACATGAGCTCTTTTTTGAACGTGACGAAATTCGTAAGCCAGCACTAAAAAGCATGTACACATTTTGTGAGTCTGTTAATGTTTAACCACGACAGATAATGGGTCGAGGTGGATAAGTATATCAACCTCAGACTCAAAGCAATCGACTATCATTTTTTCCACTTCGTCTGCTACATTGTGGGCACGAATTAACGATAAATCGTCATCTAATTCTAGGTGCATTTGTATAAATTTAATTTTCCCGCCTTGGCGCGTACGAATACCATGCACCCCATGCACATCAGGGTGCATTTTGGCTATATCAAAAATACTTTGTTTTTCTTCGTCCGGTAGTTCTTTATCCATTAAAT
>NZ_CAWUKC010000183.1:0-2072 GCF_963922945.1 uncultured Pseudoalteromonas sp. | reverse complement strand
TGTAGACGCGCAACTTGTTGGCGTTTTAAAAGCAGGGCTTTTACGGTGTTAATTTATTAAAAGATGAGAAGCTGCGCTTCTAACGTGAGCAAGCTCGACGTCTACAAGCCAAATTAAACATCGACCATTTAACTTGAGCCAACTCTGCGGCTAATTTCTGCTAAATATTAAGTACTAATGACGCAAAACAAGGACAATATTTAATGCACTGCTAACCTTAAATAGGTACACTTATTTGAGGTGTTATTTAAAGGAGTGAATAATGATTAAATGGATTTTAGTTTTGATTAGTTTTATTTCAACATACGCTTATGCAGGCGAAGCTTACACGCAAAGCAAGTGCGCAAGCATAAAAAAGGAGCGTGAATCTATTCGCTCTCAATTTAGGCAAGGTTATAGCGTTAAAAAAGGTGAGCGGTTAACGGCTCGCGACAAAGTGTTGTTTAGTCAATTGGCAAAGCACTGCAATAAACTTAAAAAGAGTAATAACTCATACCGCCCACATGCTGCACATTCGGCGAACACCAACTGGTTACTTAATCAAAAGGTATCAAACATGACTTTGCACAGTGCTAGCTATAAAAACAAAGCTAAGCTTGAGGCGTGGTCTAAATTTTATAAACTGCCTAAGCGGTGTCGTAAAAAAGAAATGGAAACAAGCGATTTTGTTTGGTGTAGCGAGTATAGAGTGGCACAAAAGCAAGTATTTGAAACCCAATGGCAGGGGCGCCCGTAACGATGTTTAGCACTAAGCTTCGCATAGTATTTATGTTTGTTGTGATGCTTATTGCCTCTGCGCTTATTGCTAATCATTTTACAGGGCGGGTGTTTAACTATCACGACCCGATAGGTGAAGTTAAGCGTATTTATAACGATTTAACCGTAACTCAGCCAAGTAAGTCTTTAGTTAAAGTACAACCCGTAAACTCTGTAAAAACGCCGGCGGGCAGCAGCTCTTTTGTGCCTGCGCGTAATCACTCGCCTCAAGCAGATAAAACACAATGTACAGATGTATCTTTAGGCGACGTAAAATATAAGCGTAACGGTGCTATATACACTTGGACCGACAAGGCAGGTATTGCACATTTTAGCGATACCAAGCCTGGCTTTGCGGTATCTAAGTACGAAAGTAATTTTTCTGAGCCACTGGATTATTTTGACCTTACTTTAAATACACCTAACTTACCGCCTTCATTTAATCAAAAGCTACAAGTAAAACTCAATACAGTATTTAAGGTGTATGGACAAATTATTGGTGCGCATGCTCTAAAAAAGGTAAAACTAAACTTAACGGTATTACCTAACCGTAGGGCTTATAACGCCGCTATTAGGGAAAATGGCGGCAACCCAGAAAATACAGCAGGAATGTATTTTCATGCAACTAACTCTGCGTTTATTAATTTTAGTGGCGAACAAAACACCATGAGAACGGCAGTGCACGAAGCCGTACATGCTATTAATAAAGCAGTTTTAGGGTACACGCCTAGGTGGTTAAATGAAGGGTTTGCTGAGTATTTTGAGTTTACCTATAACAATATGCAAACTGCTATTGTAGAGCCAAATAAAACCTGGGTACGTAATAATAAGCTTACTAAAAACGTGTTTAGACTTAACCGTTTAATGGGGTTAAATAATACATGGCAAAAAGGCGACAGCAGTATGCTTTACGCTAGTAGCTGGGCTGCAATTTATTTTTTAATGGATACCCAATCTGGCAGAATATTACTTAAAAATATTATGCTGGCAGAGCAGAAAAATCCTTGTAACAAGCTTTCGAAAGATCAATTAAACGCGATGTTATCTGAACAGTTCCCAGCATTTAATCATGACTATTCAAAATGGTTGAAAGCGCCATTTAAGCCACATAAATTTTAATTTTTTGTTAGACGCGCATTGCTTTCGTTTAAAAGCAGGGCTTTTACGGTGTTAATTTATTTAGTAATGAGACGCTGCGCTTCTGACGTGAGCAAGCTTCGCCCCTTCGGTAAACTTGAACGCCGCTCCTCTAAGCTTATTACGTCTCTATTTAAATAATATTGCAATCATGATAAATACCGCTAAACTAATCATTA
>NZ_CAWUKC010000182.1:0-2100 GCF_963922945.1 uncultured Pseudoalteromonas sp. | reverse complement strand
TCTTCACCTAGGTCGTAATCGCCAAGTTTTGTTTTAATACCCATTTGCTCAAAAAAGTCTTGAGTATGTTTAATGGTTGCATCAATCAGCTCGTTTTTGTCTTGCATATCAAGGCCAAATACACGCTCACCTAACTGAATAATTTTAGCGCGTTTTTGCTCTTGCTGAACAAACATAAGCGGTGGTAATACAATCGCAAGTGTTACAGCGTGATCTAAGCTATAAAGCGCTGTTAGCTCGTGGCCAATCATATGCGTAGACCAATCTTGCGGTACGCCTTGGCCAATTAAGCCATTTAGTGCCATCGTTGCCGACCACATTACGTTTGCACGTACGTCGTAATCTTCTGGGTTTTCAAGGGCTTTAGGGCCTTGCTCAATTAGCGTAGATAAAATGCCTTCTGCAAAACGGTCTTGCAGTGGCGCATTAACTGGGTACGTTAAGTATTGCTCAATAACATGTACAAACGCATCAACTACACCGTTAGAAATTTGGCGAGTTGGCAGTGAGAATGTATACGTAGGATCAAGCACAGCAAATTGCGGTTGCACTATTGGCGTACCAAAGGCACGTTTTTGCTGGGTTTCTTTACGGGTAACAACCGAGTTACCGTTGCTTTCTGAGCCAGTAGCCGGAAGCGTTAATACCGCGCCAATAGGTAATGCGCTTTTTACTTCTGCGCCATTAACTAAAATATCCCAGCCGTCGCCTTCGTATTTTGCTGCCGCCGCTACGTATTTAGCGCCGTCGATAACACTACCGCCGCCTACAGCTAATATAAAGCTAACGTTTTGCTCTTTCACAATTTCTACAGCTTTTGAAAGTGTTTCGTAAGTTGGGTTTGGCTCAACTCCCGAAAACTCCACAAAGTCCACACCTTCAAGTGCATTTACTACATCGTCATATACGCCGTTCTTTTTGATCGAACCGCCACCGTATAAAAACATGACCTTGCCTTGGCTTGGTACGCGGCTTGCGATCTCATTAATTTGATCTTTGCCGAATAAAATCTCGGTGCGGTTTTTAAATGCAAAATTTAACATATTTGTACTCTACTTGGTTACGGGGCTCAGCCCCTGGTGCTCATTGCTTTATAAAATGGGAATTAATAGTTAACTTTCAAGTAATTAATTACCTATTTTATAAAGTAAATATGAAAACGGTTAATGTCTAACTGAACGAGCGCAAGTGTACGCGCACTTTACAATAACTAGAATTCAGTTAATCTTGCTTTACCCATCGGATTTCTGATACCTAATGTTTTATGTCTTATTTTGTACAATTACGCACCTTTGTTGAGGTATATCGTTGTAAAAACATCTCTCGGGCTGCTAAAAATTTGGGGCTGTCGCAACCCGCTGCAACCGCGCATATACAAACAATGGAGTCGGTGGTAGGTAAATCGTTATTTGAGCGGCGTCACCGAGGCGTAGAACCAAGTAATGCCGCCCACGATTTAGCAGGCCAAGTGGCAAATCACCTTGATGCTATAGAGCAAAAAGTCGCCTCTGTACGCACCCGTTCAAGCGATGTGAGCGGAACGATTACACTAGCCGGGCCCGCCGAATATATTAGTTATGTTGCCTCAGCACAGCTGGCAAATTTGTTACAAGCGGGCAATGTTGATGTGGTCGTGCTGCCTGGTAATCGTGAGCAAATTTATACAGCGCTCGACACCGGCGTTGCCGATATGGCTATTACAGCCTCCCTGCCCGATAACAAAATTTACGACTTTGAAGTGCTCGACAGCGAAGAGCTGGTACTGGTGGCGCACCGTTTATTAGCGCAAAGCTTAGAGGGGAAAACCATTACGCCAGCACTTTTAAATACGCTGCCGGTGGTCAGTTACGACAGTCAATTACCGCTTATACGCCAGTATTTTGATACTGTATTTAAACAAAGCTGTACGTCAAAAATAATTGCTCGCTGCCCCGACATACGCGCGCTCGCCGGCATAGTAAGAACCGGTGTAGGCTATACCGTGCTGCCTGATTATATATGTCATGACGATATTCAATCGGGTAGATTAATTAAACTTGGTCCGCAAGGGCCGGAAAACAATTTGTACTTAGCGTGGCGTAAAGGGGCGCTTGCTCACCC
>NZ_CAWUKC010000181.1:0-2154 GCF_963922945.1 uncultured Pseudoalteromonas sp. | reverse complement strand
ATCAATGATCACCCTTTTTACGCTTAATAGCTATTTTATACTCGCTTATTCATCAAGTACGTAGCAAAACTAATAAATATGACACTTGGTAATACCGCACCAATTATTGCTGGTATTTGATAAACCATAACAACAGGGCCAAAAATCTCGTTAGTTAAATGAAATACAATCCCTGTAACGACACCCATAATAATGCGTGCGCCCATTGTAACGGTTCGTAAAGGGCCGAATATAAACGACAGCGCAACCAGCAGCATTACAGCAACAGACACTGGCTGCATTAGCTTACGCCATAAGGCTAGCTCATAAGTGCTGGTATCTTGCTCATTTTGCTGCAAGTAGCCTAAATATGACCACAGCCCGGTAAAAGAGAGCGACTCAGGCTTTACTGATACAACACCAAGCTTTTCACCCGTTAATTGTGAGGGGTAAAACTCTTCGTCAATGTGCTCGCTGCTTATTTGCTCATCACTAATATGCACTTTATTTACATCACGCAATAGCCAGCCTTCATCACGGCCTATAGCCACTTTAGCTTTAGTGATTTGTGTTAAATCGAGTGATTTATCAAAATGATACATATGCACACCATTTAAGCGACCACTTTGATCTACATCTTCAATATTAATAAAGTTGTTGCCATCTTTAGCCCATACACCTTTTTGTGCATTAAATACATCACCCCCATGAATTGCCTGATTCCGCATTTCTTTGGCATGTTGTTGTGCCTCTGGTGCGCCCCACTCGCCTAGCGCCATCATACACAAAGCCATAAATATGGCGGTTTTCATTACTGAGCCTATAATTTGCAAGCGTGACATCCCCGCTGCTTGCATCACCACCAGCTCACTATTTGAGGCCAGCGCCCCCAGGCCCGTTAAACCACCTATCAGTGCAGCCATCGGAAAAAATATAACTAAATCTCCAGGCATACTATAAAAAGTGTACAAGGTGGCGGTCATTAAGTCGTAGCTTCCGCGTCCGACCGACTTTAGCTGATCAATAAACTTAATTAGCGTACTAATGCCAACCAACACCAATAAAGCAAACCCGGTGGTTTGTAAAACACTTCGCCCTAAATACCAATCAAGTGTTTTCATCATGCGCTTAGCTCCCGTTTTGTTACAACAGCTTTAAGCCATGCCCCAAGAGGACGCCCTTTTATTATCAATAAACTACCGATAAATAAAGCACTTAAATGAATCCACCACAAACCAATAGAAGGCGGTATTTTGCCATCTTCAACTGCAAACTTTGCTGCATTGAGTAAAATAAAATAGCCTAAGTACAAGCTAATAGCAGGCACTAATTTGGCAAATTTACCTTGGCGAGGATTAACCACACTAAGTGGTACTGCAATTAATGTTAATAACGGAATAGAAAGCGGTATAGCTATTCGCCATTGCCACTGTGCAATAGATTCTGAGGTGTTAAGTGGTAACAACTGATTAGTAGGTATTGCTTCTAATTTGCGGCGCTGATGTTCTATTTCTTGTTCGCGAATTTGTACGCTGTAGCCATCAAACTGCGTTAAATTAAGGGCCGGTGTTTGGCCATCGGTTTCGTAACGTTTACCATCGGTTAGTACCAATTGTTGCTCACCATTTACCGCCTCTACCACCACACCTTGTTCGGCATACACTAAACGCGCATGATCATCTTTTTCGGCATCAGGTAACTGCGCTACAAATACTTTGTTAAGTTCTTTACCGCCGTTTTCAATGTTATGAATAAACACCACGGCTTTTTCATTACCCGTTTGTTGAAATCGCCCAGCCCTAAGTGCAGATAAACCTGCATCGGCTTTGGCTTGCTCTTTTAATTGATATTCTTGCTCGCTGGCCCACGGCGCAAGGTACATGGTAAGCGAGGCGGCCAAAATAGCGAGTCCCACACTGGAGATCAAAGTTACGCGTACCACATACCATTCACTCACCCCACATGCCTTTAAAACAGTCATTTCGCTGTCGGCATAAATGCGGCTGTAAGCTAAAATAATGCCCAGAAATATACTCAACGGCAGGATCAGCGAGGCTAGTTGCGGCAACTTAAGCGCAATCATCGATAATACTAATTTGGCAGGAATACTTCCTTCTGAAGCATCTCCTAAAATAACCACAAACTTTTGTGACACAAAAATGGTCATTAAAGTTA
>NZ_CAWUKC010000180.1:0-2197 GCF_963922945.1 uncultured Pseudoalteromonas sp. | reverse complement strand
ATAAACGAGCCATCGGCATTTGCTTTTACTATAATTTGTTCAAACTCTGCTGCCGTTTGTAAGCGGCTTTGCGCTGTGACTGTTGCATTAAGTTGTTGGCCTTCAACCGCGGGCATGCCCCCTAGTTGACCGGCAGATACTTGCGCATTTTGCGCACTAATTGAGGTGCTAATATCTGCAGGTGTTAGTTTGTAGTTTTGCAGCTTGGCTGGATCTAACCATATACGCATAGCATATTGCGACCCAAACAGCTGAACTTCACCTACCCCCTCAACGCGCGAGATAATATCTTGTACATTCGATGACACATAATCACCAATATCGATATTGGTCATGCTGCCGTCTTTTGATACAAAACCAAGTACCATTAAAAAGTTACGTGCAGATTTAGCCACAGATACCCCTTGCCTCTGCACTTCTTCTGGCAATAAAGGGGTTGCTGTAGCTAACTTATTCTGCACTTGTACCTGGGCGATATCTGGGTCTGTGTCGGCACTAAATGAAAGCGTAAGCGTTGCTGAGCCGCTTGACTCTGAGGTTGACGACATATATAGCAAGCCATCTAGCCCTTTCATTTTTTGTTCAATTACTTGCGTAACCGTATCCTCTAAGGTACGTGCTGATGCCCCCGGATATGTTGCCGTAATACTAATTGCTGGCGGTGCGATTGATGGATACTGCGCTATAGGTAAACTTTGAATAGCCAAAATACCTGCAAGCATAACCACGATAGCAAGTACCCATGCAAAAATGGGTCTATCGATAAAAAATCGTGACATTAAAACTCTCCGTTATTGCGCTTTGTCGGCTGTTGCAGACGATGAAACTTCAGAAGGGTTTACCGGTGCTCCTGGACGAATTTTTTGTAATCCTTCAACAATCACTTGATCGCCATCACTTAATCCATCGGTGACTAACCAGTTTGAGCCAATCGTTCTATCAACTTTTAACACGCGGCTTTCAACGGTGTTTTCTTTGCTTACCACCATGGCTGTTGGCTCACCTTTGGTGTTTCGGCTTACTCCACGCTGAGGCACTAAAATAGCGTCTTGTTTTACGCCCTCAACCACAGCGGCACGTGCATACATGCCTGGCAATAATAGTTTGTCTGGATTAGGAAACTTGGCACGCAACGTAACCGAACCCGTGCTTGGGTCTACCGTTACCTCAGAAAACTGCAAGGTGCCTTTTAAGGGGTAAGTTGAGCCATCTTCCATTTGTAGCTCAACTTCAGTTTGAGCTTGTGAGTCCACACTCAATGCACCTGAAGAAATTGCTTTTTTTAGCTGGGTTAACTCGTTACTTGATTGTGTTAAATCAACATATATAGGGTCAAGCTGAGTCACTGTTGCCAGTGCCGTTGTTTGGTTCGCACTCACTAGCGCACCAACCGTCACATTTGATTTACTAATTTGACCACTAATCGGAGAGGATACATGACTATAATCTAAATTGATTTGGGCAGTTTTAAGCTGTGCTTTTGCTGTTAAAAGTTCAGCCTGCGCTTGCTTTTGTGCTGCATCGGCTTCATCAAAATCTTGCTGACTCACAGCTTTAATTTTTAAAAGCTCGCTATAACGCGACGCTTTTGATTTAGTGCTGGCAATACTTGCCTCTGCACGAGCAACAGCTGCTTCGCTTGCTGCTAAGTCAGCTTCAAATGTAGCGGGGTCAATTTGATAAAGCGATTGGCCTTTTTTAACTTGCGCCCCTTCTGTAAATAAACGCGATTGCACAATACCACTTACTTGCGGGCGGATCTGTGCAATTTGAAAAGCACTAATGCGACCGGGAAGCTCCTTTTTTAATGTAAGCGCTTGGCTTTTTAATGTAATTACACCAACAGGTACTACTTGTGGCGCTGAAGCTTGTTGCGAGTCAGCTGCTTGGTCACAACCTGTTAAAGCAACAGACCCAACCAGGGCTGTTAATACAAATAAAGCAATGCGAGAACGCTGCATGTTAAATACCTTTTAGTCGATTTATCTCTAGAATGAACGATCATTCTAAAGCAATTTAATAGGATTATAAATCTCAAAAGGCGTAAATTTACACTAACTTACAGTTGAAAATTATACCTAATTACTAGGTTGTAGAAAATGTTAATTTGATGAAAAATAAAACACACAAGTATATAAAATAAACATTCACTGCGTTTTTTGTTGCAGGTTAGAAAACAAAAAAGCCAAGCTAAGCG
>NZ_CAWUKC010000179.1:0-2223 GCF_963922945.1 uncultured Pseudoalteromonas sp. | reverse complement strand
TAATAAGCGGCTCTAATAAGCTAGATAAGCCATCAACGGCATCATCCACCTCTTGTTCGTAAATTGTTGCTACTTTGGCAAGCATGCCATCAAGCGAGCCAGACTCCTCGCCAATGGCGACCATTTGAATCACCATATCAGGAAATATTTTAGCATTACGCATCGCCCAGTTCATTTGGTTACCCGAGCTCACCTCTGCTTTTATATCTAATATTGCATAGCGGTAAACAGCATTACCCGAAGCACCAGCAGCTGAATCTAATGCATCAACTAGCGGTACACCCGCTGCAAAGGTGGTCGAAAGTGTACGGGCATAACGGGCAACAGCGGCTTTATTTAAAATCATGCCAATTACAGGGAGTTTTAATATAGCTCTGTCGGTTGCATCTCTAAGTTTTAAACTTCTGAGCTTGGCTTCTTTAAACGCGTAACCAAAGCCAACAATGGCTATTAAAATCACCCACCAATAGGCTTGCATAAACTCAGAAATGCCAATAACAAATAAGGTAAATGCAGGCAGTTGTGCGCCAAAGCCTGCAAATATATCTTGAAACTGAGGAACTACAAAGACAAGTAATATAGAAGTTACAATGCCAGCGATAACCAATACTGAGATAGGATAAAACATCGCTTTTTTAATTTTCGATTTCAGCGCTTCTGATTTTTCTTTGTATAAAGCGACACGGTCAAATATTTTATCAAGCGCGCCTGATTGCTCGCCCGATGCCACTAAATCACAATACAAATCATCAAAATAGCGGGGGTGTTTTCTGAGTGCCTGTGAGAGAGGTTGACCTGCTTTAACTTCATCGCCAATGGTTTCCATTAACTTACCAACACTTTTGTTGGTGGAACCTGAGCCAATCATTTCAATGGCTTGAATTAAGGGGACGCCGGCCATTAACATAGTGGCAATTTGGCGTGTAACTAGAGCAATATCTTTAGGCGTGATTTTTTGAACACTTTGTATGCCAAATAACGGCTTAGGCTTGCGCTTTACTTTTGAAGGGGTTATTCCTTGTTTTCTGAGCTGGGCTTTAACTAGGGCAACACTAGAGCCTGTTAGCTCCCCTTCAAGCTTTTTTCCTCGCGCACTTACGCCGACCCATTGAAAGGTATCAAGGCCTTTATCTTCTTGTTTTTTTGCCATGTGGGAGATTACCTTAAAAATGCGTTCTGAATATTTAGTTTGCACATATAATTGAAAGAAAAAAAAACGCTCTTTTGAGCGCTTTTTTATGATTCAATGGTTTACATTAAGGCGTAACTGCTTGTGGGCAGCTAGAAGGAGCAAGGGTTGCATCAGTTGCACTTGCTGTTGCACAAGTCCATTCGCCATCTGTAGTTCTTGACCAAGTTAATGTAGCTGAACTTACTTGAGATGGAGCGTTAGCTATTGCACATTGGATAGTACCAACACCTGCCGCGGTCATGCTCGCCGTAATAGTACAGTTTTGTGTAGTGTCATCTTTAATAGAAGTTAACTCTGAAACATCTGCTACTGCAGTACCACTGTTAGCTTTGATTTCCATTTCTGTTTTAGCGCCTGTGATCTCAGCTAAACCAGCTGTCAACTTTGATGATGCTTGGTAATTTGAGTAAGCAGGCAATGCCACTGCAGCAAGAATACCGATGATTGCTACAACAATCATTAGCTCGATTAGGGTGAAACCCTGTTGTTTTTGAGTCATTGTTTTCATGTTCCTCTCCTAAAGGATAATGTTTTGCAAAGTAATCAGGATAGTGGCGAAGCGCCAAGTTTAATTTACCTGATTAACTTTACAGATTTACTTAAAAATAAATTTTCATGTACTTTTAGCCTTAGGTATGAAACACAAAAGCTAAATGTGAGTTCATTATGTTGTAACTTGCATGGGCTACCTATAATACAAAGTAGACTAAATATAGGAAATATACTGGCCATTTGCTTTAATCTTTTAGGTATTTTTTTAAGATTAAAACAAAAAGCAATAACTTATCACTATATTTTTCAATAAAGTAATACAACAGGGTTAGTCTAACACTTTTTATATGCTTAAAGCACACAAAATTTTCTAAAAAGGATACTTTATTTAACAAAATGTTACAAAGTAAGTCTTTTGGATTATTAAAAGTCTTTTCATGCGTTTTGTCAATTAATTAGCATCAGCAAAACTAAATAGTTGCTATGCTTTTATACAAAACGCATCGATAAATCGATTGATTGTAAATTTTTTGTAAGTG
>NZ_CAWUKC010000178.1:0-2273 GCF_963922945.1 uncultured Pseudoalteromonas sp. | reverse complement strand
GCCGTGTTTGGCGCACTACTTGGCTGGCAGTCGCTATTAACCATTATTTTGCTTTCAAGCGTGGTGGGCGCTGTTATTGGCATTGCCCTTTTAAGTATTCAAGGAAAAGACAAGGCTACCCCCATTCCTTTTGGGCCTTACTTAGCCATAGCAGGCTGGATAACACTTTTGTGGGGCGCTCAAATTCAAGCTGCGTATTTTAATTTAATTGGTTACTAGCATGAGTGAACAAACTCCTAAAATAAATAGCTGGGTATTAGGTTTAACTGGCGGTATTGGCTGCGGTAAAACCGCCGTGAGTAATATGTTTGAAGAGCTGGGTATTTGCGTCGTCGATGCCGATATTATTGCCCGCCAAGTAGTGGCCCCTAACAGCAAAGGGCTAAATGCAATTATTGAACACTTTGGCGAGGGTATTTTACTACCCAATGGCACATTAGACAGAGCAACCCTGCGCACTAAAATATTCACCAACAATGATGAAAAAGAGTGGCTCAACGCACTATTACACCCACTTATTCGGGAAAAAATACTCACCGATTTAAATAATGCCACCAGTGCCTATGTTGTATTAGTGGCGCCATTATTGTTCGAAAATAAACTTAATCACTACTGCGACCGTACTTTATTAATTGATGTACCACAGCCTGTGCAGATTGAACGAACTATGAAACGCGACAACATTAGCCTTGAGCAAGTAAATAGCATCATAGCATCGCAAATGCCACGTGAAGAAAAACAAAATAAAGCCGATGATATTTTAAATAATGACCGCGATTTATCACTTGTTCATGCAGAACTTGTTGTTCTTCATAAAAATTACCTACAATATGCAGTATAGAATACAACTAATGCCCCTTAACGCGGTCATAACAACACACACTCGTAATTTAGTTAGCAAAAAAGGTGTTGATAAGCACATCGAATATAATCACCTGCTTTTTTCTGATAAATTGTTAACTATTGAAGGACTAAAATAGGTGCGCAATGAATATTAACTCACCGTTATTGAGAAAATTTATAACGCTTGGCCGCATTGATGCCGATACCGTAAAAGCAAAACAGCAAGAGTTTGCCTCGACCGCCGAGCTTATATCTAAATGTGGAAAGATTGACAGCAACGACCTAGCTGAGCAATGCATAGACTTATTTCGCGTACCGTATTTTGATTTAAAAGACTTCGACCCCGCTCAAATCCCCGAAGACTTAGTTAAAGAAAAACTAATACGTAAACACCATATTTTACCGCTGGTTCAAAAAGGCAGAAAAGTATACATTGCCGCCTCAGATCCGACCGATTACGGTGCCTTTGAAAACTTTGAATTTAGCACCGGCTTATCGTGCGAAATAGTCGTGGTTGACTATATTCAGCTGGATAACAAAATTGAGCAACTTCTTGATGCTGCAGGCAGCTTAGATTTAAGTGCCGATGAATTTAAAGAGTTTGCCGACTTAGATACTGAAGGCCCTAAAGAAACCACACCTAAAGATGACGATAAAGACGATGCGCCAATCATTGTTTATATCAATAAAATTTTAATGGATGCCATAAAAAAAGGCGCCTCTGATTTACACTTTGAACCTTACGAGCATAAATACCGCATTCGCTTTCGTATTGATGGTATTTTGCACGAAGTTGCCAACCCACCTAATACCTTAGCAAGTAAGCTATCGGCGCGTATAAAAGTAATGTCGCGCCTTGATATTGCTGAAAAACGCAAACCACAAGATGGCCGTATTAAGCTAAAAATGACCGAGCGTAAAAGCATCGACTTTCGTGTAAGTACTATGCCTACGTTATGGGGCGAAAAAATAGTAATGCGTATTCTTGATTCATCAAGCGCTATGCTAGGTATAGACGTATTAGGTTACGAAGAAGACCAAAAAAAGCTTTATATGGATGCGCTTGGGCAACCACAAGGTATGATACTTGTAACCGGCCCTACCGGGTCGGGTAAAACAGTATCGCTTTATACCGGTTTAAATATACTTAACCAACCAGAGCGAAACATTAGTACCGCCGAGGATCCGGTAGAAATAAACCTTGAAGGGGTTAACCAAGTACAAATTAACCCTAAAGCCGAAATGACCTTTGCCAACGCCTTGCGTGCCTTTTTACGTCAAGATCCTGATGTGGTGATGGTTGGTGAAATACGTGACCTAGAAACTGCAGAAATCTCTATTAAAGCAGCGCAAACAGGTCACTTAGTGCTATCAACTCTACATACTAACTCAGCGCCAGAAACCATAACGCGTTTATTAAATATGGGCGT
>NZ_CAWUKC010000177.1:0-2295 GCF_963922945.1 uncultured Pseudoalteromonas sp. | reverse complement strand
AAAAAGCGAAGCTTTTGAAACAATTTACTTATATCGCGTTGGCGATGGCAACCAAGGGGCGAATACCGCCGTACATCCCTTGAAGTGCCCCGAGCATTTTGTGTTTTCCTCAAAGCCGAAATAGATATGAATGTAACCGCCGTGTATTCGCCGTCCATGGCGAGGTCACGGCTTTAATTGCATTGCCTAGAGGGATTTAGGTACTTGAAATTTGTCGGGAACAAAATTTCGCCATGCAATCAATTACTCATCAATTAAGTCCTTTCGGGCAAAATGACGGGGGAATTGTCTTGGCATTAGCCTTTAAGTTTGTTGTTGGTATTACCATTATGTATATTAAAGTTAACTTTACGTTTTACCTTGGCCAGTGAGTTACCTAACTTATCTAGCTCGATTAACCATCACCTCAAAGCTTTATGATACTCCCCAAAAATAACGAACACAGTAAACAGCGGTTTGAAATTTTTAATCAGCAATTACTTAAGTTTAAGCAAACCGGCCGCTATCAAGCTTACTTTTATGCGTTAGATAATGGCGTTTATCAGCCCACAAATAAAGCCCAGGCCGACTAATCTGGCGCTGGTTTAGAGCTACGAGCTAGGTTTTAGCAAAAGCCCGCTGCCTTTTCATTTCTTCTTTATAGTTCATAAAAGCGCCAACCAGTAAATGACCACTTAATCGGTCATTAACTATCTAATGAATGCTTAAATAATCTTTAACTTATATGAGGGATCACGCTTTCTAAGCGCTTTATGTCAATATCACTGATATTAGCAAAACGTTTAAAGTGCGTTGGCCACTGGCGAGTATAGCTTTCAACCTCTGCAATTATTTTTGTTGCTTGAGCCTTGTTGAGGCCAAAGCGTTTGGCTTGCGACAATAAATTATCGATACTAGCATATCGGCCATCATCACCAAGCCCTATGCCATGCTGCTTTGAGTTATTAATAGGGGTGATATCATAAGCGGGGCTCATACGCCACGTTTGCCCAGCAAAGTGATACAAAAATGCATGATTTCGGCTGTGATCATCGGTATTACCAATAAACACGTTAAATACCATTCGCTTGTAGAGCTCTGTAGCATCATCTGCGAACTCACCTGTGTGGTGGCGAATAAATTCTGCCAGTTCACCGTAGCTATAGTATGTTGCTAAGTCGCTTATCGCGACTTTTGGTTTTTGTAATAAGCTATTGGCGCTTAAAAAGTGATGAGTTGGTAAGTCATCGCTTACATCAAAACGTTCAACTAACAGAACATCGCCATTTTCTGTTTCATGAATACGGGTATTTGCAGTGCGAATCCCCAATTCATTAGCCATACACATAGCACCATGCTCAGCCCTAGCTAAATTAAACAAATCGTCTTGACGATTGAACTTTGCTAAATAAAGCTTATCATCAATTTTCACAGAGGTTTTAGGTCTTGCTCCCCCCATGCTTTGGCCAAATTCAAAGGCTTTTTTTGCTTCCTGTGAAATCGCTTTATTGGCGAGCAAATCGTCCTTTGCTTGATCTAACAAGGCTAAATCGGCTAATGTATTTTTATTCGCTTTATGTTTTGATGCGCTGCGCGACAAACTAAATACCAAGGCGCCAACACCATACCCAGACCCTGCGAGTAAAAATTCTAGCTCATTCTTTGGCTTAGTATTATGTAACGAGAGTATAAGCTTACGCCCCCACGAATCAGCTCCCGCATCACTTAACACCCCAAACACACCTTTATTGGCAGAATAGCTAACTATGCCAGGCTGTAATGGTAGATGCAGCGGATCGAGCGCAAACGCATCAGAGCGCGCAAGGTAACTTTTACCATAATTAAACTCACCTCGGCCAGTTTGTGGATTTAACTTAAAAAAACCACAAATTATGGGGCTGTCCTCTAAACCGTCAATAAATACATAAGCTTCAGAAGTCATCGTTAATCACCTGAGTTTTATTGCTTTTACGCTGTCTTGCATTATAACCGCCCACACCTGCGGCTAGCTCGTTAATTTCATCCAGCAATGAGCCTTGCAATTGAAGAGCAACAAGGGCTTCAAACAATATATCGCTTTTTACTACCTCTCCTTGTTCAAGCTTTTGTACCGTGGAGCGAGATACACCAATCATCTTAGCGAACGTGCTCTGGGTATAAAGTAAAGTACGATGCTGACGAATTAAATCACCCAAGCGACGCGCCAGCTTTAATGCTTGTTCAGATCTCATAAATGAATACTAAATCGGTCATTAATACATTAATGATTAGTTTAGCGGTATTTATCATGATTGCAATATTATTTAAATAGAGACG
>NZ_CAWUKC010000176.1:0-2330 GCF_963922945.1 uncultured Pseudoalteromonas sp. | reverse complement strand
CTAAACAAGCTAAAAATATTGCAGTACGTGAGTTCTCTGCAGTCACTGAGGCTTCAGGCTGTGCTGTTAATGATGAAACAAAAACCTTGTATGTGGGCGAAGCAGAGCTAGGTGTGTGGGCTATCAATGCTGATGCGGAATCAGATGCCAATAAACAACCTGTGGCTTTAGTTGAGCCATACGGTGAATTAAACAGTGAAATCGGGGCATTATCAGTATCACAAGATGGTACTTTATGGCTTACTGCCACTGATGGCAATATGATCTATGCTTACCACGAAAATACTGAAAAACTAAGTCAGTGGTCACTTTCTGGCGATCACACCATTGAATCTGTTGCAACGAGTTTGATCAATAACAATCAAGCGCAGCTAGTTTTAATTGATGATGAAACAGGTGCCTACATTCAAGCAAACGTTAACTACGCAGCGCAAACTTCTGTCTCAAATAGCAAAGTTGCTATGACTCACCTCCATGCCAGCGCACAAACAACACCAGTAGCAGCATTTGGTGATGCAGCGGATGACCCGGCAATTTGGATAAATGAGCAAGACGCTAAAAACAGCTTAATTTTAGGCACAGATAAACGTCGCGGCTTGATGGTTTATGATCTTGATGGCAACAAAGTACAATCACTTAATGTAGGGCGTTTAAATAATGTTGATGTACGCCAGCATCAGGATATAAACAACGAAACCCAGACTTGGATCACAGCCAGCAACCGCACGCTTAACAGTATTAGCGTGTTTACTGTCGATAGCGCGAACAAAGTAAACCATGTAACAGAAGTAGCCACAAACCTAGCCGAGATTTACGGTATGTGTATGTATTCGTCTGAATCTGGTCAATACATATTTGTTAATGATAAATCAGGTTTATTCCAGCAATATAAACTCACCGGTGAGCAAAGTAACTTAAGCGGTGAACTGGTTAGAGAGTTTACCCTACCAAGCCAGCCTGAAGGCTGTAGTGCTGATGATAAGCGCGGCCAATTATTTGCAGGTGAAGAAGATGCAGGCATTTGGTATATCGATGCTGAACCCAGTGCTGGTAACAAAGCGGTCATGCTACAAGGTATAAATGAGCAACTTGTTGCTGATGTTGAAGGCATGGAAATCTATCATGCTGATGATGCTCGCTATTTAGTGGTATCAAGCCAAGGCGATAATAGCTACGTGCTTTATAAAATATCAGATAATACACAACCTAGTCTAAGCTTTGCAGGTAAATTTAATGTGATTGCTAATCTAGATAAAGGCATTGACGGCGCAGGTGAAACAGACGGCTTAACCGTTACAGCAAAAGCTTTACCAGGCTATCCTGAAGGCATGCTTATAGTGCAAGACGGCTACAACCGTATGCCACTACAACCACAAAATTTTAAAATTATTGACTGGCGTGAAGTTAAAAAAGCGATTAAGTAAAAACCTACCATATTTAAACGCAATAAGGCTCTTACGAGCCTTTTTACTATGTGTATTTAAAATAAACCTATTAAATTTAGAGTTATTAAAGCTATATTCTACACTTTTAACTCCTAAATTAATTGAGGTTATTATGCGTTTACTTCTTACTTTGTTGATCATTACTATAAGCGGATACGCTTTTGCTGAGGAAGAGGCAGCAGAATTGCCACCACTCAACCCCAAATACAAGGCTGAGCATGCAATAGCACTGGTGAATAAAGGTTCATGAATTTATGCGTTTAACTTACCCGGCTATAAATTACCGCACGATGTACAAGTGGTGTATAGGATTAAAAACCCCGATGTGGCTTTTTTAGATGTTGTACGCAACGCAGAGCTTATAACGCTAAAGCCCAAACCATTTAATATTCAACGCTTAATGCGCGGTGAAGAAATAACCATTACCGCAGATGTGTACGAAGGCAATTACAAAAAAGCAGGCAGCCTAATTTACACAAACAGAACAATAGAAATGAGTAAGCAGCTATATGCTCGCCAATTAAAAGATTTAGCTAAAGCTAGCCAGTGGCAAGAATACGACATGATAGACCTAGGTAGCACAGAGCGAATTTACATACATAAAATTAGCCAAGCACCTAGTTTCAGCCACTTAATTTTTGTAGATTTGGTAAATGCCTGTATGCAAAAGTTTAGAACCTCAACCCTCCTTCCTAGCCAGAATGAGTTAACGTATAAATTTATAAACTGCGGCTCCCTAAAACCTTTGTTTTACGAAGCAGAAAGTTTAAATAAATAGTTTCAAACATGAAAAAAGGCCCTTTCGAGCCTTTGGATTAACTTTGGAAATATAAAGTTTTAAAAATTATATCAGTGTAAGCAGTTGTGGCGCTGCGCTGTGGTAGT
>NZ_CAWUKC010000175.1:0-2332 GCF_963922945.1 uncultured Pseudoalteromonas sp. | reverse complement strand
GCTGAAAAACGATGAGTTATGCTTACAAGATGGCTCTGTCATAATCAATGATGTTACCGATTGGTTTGAACATAAAAATCAACAAGGTATTGAACCTTCCGTTGAAGAGTTAAAAGAGTTTATAAAAGAAACTCGAAATTAATAGATTTTAGCTACAAAGCTACTCCTTAGCTTCAAGCGAGTTACATACTCGCTTTTTTATTGCCGAAAGCTAATCAAAATAAAAGTGCCATAGCTTTGTCATACCTGTGTGTTGTTATTTTGTTCAATACCACACTAAGGAAAATAACAATGTTAAAAAGGTCACTTATAGCACTTTTACTCATATCAATATTAACGGGTTGCTCACTAGATGGAGATGACGGCCAAGACGGTACGCAAGGTATTCAAGGAGAACAAGGTACAGCGGGTCAAAATGGTACTAACGGTACCAATGCAAATTCTGCGTTAAATATAAGCTTAGTCGGCAGAACCGTACTCAATGCTCAAAGCCCTGAGGGGGCGGCTGAAATAGTGGCTTATCAAGCATCTAAAAAATGGATATACGCCATTAATAGCTCGGGTGATGACGCAGTAGTGAACATTATACCCGCCGATACGTTTGATACTGCCGCACTCGTTCAAGATAACGAAGGGATAGTGAGTGCAACTAACCTTGAATCAGCAATTACCCTTACCTTAAACGACAATACCCCAGGCGATGCCAACAGCATCGCATTAGATGAAAACAATCAATTACTGGCTGTTGCAATGGCGGCTAAAAATGTGGGTGAAGTGGGTCAAATTGCTTTTTATGACATAAGCGGCGATGCGCCCACATTCATAAAAAATGTACCAGCGGGCTTTTTACCAGACATGGTGACTTTTAACCACGACGGTACAAAAGTGGTTGTAGCCAATGAAGGCGAGCCAAATGGCGATTACAGTATCGACCCTGAGGGCTCTATCAGTGTTATTAATATAGAAAATGGCATAATTGCCGATACGGCCACCAATATTGACTTTACTGCATATAACAACCAACAAGCCGAGCTTGAAGAGAAAGGGCTAGTTTTTGCCAACCCCACAGGGCGAACAATTAATGGCAATGAAATAAATACTACAGTAGCTATGGATTTGGAGCCTGAGTACGTCAGCATTTCTAAAGATAACAAATATGCCTACGTATCAATTCAAGAAAATAACGCACTAGCCATCGTTAATTTAGAAGATAACTCTCTTGAACTAAAAGGGTTAGGGTTTAAAGATTGGTCAAATTTACAAATAGATGCATCAGATAAAGACGGCGGTGTTAATTTTAAATCTTACCCAGGGCTTTATGGTATGTATCAGCCAGATACAATCTCAAGCTTTAGCTGGAAAGGTGCAAACTTTATAGTATCGGCTAATGAAGGTGATGCACGTGAATATTTCTTTGATACAACAGACGAGGCAGATTGCATAGCAAAAGGTGGTCTAGATTACGATGAAGATGACGGCTGTCTTGCCTATATAGATGAAAGCCGCGTTGAAGATATAACTCTTGCTGCTAACTTTGATTACTTAAATAACGACGATGACGATATAGGCCGCTTGAAAGTAAGTACTGTTAAGGGGGATGCGAATGACGACGATCAGTACGAATCGCTTTATGCCTATGGGGCACGTTCGTTTACCATTTGGGACAGCAATGGGCTGGTGGTGTTTGACTCAGGCGACGACATCGGTCGTATAACTGCATCGGTACATGGCGAAGCATTTAATAATAACGAAGATGAAAACAAAGGTGATACACGCTCAGACGACAAAGGCGCAGAACCTGAAGCGCTAACAATAGGTACAATTGGCGAACGCACCTTTGCTTTTATAGGTCTTGAGCGTATGGGTGGGGTTATGGTTTACGATATTACTAATCCATACGATGTACAATTTGAAGATTACTTTTATAACCGAGGTGTAATAGAGGGAGCTGATATAACCGGTGACCTTGCACCCGAAGGCATGGTGTTTGTAACGGCAGAACAAAGTGCGACAGGCGAACCACTCCTTATAATAGGTAATGAGATCTCAGGCTCTATAGCTGTATGGCAAATTGCAGCAAATTAAAACCAACAAAGCAGTACAGCGATTACTAAATGTACTGCTTTTTATAACGCGCAAATACAGGCTGTAAAATAGCGACTTAATATGCGCGTTTTTTAATCTAAAATCAGTCTGTAGCCCTTTATTTGTATGCGTTTCATACTAAATTCATTTATTTGTCAAAAAGCTGAAATAAAACATTGACCCCCGCTAGAATCTCCCTATAATGCGACCCCACTGAGACGGCAGAGCAAGCAACGCATAGCGAGGC
>NZ_CAWUKC010000174.1:0-2424 GCF_963922945.1 uncultured Pseudoalteromonas sp. | reverse complement strand
CTTGGGGAAAGTCCCCATGTTCATCTTGAAATACCCCTTCTAACACAAAAAACTCTTCACCACCGGTATGTACATGCGGCGAAAATTCGCTTCCTGGTGCATAACGTACAATACTCGTAGCACGAGCTACTTCAGCCCCAACTCTATCAAGTGGCCGCCTATCTACGCCCACCATAGGTGAAGGAATCCAATCAAGCTGCTTACTATGAACAACGACACGCTTACTAAAATCGGCGGCTATTTTCATTTTATTACCTTTAGAATTACTTAGTGCAAGAATAAATTTTATGCATAAAAAAAGCGAGCTTACTAAGCTCGCTTATTTAATTTTTAACGCTTTACGCTACATCTAGCTTTTTATGCTTAGAGTGTACAAACACTAAACCTACTAAGCCAATAACAACCACAGCGGCACCAATTGGTTTACCTAAGTCGGCCGATAAATTAAAGCCAATAACAGCAGTCATAATGTACGAAAGTGTTACGCCAGTAGCGATAACGGCAGGTATGCTGGTGATCCAGTGGAATGCACGTCTATCAAATAAGTACTTAGTTGCAAGCCATAGCACACTGGTTGAAAGCAGCATGTTTGAAAATGCAAAGTAGCGCCAAATAACTGAGAAATCTAATTTAGTCATAAAAAAGGCAATCGTTAAAATTGGCACTGCCAGTAATAAGCGATTACGTAAGCTTTGCGGAATATTAAACGCATCAACCACAGTTAAACGCAGTGAACGAAACGCTGTATCGCCTGAGGTAATAGGGAACACAGCAACAGCAATAATGGCCATAATGCCGCCCATTACGCCTAAGTAGCTGTTTGCTACATGGTTAACCACTAGGCCTGGACCACCTTGATCAAGCATTGCTTTTAAGCCTGCGTAACCTTCTGGGAATGCCGCAATACCCGCAAGTGCCCATACACACCCGACAATGCCTTCACACATCATTGCGCCGTAATATACTGGGCGCACGTATTTTTCGTTAGTTAAACAACGAGCAATAATAGGCGCTTGTGTAGAGTGGAAGCCACTAATAGCACCACACGTAATAGTAATAAACAGTAATGGCCATGTAGGTAAACCATCAGGGTTTGGCTCTAAAAAATCGTGCGCGTGGTCGGCTTCAAAGTAGGCTAAAAAGTCGCCTGCAACTGGTAAGTGTGGCGCATCTAGTAGTAATGCACCGGCTATTAATGTAGTCATTACAATCATTAATAAGCCAAATAGCGGGTAAAATTTAGTAATAATTTTATCAATAGGGAGCAGCGTTGCTAAAAAGTAGTACGCTAAAATAGCCAATACCCAAAAGGTATTATTGGCTAAAAAAGTGCCCTCAAACGCATCTAGGTTACTCAATAAGCCCGCTGGACTCATAATAAATACAACCCCCACAAAAAACAGTAGCATAGCTGTAAATATTAGCATAAAGCCTTTAAACACAACGTTGTAATAGTGCCCTGCTATTTCGGGTAAGCTTTTACCATCTTCTTTAATGCTCATCACACCCGAGAAGAAGTCGTGTACTGCACCGCCTAATACGTTACCTAGCACAATCCATACAAGTGCTACTGGTCCGTAAAGCGCGCCTAATATTGGCCCAAATATAGGCCCTACACCCGCAATATTTAAAAACTGAATTAAAAATGCACGCACAGGGTGAATGGCTACATAATCAACACCTTCATCAAAGCGTTTTTGAGGTGTATCAACTGTTGTATCCATACCTGCTTGTTTTTCAACAAACGGGCTATAAAACTTATATCCCAGTATTAAGATTGTTATGCAGATAAAAAAGATGATCATAAAGCACGTTTCTCTTTTTGTATTTGGAGTATAGAGCGTGTAATTAACGCCCCGCCTTTCAATCCATGAATAATCGACGAACATTAACAAAGTATTAATCACCCCGCTATAAGACGAATAGCTAATACACCAGCCACTTTTTATGCACCTTGCTCAACACTTAATCTAAATGGCTTAATAAATAAAAATTAAAGCAAAAAAAAGCGGCTTTACTAGAAAAGTAAAACCGCTTACACACAATGATTGGGTGTAACTGTGATTTATTATATTAAGCTGGGCTCATAAACTCGTTAATTTGTTCGTGAGTAAGTGTAGGTGTAGCACCGGCACTTTCGGCCACCATTGCCCCTACGGCACAAGCAAAATCAACAGCGTGCTGGGCACAATCGCTACTACAAAGTTGGTAAATTAACGACCCTAAAAATGAATCCCCTGCGCCAACTGTATCTACAACGCTAATTAAATAACCTGAGTTATAGTAATTCTCACCATTAATAGTGAGTAGCGCACCGTGGCTGCCTTTGGTTACACAAAGGTATTCGGTGTTAGTTTGCTGTGCAATAAACGCTAAGTTTTGCTCCAGTGAATGGAACTTACAGCCCATTGCTTTGGCAATTTC
>NZ_CAWUKC010000173.1:0-2488 GCF_963922945.1 uncultured Pseudoalteromonas sp. | reverse complement strand
CTACAACGTTACCCTCTAAAGCGCAGCGTCTCTCAACCTCTTTGTGAATAAATCACTTAATATTTTGCACAAAGAGAAGCAAAAGAGGAATAAATGAGAAAACATACAAGTAGCAGCGAGTTTACCTCGCGAAAAACGTTTTGCATCAATATATATGCATAATAAATTGCAAACAGGGCGCCGGCAACATCGTAATCTTAATCGTAGGCGTGAAGCTTGCTCACGCAAAAAAACAACAAATGAAGAACCTACTTAAAATAACTGGAAATTATCTTTACAGATTGAGTCTTTCTCTTTCTTACTCTGTTATTTATTGCTAACCTCGCATTAACGTTTTTTACTTAAACAATTTTTTGCTAACGGAATAATTATGCTAAAAAAAATATCGCTACTAGTCGGGATGGCAATCAGTGCAAATGTAATGGCTAAAGGCGGGGTTTCACCATATTTACCTTTAAATCAAGTACCGGAGCTTGAGCATCAAGTACAACGCCTTTTAGCGGTAAGTAAAAATACGCACATAATGAGTAAGCCCTATAAAGCGCACGATATTTATAGAGTGCTACAAACTGTTAGGCACACTTACCCTGAGTTATATCAAACGCTTTCTTATCAACTTAGTCCTTATATGCAAAGCGATGCAGGCGCTTTTGCAAAAGTTACCATTGCAGCAGGTACAAAAGATAAAACACTGCCAAACCAGCGCGGGCAAACCACAAAAACCAACTTAATTGTTGAAGGCGGCGCATACGCTAACTTTGGCCGCCATTTTGGTTTAAGTGTGGCAGGCATAGCCAACGAAGACGAAATACTCCCAACACAAAGCTTTATATACTTAGGGTATAAATACGCACAACTAGATATTGGTTACCGTGAGCACTGGTACTCTCCCTTTGAAGACAGCGCCATGCTATTAAGTACACAAGCTAAAACAACACCCTCTATAACAATAAGTAACGTAGAGCCAATCACTAGCTTTAACATTAGATACGATATGTTTATTAGCCAAATGACAGAGCAGCGTGGAATTTTAAAAGAGGGCCAACAGTCAGGGGTCGAAAGAGTTTACGAACCAGGCAAGCCCTATTTGTTTGGTTTACATACAAGCTTTGCGGCTACCGATAATTTAACCATTGGTTTAAGTCGCTTAATGCAATTTGGTGGTGGCCCGCGTAGCGTAACACTAAAAGATTTTGCTGAAGGTTTTTTTACCCCAGGTAGTAAAGACAACATAACAACTGCTGATGCAAATGAGCTAGGAGATGATTACGAGCTTGGCGATCAGCTTGGCTCTATTACATTTGAGTACAACAATAGCCTATATTCACTACCATTTGAATTTTATGCTGAAATCGCATTAGAGGATACCTTAGGAGGTACTCGTAATAACGCCTACAGTTTTGGGCTATTCCTGCCGTTTATTAACAATAACCATAGCCTTCGTTTTGAGCACAGTAATTGGCAGCCAGGCTGGTATGGTAATCACTTGTACCTTGATGGAAACCGAAATTCAGGTAATGTAATAGGTCATTGGGCTGGCGATGAGCACGACTACACCGACTACACGCCAGCAAAATCTATGAGTATCAATTGGCATTGGCAATTAAGCCCTATAGAAACGTTAAATACCACTATTCGCACACTTGAAAATAAGCGCGATGGCTACAAAACTAGTTACGAACTGCAAACAGCTTATACACGTAAACTAAGTAAACCAATAATGGGGGCGCAGAGCTGGGGAGCAGAGCTTTATCAAGGTAAAGATGTATATGGAGAAACATTTGCACGGTTAGCTGTATTTGCAAACTTTTAAAGTTTATTAAAGGCGCACCTTAAAGTTTTGTTTTAAAGTTTTTGTAGGCGTGAAGCTTGCTCACGCAAAAGGTAAATACGTAAAAGCGGGGCTCTTAATGCGCCAGCAAGCAAGGCGCCTACAAAATAACAATATACTCCGAGCATAAAACCTACGTAGGCGTGAAGCTTGCTCACGCAAAACATAATAACTTGGCACTAACCAAATACATACACCCATAAAAAGCGCGGCATATTGCCGCGCTTACAAATAATATAGGTTACGCTCTACAATATTATAAATTTACAACATTATCAGATTGCGCAACTGACTCATCATTTACCAACGTTTTTAAATATTGGCCAAAATCCTCACCCAACTTAGCATCGCGCATACCGTATTCTACAATCGCTTTTAAATAGCCTAGCTTATCACCACAGTCATGCGAGCGACCACTCATGTGAAACGCTTCAACCGTTTCTTGCTTCATTAGCTCATCGATTGAATCAGTTAATTGTATTTCACCACCAGCGCCAACCGGTGTTTTTGCAAGCAGCGGCCAAATGTTTTTGCTTAGTACATAACGCCCTACTACAGCAAGGTTTGACGGCGCTTTATCAGCATCTGGCTTTTCAACCATGGTTTTAATTGCCGCACTGTTACCTGGCGTTAATTGTACGCCGTTTATATCAGCAA
>NZ_CAWUKC010000172.1:0-2495 GCF_963922945.1 uncultured Pseudoalteromonas sp. | reverse complement strand
CCTACCTCTAACTTATTTTTAGGCTCGGGCCTTTTAAATTTAAAGAGATGTGAAGAGCATGGAATTAATGTGGGTATGGGTACCGATGTAGGCGCAGGCACAAGTTTTTCTATGCTACAAACAGGTAACGAAGCGTACAAAATTCAGCAGCTACAAGGTCAAAAGTTTTCAGCATTTAAAGGGTTTTATTTAGCCACCCTAGGCGGTGCACGTGCCCTTGATTTAGAAGGCACCATAGGTAACTTTAATGTAGGCTGCGAGGCTGACTTTATTGTAATGGATTACGCGGCCACCTCGTTTTTAAAATTCAGAATTGGCCATGCCAAAACCCTTCACGAACAGCTTTTTGCCATGATGATGCTAGGCGACGACCGCTGTATTGAACAAACCTACATTATGGGTAAAAGCGTGTATAAACGCGACCAACAAGCCCAGTTTGCAGCCACACCCACACCCGATTTAGAAGAGGCATAACCCGATGGAAAACTATTTATTTGAGCTTGCTCATTTGGTGTTTAGATACTTTCACGTGGTAGCAGGTATAGCGTGGATTGGCGCCTCATTTTATTTTGTGTGGCTTGATAATAACTTACAAACACCGCCACAATGGAAACAAGATAAAGGCATAAAAGGCGATTTATGGGCTATTCATGGCGGCGGCTTTTACGAAGTGGCTAAGTATCAAAATGGCCCAGAACAAATGCCCTCTACCCTACATTGGTTTAAATGGGAGGCCTACACAACCTGGATCAGCGGCGCGCTGTTATTTACGCTGTTATATTATGTGGGCGCAGATGTGTATTTACTCGATGCCAGTAAAAGTGAGCTAAGTAAATTTGCCGCTATTGGTGCATCACTTGGTTTCATAGGCTTAGGTTATAGTGTTTATCGGTTATTGTGTAAAAGCCCGCTTGTTGAAAACGGCAAAGCCTTTATTGCGCTCAGCGTGGGCTTTTTAGCATTATGGACCTATGGGGTTGATCAGCTATTTAGCGACCGCGCGGTATATATTCATGTTGGTGCATTAATTGGTACCTGTATGGCCGGTAATGTATATCACATAATTATGCCTGCACAGCGTTACATGGTAAGCGAAGTAGAAGCTGGGCGCATTCCTAATTCAGCGCCGGGTTTGAAAGCAAAGCAATGCTCGGTACATAATAACTACGCCACCCTGCCGGTTATTTTTATTATGCTAAGCAATCACTTTTCGTATACCTATAGCTATGAGTTTGGTTGGTTAGTGCTTATTGGCTTTTTTATTATTGGTATGTGGATACGCCACTTTTTTAATTTAAAACACCAAGGTGTTAATAAGCCTTCAGTACTCATAAGCGGTATTGCCGCGTTTTTTGCGTTAATGCTAGCCATAGCACCGTGGCCAAGTAGCTCTGTAAACGCGAATAATGAGCTACAAGCAAGTATAAGCGATGCGCAAGCATGGGATATTATTAATAAACACTGTACACAGTGTCACAGTGAAACCCCTACATCAAAGCTTTTTCAAACAGCACCCCTTGGCTTTAAGCTCGACTCACTTGCTGATGTAAAAAAAGCCAGTGCACTTATTCATACTCGCGCCGTTATTACCAAAGACATGCCATTGGCAAATATGACCAAAATGACTGATGCAGAGCGCGAAACGCTTGGCACTTGGCTTAGCGCAGTAAAAAAGGAGCAATAACATGAGCGAGCAATTTAAGCACTACCCGCGCGATTTAATTGGCTATAGCTCACAGGTACCCCATGCAAACTGGCCTAATCAAGCCCGCATAGCCTTGCAAGTGGTGCTAAATTACGAAGAAGGCGGCGAAAACTGTGTACTACATGGTGATGCAGCGGCCGAAACGTTTTTATCAGAAATAGTCAGCGCTCCCCACGTAGAAGACCGCCACATAAGCATGGAGTCTATTTACGAATATGGCTCACGCGCAGGCGTGTGGCGCTTACTTAAACTCTTTAAAAAATATGATATACCGGTCACCATTTTTGCTGTGGCAATGGCCCTTGAGCGCCACCCCGATGTAGCTAAAGCCTTTGTTGATGCTGGGCACGAAATTGCAAGCCATGGCCTGCGCTGGATTAATTATCAACATATAGATAAGCAAACCGAGCGTGAGCACATGCAAAAAGCCATTGAGATCATTCAAACGCTTACCGGTAAAAAGCCCAAAGGCTGGTATACCGGACGCACAAGCCCCAATACTGCAGCCCTTGTGGTAGAAAATGGCTCGTTTTTATATGACGCCGACGATTACAGCGACGACTTACCCTTTTACAGTATTAAAGAAGGAAAGCCACAGTTAATAGTGCCCTACACGCTTGATGTAAACGATATGCGCTTTGCTGCAGTGCAGGGATTTAACGCCGGTGATCAATTTTATAATTATTTAAAAGATGCATTCGATACGCTGTATGAAGAAGGCGACCCACAAGGTGAAAACACCCCAAAAATGATGTCGATTGGTTTGCATTGTCGCTTAATTGGTCGCCCT
>NZ_CAWUKC010000171.1:0-2508 GCF_963922945.1 uncultured Pseudoalteromonas sp. | reverse complement strand
AACGCTTTTACCTAGGTATAAAGTGATTGTTTCACCACAGAGATGCGAAGGCGAATACCTAGAAAAGTGACTAAACAATACGGGTGCTTTCTCTGTGTAGCGCGAAGCGCCTCAGTGTCCTCGGTGGTGGAATTAATGAGAAGCTGCGCTTCTAACGTGAGCAAGCTCGACGTCTACAAACGGGTATAAAATCGCGCCTACATTGAATCTTAACAGCAGAGTTGAATGATCCTGTAGACGCGCATTGCTTTAACCTTTACGGGTAACCATCAGCGTACATACCCCTGCAATAATTCCCCAAAACGCAGAGCCCACCGAAAGCATAGTTAAGTCAGATGCAGTCACCAAAAATGTCACTATTGCCGCTTCTGTGTATTGAGCAGAGCTTAGCGCTTGCTGCAAGCTATTAGCAATGGTGCCAAATAGCGCAATACCCGCCAAAGCTAAAATGAGTGCTTGCGGTAAACTTGCCACTAAGCCAACAAGCGTTGCCGCACAAAGTGCCATCACAATATAAAATACACCAGCAGCAATACTTGCCCAATAGCGTTTATCGGGGCTTTTATCAGCCTCATCACTCATACAAATAGCGGCGGTAATGGCGGCTAAATTAATTGAATAGGTACCAAATGGTGCCGTTAAAATATTAATAAAACCGGTTACATTAAGGGTGGCCGAAATAGGCGCTTTATAATTATGTGCCTTTAGTACCGCAATACCCGGTAAATTTTGAGAGGTCATGGTCACTATATAAAGTGGTAAGCCAATACTTATACACGCTTGCAAATTAAACACTGGCGCTATGTATGTAAACTCACTTATTTTCCAATGAATGGCGCCAGTATCAATATGCCCCATTTGCCACGCCAGTAGCACACCTGCAATTAATACGCTTAGCATGGCAAAGCGCGCAAAAAAACGTTTGCCTAAAAAATACATAAGCACCATCAAGCCTATAACCAGGGGTAGCTCATTCATAAAATTAAATACGTCTATACCAAAGGTGACCAACACGCCTGCCAGCATGGCACAGGCAAGCTCGCTCGGTATCCGGTTCATTATTTTCTCAAACCAACCGGTAACTCCCGACACAAAAACCAAGGTAGCGGCAAACATAAATGCTCCAATGGCTTCACCTAAATGGTAGCCCTGCGCGCTGGAAATAAGTAAAGCCGCCCCAGTGGTAGACCACGCAATTAAAACCGGCACTTTATAGTAATACGATAACCCAATCGTGGTTATGCCCATTACCAGCCCCAGCATTAATAGCCAGCTAGCAACTAAATCAGGCGTTCCGCCTAAGGTAATAACAACTTGATAAATAAGTGCGATTGAGCTTGAAAAACCAATAATAACAGCCACTAACCCTGCGGTTGCACGATTAAGCAGCTGATCGGAAAACATCATAAAATCCCTCTTAGTTTTTTGTGGTTAAGCTCACAACATACGTGGCCAATGTACGCTTGGCAATTAACGTTTTCGCTATTAAGCGTGAAAAATATTCATTATTTTAAAAAATTTTTGCCCTTTATCGCATCGCTAATTAATTGCCAAATTAAAAACAAATCCAATTCACTTTTTAATGTCTCCACACCGCTAAAACACTCAAAAAACGCCATACTATTTCAATTAATTATCAACCCTATAATGGGTAATATATTTATTTACAATCGCTTACAAAAACACAAACCAATACTTTTTAACTATACAGACAAACTTGATCTAATCATCCATATGATATAAAACATAACAACTAGTTAACCAAAAAACCCGAAAGAGAAACAAATGAAACGCGCCACTATAATCATTATTGCCCTTGGACTAACTGCGGTTGTTATTTATAAGCTGGCATTTAATAACAAAGATATAGAGCCTAAAACAGCTCCTATCGCGGTAGATATAGTGCCGGTTGACTCAAAATTTGCAGCAAACAAAAAAGCACCGCAACCCATAAACATGAGTAAAGACCCCGTTAACGTAAAACCTCAAACAATTGATTTACCCGAGCAAAGCGGAGAGTTTGAAGCCATCAACAAAGTATCAGCAAAAGCCAAAGAGGTACTTAGCAACGCCAAAGTACTGCCAAGCGATTTAAACAACGAAGCTTACATAGAGTTCGATTTAAACGCTTTATACGCCCTTAAAACTGGCGAATCGTTTGATATTTCTATCCCGCAAACTGCCGAGACTTACAGCGCCGAAATTACTTCACTATCAGAAGCAAGTAATGGCGATAAAAGTATATTTGGCCAAGTTATTGGCGCCAACGGACAACTACACACCACAGTGATGACCGTAGGTAAAGATGCAGTTTATGGGCAATTTACCGCACCAAGCGGCAATTACGTGTTTGAAAGTAAAGGTAAATACGGCTGGATTGCCGCCAAACGCGACTTATACAAAAGCCATATAGAACACCATGTAGATGCCCCTTCACCAAAAACAGATAACACCCTAGATATTTTTGCACCAAAAAACACGGAACAACCCAACACGCAGTAACCCAAC
>NZ_CAWUKC010000170.1:0-2517 GCF_963922945.1 uncultured Pseudoalteromonas sp. | reverse complement strand
CTAAGTACTCAATCGGGAGCACTTTACCGCCAATGGTATTTTCAAGGCTAAGCAATCGAGTTTTAGCAAAGTGGCAATCATCGGGTTTTATTGCCGCAGCAATTTTAGTAAAAGGGATAGTACCATCAGCTTCGTTTTCGATAGGTTGTGGTTGAACAGACCCTAAAACGGCTGCACCGCCGCCTTCAAACTTATAATTATGCGCATTTTGTCCGCAGATATATTCATCTCCACGTTCGCAATGCGCCATTAACGCCAGCAAATTAGCTTGTGTACCAGAGCTACAATAAAGCGCAGCCTCAAACTTAAAACGTTCACACGCAAAGGCCTCTAATTGATTTACGCTAGGATCATCACCGTACACATCATCGCCTACTGGCGCGCTGTGCATGGCATCACGCATGGCTTTTGAAGGCTGTGTCACCGTATCTGATCGAAAATCTATCATTGTTGTAATTCCTTTATCAAAATTTATTATAACGATGCGCTTAAAGCTTGTTGTCGGGTGGCTTTATCAAAATAAGTCCAGGCAATAAAGCGGCTAACTTTTTGTCCTTGTGCCATGTCTATAATTTTATATTCGGCGATAGGCAGCGCTTTTAACTTATTTTCTAACACCTTGAGAGTTTCTTTTTTTGAAACAAGCGATGTAAACCAGATAACTTGCTCTGCAAATTGTTCGCTTTCGGTGATCATAGTACTGATAAACTGCGATTCACCCCCTTTACACCATAGCTCATTATTTTGCCCGCCAAAATTAAGGGTGTTTTTAGGGGATTTACCTAAGTTTCTCCACTTGCGCTGTGTGCCTTTATTCGCTTCGTCAGCACTTGCATGAAAGGGGGGATTACACAGGGTTAAATGAAATAAATCTTTTTGATTAATAATGCCTTTAAAAATAAAAGATGCGTTTTTTTGGTGTTTAATGGTTATTTTTAAGCCATTAAATTGAGTAATTTGCCTTGCTATTTTTATTGAGTTTGCATCGATATCGCTACCGGTAAAATGCCAGTTGTATTCGTGGCTGCCTGTAAGTGGATAAACTAAATTAGCACCGGTGCCAATATCAAGCGCTTTAATGTTACGCCCTGTGGGTATGTTTTGTTGGTTATCCGAGCTTAATAAATCGGCCAAGTAATGTATGTAATCTACTCGCCCGGGAATAGGGGGGCATAAGTTTTGCTCTGGAATATCCCAAAACTCAATATTATAGTGCGCTTTCAACAGAGCTTGATTCAGTGTTTTAACGGCTAGGTTATTGCTAAAATCTATACTTTTATTACCCGCGGGTGTTACCACTATAAAAGGCGCTAACGCATTATGTTTTTCGCATAACATATCTAAATTGTAACCATTTAAGTGCTGATTGCGTGGGTGTAACTTGTTGCTGTTTGATTTTGATTTCATAGCTTAAATTTAGCAATTTAATAATGATGCAAGTGTATCAAATGCATAGATCAAAAGTGTAACCATTTACTTTAGAATTAGTATTGTAACTGGTAGGATGAGTGTGTAAAAATAATTAAGGAAAATTTGTGGCAATCACTCAGCAATCACATTTTGTTCAACTAGCCGATCAGCAAACGTTACACCTACGCCGTATAGCCAACGATGAACAAGCTGGTCCGGTGGTTTTTTTAATGCATGGCGCGGTAGAAAACGGCAAAATTTTTTATACGCATAGTAATAAAGGGTTAGCGCCTTACTTGGCTGAGCAGGGCTATTGTTGCTATGTAGCAGACTTACGTGGGCGCGGAGAAAGTAAACCGCTTATAACTCGCCACTCAAAATATGGCCAAACAGAAGCCATAGTAGAAGATATTCCTGCTTTTATTAATTACATTGAACAACTTGAGACGAAAAAGCCCGATTATTGGGTCGCTCACTCATGGGGTGGGGTGTTAATGAATAGCGTGTTTGCACGCTTTCCTGAGTATTTAAAAGACGTGAAAGCCTGCGCTTATTTCGGCTCTAAACGCTCCTTATTTAACAATCACCCTAAAAAGTTACTGCAAGCGAATATTATTTGGTACTTCATGGCGCCGATATTAGCGAAAAAGCATGGTTATTTAAACGCTAAAGGCTATAAGTGGGGCAGCGATAATGAATCACAAAAGTCGCACTATCAAAGTATGCAATGGGCTAAAAAAAAGCCATGGGTTGATAGCGATGACGGCTTTGATTACGCAAGCGCGTTAGCTAAGCTGCATGTACCGCCTACGCTTCATGTTGGTGCAGTAAACGACAAAGCTCTTGCTCAGCCTATTGATATCAAAAAGTTTATAGCAGAGTCAGGCCCAGGTAAGCAAACCTTAAAAATTTATGGCAAACGCTATGGTCATGGCGTGGATTATGATCACATTAATATGCTTACCCATCCGCAGGCACGGAATGAGCAATTTAAAGATGTGGTGGACTGGTTTAATGAGCACAGTTAAGCTCTTAGGCTTATTCAAATTGTTTTAAAAGCGGTGCTTTATAGCGCTCCCAGTGTGCAATGGCCTGTGTATTAATTGG
>NZ_CAWUKC010000169.1:0-2547 GCF_963922945.1 uncultured Pseudoalteromonas sp. | reverse complement strand
ACCGGTGTTGCAACGCAAGATGAAACACTTCGTCAAAAGCACTACCACGGCTTACCAGAAATGGCGATGAACTACTTTAAGTTTATAGCCCAAGAAGCACGTGAAATTATGGCAAGCTTAGGTATTGCTAATCTAACTGACTTAATTGGCCGTTTAGACTTATTAGAAGCGATTGAAGGTAAAACAGCGAAGCAAAAGAAAATAGATTTATCGTCTGTGATTGCTCAGCCAAATAACCCAACGGGCGAAACCTTATTTTGTAGCGCACAAAATAGCTCGCACTATCTAGGTGAACTCAACGAAACGTTACTAGGTAAAGCGCAACAAGCGATTGATACCTCATCGGGTATTTCGCTGGTGAGCCGCATCTGTAATACAGACCGCTCTGTAGGGGCTATGTTGTCAGGTTACATTGCCTCAAAACATGGCAACCAAGGTATGGCAGCAGATCCAGTCTCAATTGAATTACATGGCACTGCAGGGCAATCATTTGGTGTGTGGAATGCCGGTGGCCTTGAAATGACGCTTATTGGCGATGCTAATGACTACGTAGGTAAAGGCATGGCTGGCGGCAAGCTTGTTATTCGCCCGCCACTGGGGTCATCGTTTGAAAGTCATAAAGCAACTATTGCAGGTAACACGTGCTTGTACGGTGCGACGGGCGGTAAATTATTTGCAGCAGGCTGTGCAGGTGAACGCTTTGCTGTTCGTAATTCAGGTGTGCAAGCTGTTGTTGAGGGCCTAGGTGACAATGGTTGTGAATACATGACTGGCGGCGTTGTTTGTGTGCTAGGTAATGTAGGGGTTAACTTTGGAGCCGGCATGACAGGTGGCTTTGCTTATGTATTAGATGAGCGAAGTGACTTTGAAAAACGCATTAATCCAGAGCTGGTAGAAGTGGTCACACTTGATGATTTAAGTTCGCACCAAGAGCATTTACGTGGCCTAATTGCCGAGCATTTAGAACTGACAGGTTCATGTCGAGCAGAGTCTATTTTAGCTAATTTTGAACTTTACCTACCTATGTTCAAACTAGTTAAGCCAAAATCAAGTGATGTAAAAAGTTTACTCGGGCACCGCGCTCGCAGTAGCGCAGAACTTCGTGTTCAAGCGCAATAAGGGGGCAGTATGAGCGAAAATGTATATCAATTTATAGACGTGCAGCGTGTTGATCCGCGCAAAAAACCAATCTCGTCGCGTAAAAAATCTTTCGTGGAAATTTACGAACCCTTTTCTGAGAATCAGGTAAACTCACAAGCTGATCGTTGCTTAGATTGTGGTAATCCTTACTGTGAATGGAAATGCCCAGTGCATAACTACATTCCACAATGGTTAAAACTAATTAGAACGGGCCGTGTTTTAGAAGCGGCTGAGCTTTCTCATCGTACAAACAGTTTACCTGAAGTGTGTGGGCGCGTATGTCCACAAGACAGGCTCTGCGAAGGTTCATGTACGCTTGATGAAGAGTTTGGCGCAGTAACGATAGGTAATATTGAAAAATACATTACCGATACCGCATTTAAAATGGGCTGGAAGCCAGACATGTCATACGTGACATGGACGGATAAAAAAGTGGCGATTATTGGTGCGGGTCCGGCTGGGTTAGGGTGCGCAGATATTTTAGTGCGTAACGGTGTAAAGCCAGTGGTTTTTGACCGTCACCCAGAAATTGGTGGATTACTGACTTTTGGTATTCCTTCTTTTAAACTTGAAAAAGAAGTCATGCAAAAGCGCCGTGAAATTTTCACTGAAATGGGTGTTGAATTTAAGCTAAACGTTGAAGTGGGTGTAGATATCACTATGGACGAAATTTTAGCTGACTACGACGCGGTATTTTTAGGTGTAGGTACGTATCAGAGTATGCGCGCTGGTCTTGAAAACGAAGATGCGCCAGGCGTACACGATGCACTGCCATTTTTAATTGGTAACACAAATCGTGTTATGGGTTACAACGAAAATAACCAAGCTTACATAGATATGGCCAATCAAAAGGTTGTCGTACTTGGTGGTGGTGATACCGCGATGGACTGTGTGCGTACGTCTATTCGCCAAAATGCCGCTAAAGTAACCTGTGCTTATCGTCGTGATGAAGAAAATATGCCTGGCTCTAAGCGTGAAGTTAAAAACGCTAAAGAAGAAGGTGTAAACTTTACCTTTAATGTACAGCCGACCGGTATTGTACTTGACGATAATGGTCATGTTGCAGGCGTTAAAATGGTTAAAACGCAATTGGGTGAGCCTGATGAAAACGGCCGTAGCCGAGCAGAAGTTGTACCAGGCTCTGAGCACGTACTTGAGGCAGACCAGGTTATTATGGCGTTTGGCTTTAAACCACACAAAATGGACTGGTTAGAAAAGTACGATGTAGAAATTAACCATTGGGGCGGCATTAACGCACCAGAGCAAGGTGAATTCACTCATCAAACAACTAACCCAAAAATATTTGCAGGTGGCGATATAGTGCGGGGCTCAGATTTAGTTGTAACGGCTATTTTTGAAGGGCGTAACGCAGCTGAAGGTATTATGGATTATTTAGAGGTTTAATTA
>NZ_CAWUKC010000168.1:0-2560 GCF_963922945.1 uncultured Pseudoalteromonas sp. | reverse complement strand
CCGAACTTGAGTTGCCTTTCACACTGACAACATCTTCACACACAATATAAAGATTCTGCTTGTTAGCTGCGCTAACTAATTTAGCCTAAGCCATAAATATGTGGGTTGAGAGAAAATAAACAGCTCTTGTTTGGTCACCACCAAAGTCGAGCTGCTTTACACTGACAACATCTTTACACACACATTTATAAAGATTCTTTTAGCAAGGCACTCTTGCCTTTAACTTGTCACTTGAGCTTTGCTCTGTGTCTATGGTTAAACTTTAGAGTGTTAGCTCCAATTTGACAAACGAGAAAAATAAACCTAATAGGTGAAAAAAACTAAACTATAGACCTTGGTCTAATACATTAAGCTTGCGTTTATTTGAAAACAGAAGCTGAGCAGTAATACCAATGCGCATGATTAAGTGATCTATTTTGACGATGGATAAACGTGTTGATAGCAAGGCAAAAAATTCGCTATTTAGTTATTCTCGGCAATTGCTCCTGCATTACTCTACCTTCTATGTCCATACAGTCGTAAGTAAAAACTTTTTAACGCAGATAGCGACACGTTTAGCCCCTGAAATGATTAAGCATTAATGCGGATTGGTATAAAAATACAGGCACAAAAAAAAAGCGCCATTAGGCGCTTTCTGATACTAAGCTTCAGCTTAAATAATTTGGTTTTCTTTCCAGGCTTGCTCTTTGGCCATGCGCTGTTTACGCTTATCACATGGGTCGTCACAATCACACGCTTTATCAATACCTACCGAACCTAATCCACCACAACTACTTGCCATAGATTTTCTTTGTACGATCATACCAACAGCCATAGCTATCACGATTAGAATTAATAACCCAAAAGTAAGAAGAAAAAGTGACATTGCTTAGCCCCTATTGTTCAGCAATAAATTATGCCCAAACATTGTTGAGCGAGTGCTAAATTATACACTCAAAACTAGTTTAGATGCGAGAAAAGTCTATTTTAAAAAATCGGTTGTTGTATGCGTTTAGCATCAATAATAACCTAGCAAAACGCCATTCTATTAAAGATATGGCTTAAATGCAGTGCTCGCGTACGTCACAATGCCTTTGTCCGACTTAGCCATTAAGTACACAGGTAAATTGTGTTTTTCTGCGTATGCCTTTGCATCAGCCATTCCCATAACCGTTAATGCCGTTGCTAAGCCATCTGCAGTCATAGCGCTTGGATGCAATACGGTTACCGACACTAAATCATGCTTTATTGGCATGCCTGTTTCAGGATCTATCAAGTGGGTATAAGTCTCACCATCCATTTCATAAAATATACGGTAGTCTCCTGACGTAGCAATTGCATTCGTAGCAGGTGTTAATACACGGTGTACCTTGCGCTCGCCTGGTGGCGCATCTGGTTGCTCTATTGCGATTTTCCAGTCTTGCTTATTTGGTTTTTCGCCACCTATGCGCAGCTCTCCACCTATTTCGACCATATAGTTACTTATGTTTTGGCTTTCAAGTAATTGCGCTACTTTATCAATGCCATACCCTTTTGCTGTCGCCGAAAACGATAGCTCTAAGCCATCAACCTTTTTAGCCAAGCCTTGTTCTGTAAGAGTAAGTTTATCTACACCGATTTTTTCAATCATTGCAGCAAGTGCTTCATCACCTGGGCGCTTAGTTGGTTTTTTATCAGGCCCAAAGCCCCATAAATCAATTAACGGGCCCATGGTTACATCTAGGGTTTTAGTAGACTTGCCTAAGCGAATCGACTCACTCACCACAGCTCTAAAGTCTTCACTAATTGGCATAACCTGATTGGCGGGTAGTTTATTAAATGTGTTAATTTCAGAGTCTGCAATATACGTAGACATAGACTGGTTAACTGCTTTTAGTTCATCATCTATTTGCTGCTGTAACTTAGTGGCATCAATGTTTTCATCGTCGGCAAAATATTTAATATGGTAGGTTGTACCCATTGTTTTGCCTTTTAAAAAGACCTCCTGAGGTGTTTTATCAGCACCACAGCCAGAGATAAATAGCATTATAATTAATAAAAATATGCTGATAGCGCCTTGAGAACTGCTTACTCTGTTCATTAATTTAGCCTATGTAAAATAAAATAAAAAAACCTCGTTACACATAGTGCAACGAGGTTTGTATTTTAACCAAAACTAAACCGTTTTGATATGGGTGTTAGCCACCGAAATCATCAAGTAAGATATTTTCGTCTTCTACACCTAGGTCTTTAAGCATGCCAATAACAGCCGCGTTCATCATTGGAGGACCACACATGTAGAACTCACAATCTTCTGGCGCTTCATGATCTTTCAAGTAGTTTTCATAAAGTACGTTATGGATAAAGCCTGTGTAACCTTCCCAGTTATCTTCTGGTTGTGGATCAGACAAGGCTGTATGCCATACGAAATTTTCGTTATCTGCAGCTAAGCCATCGAAATCTTCAACATAGAACATTTCTCGCTTAGAACGTGCACCATACCAGAAGCTAATCTTACGCTTAGAGTTTAAGCGCTTAAGCTGGTCAAAGATGTGTGAACGCATTGGTGCCATACCTGCACCACCACCTACAAATACCATTT
>NZ_CAWUKC010000167.1:0-2632 GCF_963922945.1 uncultured Pseudoalteromonas sp. | reverse complement strand
ATAAGGGCCGAATTATAGCCCTGCAGCATAATATTAAATAGCGCTTTGCGACAGGATTACAATGATCGTACTTTAAATTTATATGGCGGCTTTAATCGCATTGGTTGTATAATGCGCGACCTAAATTTATCAGAGTATTAGTACTAATGAATCGCCGTAAAAAAATCGTCACTAAATTTCAGAAAAAAGATAAACGTGCTAATGCTAAATTACACAAAAGTAATAAACCAGCGTATATATCTAAAGCCGAGCGCGAAAAACGAGCTTTAGAAGCTGAGCAATCTACCTGTGCCGCCGATGAGCAAAGTACGACTACTGATTAATAATTAGCATTAAGCCACAACACAATGGTGGCTTAACTGTTCAATAATTATTATATGTGCCTAAAAAGCATAACTTGCACTGATATTAAATGAGCGCCCCTGCCCCGCTAGTTGGGTAAAGCCCGCGCTGTTATTTTGTTTTAGTGCAGCAATGCTTACTCCCCCTAATGGCAACTCGTAAAACTCATCAAATAAATTAGTTACCTCAGCACTTAGCGTTAATGCATTAAAGGTGGCTTTAGAGGACAAGTTCACTAAATGATAGCTGCTTGTTTGGTTTTCTAGGCGGTTAACATCAACGCGTGATTTTGTATCTACCCACTCCCAAGACAGCGTATTTTCAAATACCCCTATTTGCTGGCTTAATGTTAACTCTGTATGTAATGGCTTAATTTGATATAGCGGTTGGTTTGTGTCGTCGCGCTTGCCACGGGTACTTGTAACGTTTGCTTTTAACAGCCATTCGCCAAACTGCTTTGATTGATAAAGCGACTTACTTATATCAAGCTTTGCACCATAAAGTGTGGCGTCAACATTAGTGAACTGTAAAATATTACGCGTTGTGTTTGCTAAGCCATAACTATTAAAATTACGAACAATATTTGCGTCAATGTAGTTGTTTACATCGGTGTACCACACATTAGCACTTACACGCCACGCATCATCTTTAGCTGTTTTTGAATACGTTGCACTAATGGTATGGGCGGTTTCTACATCGAGCTCTGGGTTGCCAATATAGCCATTAGCATCGCCGTACCAGCCAATCATAGTACTTGCCATATTACTTACCCCCCAGCTGTAGCGCTCATATAAATTAGGTGCGCGATTTTTGCGAGCAAGGCCTAATTGCAGCTCGTCATATAGCGTAAATTGGTAATTTGCGAGTACATTTACATCAACAGTGGTGTCGGTTTTGTCTCTATCGGCATTATTAAAGTCATTTGCAGCTAGCGCATTATTGGCAATGGTCATTGTGCTCATACTGCCCATATTCATCATACTCATGCCATCGTTATAGGCCTGCACTTCATCAACTTGCGTATTAACACGCTCAACCCTCACTCCCGTATTTAACCATAGCTTTTTATTAATTTGGCTTTCATATTCTGCAAATAGGGCAATGCGTTCACGCTTACCATCATTAATATTTACATAGTCATTTGGCCTCATCATGATTGAACCTTCAATCGCCGGCCACCAATCATCAATGCGGTAGTTATAATATTCCTGCCCGAGCAGTAATGAGCTATTTTTATCAAGTGTAAGACGCCATTTGAGCTGGGTGCTTATGTCTTTTGCATCTGTTTTCATAGGCATCATGCCGGTTTTTTCTTTACTAAAAAAACCCATTTCATGCTTTACGCTATGCCAATTAATCTGCCCTTGCAGCTCGCTGCTTTCAAAGCTGCGTTTATATTGAGCAATAGCACCGTAGCTGGTGTTATCAGTCATATCCATGTACTGATTAGCAAAACCCTGATACGGTATTTTTTGATGTGTAAGTTTTATCACAAATTGTTGTTTATCATCACGAATCGCCCCTGTTAGGCTGTGATTTTGCGCCCGATATAGCGTATCAAGTACTAAATCGCCATTACCATCTTCATAACTATCTGCATCACTAAACGAGCCTTGGTAATTAAGGCTCAAAGTATCGCTTGCTAAACGAGATCCCACACCTAGCTTTCGGCCGTTATCAACACTACTGAACTTAGCCGATATATAACCTGAATGCCATGCTAAATCACTACTTTCACTATATTGTGGTGAAATTGAATTTACGCTTATTACACCGGCAATATTATCGCCACCAGCACTCACTGGTGAAATACCTGCAACAACCTTATAAGCCGTTACTTGATTGGCTGAAATATAAGAAAGCGGCGGATTCATCTGATTAGCACAGGCTGCGGTTACATCTGCACCATCAACCAGTACTTTTACTCTATCGCCCATTAAACCATTTAAAATAGGTAAGTTAGACACTCCGCCCGCAGCCGAAAAATCAACACCTAAACTACTAAGTAATGATTCTGAAGTACCAAGTGATACATGTTTATTTTGTGCATGCCCGTGCACTTCAATAATTTCTAAAGTGTAATCGTCAGCAATCACTGTAGGCGATAAAAAGCCGCTAACTAATAACGCTAAAGGAGAAAGTAAAAAAGTAGGTTGTATATGTTTAATATGAGCCATTATATAATTTATGCCACTGTTATATATGGCATAAATTATATAATGGAGTGATATATTTATAGCGCGACATAATGTCGCACTTTGAATTAAAAATGAGACTTCCCCTCTTTAAT
>NZ_CAWUKC010000166.1:0-2637 GCF_963922945.1 uncultured Pseudoalteromonas sp. | reverse complement strand
AGTTTGATTCGCATTTTAGCCCAAGACTTTACGGTGTGTGGAATATTAACTCACAGTGGACATTTAAATCGGGCGTAGCCACAGGCTACAGAGCACCAGATTTACGCGAACTAAGCCCTAATTGGGTGCAAACGAGCCGTGGTGGTGATTTATTTGGTAATGCACAATTAGAGCCTGAAACTTCAGTGAGCAAAGAAGCTGCGCTTTATTTTGCTAGCAATACTCTTCAAACTAATGTGACGCTTTTTCATAACAGCTTTAAAGATAAAATTAACACCGTTTTATGCCCAATCACTGTGTGTGGTGATGAAACTGACCGCTACAACATAAACATTGATAAAGCAGTGACTTATGGTGCTGAGCTAAATATAGAGGCTCAATTAAGTACAGATTTTACCCTTGCAACTAGCTACAGCTATACGTTTTCTGAGCAACGCAGTGGCGACAATAAAGGCCAGCCACTTACGCAAATACCTAAACATTTAGCCACGCTAAATATTAACTGGGATGTAAGCGATAATATTAATACGTGGGCACGTGCTAATTACCGCGGTAAAGAAACCGAAGCAGCCTCTATAACTAGCCGTTTAACCTCAGCGCCTTCTATTGCAACAGCAGATATAGGCAGTGCGTGGCAAGTAAACGGTAACGTTAAAGTTATGTTTGGTATTTACAATATATTTGATAAAGCAACCAGCTACGATGAATACGGCTATGTAGAAGATGGCCGACGCTACTGGCTAGCTATAGATACAAAACTATAAGGGGTGTTTATGCCAAAATTTATATTCTCTGCTGTGATACTCAGCTTTTTAGCTACGCACCCAGCTATTGCGCAAAATACACAATTAACAGCGCAAGATTATGTCGAAAAAGGCATGCAGTACGCTGATGAGTTTCCGGGGTTAACAAGCCTATGCGATATACAAAACCCGTTACGTGATTTAACAAAGCGTGTTCGCACTAATAATGAAGGTAAAAAGCGCAGTAAAAAGTTGGGTAGTAAACGGCGCTTATCAACGATTGAACCTACACAAGTGTTTGACAACCTTTATTATGTAGGTACTGGTGGAGTGGCAAGTTGGGTAGTTAAAACATCACAAGGGCTTATTGTTATTGATGCGCTAAATAACAACGAACAAGCTAAAAATTACATTGAAAAAGGTTTGCTCACACTAGGCTTAAACCCCGAAGATATTAAGTATTTAATTATTAGCCATGGGCATGGTGATCATTACGGTGGGCAAGAGTACTTAGTTAATAAATACAAACCGCGTGTTGTAATGAGTGAGGTTGAGTGGCGACGCTTAGAACAACCAAAGCTTGATTTTGAAAGCCCACGTTGGGGCAAACGGCCAACAAGAGATATAAGCACAAAAGAGGCAGATACAATTACGCTTGGCGATACTAGCATTGGCGTTCATTTAACGCCTGGACACACCCCTGGCACTATTTCGTTGTTGTTCCCAGTATACGATAATGGCAAAAAACATATGCTAAGCCTGTGGGGAGGGACTGGGCTAAACTATGGGCCTGATATTGAGCGAATTAGCGCTTACAGTGTCGCCGCTAAACGTTTTGGCAATCTGGCAATGCAAGCCGGTGTAGATGTGTTTATATCAAATCACCCTAAACGCGATGGTTCGTTTGAGCGAATAAAGCAACTTAAAAATAGAGCCCCCGAGGCGGCGCATCCATTTGTAATAGGCCAAGAGCAAGCCTCGCATGGTTTTTCTATGTTAAGCGATTGCACTTACGCGCAGGTTTTAAAAATTAAAGGAGAGTAAGGCACTTATTTGCAAAAGTTTTTAATATTAGGGGTTAACCATTTAACCAATGTGTTGTAATTTGGAGTATCTATATTTACTTTTAACGCCAGATTAAAAGGAAGAATGATGAAACCCCTCATTTTAATTTTATGCTTGTTTATAAGCTGCTCAGTGTGGGCCGAAACCACTAAAAATATGCCCGTAGCAATAAACTGGTTACAGTTAATTGATGCGGGTGAATACACAAAAAGTTGGCAACAAGCCGATGCGCTATTTAAATCGCAATTAAGTAAAGCAAACTGGAAAAGCGCCCTAAACACAGTGCGTGCGCCACTAGGTAAAGTGGCTACGCGAGAACAAATAAGTGCTAATGCTTACTCATCTTTACCTGGTGCCCCGCAAGGTAAATACCTTATTGTGCAATTTAAAACGCAATTTTCAGCAAGGCTTGCGGTGGAAACCCTTACATTAAGTAAAAGCAGTGGGCAATGGCGCGCGGTTGGCTATTTTATTAAATAACCAGCGTTCAATACCAATCCGTAATAATACATAATCATTTTCAGGGGCTAAACGTGTCGCTATCTGCGTTAAAAAATTCTCATTTACGACTGCATGGATGCAGAAGGTAGAGCAATGCAGGAGCAATTGCCGAGAACAACTAAATAGCGAATTTTTTGCCTTGCTATCATCACGTTTACTCATCCTCAAAATAGATCACTTAATTATGCGGATTGGTATAAGTTAAAAAACTATTTTGCGTATTTATTAATATTAGAAAAAGCCATTAACACATCGCGGGCATAATTAAGCCGCGGGTGAGCAAGCGCCCCTTTACGCCACGCTAAGTACAAATTGTTTTCCGGCCCTT
>NZ_CAWUKC010000165.1:0-2753 GCF_963922945.1 uncultured Pseudoalteromonas sp. | reverse complement strand
TGCTTTTATACAAAACGCATCGATAAATCGATTGATTGTAAATTTTTTGTAAGTGCGCCGCTGGATATAAAGTCTACACCCGCTTGCGAGTAAGTTTTAAGCGTTTCTAGCGTCATATTGCCAGAAACCTCCAATTTAGCGCGCTTATTGGTAATGACCACGGCTTGCTGAATTTGTTCAACGCTAAAGTTATCGAGCATGATTATATCGGCACCTGCATTAATGGCTTGCTCAAGTTCATGTAATGACTCAACTTCTACTTCAACAGGCTTTGTAGGGTGGTTTTGCTTAGCTTGGGCTACGGCTTTATCAATTCCGCCACACGCAGCTATGTGGTTTTCTTTAATTAAAAACGCATCAAATAAGCCTATACGGTGGTTTGCACCGCCGCCGCATTTGACTGCATATTTTTGCAATGCTCTAAGGCCTGGAATAGTTTTACGGGTATCGAGTAATTGTGTGCTAGTGCCGCTTAGCTCTTTTACATAATTGGCAGTTGTGGTTGCGGTACCCGAAAGCGTTTGTACAAAGTTAAGCGCGGTACGCTCCGCAGTTAAAATAGCGCGGGCAGAACCTTTAGCGGTAAATAAAGTGCTATTTGCTGGCACAAAGTCGCCATCATTTACTAGTACGTTTACTTCAACGCTTGGATCTACTTGTTTAAACACTTCTATAATTATGTCTTTACCACAAAAAACGCAGTCTTCGCGGGTAATTACTTTAGCATTTCCGAGCTCGTTTTGTGGAATAAGCTGCGCGGTAATATCGCCGTCTTGTGCTGATTGATAATTTAGATCTTCATCTAAAGCGAGGGTGACAAGTTGAGTAATAAGCGTGTGCGAAATTGACATATGAAGGCTCATAAGTGTTAATAAATTAAGCAAATTTTACTATGTTTAAATAACTAATAGAAGCGCTTTTAAATGAGCAGGGGGTTATTACACCTACATATATAGCATGGCTGCTAAAAGTAATGCTACCAGCTGAATGTTAGCTAGCCGCAATGGCTATCATTCTTTAAATAAATCCTTTAGCATCAAGTTTATGTATACCGTGGTATTAAAATAATGCAGATAGATTCAAGCGGAGTTGTTGCTAATATAACGCAGCGGCCCTGTACACATTTTGATGAGCGCCCCGAAAATACCGATATTTCGCTATTGGTCATTCATAATATTTCATTGCCGGCAGGGCAATTTGGCACCGAACACGTTGATGCCCTATTTATGGGGGAAATTAACTGTAATGCGCACCCTAGTTTTTGCGATTTAAAAGGGCTTAGAGTGTCGGCGCATTGCTTTATAAAACGCACTGGCGAGATTGTTCAATATGTGCCATTTAATAAACGCGCATGGCATGCAGGGAAATCTGAATTTGCAGGGCAAAGCGCCTGTAATAACTTTAGTATAGGTATTGAGCTTGAGGGCACAGATACTACACCTTACTCTCAAGCGCAGTACACAAGCTTACATAACCTAACAAAGGCAATTATGACCCGTTACCCGCTTATCACCACTAAGCGAGTTGTAGGGCATTGCGATATAGCGCCAGGGCGAAAAACCGATCCTGGGGAAAGTTTTAATTGGCCTGCTTATATAAGCAGGCTAGAACAAGCAAATTAAGTGAGTCGCTATCATGATTTTAGTTTCTATCATTATTGCACTAATACTTGAGCGTTTAGGTGCGCGCTCACAGTACTGGCAAATAAGCTATTACGCGAATGGTTATTTAAACCGCTCGGGTAAATTACTTAGTGAAAACGGATTGTTTGGCTCGGCAATTGGCTTTTTAATTTGGTTAGTGTTACCTGTAGTGGCTGTTGCGCTTATATATGTACTCTCTGACTTTGTACTGTGGCAGTTAGCTATAAATGTTGTAGTTTTATTGGTTTGTTTTGGTTGCGCTAAGCACCGTGCTTTATATAAGTCGTATTTAAATGCATTAACGCGGGATGATAAAACCGCTGCTTCATTATACGCACTCCAAATGGGGCAAAAACACCTAGAAGATGAAGAAGGCGGAGAAACATTTGGGCAAACCTTAGCCTGGATTAACTTTAGGTTTTATTGCGCCGTTATTTTTTGGTTTGTTGTGCTTGGCGCTCCCGGCGCCGTGTTATATGCAATAGTGCGTACGTTGGCCGATTTAGTAAGAGAAAACCATAAAGTAGTGTTTGCAAACCGTTTTAAGCTGCTGCATAAATTATTATTTTGGCTAGATTGGCTACCTGCACGTGTTGCAAGCTTTGGTTATTTAGTTATTGGTAACTTTAATAAAGGTACAAGCTGCTGGTTGCATTATGTATTGGATTTTAAAACACCAAACCGCAAAGTAGTTACCTGTACAGCACTTGCGGCCGAGCAAGTAGAGCAGCGCTATTATGGCTGCACCTATGAGGCTACTTGTATGATTAAGCTCGTTAAACGTAACGTGCTCTTTTATTTAGTACTGATTGCACTGCTTACTTTATTTGGCGGTTTATCGTAGTCGCGATTTTATATCGCGCAATATACTCCGTGCTTAAATTGCGCTCCAGAGCTGAGGTAATTAGTCGCGGGGTAAACCCGCTGCTACGGCTTTTGCGTAGTCGCGATTTTACATCGCGCAATATACTCCGTGCTTAGATTGCGTTCCAGAGCTGAGGTAATTAGTCGCGGGATAAACCCGCTGCTAAGGTTCTGCGTAGTCGCGATTTTACATCGCGCAATATACTCCGTGCTTAAATTGCGCTCCAGAGCTGAGGTAATTAGTCG
>NZ_CAWUKC010000164.1:0-2767 GCF_963922945.1 uncultured Pseudoalteromonas sp. | reverse complement strand
CTCTACATACTAACTCAGCGCCAGAAACCATAACGCGTTTATTAAATATGGGCGTACCTGCGTATAACGTAGCAAGCTCTATAAGTTTGATTATTGCCCAGCGCTTAGCTAGGCGCTTATGTACTAAGTGTAAAGTCCCAGAATCACTGCCCGCAGAAGAATTAGCTCGCCAAGGTTTTAGTACTGAGCAAATTGAGGATATGACACTCTACGCGCCCAAAGGCTGTGAAAATTGTACCGATGGTTACAAAGGCCGTGTAGGTATTTACGAAGTAATGCAAATTACCCCAGAAATAGCGCAAATTATTATGCGCGGGGGGAATTCACTCGAAATAGCAGAGGTATCACTACAAGCTGGGTTTAATAACTTACGGTTATCGGGTTTACGCAAAGCCGCAGATGGTTTAACGTCTTTGGCTGAAATAAATCGCGTTACAAATATGTAGAATAAGTAGCGTTAAGCACCTGCACTTAACGCTTAATTGTAGAGAGTAAAATATGCCAACAATTGTTAACTGCCCAACCTGTAAAAACAACGTTGAGTGGTCACAGCAAAGCCCACATCGTCCTTTTTGTTCTAAGCGCTGTCAGCTTATTGATTTAGGTGAATGGTCTTTTGAGAACAATAAAATATCAACGCCTATTACCTCGGCTAACCAAATTAGCCAAGATATGATAGAAGATATTGAGGAAATGATGGCTAAAAATGATGATGACTTTTTTAAGTAAGCATTCTTCACCCTTTTAAACGACAAAAGCCAGTATTAAGCTGGCTTTTTGATGTGTAAAATAAAGGCTATATTAGCCTCTTTGCTTACGGTGCTTTTTACCCATACGCTTTTGCATTTTAGCAAATTTTTCTTGCTGCTCAGCATTAAGCACCTGCATGACTTGATGCTGCGTTTTAAGTTTAATTAAACCAATTTCAGTGCCTTTTTCGTGGCGTGCATTTATGAGCTCTTTTGCTGCGTTTTCGTCAAACGTTGGAGCGCTAAGTAGTGCATCCATTTTTGCTTTATGCGCTTCGCGCTCAGCTTTACGGGCTTCTTTGTCACCGCCACGCAGGGCTTTCATTTGCGTTTTTTGCTCTTCAAAAATAGCTTCAAGCTTCGTTTGTTGCTCGTCGGTTAAATCAAGCTTGTCGGCGCCGCGCTCAGATAATAAAAAACGCGCTTGAGAATGGCCTTGCTTATCGTGCATGCCGCCTTTTGCTAATACACTACCGGCGCCAAGGGTAGCGGTTGCTAGGCCACAAATAAGTACTAATTTTGAAAGTGTATTTACCTTAGTCATAATCATCACCTTAATATTGGATGGATTGAATTTGGCTGCTTAGCCAGTGAGTTAACTATACCGCTTGCAACGCAAAGTAACGCAAAGCAGTGTAAAGGTTGTGTAAAGATTCACTTTTGCACAATTTACGAAGTAAAATACCCATATAGAAACTGCCTAAGGGTTTGAAATGAAGCTATTAATGATTGATGACGACACAGGTTTGTGCGAACTACTTACTGAATATTTAGCCGCGCAAGGCTTTGATGTTCAAAGCGTTCACGATGGCGAGCAAGGTTTAAAGCTTGCTCAAACAAACGACTATGCATTGATACTGCTTGATGTAATGCTCCCCACCCTTGATGGCTTTGAAGTACTTAAAAAACTTAGGCAAACCAAATTAACGCCGGTCATTATGCTCACTGCAAAAGGCGAAGACTTTGACCGCATTTTTGGCCTAGAGCTTGGCGCAGACGATTACATACCTAAACCCTTTAATCACCGCGAGTTACTTGCCCGTGTAAAAGCCATTACCCGCCGCATAGAGCACATAAACAGCCTAAACGCTGCAACGCCTAGCAAAATAAATATAAATGGCATTACAGTTAATTTGGCAGCGCGTGAGGCAACCATTAACGACCACCCTCTTACACTTACTGGCACAGAGTACGAGGTACTCGTGCTATTAATTAAAAATGCCGGCGAAGTTGTCAGTAAAGAGCAAATAAGCGAAGAAGTATTAGGTAGGCGCTTAGCTTCGTTTGACCGCTCAATTGATATGCATGTTAGCAATATTCGTAAAAAAATAGCTGAGCATATTCAAGGCGAGCGAATAAAAACTATGCGAGGTACAGGTTATGTTTTCATCCAAGGTGAGTAATAAACATTACTTTGCATGGCTAAAGCACCCTAGGCATTATTTATTTTTTAAAATATTTGCTTGGTTTTGGCTAACGATAACGGGCACGGTGGCTGCGCTTATATTTTTAAGCAACATTACGGCAATTAATGCAGTAAGCACCGAGCCTTTGCGTGGGCCAATGAAAAAAAACCTAATTTATACTGCCAAAAGCATTGAGCGAAGCGCCACTAAACATAAACGCACCCTTGCTGATGTTTTATCGCACCCTAGGCTTTCAAAACGAAAAATTTTATTTTTAGGTGCGGCACAGCCCGAAGACGCATTAAGCAGTAAAGATATACCCGCTGATATAGATTTAAACTTACTTAGCTTTAGCCAGAATTTGCCTCCGCAAATTATTTTTACCGAAAAATACCAAGCTTTCGGCCCTGTTAATATTACCGTACCAGAGGGGCAATTTTATCTTTATGAAATAGATATAAACCATCAGCCCCCCCTACTAATGCGCTTTAGGTTAATGCCTAATTGGATGAAGATCTTGGTAGCTATTTTTGCCTCTTTAATCCTGAGCTTTATTTTTAGTCGCAATTTAATTGCGCCTATTAACAGCTTAAAAAAAGCAGCCATAAAACT
>NZ_CAWUKC010000163.1:0-2836 GCF_963922945.1 uncultured Pseudoalteromonas sp. | reverse complement strand
GGCCACATTTATCAAGGGCCGCAAATTATACAGCAAAAACGCGTCAACAGTTAGTTTTAAACAATATTACTATTTAAATATTTTGTTTTATTAAAGTACCTTACCTGTAAGCCAAGAGTTTCTTTCACAAAGTAGCCGCAGTCTCACTTCTCGCAAAAATATTTACCTCATAAAAATTTACAAAATATACTTATTATTAATTTTTTTAAACGTGTTATTGCTCTACAGCTTTCTTATGTATAGAATTCAAGCCCCATTTAAGGGACATTTAAATAAGGATTTAATAATGATAAAAAGATGTTTAGCTGCAGCAGTATTAGCAAGTGCTTTCGTAGTAACCCCAGCGCAAGCAGATGTTAACCCATGGCAACAATGTGGTATAGGCGCAATGGTTTTTCCTGATAATGGTACAGCCGCTGCTATCTCAAACATTATTTGGGATTTAGGAACAACAGCTGTTTCTTCAAATGTTTCATCTGTAGAAAGCTGTAAAGGTGCAAACGTTAAAACTGCACAATTTATTCAACAAACATTCCCAATCTTAGAGCAAGAAATTGCACAAGGTGAAGGCGAGTACATCTCAGCAATGCTAAATGTACGTGGTTGTGACAGCGCTGCTCACACACAAATGATCTCAACAATACGTAATGATTTTGCTCAAACATCTGTAAACGATGCTCAGGCTCTTTACACACTTGTTGAAAGCAATATTGCTAGCCAGTTCTCTGCTAACTGTTCTGCAATATAATATATAAAAGGGCTAATTTAGCCCTTTTAACCTTTTCTACCCCAAGCCCGTTGGGTATTTATGAAAATTTATTATTCAATAATTTTTATTTTTTTTATTGCTTCGTTTAATATTCAAGCATCTGTAACATTAAAACAATTAGCACAACATCCCACATGGCTAAGTTTAGGCCATTACAAAAAACCAGCGTTTGATGAGAGCTATATTACAAACACATCATTTTTTATATCTTCACTGGGAGCAACAAGCCCATTTGAAGAGCTAAAAGCGACAGTACAAAGCTTTAACAAAAACCCACTAACACAATGTAAATATCCTGCACGATACACCTGGCTACAAAAGCAAGGGTTAACATTTACGCAGCCTAAATCATCCTGTACTGAACTAGACCAATGGCGAGATGAGCACCCTATACATTCTATAAGTCTCATATTTGCATCTGGTTATATGAGTAATCCGGCATCACTTTATGGGCATTTGTTGTTAAAACTAAATCGGTCATCGGTCGAAAATAATAAATTGCTTGATTACAGCATAAATTATGGTGCTCATGTACCGGATAACGAAAATGGTCTAGTTTATATAACAAAAGGCTTGTTTGGCGGTTATAAAGCAGGGTTTTCGGATCAATTATTTTACCGTCATCAACATAATTACGGTGAAATAGAACTCAGAGATCTTTGGGAATATAAGCTTGCCTTAAAAATTGACGATACAAAGTTTATTGCTAATCATTTATGGGAAATACTCGGTGCGCAATTCGATTACTATTTTGCTGATGAAAACTGCGCGTTTCATATTGCGCAACTAATAGAGCTTGTTATAGGAGAGCAGTTAACAAATAACAGCTCGCCATGGATGATCCCTACAACTGTTTTTTCAAAGTTAAATCAGGCTAGTTATAACAATAAAAAGCTGGTGCAAGAGTTACGCTTTACGCCATCTCGAACCACTGCTTTTATTGAGTACATGAAAAAACTGACTGCCAACGAATCAACCATTGCAGAGCAAATATACAAAGCACCTGACTCTCTTGAGCAAGATGATTTCATCTCACTCAATATAAAAAGTAAAAAACGAATTATTGAAACATTATTTGAGCTAGTCCAATTACAGCAAATAAAAAAACACAATATTAACCATATTAAAAGCTTAAAAAAGGCGCTTATTAAAATGCGTTTAACGCTTCCAATTGGTAATGAAGTGCTTGTTTCATCATATCCCCAGCAAGCGCCTCACAAAGGACAAAAACCGTCAAATATGTCTGTTTCTTCAACTCAGGTAAACAAACAACACAACTTTGGTTTGGGGTTTAGACTCAGTTATTTTGACTCTTTAGCGCCAGATGTTGCACGCATTGCGTTTTCCAATTTAGAAATGGTTGATACTGAAGCCTCTATTTTAAACTCTAATTTGTATCTAGATAAACTGCACTTACTGGATTTAGAGTCATTTTCACCAGCCTATTTTAAATGGCCAAAAGAGAATAATTTTTCGTGGAAAATCAATGCTGGTTTTGAAAGACAGAATACACTTTGCCAAAGCTGTACAAACACGTTTGTAATGGGTGGAATAGGTAAGTCTTATCTGGCCAATAATAAAACCCTGATCTTTACGCTTGCTAACGGGTATATTGGAGATCTTGCTGCTACAGACGATATTTATGATGCATCGTTAGAACTAGGTTTAATAACAACACTATACTCAGGTATTAAACTAAGAGCTTCTCACGAACAATTTATATCAGGAAATGATGATAAGTCATCAACCCAAGCTGAAATATCAATTCCTATAAATCAAAATTTTGATATTCGCGTTAGTTACAAACATTCAAAGCTAACAAGCTGGAAACTTAAATTAAATTATTACTGGCAATAAAAAAGGCCAAAAGTGAAATTATTTACGCTTTACTTTTAGCCTCATACCTTAATTAAGAGAGGGTTAATACTTCATCGCTGTTAAGTAAACTAGCCTTGCCACCAACTACATCCGCATCATTTAACTGATTAATAAGTGGCAACCCTATTTGTTGCTGCTCATCGCTCAGTGGCACGTACGGTAATCTAAATACGGGGTTTACCGCGCCTG
>NZ_CAWUKC010000162.1:0-2892 GCF_963922945.1 uncultured Pseudoalteromonas sp. | reverse complement strand
GTTTTAGGGTTATTTCCGGTGGTGGGGGCTGTATTACAAAACATACCTAAACCCGTACTGGGTGGCGCCACGCTGGTAATGTTTGGCACCGTAGCAGCCGCAGGGGTAAAAATACTTGCCAGTGAAAAAATAAACCGCCGTAACTTACTTATTATTGCTGTGAGCTTAGGACTGGGCTTGGGCGTTAGTTTTGTGCCAGAGCTATTTATAAATGCACCTAAATTAGTAACCGCCATATTTGGTAGTGCTGTGACGGTGTCGGGTTTAACAGCAATAGTTATGACCTTGATTTTACCAGAGAACTACTCAGCAAGTACGGATCATCTTAACTAAACTAATAAAATTATAAAAAAGGGATTAACAATGAAAATTACAATAATTAAAAAATTAGCTTTAGTTAGTGCTATCGCAGTGTGTTCAAGTAGTGTGTCGGCAAAAGAGCTATGGTCAGATTTTAGTATAACCGCTATGACCGGCGCCGATTACCTCGAGCCGTTCTCGGGCGAGGAAGACGACAGAAGTGTAGTAACTATTGAGCATGCATCGGGGCATACATGGGGCGGTACCTTCTTTTTTATGGATAGACTAAGTAACCCCGATGAAGTATACGGAGAGCTAAACATAAACCCAACGCTGTACAAGCCACAAAATAGCTTTGTTAAAGAGGTATTTTTAGGGCTACAAACAGAATATGGCTCAGGCGATACCGATCAAAATAACTATTTATTGGGTGGTGGCGTATCGTTAGATGTACCGGGGTTTCAATACTTTAACGTAGCTTATTACCGCCGTTTTCAGGACGATATAGGTATAGAGCGTGAAGATAACAATCAAATAACCGTTACGTGGGGCTACAATAATGGCAACTTTAGGTACGATGGCTTTTTAGATATTGTTGACAGTACCGACACTATGTTTGGTAAAAGCGAAGGCGGTTTTAACTTTACTTCACAACTTAAATACAACATTGCTCCTATGCTTGGCCTAGACACAGGTCGCCTTGATGTAGGCATAGAATACGTATATTGGAAAAATAAGTTTGGCGTAGATGGTCAAACAGAGCACAACCCCAACCTAATGGTTAAATGGCATTTTTAAAACTTTAAGCGTTATAGAATATAAAAAAGGCTGCTAGTAAATGCAGTCTTTTTAGTAGGTTAAACGCCATAAAATAGTTTTTGTAAATAATGGCATTGCTGTAACTTGCTACTTAATCGATTCAGATTTTCATTAAATTAATGAAATGTTAATTGCTGCAGGTATTGATAATTGTTATCATTACCCGAAATAATTAATTAAATATCACGTAATGACTTTGAAAAACACTTTAGCTCTGCCTCTGATTGCTGTCGCGCCATTTTACACTTTGGCTAACGCTAACAATGATATAGAAACAATAGTAGTGACCGCCTCTGGCTTTGAACAAACCTTAGCGCAAGCGCCAGCTTCTATGACTTTAATTAGCAAAAAGCAGCTAGAAAACCGCGCTTATAAAGACTTAACCGATGCACTTAACGATATTGCAGGGGTTACGGTTACCGGTGGTGGCTCGCGACAAGATATAAGTGTACGTGGTATGCCAGCGCAGTATACGGCTATTTTAGTAGACGGTAAAAAGCAATCAGGGCGCGAGTCGCAGCCAAGCGGCAGCGGTGGCTTTGAGCAAGATTGGCTACCACCACTAGATGCTATTGAGCGGATAGAAGTTGTGCGTGGGCCTATGTCTACGCTGTATGGGTCGGATGCAATTGGCGGTGTAATTAATGTTATTACTCGTAAAAGCTATGAAAATTGGCACGCAAACTTGCGTGTTGAAACAACACAACAAGGTAATAGCGATTCTGGCGATGAATACCAAGGCCAAATATATGTAGCTGGTCCATTAATTAAAGACTTACTGAGCATTAATTTATCGGCTCTTTACCAAGAGCGTGAAGAAGATGAAATTGAGCGCGGTTACGGTGAAAAAGAGCTGACAAGTTACAGTGGTACACTGCATTTAACAGCCACCCAGCACGATGTGATATCGCTTGAATACAGCGAACACGATCAAAAACGTATTTCTACCTCGGGGCTATCGTTACCTAGTCGAAATAGCTCTAGCGAAACGAACAATAACCGCAGCACGTGGTCGTTAGCACATAAAGGCAGCTATAGTTGGGGCGCTGCGCATTCGTATATTCAACAAGAGTCGGTTGAAAACGAAGGCCGTGAAATAACCATCGAAAATACCTTAGCAAATACGCAGTGGTCAATTGCACTTGAAAACCACCATGTAACATTAGGCGGCGCATTTGAACAAGAAAAGCTTGATGACAAAACAACAAACGCAGCCACTATTACTAAAATAGATAACAAACAATGGTCGCTATTTGCTGAAGATGAGTGGAGCTTACACCCCGATTTTACCATTACCACGGGTTTACGAGTTGATGATAACGAGCAGTTTGATTCGCACTTGAGTCCACGCCTGTACGGAGTTTGGAATATTAATGAGGCATGGACCTTTAAATCGGGCGTAGCTACCGGTTACAGAGCGCCAGATTTACGCGAGCTTAGCCCTAATTGGATCCAAAGCAGCCGCGGTGGCGACTTATATGGAAATGCTGACCTAGAGCCCGAAACATCCGTCAGTAAAGAAGCGGCTGTGTATTATGCTAACAGTGATTTTCAAATTAATATCACGGTTTTTCATAATAGCTTTGAAGACAAAATTAACACCGTTTTATGTCCTATCACAGTGTGTGGTGATGAAACCGACCGCTATAACATCAATATTGATAAAGCGGTGACTTATGGGGCTGAGCTAAATATAGAAACAATGTTAAGTGCAGATATTACCCTTGCAACTAGCTACAGCTATACGTTTTCTGAGCAACGCAGTGGCGACAA
>NZ_CAWUKC010000161.1:0-2898 GCF_963922945.1 uncultured Pseudoalteromonas sp. | reverse complement strand
GTTTTCGTTAATAGTGGCAATTAAAAACTTAGGTAGCTTAGCTGCGCTTTCTGAACAAATACGCGATAAGCTGTCTTTAATATTTGGGTTAGCAAAGCGCTCAATAAGCGTGTCTTTATAGATTTCTAGGTCAATGCCTTCTAGTTGCGCTAGGTTAGGCGTTACTTCTTTATCCATAAACGCACGTAAATACTTTGCAAATAAAGGGTCTGATACTGTTTCGTCTATAGTGCCGTAGCCATGTACAGAGCCTAATAAGCCCAGTACCGAGTGGCCTGCGTTTAATAAGCGTATTTTCATGGTCTCAAAAGGGGTTACGTCACTTACAAATTGTGCGCCAACGCTATCCCAATCCGGGCGCCCACAGCAAAATGAGTCTTCAATAACCCATTGCGTAAACGACTCACAGGTAATTGGCCATTCATCACTCACACCGTATGCATCAACAACGTAGTCAATATCGCTCTTTTTAGACACTGGTGTAATACGGTCAACCATTGCATTAGGAAAAGTAACGTTATTAGCAATCCACTCGCTTAGCTCTTTATCTTGCTCGGCTGCAAAGGCAAGTAGCATTTTGCGCGTTACATTACCGTTATGCTGAATGTTATCGCACGACTGCACTGTAAACGCATCAAGACCTTGTTCTTTACGTAATTTAAGCGCTGCAGTAATGTAACCAAACGCTGTGATTGGGTCGTTCGGGTTATTAATGTCGTTAATAATGTCTGGGTTTGAGTAGTCAAACTCACCCGTTACTGGGTTAAAGTTATAACCGCCTTCGGTAATCGTTAACGACACTATGTGTGTATCGCTGTGCGCAAGCTTATTAATAACCGCTTGTTTATCCTCTGGGGCAAACAAAAAGTCAATCATAGAGCCAATAACTTTGTTATCTATCTGCCCATTTGGGTGTCTTACCGTTAGCGTATAAAGATAGTCTTGCTGCTTTAAAATATCGCGTAGACCACGATTACCTTCTAATAAGCCAACACCACAAATACCCCATTGTTCAGCACCTGGCTTTTTTAAAAGCTCATTAACGTATACGGCTTGGTGAGCACGGTGAAAACCGCCCACACCAATATGCACTATACCGGCTTTTAGCTTACTGCGGTCGTAGTTTGGTGTATCTACATGGCTTGGCATAGTTGCCAAGCTTTGTTGGTTTAGCCCTTTAACTAGAGCGTCAGTGTGCTGGTGTTGCGTCATGGTGCGGCCTTACTAAAACAATAATAAAAATTTAAATTAAGATGCAGTATTGAGTGCTTTATGGCGCTGAAGCGACCAATAAGCGGTTGCAAAATAAATGATGGTGCAAACAAAACAGGCAATTTCAAACTGCGTTTTGTGTCCTGCATAAATACTCATACTGTCACTAAAAAACATAACCTGGCTGGCAAAGCCAAAAATAATCAATAACGAAACTGTAGATATAGTGTTTAATACTTTGCTAAGCATTGAGTTATCTACCACAGGCGCTTTAACATTTTTGGCAAGCTCTGCTTGATATGCTTTTATATCTTTTTGCTCTTGCTCTTCTGCTGCAATTTCTTTGCTGTAATCTTCACCTGCGCCGTACTTTTTAGCCAGTAGCGTGTAAACCACAATGGTGAATATCCAAGTAGGAATAAATAGGTAGTAAAATGACATTACATCAATGGCATTTAAACCAAAGCCAAACACAAGTGCCAACGCCCAAGAAGCAATAGCCGGAACGCTACGGGTAATGTTTTTATATTTAGCCCAGTAACGGGTTAAACCAATTTTAGGAAATAAAACATGCTCAGCAAATACAATACCGCCCACAGGCACTACTAATAATCCTGCGTAAGTAAGTAGTGGTAACATTTGCGAAAATACAAACGGGAAACACGCAATAATAACGGTTACAACACCCACAATGGCGGTTGTACGCTCGCGCGATTGGTCAACAAAAATAGACTGTGCTGCAAGCCCTGCGCGGTAAAGATTAGCGTTAGCTGTTGTCCAGCCTGCAATAATTACAATTACAAAACCCGTCCAGCCTAATGCGTGGTAAGCAACGTCACCTGGGTCAAGTGATGAAATAGTGGTTTTAAGTAATACCGCAACACCTGCGCCCATAATACCGGCCGAGATCCACGCTAAGTAATGGCCAAAAAACATACCTACGCCAGAAAACAAACCGTAGCTTTTACGTTTGGCAAATCTAAAAATAGCCATATCAATTAAGCCAAAGTGGGTAATAGAGTTTGCAGCCCATGCAAAACCGATAACCTCTAATAAGCCAATACCTTTTTCGCCATCAGCAGTGGTACCAGTCCAGATTGATGAATCCCCTATTGCCATAAAGTCGTCAAAGCCTGTTAGCGTGGTTACCCCTAATACATGATTAGAAAGCTCAGGAAACAATGCAAACGAGCCCGCTATAAAAATAACAAACAACCACGGCGCGCAAATTTTAGAAAAATCAGCAACGGTTGAAAAACCATACATAGCCACAAATACAACTATAGAGCCAACCGATAATACAATGGCCACAAATGCTAAGCTGTTAGGATACCAATCGAGTTGTGCGGGTATATCAAACAAAAACCGCACTGCGGTTGCCGATACCGTGATCATCGCGGCGGATATCACACTAAATATGACCACGTTTGCCCAGTTATAAAGCTTGGTCATTGAGTTACCCGCAATTTTATTTAGGTAGTTGTATAAACTTAAACGTGTTTCTACCGCAATTGGAGAAGTAATTAACCACCACGAACACATTGCTAATAGGTTACCAATTAATAGACCTAATAAAATGTCGATGGTCGATGCGCCTAATGCAACAAAGGTTGCACCAATAACAAATTCGGTGGCTGCAACGTGCTCACCAGCGTATAAGCCGGCAAAGTGCTTCCAACCATGAAG
>NZ_CAWUKC010000160.1:0-2903 GCF_963922945.1 uncultured Pseudoalteromonas sp. | reverse complement strand
AAGTAGCAGCGAGTTTACCTCGCGTTTAAATTTATTATTCCAACGCTGTATAAAGCCTAAGTGCGCCAGCAAGCAAGGCGCCTACAATACTCCCCTCTAAAGCGCAGCGCCTCTAAACCTCTTTGTGAATTAATGCTTTAAATTTTTTGGATGGATAACCACGCCTACAGGTAAAGCATTACGCCCTATCTACATCAAACGCGATGACTTCTTTTATTGTCTCTTTTTCTGTAGCTAGCATTACTAGCCTATCTATACCCATAGCAACGCCTGCGCATTTCGGTAAGCCGTGCTCAAGCGCAGCAATTAAACGTTTATCCATAGGTACATGATTTAACCCATTAGCAGCGCGATAAGCGTTATCTTCATCAAAACGTTTTGCCTGCTCTTTGGCATTAGTTAGCTCGTTAAAGCCGTTCGCTAATTCCATATTTTTATAATAAAGCTCAAAACGCCCTGCTACGCGGTTATCGTGCTCGCAAATTTGTGCCAGTGCCGCTTGCGATGCCGGAAAGTGATACACAAAGCACGGTTTAGTTTGCCCAATAGTTGGCTCTACTTTCATACAAAATAGCAGCTGCAATAAGGTGTCTTTGTTTGTCTCGTTTTTGGCTATATCGGCAAAACCATGATCGCAGGCAAGTGCTTGTAATTGCGAGAGCGTCGCTGTTAATGGGTCAAGTGATAACACTTGCTCAAATGCTTGTTGGTAAGTTAGGCGCTCAGCAGGCATTACATTTAAAATAAGCTGCATTAGCTCATCCATCTCATCCATTAATGCAAACTCATCAAACCCAGGGCGATACCACTCAAGCATAGTAAATTCGGGATTATGATGACTCCCCGCTTCTTCGTTTCTAAATGCCTTACAAAGCTGGAATATTGCCCCAGAGCCTGCGGCTAACAAACGCTTCATGGCAAATTCGGGCGATGTTTGTAAATAAAGTGGCAAACCACCAGCGTGACCAGGGCCTACAAACTGCGTACTAAAACTTGCTAAATGCACATCGGTTACACTGGCGCTGCTTAGGCTCGGTGTTTCTACTTCCATTACATTACGCGTATAAAAAAACTCGCGAATGGTTCGCAGTATAGCTGCACGTTGCTTAAGGGTATTTATACTTGCACAAGGTGCCCAAAGTGTTGCTGACATATTTTCTCCAAAAAAAATCCCAGCTTAAGCCGGGATTTTATAAACCGTACTCATACTTACTTTACACGGCCTACGTATTCACCACTACGGGTGTCTACTTTAATAACTTCACCAATTTGTACGAATAATGGAACGCGTACTACAGCACCGGTGCTAAGCGTTGCAGGTTTACCACCTGTGCCCGCTGTATCACCTTTTAGGCCAGGATCAGTGTCAGTGATCTCAAGCTCAACAAAGTTAGGTGGTGTAACCGCAATTGGGCTGCCGTTCCATAACGTAATAGTACATACGTCGTTTTCAACTAGCCATTTGCCAGCATCGCCAAGTGCTTTTTCGTCAGCGGCAATTTGCTCAAATGTTTCGTTGTTCATGAAATGCCAAAACTCACCGTCGGTGTAAAGGTACGCTAAGTCGGTATCCATTACATCGGCACCTTCAACTGATTCACCCGATTTAAAGGTTTTTTCAAGTACCTTGCCAGAAATAAGCTTACGGATACGAACACGGTTAAACGCTTGGCCCTTGCCCGGTTTTACCATTTCATTTTCTAAAATGCTGCAAGGTTCGCCGTCCATCATAATTTTTAGGCCGCCCTTGAACTCGTTGGTGCTATAATTCGCCATCGTTTCCTCTATTTAATTTTTTTCGAGTAATCTACGTGCCAATGATACAAAGAAATGAAGCAAATTTGCATAAAAACTGGCAAAAAGAATTAGCAAATGTAGTTACCTGCCCAAAAACCTTGCTTGAAATGGTCGGTTTATCGAGCCAAGCCCATGAAAACGACCTAAAAGCCCGCAGTTTATTTCCGGTACGCGTGCCAGTCCCATTTATCAAAAAAATACGCAAGGGCGATGCAAACGACCCTTTATTGCTACAAGTTATGCCGCGCCACCAAGAGTTTTTAACTAAAACTGGTTTTAATAAAGACCCACTGCTTGAGCAAGACAACACTCAACCTGGGCTTTTACATAAATATAAGTCCCGTGTTTTAATTATGTTTAAAACCGGCTGTGCGGTAAATTGCCGTTACTGCTTTAGACGCCACTTCCCGTATCAAGAAAACCAGCTTAATAAAAAAAGCCTGCTTGATGCGCTGAGCTACATAAAATCAGACCCCAATATAAACGAAGTGATTTTAAGTGGCGGCGACCCACTTATGGCCAAAGACGATGCCATTAGCTGGTTTTTAGATGAGCTTGAACAATTACCGCAGATTAAACGCATGCGAATACACAGCCGTTTGCCGGTTGTAATACCTGCGCGTATTACCGATGAGTTATGTGCTAGATTGCAGCAATCACCGCTCAAAATTGTGTTTATAAACCATATTAACCACGCCAACGAAATAGACGATGAGTTTAAAGCCGCCATGCAAAAGTTAAAACAAGCAGGCGTAATGCTATTAAACCAAGCGGTTATTTTAAAAGAGGTGAACGATACCGTTGAGGCACAAATAAATTTAAGTGAGGCGTTATTTGATGCAGACGTACTGCCATACTATTTATATTTGCTCGATAAGGTTGAAGGCGCAAGCCACTTTGATATAGAAGAGCCCCAAGCAATAAAAATAATGGCAGAACTATTAAAAGCCCTGCCCGGATTTTTAGTGCCTAAATTGGTAAGAGAAATAGGCGGTCAAAAAAGCAAAACGCCTATCGACCTTAGGTTAGGGCGTGTTAACCTTTGATGGTAGAATTTGCAGCAGTATGTTTGGCTTTTAGGCAAGGCAGAGCCTATGAAGTGTGGT
>NZ_CAWUKC010000159.1:0-2958 GCF_963922945.1 uncultured Pseudoalteromonas sp. | reverse complement strand
GCACTGTAAAAAACGAGAATCAATAATGAAAACAACGCTCACCTTTTTAAGCTCCGCGCTTATAGCAAGCTTAGCGAGCCCGGCTGCTTGGGCTCAAAAGCCATTAGAATTTAAAGATGTATTTGATTTTAAATACGCAAAAAACACACAACTTTCAGATGATGGAACTATCCTCAGCTTTAGCGCCAAACCCTACCGTGGTAATGCAAATGGGCAAGTTTATAACTTAACAACAAACACCCTATTAAGTACTGTAGAGCGCGGCACTAAGCCCGTTATTAACAAAGCAGCTAATTGGGTGGCCTTTACACAAGTTCCTACGCTTTTAGAGCAAAAAACGACTAAAAAGAAAGCTGAGCTTAAAAACAACCTTATACTCATCAACACTCAAACCGGTGAAAAACAACAATTTGCCGACGTAAAAGATTATGTATTAGCTGATAATGGCCAGTGGCTTGCTTACCGAGTTGATCAAAAAGCTGAAAAAGACGAAACCAGCAACGATAAAAGCGAAGAAAAAAGCGAAATTACGCCAGACAAAAAAGATAAAAGCTTTGAGCTGGTCATTGTCGATTTAAAAAACAACACAACACATAGCCTAGATAATGTATTTAGTTACGCCATAAGCCCCAATGGCACCCAGTTACTTGCCAGTCAAAGCTTTAGCAATGGTAACAATAATCAAATTGTATTGCTTGAACTTAATAACAACTTTTCGCAAAGTGTATTAATCGACGAGCCAGGTGTTATTGCGCAAACAATTGTGTGGCACCCCAGTAAGGAAATCGCCGCATTAAGCCTTGGTAACTACGTAAACGATGATGAGCGCCGCAGGCAATATGAGCTAAAGCTTTGGCAAAATAGTACCCTTAGTACCATCGCCTCCCCAAATAAAGAGTGGGTCATAGGTAAAACAGCCACGATTAGCTGGTCTGAAAATGGCGAGCGTTTATATTTTGAAAACCACCCTAAGCTTGCTGCTAAAGTAAAAGCAAAAGAGTACACCGACGAAGCATCACTGTATGACTTTGACACGATTCGTGAGCATAAAGGGCTGAATGTTTGGCACAATAACGACGCTCAAATAAAACCACGCGAAGAGCAACAGTGGAACAAAGTAAATAAAAACCGCCATTACACTGCGGTTTTACATTTAGATAGCCAAAAAACTGTGCAGTTAAGCAATGAAAACGTGAGCGATTTAGCGCTCAACACAGAGCGAAACCAAAGCGTACTCGGCTACTCAAACCAAGCTCACCTTGAAAAAATAATGTACGGTGGCTTTTTTGCCGACTACTACAGCATAAATGTAAATACCGGTGAGCAAACAACAATTGTTAAAAACTCGCCGTTTACACCAAGTCTTGCGCCAAATGGTCAGTACGCCGCTTATTTTGCTAATAGCCAAGTTCAGCTTAAAGATTTAAAAAATAATAAAGTAACTGCGCTTAGCAAAGCTATAAAAGCCACGTTTGCAGATGACAAGCACGACTACCCATCAGAGCAGCCTGGCTACGGGTTTGCGGGTTGGATGAACGACAGTAGCCAAGTATTAGTGTATAGCAAATACGATATTTGGGCGTTTGATGTAAATACCCAGCAAGCAACGCAACTAACAAACGGTAAAAATACAGGCACCCAATACCGCGTAATTCAGCTAGATAAAAACCTAGTTGGCTTTAATAAAAATGACACGTTGCTACTATCGGCTGTGAACTTACAATCAAAACAGCGTGAAGTTGCAAAGCTCAACTTAACCTCAAACACAGTCACTAAAGTACTTCGCGGTAATAAACGCTTTGATGTAGTTAAAAAAGCAAAAAATGCCGATAAATACCTGTTTACCGAGCAAACTTACCAACAATTCCCTGATTACTACCAAACTGATTTTAGCTTTTCAGCGCCTAAAAAGGTGACTCAGTTAAACCCACAAATTGCTGATTTTGCCTGGGGCGAAAAGCCAGAGCTAATTAGCTACAAAGGCTTTGATGGCGAGGATTTACAAGGGGTACTAATTAAACCTGCAGGTTATAAAAAAGGTGATAAAGTGCCGGTTGTTGTGTATTTTTACCGCTATATGAGCCAGCGCATGTATGATTTTCCTAAAATGGAGCTAAATCATCGTCCTAACTTCCCTATGTTTACCTCAAACGGTTACGCTGTATTTTTACCTGATATTCGCTTTGAAATAGGCCACCCAGGTAAATCGTCAACGCAAACCATGATCAACGCTACGCAAAAGCTTATAGATTTAGGCATAGCCGACCCAGACAAAATAGGCCTACAAGGGCACTCATGGGCGGGTTATCAAAGTGCGTTTATGATCACCCAAACAGATATGTTTAAAGCGGTTGTATCCGGCGCGCCGGTATCAAACATGACCAGTGCGTACAGTGGCATACGTTTAAAGTCGGGCCTTGCGCGTCAATTTCAATACGAAACAGGACAAAGCCGTATAGGTAAAAACTTATTTGAAGCGCCTGAGCTGTACATCGAAAACTCACCAGTGTTTTTTGCAGACAAAGTAAATACCCCTATTTTAATTATGTTTGGCGATAAAGACGATGCAGTGCCTTGGCACGAAGGCGTGCAATACTACCTTGCACTGCGCAGAGCGGGTAAAGACGCTACTTTTTTACAATACGAAGGCGAACCGCACCACCTTAAAAAGTTTCCTAATCAGGTCGATTTTTCAGTGCGTATGATGCAGTACTTTGATCATTACTTAAAAGGCAAACCAGCTGCAAAGTGGATGACAGAAGGTGAGGCATTCGTTGAAGAGTAAGTAACCCTAATAAAAAAGCCGATATTTCATAAGTAATATCGGCTTTTTTTGTTTTTAAAATTTTACTTAAACTACAAACACAGCTCTCTAAATGGTAACGTCGCCGCGCCTATGGACACCGGAAAATTATCAATATTAGAGACCACCAGCTTAGGCATTGGGCGTTTTGCCCC
>NZ_CAWUKC010000158.1:0-3044 GCF_963922945.1 uncultured Pseudoalteromonas sp. | reverse complement strand
TGGTAGGTGGCAATCATTAGCGCGGTGTAACCTTTGTTGTTGTAACTATTAATAGGAATGCCAGCATCAACAAATTGCGTTATTACGGCGGTGTCGTCGGTGCGTGCGGCTGCAAAGTAATAAGCAAGTAAGCTGTCGTATTGCGACTGGGCGGTGCTTTGTTCATTTACAGGGCTTTGTGGCTCATTGGCAAAGCCTGAAAAGCTCATCACTAAAGTAAATATAATAAGTAATTTACGCATACTGTTTACCTTTTTAAAAAGAGGAAAGCTAGGCTTTCCTCAATAACTTACAGGTTGGATAAAATATTAAAGCTTAGCGGCTAGTTGCTTAACTTGTTTCATGTCGCCGTTTACAGCGTTAGTTAAGCGTGTACCGTATTCGCTATCTGCTTTGTAGAAGTGGCTAAGCATTTTGTGCATAACTTTGCTGTCTTTCACTTTGCCTAAATCGCCGGCTAAGTTGTTAACTAAGTTAGTGCGCTCTTGCTTGCTAAAGCTGCGGTAAAGTACACCCGCTTGCGCAAAGTTTTGCTGCTTTTTAATAGCTGCTTGTTGTACGTAGCCTTTTAGCTCTGTGTTACTTCTGCGTGCAATTGGGTTTTCTGCAACGTTTTCGTGACTTGGTTGGTAGTTCACGTTACTTGTTGTATTACCGTAGTTCATTGCGCCGTCTTGGTTGTAGTTAACCACTTCAACTTTTGCACGGTTAATTGGCAATTGTTGGTGGTTAGCACCTAAGCGGTACATTTGCGTATCGGCGTAAGAGAAAACACGCCCTTGTAATAGTCTGTCTTCAGATGGCTCAATACCCGGAATAACATTTGCCGGTGCCATTGCAACTTGTTCTGTAGATTGGAAGAAGTTAGTTGGCATACGGTTTAGGGTCATGGTGCCTACTTTAGTTTCTTTCACGTCTAACCACATTTTTGTTGCATCTAATGGGTTGTAGTCAAAGTCATCTAACTGCGACGGATCAAGGGTTTTAATGTATAGATCCCATTTAGGGAAGTTGCCTTTACCAATTTCGCTGTATAGGTCACGTGTTAAGTGTTGGAAGTCTTGGCTCTGTACTTTAGCTACTTCTTTTGAGTCAAGGTTATCAATACCTTGTTGGCTTACCCAGTGAAACTTGACGTATTTAACATCGCCAGATTTATTAATCATTTTGTAAGCATGTACGCCCCAGCCATCCATTTTACGTAGGCTTGCTGGTGTACCGTAGTCGCTGTATACCCATGTTAACATGTGAGTAGAACCTGGCTCGTATGAGAAAAAGTCAAAAAAGCGGTTAGGATCTTGAATGTTATCTACCGGAGATGGCTTTAACGAGTGAACCATATCTGGGAATTTAATCGCATCACGAATAAAGAATACCGGTAAGTTGTTACCTACTAAATCCCAGTTACCTTGGTCGGTGTAAAACTTAGTCGCAAAACCACGCGGGTCGCGCAGTGTTTCTGGGCTACCTTTTGAGTGAATTACTGATGAAAAACGTACAAATACGTCTGTTTCTTTACCGGCTTCTGCAAACGGTGCAGCAATTGTTAAGTCATCTAACTCTTTAGACGCTACAAACACACCGTGAGCACCTGTACCACGCGCATGCACTACACGCTCAGGAATACGTTCACGAGCAAAGCGTTGTAGTTTTTGAATTAGGTGTACGTCTTCAAGTAATACACTTCCGCGCTCGCCAGCAGTAATTGAATTTTGGTTATCGCCAACAGCTGCGCCGTTGTCTTTAGTAAGTGTAGTGGCGGCACTTGCAGGTAATGCCATTGCTAGCGCTAATGCACTTAGCGTTAACGTAGATTTATTATTAATCGTGTTTTTTTGAGTATTCATTGTCGACCTCATCTGTATAAAAGTGCCGGCAGTGTTGCTGGCTGTTTAACTGTGAATGAGTGTATTAACAAAAGTGAATTCGGTAAAATTGATTGTTTAGATTGGGGTAATCACAAAATTAGATTGTTATTTATGAGCTGCCTTCTATTTTCTAAATAGCGTTTTTGTAATGTTCGACCTTAGTCGTAATTGCAATTTTGAAATCAATGAAAATACAGACAATTTCATATTTAATGAATAAATATTCACCATCGTGGTGCGTTTTTCACTAACAAGATGTTGACTTATTATAACAATAAAGAGAATATGCTCACTTGCTGGGCTTATGCTCAAGTTAAGGCTGCACCAAACTAGGTGCATAAAAAGGGGCAATATGAATACTAAAATAGAATTAGTTATTTTTGATTGTGATGGCGTTGTTATAGATAGCGAAATATTGAGCGCGCAAGTGTTAATAAACATGCTTGCAGAGATTGGCGTTAATATTGACCGAGCCTATGTACAACAATATTTTTTAGGCTGTAACTTTAAAACAGTCACCCAAAACTTATTCGATACCTTTAACGTGACCTTAGCTGAGAGCTTTGAAGCCGATTACCGAGAAGCATTATTAAACGAGTTCGAAACTGCATTAATGCCAACTAACGGCATTAAACACGTGCTAGAGCAATTATCTGTACCTTGTTGTATTGCAACAAGCAGTAGTCCTAAACGCACTGCTAAAGCGCTTAATGTGGTTAATCTTGAGCAGTACTTTAATAAGGTATTTACCTCAAGTGAGGTAAAAAATGGTAAGCCCGCACCCGATTTATTTTTACATGCTGCAGAGCAAATGGGTGTTAACCCAACCAAATGTTTAGTGATTGAAGATTCAAAAGCCGGTGTGTGCGCTGCACTAGCCGCCAATATGCAAGTTTTGCATTACAGCGGGGGTGGGCATATGCAAGATGCAGTGAACTTTGTTCACCAAGCTTACCCAGAGGTCGCACATTTAACGCATTGGCATGATTTTTATAAGCAGTACCCAGCATTACAAACACAGTAATAGAATATTAACGTTGAGCTTTATTACACTGACAAAGCTTAAGGTAAAATGCATTAATTATTAGATAGTTATAGTAGTAGCATTATAAAAAGGCACGGCGATTTACTCATTATTAATTTAAATAAAAAAACACTTATTTAAATTAATAGTTA
>NZ_CAWUKC010000157.1:0-3052 GCF_963922945.1 uncultured Pseudoalteromonas sp. | reverse complement strand
ACCCTTGTCCACCCACAATAGCATCAAGTAACTCTATAGCAGGGATAAATGCTCGCATATTAAGCTCTATTGATTGCCATCTTGTCGCTTCATCTTGAGTAATATCAATTAACGCTTGATACGTTTGCTCATCACTTAAGTTCGAGGTTGTGGGATAGACAGCTTCATCAACAATAAAAAGATTAATCACATTACTCATCATTTCTTCTCTAAATTAGTGGCTAAAAATTTAATCGTTAATTAAATATAACGGTAAATAAAGTGAGTCTGTTTGACACTGCCAGCCATGCATATCTTTACCCAATTTGGCCATGCTAAGCGCATTTAATGACATGACCGCATTTCCATCTTCTTTAAAGTCGCCGTATTTACATTCATCAGTATGCCATGCAATGACTTTATCAATACTTGATTGCCATAATAAATTATCACCTATAGAGAGACCTTTAATCGCCTCAACAAGCGGCACAATGCATTGTTGTACATCTTTATCTTTTGTTGATTTAGCCTCAGTCAGTGCGCTTTCAATTTCGTTCGTAGAAAGCGACTTCCCTGTACCTATTTTTATTAGTAGATGGTCATATAAAAAGATCGCTTTCTTAGTTACACTGCTGATTGTAAAGTCATCTGCATGTTCACGTAATTTACTTATTATTGACTCATCACCAAACAATAAAGCGACATTTAACTCACCTTGGATTGTCCACTCATTGTTATGCCCTTTTAGCTCTGAATCAAAACCAGTTAAGTATGCAAATTGTGCCGCTTCTTTTAGGTAAAATTTTGCTTCATTATAGTTTTCTAAAACGTAATGTGCGTACGCTAGATCCTGATATTTATAAGAAAGAACCCAACACGCTCTTTTTTTAGTGTCTACCTCAACAGATGGGTCATTCATATGTTTTAGTCTTACTTTTATTGTATTAGGTGCCTTTCTAAAAAGCTTTTCAGATTCAAAATCATAATTATTTAGTTTTAACATTATTTTTCCTATGGAAGAGGCTGAAGTCTACCGCCTGTAATGTTGCTGTCAATCTCGACAGCTTCAATAACAAGTTTAGTTACTTTTGGGTCTTCATTTTCAATAGCATCTAAAATATCTTCGCCTAGTCGATTCTTTTCTTTGTACTTTTTAGACTTTTGCATCGACTCTAAACTTTTTTTAATCCAATGGTCCGTCATCTGGTCACCTTTTTTGGCGCCAGTCGTTAATTTAGCGCCAGGACCTTTAGCTTCAACAACAAAGTACTCTATCACTTTGCCATTTTTGTCTCGTTTTGCCCATACTTGGTCGACTCCTGGACCTGGGCCAAAGCCCATTTCCATTGTGGCTGGAGGAGGTGGGTCTGAAAACTCTTTTTCCATGTACATTGAAGCACCAAGCTCACCTTTAGCCTCTGTAATCTTTGCTTTAAAAGCACCTTGCCTCCTAGCTGAATCTCCTGCCGCGATTGAGTCTTTTAGCCGCGTTTCATAGTGTTTTTTATACTCTTCAACTGCTTTGGTATGTTTTTCAAGAGTCGCATCTTCGGATTTAGGCTCTTTCTTTTCTTCTGACTTCTTCTTAGGAGAGTCAAACTTCCCTTTCATTAACTTGTGCGTAAATAACAGAACTTTACGATCTTTACTATTAGAGTTATCTGGAACATTCTCAATACCTCCAGCTTTCAACACATCAAATACATGAGTTAAACAACTTTGGTTAACAGGATCATATAGTGGTGTATCCAAGTTATCTGGATTCCAATCAGCTCTATCAAGAGCCATGTCGCCTTCTCTAAGTAGCTGCCTTTGTAAGTCACTTGCAGCTATCGCATTTGGTAACTTAATCGTCGATTTCTCAATCGATTTACCTGCAAAATCTTCCTCATCGTAACCGATGATAAGTGTATTGGTTCTAGTGCCATCAGCTTCAGTACCACCATGTTGGTGAGTTTTAGTCGTATCAAACTTTGTTTTGACCTGAATCGCAAAATGCATGTCACTACCATGACCGATTTTTAAAACTGTGGCAGTCCCTTCCTTACAACTCAACCCAAACGGATCCACCCAATTAACTGGGTTCGGCGCATATTGATAGTGGTTTATACCACCCACTAATCCTATTGGGTCTTGGTTTATAAAGCGCTGTTGTTTGGGGCTGTAGTAACGATAGCGGTTGTAATGTAAGCCGCTCTCTTCATCTAAATATTGCCCTTGGAAACGAATTGGCTGAGTGAAGCTGCTTTTTGTATTAAAGTCGACTTCTGGCTCTTCATAACCATACACATCGGCTTGGTTTTCCCATACGACTTCTGCTTTGTTATTGGTTACAAAGCGTGGGGTGTTAAGTTGGTCTAGGTGGTAGTAATACACCTCACCTTGTTTAATCAGCGCAACTGGGTGAAATTGATTCGGCAGGTTGATATACCACGTATATTCACCGTGTTGGCATTCGCCGATTAACTGGTCGTTATCCCAAATGTAATCAATTTTACCGTGTTCGGTGTGCTTGGCGATACGACGACCGAGAGGGTCGTAGTCGTATTGGATGAGCGTTCCGTTGTTATTAAAACAGCTTAACTGATTAAACGCATTGTATTCACGGCGGGTTTTTATGCCTTTGCCGGTTTCGCGTATTTGGTTACCAAACTCGTCGTAGTAAAAGTCGCTATCGCCAAAGTGTGTTAGGCGGTCGGCGTCGGTGGCACTGTTTATTGTGGTGTTGTTAGTGCCATCATTATTAATTACTGAGTCTACTTTGCTACTATTTTTACTACTACTTTCACTACTATTTGGCGCTAACTCATTGTATTCGCTATGCGTGGCACGTGTTAAATCAATAGAAGAGTTGGCTGTATGCTCGTTACTGGCAGCATCATGTTCTATACCCTGCTCGCCTGTATCACTAGTGTCTGTACCGCTAATGTCTGCATCGTTTGTGTTTGATTGAACAGTCTGACTTTGTGGGTTACCAAAGCTATCCCACTGGTAGTGCGTGGTTGTATCAGCACGTGGGCTTGCCAATGTTTGTTGTATTAACTGGCCGAGGCTGTTGTATTCAAAATTGATA
>NZ_CAWUKC010000156.1:0-3060 GCF_963922945.1 uncultured Pseudoalteromonas sp. | reverse complement strand
GCTCACGCATTTTTTAAATACGTAAAAGCGTTGCTTTTAAAACGCCAGCAAGCTGCGCGTCTACGAGTTGTCTAGCCCTTCGGGCACGCTCCACGTTCCAGTTCGTCGCAGAGCTCCTCTCGCTCCAGCTTGAAAGCAAAACTATTTGCTTGTCTAGCCCTTCGGGCACGCTTCCGCCCCTAGGTTGCAGTTCCTACGTACTGATATTTAATCAATTTTTGCGATATAAAGGCACAATTACGCTTTAACCTTTTCCCTTTAACCTTTTCCCTTTTCCCTTTAACCTTTTCCCTTTAACCTTTTCCCTTTAACCTTTTCCCTTTAACCTTTTTCCTTTAACCTTCAGTCTTCAACTTTCACTGCTTAATATCTTTATTTTCTACACTTACTTCAATTTTTTGATTAAGTAAGTTAATTAGTAAAATGCTACGCATGTCGCCATCGGGCTCTTTGTATATTGCTGTAACGTTATTAAATGTATTGTTATGTACGCTTACAGCGTCGCCTGTTTTTGGTATTGTTGATTCGGCAGAGCTTGCACGTTCGTATTTAAGTTGCTCTATTAGGGCTTCTGGTACTATTTGGTAACGGGTGCCATACGATACAAAGCCATTTATGCCGCGCGTATTTTTTACAGCAGAAAAGTTACCGTTTTGAGACTCTAAGCAAATAAATAAGTAGTTTGGAAATAGAGCAGACTGTTTAACAGTTCGCCTGCCTTTGATGAGTTTTTCAGTGGTTAATTTGGGATAAAAAACTTCAATGCCTTGATTTAGTAAGTTGGTGGCTGCTCGCTCTTCTTGGCGAGGTTTACATGTAACTAAATACCAACTTTTCACAGCAATCCTTACTTCATACACAATTGCAACAAATACAACATTATTTTTAACAGCGGCTGATTATAAACAATTTAAGTTTCTTAAGTAAATAGCCGTTTAAGGTAAATACGCACTTACTTTGTTAACAGCAGCCATTATATTTGTTGTTACCGTTGCTGTTTATATAATCTAAATCAAGCTTAAAATACCCAGTAGGCTTACTGTTTCAACGCTGTATAAAGCCTAAATGCGCCAGCAAGCAAGGCGACTACAACGTTACCCTCTATAGCGCAGCGTCTCTTAACCTCTTTGTGAATTAATATTTTTATTTTTTTGCACAAAGAGAAGAAAATGAGGAGTAAATGAGAAAACATTAAACACAAGCAATTATATGTTTTAACTTCTCTAAAGCGCAGCGTCTCTTAACCTCTTTGTGAATTAATGTTTTTATTTTTTGCACAAAGAGAAGCAAAAGAGGAATGAATGAGAAAGCATGTAAGTAGTAGCGAGTTTACCTCGCTTGGGCTATGTGTTTTAACGTGGCATAAAGCCTAAGTGAGCCCGCAAGCAAGGCGCCTACAATAACAGCACTCCTTAAACTTTGCTTAAATTACTGTTTGGCCCTACTTTTAACTTTACTCTTAAAAAACTAAATACGGATACCTATGCAAATACTTCACCACGGAGCGGTAAATGGTGTAACAGGCTCGTGCCACGAGCTCGTTATTAATAATAAAACCAGTGTGCTAATAGATTGCGGGCTTTTTCAGGGGGAAGACGCAAAAGATAATTTATCAATAGAGTTTGATATTGCGCACATTAGCACGCTTATTGTTACCCATTGCCATATTGACCACGTGGGGCGTATTCCGTATTTGCTTGCAGCAGGTTTTAAAGGCCCTATTTTTACTACGCCTGCCTCGGCTAGTTTGCTGCCACTCGTGATTGAAGATGCGTTAAAGGTGGGCGTTACCCGCGATACTAAAATTATAAATGCGTGCTTAAGTTTGCTAAATAAGCAGATAGTAGCGGTTAATTTTAATACTTGGTTTGAGCTACCTTGCACCAACGAGCAAATAGCTAAGGCGCGATTTCAGCGTGCTGGGCATATATTAGGCTCAGCTTATGTGGAAATAGACATAGGCATTAATACAAAGAGTAATAGAAGCCATAGAGTTGTGTTTTCGGGCGATTTAGGTGCGCCTTACACGCCGCTATTACCGGCTCCAAAACCTCCTTATAAGGCCGATACATTAGTTATAGAGTCAACCTACGGTAATAAAAATCATCAAGGCCGAAAAGAGCGCACCCAAACACTAAAAAATGTAATTGAACGCGCAGTAGCAGATAACGGTGTGGTTTTAGTGCCGGCATTTAGTATTGGCCGCACACAAGAGCTACTTTACGAGTTAGAGCAGCTAATACATCAATCAGCTAAAGGATCGCCTTGGCGAAGTATTCATGTAATTTTAGACTCTCCCATGGCTGCCAATTTTACAGAGCAATATATTAAGTTTAAACACTTATGGGATGCAGAGGCTAAGCGCAAAGTAGCCAAAGGCCGCCACCCGCTGGATTTTGAAAACCTAACCACGGTTGATACCCATAGTGAGCATATCGCCATTATTAATTATTTAGCGTCGCGCCAAACACCCGCCATTATTTTAGCTGCCAGCGGTATGTGCAGTGGCGGGCGAATAGTTAATTACCTTGAGCGCTTTTTAGGCGACAAAACAACCGATGTATTGTTTGTTGGTTACCAAGGCCGCGGCACTTTGGGCCGCGATATACAAAAATATGGCCCCCGCAATGGCTATGTATTTATAAACGATACGCGCATTACAATTAACGCACAGGTACACACCATAAGCGGTTACAGCGCGCATGCGGATCAAAACGGATTAGTTAAATTTGTAACCGGCATGCGTAAAAAGCCAAGCCATATAAAAATTGTACACGGCGATGAAGATGCAAAAGCAGCATTAGCAAGTAAGTATAAAGAGGTATTAGGTAGTGAAGTTAAAATTGAGATAGGGACTTAGGCGTGAAGCTTGCTCACGCAATGGTGGTAAATACGTAAAAGCGTTGCTTTTAATGCGCCAGCAAGCAAGGCGCCTACATCACAATATACACCAAGTATAAACCCCACGTAGGCGTGAAGCTTGCTCACGCAATTTTGGTAAATATGTAAAAGCGTTGCTTTTAATGCGCCAGCAAGCAAGGCGCCTACATCACAATATAC
>NZ_CAWUKC010000155.1:0-3152 GCF_963922945.1 uncultured Pseudoalteromonas sp. | reverse complement strand
AAGAGGTTATGAGACGCTGCGCTTTAGAGAAGTAACTCGCATCTTGCGCGAGCAAGCCCTAAGCCTACAACCTTCATTTTTTAAAGCTTTTTGCGTAACCAAAACAAACTACCTTCGGCTGCTATCCAAGCTTGTTTGCCAAGTGAGTGTAGGTATAAAGCTACTTCTTCTTTACTACCTGGGCTGTAAAAATCAAAGCCCTCATTTTTTAGTTTTTCTTGCCCGGTGAGTATTTTTATAAAATGTTTATTAAGCTGTTTGAGTTTCTTTTTATATTGCTTGGCTTGGCTTGAATCACCATTTTTATGAAACTCACTCAAGGCACGGCTTGCTGTGGCATGGAGCTCTTCGCTGTCAAAGTCGGCTAAAAATGCATCTAACTTTTGCCACTGCCCTTTAATTATGTAGCAGTTCATTAGCCAATGACGATTTGCTTGATTATCCATGGGGTTTAGTTGCAACAGCGTTTCTAATTCATCAATGGCTGGTTGTATATTGCCTTGTAACGCGTTGATTTGTGCACGGTGCGCACGTAATGCCATGTAAGGCCGTGTTTCGTGGATCAGCCAAAAATGGCCTTGGTTTTGTGCTATATATTGCTCTGTTATAACTCCCTCAAACAGTTCAAGTAACGCTTCTATCGGCTCAAACGCTCTTGGGGTAAAGTCACTAAGAATGGCCTCCATTAACTGTTCAATCGTTTCATCATCAATCATTTTACCTGCTGCAAATTCATCGTTGTGCTGTTGATGTGCAAATTGGTCGTTAAACGCTGCCTCGTCTTCATCGCTCCAGTGAGGCTCTTCAATAAAACGAATATTGTAAAGCGCATCGGCCACAAAGTAGACGTAATTCTTTTTAAATGATTGCGCTAAGCCTTGGTTGCTAGCAAACTTTTTCACTGCGGCTTGCTCAGAGCTAAACGCATTAAGTATTTCATTTAAGCTTGCAAGCACCTCTTTTTGGCTTTTATCTAGGCTACGTTTATTAATAAACTTTAGTGCCTGTAATGCCCCTTTACAGTAATTTGGTAATGGCATATTAGCTTTGAGTGAATCGCGGTAATCGGTTTTCGATAGGCTGCATTTAGTGGGCATTTTAAAGTCTTCGCTCATCACTTTTTGCATGCTGTTATTGTAATTGGCCATTAGGCTTTCGAGGTACTTTAGCTCTGTATCTGATGTGAAATTAATTTCACCTAATAGGTCTGCCTGCCACTGGTTGGGCATTATCATGTCGGGCAGTAAACCTAATCCTAAAAAGTAACCTTGAATAAAGTAATAATCTGGCTGCTTTACACTTAACTTACTCAGTTTTATAACTTCACTGCGAATTTTAGCTGGTGACATAGTTCACTCTTTTTTCATATTTTTTATTACAATAAAGCCGTGCTCAAAAGCAATCAAGTAAATGCTAGCCTTTAATATACTTGGGCTGTATAATTTGCCGCCTTATTTACTTCTATTGCCTGGTCTATTTTCGCACCTGCTGTGCCATAACCCTGTCAGTACTTTTCTAGGACACCTTTTTTGATCTCCACCGCAAATATTACAATGCAGTTTGGCGCAGAGCCGTTGTTTGAAAACATTTCAGCTAAATTTGGCAACGGTAACCGTTATGGTTTAATTGGCGCTAACGGCTGTGGTAAGTCGACCTTTATGAAAATTTTAAGCGGTGCGCTTGTGCCTACTTCAGGCAATGTGTCTATTACACCGGGGCTTAAAGTAGGTAACCTAAGCCAAGACCAGTTTGCTTTTGAGCAATACAGCGTAGTAGATGCCGTAATTATGGGCGACGTAGAGCTTTGGAAAGTAAAGCAAGAGCGCGACCGCATTTATTCATTACCCGAAATGAGCGAAGAAGATGGCATGAAAGTGGCCAACCTTGAAAGCGTTTTTGCCGAAATGGACGGTTACACAGCCGAAAGCCGCGCTGAAGAAATACTAATAGAAGCGGGTATAGATAAAGAGTTTCATTATGGGTTAATGGCAAACGTTGCCCCAGGTTGGAAATTACGTGTGCTTTTAGCGCAGGCGCTATTTGCAAACCCAGACATACTGCTACTCGATGAGCCAACCAATAACTTGGATATTCATACCATTACGTGGCTTGCTAATGAGCTTAATAAACGTAAATGCACCATGATTATTATTTCGCATGACCGCCACTTTTTAAATTCGGTATGTACTCACATGGCCGATATTGATTACGGCGAGCTGCGAATTTACCCAGGTAATTACGAAAAGTTTTTAGAAGCGTCTAGCTTGCAGCGTGAGCAATTATTAGCCGAAAACGCTAAAAAAAGCGCTGAGATTGATGAGCTTCAAGACTTTGTAAACCGCTTTGGGGCAAACGCGTCTAAGGCTAAGCAAGCGAGCTCTCGTGCTAAAAGAATGGATAAAATAAAGCTAGACGATGTTAAAGCCTCAAGCCGTATGAGCCCATCACTGAGCTTTGACGAAGGTAAAAAAATGTACCGCCAAGCGCTTGAAGTTAATAAGCTTGGCCATGGCTTTGATGGCGAAACATTATTTAGCGGCGGCGACTTTTTATTAGAAGCGGGTGCAAAGCTTGCCATTATTGGTGAAAACGGTGTGGGTAAAACCACCTTTTTGCGCTGTTTGGTAAACGAGCTAAAATGCAATGAAGGCGAAATTAAGTGGTCAGAAAATGCAACCTTTGGTTACTGCCCGCAAGACAGCACACAAGATTTTGATAACGATTTAACGTTATTTGATTGGATGTCGCAATGGCGTACCGCTAAGCATAACGATTTAATGGTACGCGGCATGTTAGGGCGTTTGTTGTTTACCGCTGACGATGCAAATAAAAAAGCACGTAACTGTTCAGGTGGTGAAAAAAACCGTTTGCTGTTTGGTAAGTTAATGATGCAAGACATAAACGTGCTGGTAATGGATGAGCCAACCAACCACATGGATATGGAAGCCATTGAAGCTTTAAATAATGCATTAAAAGAGTTTAAAGGTACGCTTATTTTTGTAAGCCACGACCGCGAGTTTGTATCGTCATTAGCCACCCGTATTATTGACATTAAAGACAAACAAGTTATTGATTTTCAGGGTACGTTTAACGAATACCTAGCAAGCATAGAAGAGAAAAAAATTGCTTAAGCAGTAGCCGCGATTTTATAT
>NZ_CAWUKC010000154.1:0-3237 GCF_963922945.1 uncultured Pseudoalteromonas sp. | reverse complement strand
ACTATGGGTTTTAATCAGTAATAATTTAGCACTTTTGAGCTTATCGCTTAATGACTTTTTAGCGCAGTATGTTGAGTTTATATATTGGGTGAAGCAGGTTGCGTTTTATGTCATGCCGCAGGGCTTTGCCAATTGGTTATTTGGTATTCCTGCAGTTATTTACTTTCCCGTACGGATATTAATGAGCCTAGTAATTGGCTGGTGGGCGCTTAAAAAATCAGTTCAGCTAAAAACAAAAAATATGTAAAAACTACTCACTTTTAAAATAATTACCTTTTTAAATATCACATTTTATTAAGCCTGATCTACAACCGCGTTAAACGTTTACTACCGTGTTGTTTTGAAATAACATTTTTAAATGCACTTTTCGCTTTTGCTAATTATTTTGGCATATAAGTTGATGCACGTATTTATGAGCTTTTAAAGGGAGTGCGCATGACTGCTGAATATTTTACTGTATTAGGACTGCTCGGGGTGGCATTTTTCGCGGTAGCAGGCGCATTATTAGGCTACGAAAAAAGCATCAGTGGTTTTGGTGTTGTGGTTGTAGCTACGGTAACGGCGTTAGGGGGTGGTACGTTAAGAGACATACTCTTAGATAAATCAATATTTTGGGTCGCTACGCCTGAATATCTCTACTCTGCGTATGCCGCTATTATTGCCACTATATTATTTGTGCGCTATTTGCCTCATGTAAACAACTATTACTTTTTATTAGTCGATGCCATAGGAATGGGATTATTTAATATTATGGGCATAGAAAAATCCCTAATAAACGGCACCGGCATGATTATAGCCATAACAATGGGGATCACCACTGGGATTTTTGGCGGCCTAATACGAGACGTAATTTGCCGCGAAGTACCTTCTGTTATGCGAAACGAGCCTTATGCTTCAGCCTGCTTAGCTGGCGGCTTAGTGTATGCTGCGCTGTTTACCATAGAAGTCGATTACATTTGGTGTATTTTAGGCTCACTTTTTACCACTGTATTTTTAAGATTAGGTTCACTGCATTGGGGTTGGCACTTAACTATTTTTAGAAAAAAAGATTTCAAAAATCAAGAGTAACTACATAACTGCGAATACTGTTAATGGCTTCGCGGATAATGGTTATTTTTAATTTGAGTGAATAGTTTTCTCGGCTTGTAAGGTCTTTGTAAGCCATTACAGATTTTATGGGCACACAATGAACATAACACACACAAATAAAGCACTCACCTTTTTACTTACACTCAGCTTTGCATTACTTGGTGTATCGTTTGCTTTAGGTGCAAACCCAAATACACTCATAGCTACCTTTAGTTTTTATAAACTTGATACTTTACTTGGCGTCAATATGTTAGGTTTGGCTACAGGCACCGCGATGATTGCGTTGGCAGCAGCTACCTTAGCTGCGCACTTTAAGTTAATAAAACCGGTGCCCGCCCTTATACTCGCGGCAGTTGTTAGCTTAGTGCCTTTACTAACATTATTTGCCAGTAACCGCTGGATGGCTCAGTTAGGTGGCTTTCCAATTATTGGCAGTGGGCAAGGCATTATTAAATACTTTGCTGTTATCCCTTTGTATTTATTTTTGTTTTATAAAAATAAGCTAACAGACAAACAACACGTACTTTTTAACTTTATACCGGTTGCTATGGTGTTACTGTGGATTGGCGGCATGAAATTTTATGAGTTTGAAGCCAAAGCTATTGTAGGCCTAGTAGAAACCTCACCGTTTATGTCGTGGTTATACACGGTATTTAGCGTGCAAGGCGCATCAAACGTAATTGGTGGGTTTGATGTATTATTTGCACTACTTTTAGGTGTGGGTATTTTACTTAATAATAAAAAGCTTATTATTGTTAGTGGTTTAGCGTGTTTAAGCGTATTTTTAATGACCCAGACATTTTTAATAACCGCAAACGGCGCATTTAGCTCAAGCACGTTATTAGAGCGTTTAGGGCAATTTGTAATTAAAGATTTATGGTATGTAGGCAACTTAATTGTTATTGCCACTTTAATGCTACTTAAGCCAGCTAAATAATATAAAGAGAATGTTATGATCAGTTGCAACCATTACGACTACATAGAGATTGCCTGTATGCACAGGCTGAATATTGAACTTGTGTTAAAAAATGGTGATAGTTTATGTGGCGTAGCAACTGATACAAAACGCAATGCACTCAAACAAGAGTGCATTGCTATTAATGTAAGTGGCGAGCTAAAGCTTATTGTGCTCACTACAATTAGTCTACTTAAAGCGCGTGAGAGTAATCCTTACTTTGATCATGTGAACTTTGATGTAAAGTAATTCACTAACCCATTCGTTTTATCATAAACACTCCAGCGGGCCTGTTTCATCATTATGTTAAGGCTCGCTTATCTCGCCAATGCTCTAACTCATACGGCTAAATGCACAAAGGCAAAATTTACCTTTAGAGTAAACTGTGCATATAAACAGCTATCTTGACTTTGTCCAATAACATTATTAAAAGTCGTTTTGGGGCAACATAACAAAGGCTTTTTCACTACTGTCTAATTGCTTGTTTACATTACAGTTATTGAGTGTAATTATTGAGCAATGTAATATGCGCCGCTTTGGGGCGTTATAAACCCCCAAAGTGGTGTTCAATAAACTGTTAGGGTTACAAGGAGAGTTCGTGAAAGTATCATTTTTATTCGCAATTGGAGTTTTACTTTTGAGTGGATGCTCAACTACAAAAAAAAATTCTTCTAACGAGCATTTAGATTTAATTGGTAATAAAGAAGCTGTACTTGATTACTGGGTAGTTAAAAAAAAGATTGCTCCCAAATACCCCCAACAGGCTAACACCAAAAGAATATCGGGTTGCGTTGAATTCTCGCTAATTATTGATTCAAGTGGTAATGCAATTAACCCTAAAATAATAAAAGCGTTTCCTGAAGGTGTATTTGATATTCAGGCTACAAGGGCTATTGAAAAATGGAAATGGGTTCCAACATCAACAAATTCAAATAGACAACCTGTTGCAACTACTATCCAACTTGACTTTGTGGTTAGAAACTCATCTAACTACAAAGATGCATATAAAAACTGTAAGATTTAAGTAACCCTAACAAACTGTTAAACAAGGACAAAAAACAGTTGGTTTGTGCTTCTTCGTCGCTTATTCTAGCCAACTAAATTTTGCCCGTTAACAGGACGTTAGCTTTTTCAGTGGTCTGTAGTGGTCAACTAATTTTGGCCACAGTTTTAGAATCTTGGTATCTAACCTC
>NZ_CAWUKC010000153.1:0-3252 GCF_963922945.1 uncultured Pseudoalteromonas sp. | reverse complement strand
TCAGGTTATTTTTTAAAAGGGATAGCCAACATATACAACAATTGCAGTAACGAGCCCTGACATATAGCCGCTTGTGCGTGTTCAACCACCTTTGGTTTGCCGTGTACGGCAACGCCTAGTCCTGCTTTTTCCATCATTAGCAAATCGTTTGCGCCATCACCTATGGCTACCGTTTGCGTATTTGCTAAGCCCCGCTTTTGCTGCAGTGTTTCTAAAACAACCGCTTTTTGCTGCGCGTCAACAATACCACCTAAAACCTTTCCTGTGAGTTTATTATCTTCAAACTCAAGTACATTGGCATGTACCTCATCTAAACCAATCAGCTGCTGCACACGCTCGGCAAAAGGCACAAAGCCACCTGATGCAATAGCTAAATACCAATGGTGCTGCTTTAATATTTGGCACAATGCTTTAATACCTGGCATCAACGGTAAAGTCTGTTTTAGCTCATCAATTAAGCTTTGCTCTATACCAGCTAATTTTGCAACACGCTGATTTAAGCTCTCGCTAAAATCCAACTTTCCGGCCATCGCAAGCGCAGTCACAGAAGCCACATCATCATAAACATCTGCTAAGCGTGCAATTTCATCAATGCATTCTATGGTGATAGCGGTGGAGTCCATATCCATAACCAATAAGCCTGGTTCATACAAGTTTGGCGGCGTAGTGACTTGTACTAGCTGACAATCAAGCGTGTTTGCAAACTCCCCTAGCACAAGCGGATTAATTTTTGTGTCAGCTTCAGGGCTATAAAAACACAAAGCTGGCGCTAAGCCTAAGTCGGGCTGATACTGGCATACAGCCGTTACATTGAGTCCATGCTCTTTTAAAAACTTAATGATACTGGTTACATGCGTTAGTTCGAAACCGCCGGCAAACGCAATACTGAATATACCAGCTGTTTTATCTGGCAATGTTTGAGCAGGAGTAAAATTCCCTTCATTGTAATCAAACCATGAGTTTAACGTTAAAGGCTGTAATACTTGCTCAGCATGTGGCTGTGCCATGTTCGTTTGCGACATGGGGTCTCCGTGTGTAGTGATTATTTTTCTAACTAGGCGTATCAATTAAGGTACTTATAATGCTAAATTCGCCAACAGGGTAGATTTAAGGTTATAGTTACCGTAGTTGTAACATCAAATCAAAATGCTGTCAGTAGCATATACGGTGACTATGAAAAATAACCATATAAAAAGCCCTTTATCTGCATCTCAAAGAAAGCGAATTGTTCGCTTGCTTTTGGCTGCGGGCTGCTTTGTATTACTGAGCTTTGTAGGTGTTAATAGTAGCTCGGAGAGCCATCAACTACTTTATAATAGTGCTAATAATACAGCTAAAAGCTTAGCCCGATTTATGGCACTCAATGCTAAAGAACCATTGCTTGCTAAAAACAAACCACAACTTAATGCGCTGTGTAACGATATAAGTAAAGACGAGTTTGTACTCTCGGCCACAATTTACGATCAACAAGGCGTGCTTATAGCCAGCAGTGATCATTGGCAGTCACACCACATATTTGGCCAATTACCAGAGTCCACACCCGGTATAAGTAAATTAAAAACCCCATTTGTAGAACCTGTGGTAAGCGATATAGACAAGCCCCTTGGCTTTGTGTCTATTACTTATTTAACCCGTGCGGCGATATCTGACAGCCACAATCATTTTCATGATTTAGGTAGGCAAGTATTATTAATGTTAGTGATTGCGTGTATTTTTACTTGGCAGCTTGGGCGTGGATTAAAGCGTTGGCAGGTTAACCGCTATATGCAAAAAACTTCTGAGCAAGAGTCGTAAAGCTGCTTAGCAAGCGCCTCTTTATCGCCACATTGCTTTAAGATACATACTACGTTAAACACATTTGGAATGTGTAGTGGCGTATTAATTTCACCTTGGTGGCCGCTCAGTGGCATGGAGGGCGAGTCAGTCTCGAGCACTAAATGTTGTGACTCAATTTGAGCAATGACATTACGGGTTTTAGCAGCCCGTTCATAGGTAATAACCCCACCTACCCCTAATTTAAAACCCTGTTTAATGTAATAGTGGGCTTGCTGGAGCGATCCCGAAAACGCATGTATCACCCCACCACATTTTGGCTTACAACGTTTAAACGCTTGCGCAATTAAGTCATGGCTTTGCCTGTGGTGCACAATAAGCGGTAAGTTCAGTTCGTTAGCAATCGTTATTTGCTGCTCAAATAGATTGGTTTGTTTTTCAAAGTCTTCAATACTTCTATCAAGACCACACTCACCTATTGCTACCAGCTGGCTTTTATTGGCTTTTGCAAAGTCGAATAACTGCGCTAAGTGAGCGTCTTTATGCTCATTTAAAAAATAAGGGTGAAGCCCTGCGGCAATATGTAATTGAGGGTGCTTGCTTTTAAGTGCGATTAGTTGCTTAGATTGCGCCAAGCTAATACCTGGCACAACAAAACGCTCAACGCCTTTAGTAATACACTCTTTTATGAGTGATTCGCGACTTGCATCAAATTCGCTAAAATCAAGATGGCAATGCGAGTCTATAAACTTCACAGCGAAAGCCGTTTAAGGATTTAAACGGGTTATTTGCCAGCTATTATCAGCTTGACGCTGATACATAAAGCGGTCGTGTAACCGATGTGCGCCACCCTGCCAAAACTCTATTTTAGAAGGCACAACGCAATAGCCCCCCCAAAAGTCAGGCAATGGAATTTCGCCATTGGCAAATTTACTCTTCATATTAGCAAAAGTTTCCATAAGCATTTTACGCGATGACACTGGCCTGCTTTGTTGCGACGCCCATGCAGCCAATTGGCTTTCTTTAGGGCGCGATAAGAAATATTTAGCCACAGCTGAGGTAGGTAAGGGTTTAGCTTCGCCGTATACAATGACTTGGCGTTCCATATGATGCCACGGAAAGTGCAGCGATATCTTGTTATTGCCTTTTAGCTCTTGTGCTTTACGCGAGCCAGTATTAGTAAAAAAAACAAACCCGTTATCATCTAAATGCTTTAACAGTACAATACGCTGTGAAGGTTGCCCAGTTTCATCAACGGTTGCAACAACCATAGCCGTTGGGTCTGGAATATTACTGCCAACAGCATGCTCAAGCCACATTTCAAATTGTTTGAATGGATCATCTTGCAAGTTATCTTCGCTTAGCGCGTCTTGCAGGTATTCACGGCGGATATCTTCGAGTTTCATAAACAAATCCTTCTAAAGAGCTATCAGCTATCAGCTATCAGCTATCAGCTATCAGCTATCAGCTATCAGCTAT
>NZ_CAWUKC010000152.1:0-3290 GCF_963922945.1 uncultured Pseudoalteromonas sp. | reverse complement strand
ACGCGTTTAGCGCAGCGCCATGCAATAGTGATTGAGCAGGCTGCTGGTTTTTAAAATAAGTATTAACCTGTGCGCTTTATACTTTTAACTGGCTTGGGGTTAGCCCTGTCCAACGTTTAAATGCCCGCCTAAAGTTAGGAATATCGTAAAACGCCAAACGCTCAGCAACATGCTCATTGCACTTAGCGCGCAAGGTAAGTAAATAAATGGCTTTATGTTTATTTTGCTCATCTACTAAGCTCGAAAAGCGCATATTATGGCATTTTAGTTTTCGTTTAAACGTGGCTGGGCTCATAGCAAAATACTGGGCGGTTTGCTCTAAACTTGCCTCGTTATAAGTGTGTAGATAGCGCCAAACAGCCTCTATAAAGGTGTATTTTTCGTGTGATTTTACAGCCAATTGAGCGCGTGCTTGCATAAAGCGTAATTCGCTGGCGTACGGGTTAGCTTGGCGAAGTAATGTTTTGCTAATTACCCAACGAGTCGTTGGCTGCTCAAAACGCAGCTTTAAACCTAAATGTTGCTCGTACTGATGCATATGTCGCGGTCGTTTAAAGCTAAAGTCGAACTCACATTGCGGATAGTGCGGGCTTAAACGCTTTAATAAACTATAAAACGCAGCACTGTAAATTTCTAAAATGTAGTTGTGTAGGTCGTCATCAAGCCCTGTAGCAGCATTTAAAAAAATATAAAATTGCTGATTACTTACATAGTGCTGACTAAAAAACAAAGGGCAAAGCTGTAAATGCGCTCGCTGTATTTGTAACAGAGCCGCTCCTAGTTTAGCGCTGTACAATACACTTTGTGCTGCGCTACTTGAATCGTTAACTAATTGACTCCCTAGTAAAAAACCGCTGTCGGGGGTGTTCATTAGGCGTTTAAATTGACTTATTAATTTAACTTGCTGCTCTAAACTAAAGCAATGCTCAACTCTGAGTAAATCTTGCTCAAAAATACCGGTGCCGCGTAACAATTTATGCAGGGCAACCCCCCTACTTTGCGCAAGCTCTACAACGGCAGTTATAAGCCCCTGTGCAGTTAAATACTTGTCACTTAAGCTAACATAACTGTTCACTGCTGGTGGCTCTTTGTTGTTTTTGTAGTTGTAGGCCGCTGTGCAATTGTTGCATTAGCACGTGAGCTGTATCACTTTTTTGCGCTTGTATGATGTGGGTAGTTACACACTGAAACTTAGCAAGCCCAGAGCCTTCTACTTTAAAAGCACAATGTTTTAATGCGGCTGTTATTTGCCTAAGAAGCTCTTGACCTTGCTGCTTTGATGTGGCTGGCATTAGCACCATAAAACAATCTCCCGCATAACGACATACCACATCGCTTAACCGACAGTTCATTAGTATAAGCTCGCTTATTTCGCGTAGCAGTCGATCCCCTTCGCTAAAACCAAACTCATTATTAAAACTCGCGAAGTCGCGTATATCAATAGCGGCTAATAAAACTGGCTGCGGCGCCTTAAGCTGCGTGTTTAACACGCTTTGCAAGTATTCGGCTGTATAAACGCCGGTAACGGGGCATACTTTGTCGTGCTCACGTAAATGTGCTTCACGGCGCCTTAGCTGTTTATTTAAAACATATTGTTCTTGGTGCCAATGGTATAAACCTAAACTGGTTAGCAGCATCCCAACGGGGGCTGGCAGTGACTCTATCCAGCTTAGCCACTGCTGCGCAGGTTGCATTAACCATTCATCGAGCAAATCGAGCGTAGCCGAGAACATAAATAAACCAAGCCCAAGCACCAAATAACGAGTAACTTTGCCCGGCGGGCGCGAAATAAGTAAGGCAACAATCCAAGTTAGGGTCATAATCACTATGCCGCCCTCACCGATAATATCGAGCCATTGTATGTGTTGCAGCTCTTTGAGCTCCCCTAAATAGGCACATAAAAATATGGCTAATAACGCCATAGCTATAATACTGTTTGTTAAAAGCCGATGGCTAATAAAGGGATTAAATCGCATAGTTTGTCTTATTTAAATTGCGTATGTATTTATGCTACCCGAAGTGCATTTTTTGTAGCAGGGTCATATTAGCTCAATGATGTGACAGCTAAATGATATGCACTTACTTATAACCTGCACATAGCCCATTAACGCTATATTGCTTGGGAGTGCGATTAGCTCACACGCCTAGGTAAAACGTTTAAAACCTTAATAACCTGCTGATCTAAATAGGGTGTTGTCACATTTGCGTCATTTAATTTAATTAGTTTGCTTTCAAACCAGCAACAGGAGCAAATTACATGGCACACTTTAAACTTAAAGCACTGGTAACAGCGCTATCACTTTGCAATTTAGCAGTATATGCAGCACAGGAAGAACACAGAACTGATGTAAAAATATCTGAAGAGTTAGTAGTCTATGGCGAAATAGGTTATCGCAACCGCTCACAAGAACTAGCCCCAACGCTTGAATACTCTCAAGAATACTTTCAGCGTTTTGAACCACTAACAGCAGGTGATGCACTAAAGCGTGTCCCGAGTGTGACGTTTTTATCAGATGTGCTTGAGTCTGACGGCGCACGCATGCGTGGCTTAAGTCCGGCTTACACAAAAGTACTTATTAATGGCGAAGAAGTTCCGGGCGCTGGTGCTGACCGTTCATTTTTTGTGGACCGTATTCCAGCAGAATTAATCGAGCGTGTAGAAATAATTCGTTCATCAAGTGCCAACCGCTCTGCCGATGCTATAGCAGGCACACTTAATATTGTACTACGCGATGGCTACAGCTTAGACGGCGGTTACATTCGCGCAGGAGGATTACGCTATGATGATGGTGAACTAAAAGAAAGCTTTGCAGGCGTTTACGGTACTGAGTTTGCAGGTGGACGTTTACTACTAGGGGCTAATTTTCAAGGTCGTTATAACCCAAAACAAAAATCAAGCATACGTTATGGTGATAGCCCTGAAAATAACCCTAATTATGCAACTGATGATTTTGATAACCGCGAAGATCAATCTGATACTCGTGATGGCGATGACACATCATTAAATGCCAGCTTTGAAAAGGTATTTGATAACGGTGGCAAGTTTGATATTAGCGCTATGTGGGTTGATACAGACCGTACCGAAGACGAGCGTTCTTTTGAATATGACGACGCGACGGCCACGTCTAACTCTGTGGTTGAAGACGGTAACTTGCTTTCAGACAACGCAAATGTTTCCTACATTGACCAAACCAACTACAACATAAACTCAGGTTATGAATTACCGTTATTAGGCGGTACCAGCAAGTTTAAAGTAAGCTATGCCAGCTTTGAAGAGTCAGTTTACGAGC
>NZ_CAWUKC010000151.1:0-3366 GCF_963922945.1 uncultured Pseudoalteromonas sp. | reverse complement strand
CGTTCGGGGTGAGGAATTATCGCTTTTATATTTTGCTTAGATAGCCAATTTATAAACTTATCGTAGCCTTGTGGTACGTGGGAATGCGGTAATTCTAACAACAAATAATTAACCGAATCTAACGCACCAATAAAAGGTAACTGCCCTGCCATAACCATCGCCATTAATTCAATGTCGAGCCTAACCTCGGCAGCTACTGCAAGCTTTAAATCAATACCTGCATTAAAAGCCTCTTGCTTTAAAACATCAATGTCATTAATAAGAGCTTTTGCTGAGTTATTAAATCGACCTATATGAATATGCGGGGTTGCCACCATGTGTGTTATCCCATCATTTTGCGCCATTTTTAATAGCGCTAAAGATTCGTTTAAATCTTTAGCGCCATCGTCAATACCTGGCAAAATATGAGAGTGGATGTCAAACATAAATTTTTAGCAATTAAGAGGTAGGTTGCTCAGGTTTTTGCGAGTAATCGTAATAATCGTAATAACCCTGGCTATGCTCATCTTTATTTTTACTCATATCAACTTTATTTAGCACAATACCGGCGATATGGGCTTTAGACTCAAATAAACGCTCTATACCCGCTTTTATTAGCTTAATACGTGTAACATCCGACTTAACAACATAAATTACCGAATCAGCACTTTGTGAAATAACAAGTGCATCACTCACTGCCTGAGTAGGCGGTGTATCAATAATAATATGATCGTACTTAGTTTTGAGCACTTCAAGTACATCATTAAAACGACCACTTGATAAAAGCTCCAACGGATTACCAGGGATCTGACCACTAGGCATTACAGATACGCCAGACTTTTCATCAACATAAACACATTCACTGTATTGCTCAGTGCCAATAATGAGGTTACTAAGTCCAGGATGAAAAATCGGAATTTCAAATCGTTTAGCAATGCTAGGTTTACGTAGATCTGCATCTATTAATAAAACTTTCCCCATCTGCGCAAGCGAAATTGCTAAGTTAGCAGATGTAGTCGTCTTACCTTCACCCGGTGAACTTGATGTAACGGCGATAACTTTGTTGTCACGCTCTAACTGCGTTAATAATAAGCTAGTACGAAATGTACGCACAGACTCTGCAAAACGCCTGTAGTTATCGTCAAGGTAAGCATGTATAGAAAATACGCTCTTTTTAGGCATAGGTACATTAGGTAATAAGCCTAGCATACGCTGTGCAAGCTTACCCTCAACATCGTTTTTGGTTTTTATAGTGTCATTGAGAGCATCAAAAACAAAACTCACTACAACCGCAAAAATAAAACTAACGATAAAAGCAAGTACAATAATTAATTTTTTGTTAGGCTTAGTAGGCTCATTAGGCGCAAAAGCACGATCAGTAAAACGTGCAGCAGCAGAGCTAAAATCACTAGTTACTTCAGTTTCTTTAGAACGAGATAAAAAAGTATTAAATATGTTTCGATTAGTTTCTACTTCACGCTTAAGTTGGTTGTATTGCGTTTCTTTTCGAGTAATATCCTGATATTCAGCACGTATATTAACTAAATCCCTCTCTAGCGCCTTTACAGTACGTGTAATACGATTAAGCTCTTTTTCAATACCAGTAATGAGCCCTTTAATTTGTTTATTTAGATTATTTTTCACTGTTGCCAATTCTGCCTTAGCTGAGATGATTTTAGGATGCTTAGGGCCATAAACCTCACTCAGGTCACTTAGCTTACGTTCCACTAAGATAACTTCACGTTTTACATCCTGAATAACTTTATGCGATGTAATTTCAGGCATACTGCCTAATAACTCTAAGTTATTATTACCATACTCACTAATAACTCGATTAATGCTTTCAAGGTTGTTTTTTTCGTTTCGCGCTTTTACTAATTGTTCCGATATCTGCTCAAGCTCTTGCGTTGCAAGGCCCGCTATCCCTTCAATATCAACTAGTTTTTGCTGCTCTCGGTAAGCCTGCAAACGTACCTCAGAGTCATCTAACTGAACACGAAGTTGAGACAAACGCGTGTTTAGCCAACTAGATGCTTGTTGCGTAATGCCCATTTTTGCACGCATTTGGCTTTCTATATAAACTTCACACACTGTATTTGCAACAAGTGCAGCTAACTGAGGGTCACTGGACTCGAAGCTAACTCTTACCAATTGAGTATTTTTAATTGGCGCTATTGATAAGCGAGATTTAAACATAGCCAAATATCCAAGCATTTTTCGTTCAGCTTGGCGCTCAGGAGAGATTGTTTTTGGCTCTTTTTTATTTAAAAAAGGAAATTGCTTCTTTATAGCTTTATTTAGCTCACTAAGAGCTGAAGGCTTTGTAATGAAGTCTTTATGTTCATTGAGGTTAAGTTTAGTTATTACTTCGCGAGCTATACTATCAGACTTCATCACCTCAAACTGAGTCTGATAATATTCTTTCTTATTAGAATCTAAACCATATATTTCTTGGAAACTTACTGCTTTAGCCTGCTCTGCTTCAATTAACAAAGTGGCCGTTGCTACATACTTAGGCACTAAAGTAAGGGCAACCATGATAGTTAATAGTGTAACTACTATTGAAAAACTTAAGATTCTCCATTTAGCACGTTTAATTACGTTGAAGTATGCACCTAAATCAATAACATCATCGTTATTCTTTATACTTTCATTCATTTGATTCATTTATTACTGCCTTGTAAACTGCTTAAAACAAGCGTTGTTCAATTTTTATGGTATCGCCCGCCGCAATTTGGCTATTCAAACTACCTTTTTGTTGTTGTTTTTTAGTTTGCTCTTTAAAAATATAAATTTTATCGGTAGATGCGCGCTCGGTTAAGCCACCAGCCAAAGCAATAGCTTGGTTTACAGTCATTGCCGGTTGGTAAGCATAAGCTCCTGGTTCTTTAACCTCACCATGTATATAAAAAGGTCGGTACTCAACAACTTGTACATAAACGTTGGGGTTTACCAAGTAGTCAGGTTTTAGACCTTCCGTTATTACTTGTTCAACTTGCGAAGTGTTAAGTCCTGAGAGTTTTACTTTCCCTAAAAATGGATAATTTACCTCACCACTATTTCCTAAAAGAGCGGTTACTTCTAAGTCGGGTTGGCCAAATACTTTAATTTCAACCTTATCACCTGCACCTAACACATAATTTTGCGCAGATTGAGCAAAACAAATGCTGCTAAATACAAGCAGCATTAAACCAAAAAAATACTTCATTAATTAGCCTTTAACGCAAAAGTAAAGTTAACACCTACAATTACACGGTCAAACTCAATTGCATTTTGCGTAGAGTTTTTATCCATAAAATCCACATAGGTAGAAACCATGCCAAAATTACTGGCTACATAATTTAAACCTAAACGCAGGTTTTTAGTTTTATCTTTACGGCCAACGTC
>NZ_CAWUKC010000150.1:0-3388 GCF_963922945.1 uncultured Pseudoalteromonas sp. | reverse complement strand
TGAATTGACTGTGCTGAATAACTACCTAAGTAATTATTCTGTTGGTCACTCAGTTTCAATTGAGACTCTAAATTTGTTTGCCTCACTACCTAAGTAGCTTGGCTGTTAGAACTCAATCTGTACGAGTGCCCACACAGATGATTGCTTTATATTGTTAAAGAACGTTGCGACGTTGTCGCTAGGGATGCGTATAATACATCCTTTATTTTTCGAGTCAACACTTAATTTCAAACTTTCTTACGATTATTTAAAACCTAAGTTTTACTTAACTCTGTGAGCAGTTCCTGCTTCGCTATGCGTTGCTGTTCCCCGTCTCAGTGGGGTCGCATTATAGGGAGATCCGAAAACAGATCAACCCTTTTTTTAGATCTTTTTACTGTTTGAACAAAAATAGAACAAAACATCCCAAAAGCGGCTATATCACTTACGAATACGGTTATTTTTCAATCTATTTTTTATTATTTAATACAAATTTCATTGCTATGTTCGTTTAAGACGTTAAGATAGCAAGTTCACAATGTTAAATTAATGTTTATTTCCTGTATATTGGTAGATCTAAAATGAAATTACCCGATCAAAAATCTTTTGTCTTCTCTATTATTCTTGCTGTAGCTGGTTTTGTTATCGTTGAGTTTGCTTTAGGTAGCTTAGCTTTAAGCCCCGCGCTACTGTTTGGTGCTGGCTTATTAATTGGCGGAGTTACTATTGCAGCAATGTCATCTGAGGGTGGTGAAGAAGCTGAAGTAAAAACAAAAACACTATATGTTGGTAATCTCCCTTATCGTGCAAATGAAGGGGTTGTTCGCGCTTTGTTTGAAGAGCAAGGTAAAGTTTTCAACGTACGCTTATTAAAAGATAAAAATACTGGCAAACGTCGTGGCTTTGGTTTTGTCGAAATGGCGCAAGCAGATGCAGACAATGCAATAACTAAGTTAAATGATAGTGAGTTCCAACAGCGTACTTTGAAGGTACGTGAAGCAAAACAAAAACAAGAAGATGACGCTAGCTCTTTACGTACTGGGACAAATCAATCAGTGTAACGTCCTTTATTACTTGCTTATTACTTAATATATCAGCCGTTGCATAATAGTGCAGCGGCTTTTTTTCACCCGCCCATTTACTTTTTAGGTTATGCTGATCTAATAGGTAACTCACTCTGCTGGCAATCGCCGCGCCAGAATCAAGTAATTGCACTGTGTTATTAAAGTACGCTTGTATGGCATCACTGAGAATTGGAAAATGTGTACAGCCGAGTACCAGTACGTCTATATCTGAGTGGATACCTAAATGCATAAGTGCTTTGTGTAATTTATGTGTATTGAGCTGTTGGGTGAAAAAGAACTGCTCTGCCAATGCCACCAGCTCAACACTACTATATAAGCTAACCTCAGTATTGCTCGCATGCTCTTTGATTAAAGTATGAGTATAAGGGCTTGCCACTGTGGCTGGGGTTGCCAATAAGCCAATGTGTTTTGTACGAGATACTTGTGCAGCGGGTTTTATTGCAGGCACAACACCCACAATAGGTATTGATGTAATTTTGCGTACTTCACTTAAAGCTGATGTAGAGGCTGTATTGCAGGCTATAACAATAAGATCGACAACAAGCGCGTTTTGCTCAATAAAATAAATGAGTGAGCATAAGCGGCTTATAATGGTCTGTTGGGTTTGTGCGCCATAAGGGAGTAACGCATTATCCATAAAATAGCTGTACTGGGCATTAGGAATACGCTTTTGAATATGCTCAAGCACGGTGGTGCCACCAATACCTGAATCAAATACCATTATGTGGGCTGACAAACTGTGGTTCCTATTATTTATTAAGAACGGCAGTTTGCCATGAGGTATTTATAAAAGAAAGCAGTTTAGTCTTACTCAGACTTTAGCTCTTGAAGTGAATCGCCGGCTGAATTGAGTTGGTTTAAGTGGTCAAACATTGCCTGGGTGTAGTCAACTAGCTGATCGACCGCGGCTTGATCTTGATTTAGCCACTCTATAATACCGGCAAGCTGATCTTGTAGGCCTAGTTGCGATGCTTGATCAAATGCATTTTTTAGATCCTCATTAAATGGTGCTATTACATCAGCGACTTCTTTTACAGGATTTGGCTGGTATTGCTCATAACTTTTAACCGTAGCGACTGTTTTTGTTTGACGGAGATCCATTGAAAATGCAACAAGTTGCTCACTGCCTAAGCTCAGCTCTTGTGCTTTTTCAAATGCTTCATCCAAATCACCACTAAAGAATGTTTTACTTACACCTTGTAGCTCTTCCATCATAGCATTAATAGCATCTTGCTCTTGCTCATTTAAATCACCATTAACTGACATTGAAAAAGACAGCTCTTGAGATTGCGACGATGAGCTGGCAAACGATTCACTGTTGTTGCTTTGTTGATACCCGCTAGCTGTTTTTGATTCATATGCATTAGCAAAGCTAATACTGACTTCATCACCTTCGGCTGTTGTAAATTTATATTCGGCATTACTGCTCATGCTTACATATTGCGCTTGGCTTACGCTAACACTGAGCGGCTGCGGGTTAAATAGAGTTTGCTCAAACTCATCAAGTCCCTCAAAAATACCCTCTTTTGATTTATCGATGCCTTCTTGCATTTCTTCGTTAAATACGCCGGTGCCTTTTAATTCATCGACCGCTTCGTCAATACCTGTTTGAACACCCGTACGCGCATCGGCTAACATATTTTTTAATTTATCATCGTCGGCACCATTTGCTTTGGCTTTATTGACTGCGCCAGATACAAAGTCGAGTACATTTTTAATAACTTCATCAAAATCAAATAAAGGTTTATCAGCTTGTTTTTTCTCAACAGGTAAACCGAGCTGCTCTGCCATTTTGTCGCCTAGCACTTTTGCAGCAAGTTCTCTGCCTCGTTGTAATGAACTCTCTTGCGGAGATTGGATTGTTGGCTGCTGTAGCGCCTCTTTATTACTGAATTTATTAACCTGGTTGTTAGGCGTATAGCCATAATTGCCGATTTTCATGATCCACCTCCATTACATACGTAGCTTATTATCGGCTATAACTTATAAAACTAAAGGGTATGTGTAAAAAAACAGCAAGTTTATTATCGGCAAAACTAGACAAATACACATCGCTCCCTACAATAGCGCCGATAAATAGATCTCATAGATAAGGTAGTAGTATTAATGGCAGTGATTAAAATAGATACCACACAGTACGATGCGCAGTTAGCTGAAAAAGAACAACGCATTACATCGCAGTTTCAGCGCTTTGGTGTGCAACAATTAGAGGTATTTAGCTCAGAGCCAATTAACTACCGCCAGCGAGCCGAGTTTAGAGTATGGCACGATGGAGATGATCTATTTCATATTATGTTTGATCAGGCCACCAAAGAAAAAATTCG
>NZ_CAWUKC010000149.1:0-3415 GCF_963922945.1 uncultured Pseudoalteromonas sp. | reverse complement strand
CGGGCTTGTTTACGTCTGTAGAAAAGTAATCGTGAGCCTTTTCTTCTCTAAAGCGTAGCGTCTCCTAAGCGCCTCTTTGTGAGCAGTGTTTTGGCTATTAAATGCATTGGCGGATGATAGTGCAATATTTCACTGTGGCTCTTCATCGTTGTCGGCACCACGATACTTTACTGCGTAGCGCGTCGATTATAATTATAGTACTCTTACCTCACGGGCAGGATTACCCGCAACAACCGTATTTGCCTCTACATTTGTGGTAACGACAGATCCCGCACCAATAACACTGTTAGCCCCAATCGACACTCCTGCCAAAATAATAACTCCTGCGCCAATCCACACGTTATTACCCACTGTGATGGGTGATGCAAAGTTTTCTTTATCGAGTCGCTGTGTAGGGTTAACAGCATGAGATACCGCCAAGAGTTGAACGTTAGGGCCAATTAAGCAGTCATCACCAATGCTGATTGCTCCTTCACTAATTGGAGCATCTAATACCGTACAGTTAATGTTTATAAAAGTTCGATCACCAATTATTATTTGCTTACCATAATCACAATGAAAACCTGACTCTATAATTACCCCTTCACCGCATTGAGCGAATCGCTCTTTAATGCGTTTTAAATTGCCTTTACTCGGGCTCTTATTAAAGAGTCGGCATATTTCGCCAGTTTGTTTACGTAGGGCTAAAAGCTCTTTGTTTAAGCTATTAAATGGCTGCATTATTATTTCTTTGTTTAGTTAAAAGCTGCTAAAGCTATTTTACCTTTATTATTACTTGTTGAAAGCTGCTTTATTTTTGCTCGTTCACTTGCCATTTAACTTGTTTCGTTTAAAATTGCGTATCTTTCGAAACGAAACTTAATATCTTACTTTATGACTAAACGAAACACACAGCAACGCCGTCATTTAATCCTTACTCAGGTAAATGAGCTAGGTGAAGTGGCTGTAGAAAAACTTGCTGAGCAGTTTCAAACATCTGAAGTAACCATTCGTAAAGATTTAACCGCGCTTGAAAAAAGTGGCCTGTTACTGCGCCGTTACGGTGGTGCTATTGCACTGCCTAAAGAAATTGTAAGTGACGAAATAGACTCTAAGCGCAAAGTCGCAATAGCTAAGGCAGCAGCTGCACTTATAAAAGATCATAACCGCATTATTATTGATAGCGGGCGTACTACGGCCGCGATGATCCCAGAGCTTGCAAATAAACGCGGGTTAGTTGTAATGACTAACGCGATTAAAGTGGCGAGCCGTTTATTAGCACTTGAGAACGAGCCAACACTTTTAATGACTGGTGGTACGTGGGATCCGCATTCTGAGTCGTTTCAGGGGCAAGTTGCCGAAAACGTATTATGCTCTTACGACTTTGATCAGCTATTTATTGGTGCAGACGGCATAGATGTAAAACGCGGCACTACGACCTTTAATGAGCTAGTTGGCTTAAGCCAAGTAATGGCAAAGGCCGCCCGCGAAGTAATCGTTATGGTTGAATCAGATAAGATTGGCCGAAAAATACCAAATTTAGAATTACCGTGGAAAATAGTAACCACTTTAATAACCGATACAGGCTTAGCAGATGATAAACGCAAAGCGATTGAGGCGTGTGGTGTAAAACTAATTTGTGCAGAGATTATTGATTAGTAACTACAAAGTGAGTTACTAGAATTAAAAAATTAATGGAGACACTATGTGTGGAATAGTTGGGGCAGTTGCAGAACGCCCAGTAAATAAAATTTTAGTTGAAGGCCTTAAACGTCTTGAATACCGTGGCTACGACTCTGCCGGTGTAGCACTTTTAGAAGGCTCTACACTAAATACTGTAAAAGCCGTAGGTAAAGTAGTAAACGTAGAAGCTGCACTTGATAAAGCAGGCGTAAGCGGCCATACAGGTATTGCACACACGCGCTGGGCAACACACGGTAGCGTTACAGAAGAAAACGCTCACCCGCATGTATCAAACAACCAACTAGCACTTGTGCATAACGGTATTATTGAAAACCACGCAAGCCTACGCGCATCGCTTAAAGAAGAAGGTTACGAGTTCCTATCTGAAACCGATACCGAAGTAATGGTGCACTTAATTCATAAGCTTCGTAAGCAACACACTACGTTACTTGCATCTGTTCAAGCAGCGGTTAAGCAGTTTGAAGGTGCGTTTGGTACCGTTGTATTTGATAAAGCGAACGACAACGAAATTATCGTAGCGCGCTCAGGTAGCCCACTTGTTATTGGTTTAGGCCTTGGCGAAAACTTTATTGCTTCTGATCAGTTAGCACTATTACCGGTTACTCGCAGCTTTATCTTTTTAGAAGAAGGTGATGTAGCGCGCATTACCCGTGACACTGTTGAAATTTTTGATGAAAATGGAAACGCAGTAGAACGTGAAGTGATTGAATCAAACATCACACAAGATGCTTCAGGCAAAGGCGACTACCGCCACTACATGCTAAAAGAAATCTACGAGCAACCACTTGCCGTACGTAATACCCTTGAAGGGCGTTTAAACGACGACCGCGTAGCGATAGATGCCTTTGGCGACAGCGCTCAACAAATATTTAAAGATGTAAAACACGTACAAATTATTGCCTGTGGTACGTCATACCATTCAGGTATGGTTGCCCGTTACTGGCTTGAGCAATTTGCAGGCGTTAGCTGTAATGTTGAGATTGCCTCTGAGTTTCGTTACCGCCAATCGTATGTACACGAAAACAGCCTACTTGTGACTATTTCACAATCGGGTGAAACAGCCGATACGTTAGCTGCATTACGCTTAGCTAAAGAGCAAGGTTATATGGCTTCAATGACCATTTGTAACGTACCAGGTTCATCACTTGTGCGCGAATCAGACCTTGCCTTTATGACTAAAGCCGGCGCTGAAATTGGTGTAGCTTCTACTAAAGCATTTACCACTCAATTAGTTGGTTTGTTAATGCTTACTGCGTCTATAGCGCAAGAAAAACAGCTTGAGCAAAGTGCTATTGTAAACGCAATTAAAGTACTTCCGACTAAGCTTGAAGAGGCATTATTGCTTGCTAATGGTATTGAAGACCTTGCAGAAGAGTTTGCCGATAAACACCACTCACTATTTTTAGGCCGTGGTTCGCAATACCCAATTGCAATGGAAGGTGCACTTAAACTTAAAGAAATTTCGTACATTCACGCAGAAGCCTACGCAGCAGGTGAGCTAAAACATGGCCCACTTGCACTTATTGATGCCGACATGCCAATTATTGTTGTAGCACCAAACAATGAGCTATTAGAAAAGCTTAAATCAAACGTAGAAGAAGTACGCGCACGTGGCGGCATTATTTACGTATTCGCAGATAAAGATTCGCACTTTGAGTCAGACGACACAATGCGCGTAATCAACGTAAACCACACTGACGACATTATTGCGCCAATTGTTTACACACTGCCA
>NZ_CAWUKC010000148.1:0-3687 GCF_963922945.1 uncultured Pseudoalteromonas sp. | reverse complement strand
GACTTCGATGTGATAAATGATAGCTAATCATTTATCAACGAGAGATACAAGGCGCTAAGCTTGCTTGCGCGAGAAGCGTAGCTTCTAATTACTTATGATTTCTCAAATATAATTTAAATTTTAAGCCCTCCTATAATAGCTTTGGCAGAATTACTTTATAAATAGGTCTTACATTAGCTAAAGGAGCACAAACACTTACACCACTTCCAAAGACTGGTATTTACAGCAAACCGAAGATCAAGTTATATTGGTTTTAGAGTATTAAGAGGAATTAAAAAGGTTAAATAAAGGATTAAAATGAAACCTACATGCCCTTCTTGCCGTGATTGGTTTGGTTTAAATAAAACACTAAAAGTTTTAAAAGCACTTGGAATATCACTTTTATTAATAACTAGTCTGCTAAATATTTTCAGTATTAAAAGTGAATATAGCTCAATTTTCTCAACCGTTGGTTTTGTCGGAATATTTATAGCTATGATTATTACTTTTTTTGGTAAGCATGAAGCAATCAAATAATAAAAAAACAAAAAAGAAGCCAAAAATAAAACATGCTAATATTAGTAATACTAGAATGCTGTTGAACCAAGTAGCATTCTCTTTGTTTTCTTTTGCTGTAGGGTTATTACTTATAATAATCGCCGTAAAATCTATATACGACGGTTATGTTCATACACCAACAGATTATCGAGTTGAATCTGAGGTTTATTTTTTCTCTACCTCTCCATTTGCTTATCTTTTTAACCTTTTTTTTTACTTAGGGTGTGGGATCTTTTTTTTGGCTATACCGTACCTAAGTAGAGACATGTTTCCGCGTAAAAAAGAGAAAAAACTAAGCAAAAAAGCTCAAAGAAAAAATAAACAATAGTTTTTATTAACTCGTTCTGTATTTATGCAATAACTCAAAAGGTATATGGCAATAGTCATCAGGGTGGTTGGTTAAACGGTCTTGGTGCTCAGGATCGCTTGGTACGTAATTAGTTAACAGCTCTACCTGTACTACAATTTTATCGGCATCGCTGCGCTTTTTGATATAGTTGTTTGCTGCGTCTAAATGGGTTTGGTGTTTACTGTAAATAGCAGTGCGGTATTTAGGGCCTACGTCATCCCCTTGTTTATTAATGCTGTATGGGTCAATAATTTCAAAAAAGTAGTCAAACAGCTTATTTAGGGTAACGGCGTTTGGGTCATAAATTACCTTTACGCATTCTGCATAACCATCGTATTCGCCACCTGTCGTTTTGCTTGTTCCATTAGCGCGCCCTGCCTGTGTGATAACAACACCTGGTAAGTGTTTCATAAACTCTTGTACACCCCACAGGCAGCCACCAGCAAAGTAAATAGTATTGTGTTCTTTAGTATCCATTATAAATGTTACCTAATGAGAAAAGTGTGAATGGTTATCAAATGCAGTTATTAACAAATTAATGTACAATCGCGCACAAAATGTCTGCTGTTACATTTAGTTATTTTATCATGCTCAAATATAAGCTTTGAAATTAATTGTAACCGCCGCTACAAATAAAAAACGACGAGAAACACATGAACAGCACACCACACGTTATATTACCTGCACTGTTATGCAGCGTTACCCCATTTGTTGATGCCAATACGCTACCTAATGAGTCATCAATCGAGCAAATAACGGTTGAAGCTTCGCCTACTGCGAATAAACTGCCTGTCGGTACATTTGACTCGCCTATTTCTAATTTAGAATACGATCCGCGTGTAGATCTTCAATCACGAAATATGGCTGAGGCACAAGCTGATGTAACTATTCGTGGCGGTATTTTTGAAAACACCGGCTTTAAAGTAGGCAGTGCTACCCTGCTTGACCCGCAATCTGGTCATTATTTTGCTGAAATTCCCATTGCACCGCAAATGCTAAGCGGCCCAGCAGTTTTAACCGGTGCTGATAATGCACTATACGGTATGAACAGCTCTGTAGGTACGGTTTCGTTTGGTTGGAAACCGATTATTACTGGCGGTAGTGTATCACTTGGTACTGGTACGAATGACTTTAATCTTCAAAGTATTCACGCAGCTAAAAACACACAACTTGATAGCTTAGTTAACTATACCCTTGGTTTTGAAGGTGAATATTCTCACTCGCAAAGTGATGGCACTATTGATAATGGTGACCATGACTTTTCACGCGCCTCAGCTCGCGTGCAATTAGCAAGCGAGGATAGCCAAACCGATTTATTTTATGGCTCGCAAGATAAGTTTTTTGGTTGGCCTAACTTGTATACCCCTTTTGGCGTTAACGAAACTGAAGATCTAGAAACCCGCCTTTGGATGCTTAATCACAAACAAAATTACGCTGAAAACAGCAATTTTGAAGTATCGGCATATTACCGTACCCATGATGATCACTATATTTATTCGCGCGAAAACCCAAGTGCATTTGAAGCGTTTCATAAAAGCGAAGTTAAATCGCTGGCTCTTTCGGGCCGCCATGCACAAAGCAATGCACTGGCAATCAATTACTCTGCACAGTTTATTGATGACTCGATTGAATCAACCACACTTGAAAACAACTTTACCTCACGAAAATATTATAAGCTGAGCATATTGCCCCAATACACTATGGCTTTAAAAGCGAGTCAGCAGCTTACTTTTCGCTTAGGTGCTGCGTATGATGATACTAATCGTGATGATGCTGAAATATCAGCTATTGGTGATATAACCTTAAATACCCAAAACAGTGACGGCACAGCGCACAGTCTTTATTTATCATACGCGCAGGCAAGCCAAGTTGCAGGCTACACAGCTATTGGTGGCAGCGATTCTGGCGGGTTATTTAGAAGTAACTACAACCTTGAGCGCGAAACGACTTCAAACTTAGAACTAGGCTTACTACTTGAAGAGCAAAGCTGGCAGTTAAACTCAGCCATTTTTTATCGAAAAGATAATAACTTAACCGACTGGACCTTTAATTTTGACTCCACCTCTGCGCGCTTTGCAAACCCAGTTGATATTGATACTGCAGGGGTTGAATTTTTAGCGACTAAACACTTTGATACTGCAAAACTTATTGCTAGCTACACCTATTTGCATAAATCAGAAAACTATGGCGCTGCCGATATTGATGCTAGTTTTTACGCGTTAAACTTTCCTGATCACCGTATAACACTCGGCGCTGTGTACAACCCAACTGATATTTTAGAATTTAGAATAGACAACGAATGGCGTACACAACACAAAAACGCACTTAGAAACGGCCACGACAACGCGTTATTTACCCAGCTAACGCTTAAAATAACCCCGCCACAGTTAAGCAATTTATTTATTACTTTAGCGGCAGATAACTTATGGGATGAGTCGTTTGAAGAAATACCCGGTACACCAGGGCGCGGTGAACAATATACGTTAAGCGCAACGTATAGTTGGTAAAAATTAAAGTGGCGTTTACAAACTCATTTATATTTTGTTTTGTAAACGCTGTGGTTTTTATAAAAGCGTTATTCTAGACAAAAATATTGCACAAAGAGAATTGAATCAGAAATAAATGAGAAAACACAAAGCAACGATTACTCAATAGTTCATCTCTTCCTCTAAAAGCGCGGCGCCTCTTACCCTCTTTGCGAATAAATCACTTTATGGCCTTAAGCCAGAAAAAGCAGCGCGTTTTTATATATAGCAAAGCTAAAAAGTTGCACAAAGAGAAGCGAATGAGGAGTAAATGAG
>NZ_CAWUKC010000147.1:0-3749 GCF_963922945.1 uncultured Pseudoalteromonas sp. | reverse complement strand
GCTAAGCATAGTTACTGTTTGGTTTTTATCGCCAAAGCCACGTTTTAATGTGCTACGCGGGGTTGAGCCAAGCGCCATTACTGGTAAGTCCATAGTGGCAAGTATTTCTATATCGCGGCAACAGCCGTTAATAACAACGCCTTCCCAGCCATTTTTTAACGCGCGCTCAGCCATAATATCGCCTATAAAAGCAAAGCGTTTGCTAGCAAAGCCATCAATAACTAATACTTTACCCTTACCGTTTTCATGCAGTATATCGGCGGCAAACGAGTTATCGTCTGGGCAGGTAACGGTAACTGCTTGACCACTAAAGGTGGTTTTTTTACCAAAGTGGCGTAGGCCGCTGTCGGCTACTTGTGCGCTTTCGCGGTGATCGTCAAATAAATCGGGGGTGGTAAAGTTATTCATGGGTTAGGCCTCACTGTGCTCAGGTATTTTTAAGCCAATACCTTTTAAAATTATGTGGGCAATTGATTGCGTTATTTGTGCCACATCGGTTTCGTCGTATTCTAATTTGTTCATTACCAGTAGTACTTCAGCCTGAAAGTCGGCGTAGTACTGTGTAGTTGACCAAATGGTAAATAATAAATGGTAAGGGTCAACATTATCCATTTTGTTTGCATCTATCCATGCCTGAAACACGTCTACCTTTTGTTTTACCCACGGGCGCGTGTTGGTTCTAAAGTAGTTTTGTAAATACGGAGCACCGCGTAGTATTTCACTGGCAAATAAACGTGACTGCAGCGGCTGACTTACGGCAAGTATTACTTTGCTTTTAATATAGTGATAAAGCACATGTGCAGGGTCGTCCTCAGGGGTTACGTTATCTAAGCCTAAGTTCCAATGCGCTATTATGCGGTCTATTACGTTTTCGTATAGGCCGTCTTTGCTTTTAAAATAATATAAAATATTGGCCTTAGGAACGCCTGCTTCTTTGGCAACCATGCTCATACTGGTGCCATCGTAACCAAGCTGAGAAAACAATTGCTCGGCGGCATCGAGTATTAATGTTTGGTTTTTTACTCGAGTGAGTTCTTTTTTATTTGGCTTTGTTTGTGTGCTCATTATGGCAATGCTGTTTTTAACGTGTTGAATGATTGTAACTTTACTGACCAAAAGGTCAAACACTTAAGTGCAGGCTAAAAACACCTTTATAACAATAAATGATGAGCAGCAATTGTTTAAATCAGTAATTACTGTTAGCGTAACGTCAAACATAAGTAGTACTTTTAGGTAGTTAATGGACTTTTTTTCTAATCATAAATACACGCTTTATGGCATTGCCGCTATTTTATTATGGAGTTGTTTAGTGGCTCTGCTTAGGGATGTTTCGGAGTTATTTGGCCCTATAGGCGGGGCGGCCCTTATGTACAGCGTAAGCGCGCTGTTTTTACTATTGGTAATGGGGCGGCCTAAGTTTGCAGGGTTTAATAAGCGCTATATTATTTTAGGTACTGCTTTATTTGCACTTTACGAGGTATGTTTAGCGCTGTTTGTAGGGCTTGCTAATAATCGCCACCAAGCGGTAGAAATGGCCGTTATAAATTATTTATGGCCCGCACTCACCATTTTGCTCAGTATTATCGTTAACCGTAGTAAAGTCAGTGTATGGATATACCCAGGTATGCTGCTCGCCTTTTTTGGCGTGGCTTGGTGCGTGGGTGGCGATAGCGGGTTATCACTTAATAGTATTGTGGGCAATTTTGCCAGTAACCCAACAGCGTACTTGTTAGCGTTTGTAGCCCCTTTTATTTGGTCTGTTTACTGCGTTATAACTCAAAAAAATAGCAACGGACAAAATGCTATAGTGCTTTTTTTTATAGCCACTGCGCTAAGCTTATGGGTGTTGTATGGGCTAAGTGATGAACCTGCTATGGTATTTTCATTACACGCAACCATTACACTTGTTTTAGCAGGCATTGTGGTAGGCAGCGGTTATGCCCTTTGGAACCAAGCAATTATTGGCGGTAACTTAATGTTGCTTGGTACGCTTTCGTATTTTACACCGGTTTTCTCGGCGATTATCTCGGCGCTTTATTTGTCAATTACCCTCAGTGCCTCATTTTGGCAAGGAGTAATAATGGTCACTGGCGGCTCACTCGTTTGCTATTTTGTAACCCGTGAGAAACCAAATAAAAAGCCAATAAACGCAGTTAATTAACGACGCGATAAAGCTGTATGTTTTAACTGTGTTTGTTCAGCCAATTAAGCGCAAGTGGCCATAGTCCGTCAGATTTTTTGCTAAAAAACTTCATATGGCCAATTTCCTTCAAACCATAATCGTGTGGGTTTAAGGTCAGGGTTTGTGCTTTTAATTTAGGAAAAACCGAGAGCATATCGGCAACATTTGCATTATTTGCAATGTCGTCGTCGGTAGCATTAACCCATATTGAGGGCATAGAAAGCGTGTTGTAACAGTGTTGAAATACGGTATCGCCAAATGCCGATTGCACATACCCTTGTGCGTTACACCACTTTTGCCACTGCTTTGCAACGCCTTTAGGTAAGGGCTCGCCCATGCCAAACCACTGCGATTTAGTATGGCCAAATAGCGCGTTACTGAGGGGAATAACCCCATTCATAAAAAAGTGCGCTTTAACTTGATACGCCAAGCGCATATTGGTTAATTTCCCTGACGAGCAAGCAAAATTAAACGCGGAGCTTAGCTCGTTAGCGTTATGCATTAGCCCCACTAATTGCCCGCCGGCGCTATGACCCACTAAATGATACTGCGTATTAGGAAACACCCTTTGCAAATGCTCAAGCACTGCAGGCATGTCTTGCTCGCCCCAGGTTTGTAATGTGGCTTTGCTTTTTTTAATACTGCGGTAAAGCGATTGGCCAATACCACTGTTATCAAAAGTAATAACGCCAAAGCCATGTTGCTGTAAGTAAGTAGCAAAGTTTGCATAAAACTGCTGCTTTATACCGGTTGCAGGGGCAATCATCACCGCACCTTTAATAGGGCTGGTGGGAGTAAATACACGGGCGCTTAGAGTTTGCCTGTTATTGCAGGTAATAGTGGTGTGCTCAAAGTGTGGTGAGGTCATTAGAATTATTATTTCCCATATAAAGTACACAGATAAAAAATAATAGCTGGTAAGACCAGTTTCAGCAAGAGGGGAAGGCGTTGTTTATACCTACTCCATTAAGTATGTGCTCTTAATTTTACGCCGACAAAAAATTCAGCTTTAGGCATATATTGATGTAAATGGTTGTTCACTTGTCGAAATTACAACAAAAAAATGAGTTGTTTTAGCGAGTAAAATAGGCCAGCTATTTATTGGAATTGGTATAAACCACGCCCCGAATGAAGTGGGGCGAGAGGAAGGTTTAAATAACTACAGGGTACTACTTATTTTGCGAAAGTCTTGTTATTGGCAGTTAATGGAGCCTTATTGCTATTAACAACAACGGGCTAATGAGTATATTAAAAGTTGGTTAATTAGATTTACTGTTCACTTGAGCGAGTAAGTCGAGCACTTTTTGTTGGCCAAATTTTTGTGCAAATTGCTCGGCTGTTTGGCCTGCTTTGTTTTGATGTGCGTTGTCGCAATCAAGGCCTACAAGTGTTTTAGCGATACTAAATTCGCCTCTAAAAATGGCGGCCATTAGGGCTGTGTTACCGCGGTTGTCTTCAAGGCAGGCATTAGCACCTAGTTGCAATAAAGTGTTTACCGTATTTTTATTGCCGTGGTAGGTGGCAATCATTAGCGCGGTGTAACCTTTGTTGTTGTAACTATTAATAG
>NZ_CAWUKC010000146.1:0-3774 GCF_963922945.1 uncultured Pseudoalteromonas sp. | reverse complement strand
TTTGTTTATTAAATATTCATGTCGCTTTGTTTTCAAATATTAGACACTTTTATTAAAATAAAAAGACAAAAATGTTTCCTTTGTAATATATCTGTCATTTTACAATGACAAACTGCAGCTGTTTTAAAAATTAGTCTTGTGATTATCGAGGAAATAACATGAATTTTGTAAAATCGAGCTTATGTGTTGCTTTAGTAAGTGGCTTGTCTTTCAGTGCGTTTGCAGATGTTGATGTATACGGTAAAGCGAATGTTACTGTGCAATCGTCTGACGACGGCGAAGGGTCTTTCACTGAAATTAAGAGCAATGCATCGCGCTTTGGTTTAAAAGGATCTGAAAAGATCTCTGATGGATTAGAAGCAGTTTACAAGTTTGAGTTTCAAGTTGATGTATCTGATGCTGACTCTAAAGGTGATAACGACGATAACATCTCAGCACGTAACCAGTATGTAGGTTTGAAAGGCGCTTATGGTCAGGTTGTTGTAGGTCGCAATGATACAGCGCTTAAGCAATCACAAGGCAAGATAGATTTATTTAATGACCTTGAAGGCGATATTAAAAACGTTTTTAAAGGTGAAAACCGCTTAGGTGATTCAATTACGTATACATCTAATAGTTACGAAGGCTTTAAAGTACTTGCTACTTTTATTGCCGAAGATGATGTAGATGCAGGTAATGGCTATTCAATGGCGGTTACTTACGGTGACTCTAAACTTAAAAAAAGTGCGGTTTATGCATCGGTTGCAGCTGATAGCGAAGTAAACGGTTACGATGTAGTACGTGCATCTATTCAAGGTAAAGTAGAGAGCTTTAAATTAGGCGCTATGTACCAAACTCAAGAAAAAGTAGACGGTAGCGCAGAAGCAGACGGCTATTTATTAAACGCCGCTTACAGCATGGGTAAAAACACATTTAAAGTGCAATACCAAGCAATGGATTTTGACGACAGCGATGACAAAACGGCAGTTTCTGTAGGTGTTGATCATAAATTAAATAAAAACATTAAAGTATTTGGTTTTTACTCAAGCTTCGATATGGATAACAATATTGACCAAGACTACGTAGGTTTAGGTATGGAATACAAGTTTTAAGCATAGCTTAAACACTCCCTTTTTGAACCGCGCCCTAATGAGCGCGGTTTTTTTGCTTTAAATTATTTACTTACCCACCCATAATAGAGCCTCATTTGGAATGGGGTGAAACTCCTCAGCTATTCCCGTAACTGTAATTAGCCTAATGCTTTAAGTCAGATACAAGTGATTAAAATATTTTAACGAGCGGGTAAACTCATTTTTATTAAGCACATCTTTTTTAACTGTGTTGCTAGTGAGTGCCTGCTTAAAAGGACTCACTTTTGCAAACTACATCAGCGCCAAATATACCCCTATTGCAGGTTCAAAATGTGTCGTGGCAAGTCGATAACCGCGCTATTTTAAATAATATTAATTTAAGCATAGCTAAGGGTAAATTTATTGGCTTAATTGGCCCTAATGGAGCGGGTAAGTCGAGCCTGTTGCGCTGTTTGTATCGCTTTAATAAACCTACCGCTGGTAACATTACCTTTAATCAACAAGATATCTGGCAAATTAAGAGTGAGGACTACGCAAAATATGTTGCTGTCGTTCTACAAGAAACGCCTGCGCAATTTAACCTAAGTGTATTTGATGTGGTTGCGCTTGGGCTTACCCCTCATAAACCCCTTTTTAGCGCCACCACCGAAAACGATAAGCAAAAAATAGCACAGGCTATAAAAACCGTAGGACTTGAGCAACACTATAAGCAAAGGTTTGAATCGCTTTCAGGTGGCGAAAAGCAACGTGCATTGATTGCCCGCGCTATAGTGCAGCAACCGCAATTGCTGATTATGGATGAGCCAACTAGCCATTTAGATGTTAAATACCAAATACAAGTTATGGAACTGGCAAAATCGCTAGGGGTTACTGTGTTTGCCTCATTTCATGATTTAAATTTAGCGGCCGCTATGTGCGATGATTTAATCGTTATTGATAAAGGAAAAATAACCCATACAGGCTCGCCTGCACAGGTGCTTAATGAGGATATGCTTGCAAAAGTTTTTGGAGTTTGTGCGCGTGTATCAAGTCACCCTCAATGCACGGAAAATGGCCAGACTATTCCTCATATTACTTACTTTTATGGCTATTAATATAATGGATAGAGCAAAAATAACCTCATGGGGTGCACTTACAACTGTTTTACTAATAACCCTTGGTAGCCTTTTTATCGCATTAAGTTTTGGTGCAGCCGAAACATCATTAACTGATGTATTAATGAGTGTTTTATCTGCAGGTGAGGGGTCAGTTAACTCACGTATTATTTTTGAGCTTAGGCTACCGCGCACTTTACTTGCTTTTATGGCGGGCGCAGGCTTGGCTATCGCAGGGCTTATTTTGCAAACAATAACCCGAAACCCGCTCGCCGATCCTTATTTATTTGGTATATCCTCAGGCGCCTCTTTTGGGGTGGTGCTGCTTATGGCTGTAGTAGGTATAAATGCTGGGGTTATGCTTTCAGTTGCGGCTTTATTAGGGAGCTTTTTAGCAATGGCTTTGTTAATACTTATTGCTGGTAGGCAATATAATGCTCAAGTAGAGTCAATGCTGTTAGCAGGAGTCGCACTGTCGTTTTTATTTAGCGCATTCACAAGTTTATTGCTGTATTGGAGCGACCCACAAGCGGTGGCAGGGATTTTATTTTGGACGCTAGGCAGTTTTGCTCGAGCGCAATGGACCACGTTGTGGCTGCCCTGTGTGGTTATTATTGTGTGTATAGGTTTTATGCTTAGCTTTAAAAGGCAGCTAAATGCAATGCTACTTGGCGATGAGAGCGCGATATCACTTGGCGTGCGTGTACACCGCTTTAGAATTTTAATGCTGGTATTGAGTTCCTTAATAACCGCCGTGCTGGTGGCCTTGTGTGGCGGGATTGGTTTTGTAGGGTTGATGGTGCCACACATAGTGCGCTTTTTCATATCACAGGGGAGTACTACGGGCTTACTCATAACCAGTATAGTAGGGGGGACATTTATGGTGTGGGTTGATGTACTTTCGCGCACATTACTTAAAAACCAAGAGCTCCCCGTTGGTGTAATTACCGCTGCTATAGGTAGCCTATTCTTTTTAAGTTTACTCTTTTTTAGAAAAACAAAGGCATAAAACCGATGAAAACCTTAATGATTCAAGGCACGACGTCAGATGCCGGAAAAAGCACTTTAGTCGCAGCGCTTTGCAGAGTATTTGCAAAGCGTGGTGTAAAAGTAGCCCCTTTTAAACCACAAAATATGGCTCTCAATAGTGCAGTTACAAAAGAGGGTGGGGAAATCGGTCGCGCGCAAGCCTTACAAGCAATTGCTGCAAATGTAGAGCCTCAAATTGACTTTAACCCGATACTGCTCAAACCAAATAGTGATACAGGTGCACAAGTCATTGTTCATGGTAAGGCCATTAATAATATGGAGGCAGGGCCATATCATAATTATAAACAGGTTGCGATGGATGCCGTGCTTGCCTCGCATAAACGCTTAGCTAAACAGTTTGATTTATTATTGGTTGAGGGCGCAGGCAGCCCCGCAGAAATAAACCTGCGCGAAAACGACATTGCCAATATGGGTTACGCAGAAGCGGTAGATTGCCCTGTTATTATTATTGCCGATATAGACAAAGGCGGTGTGTTCGCGCATTTAGTGGGCACATTAGCGCTGCTAAGCGAATCCGAGCAAGCGCGCGTAAAAGGCTTTGTGATAAACCGTTTTAGAGG
>NZ_CAWUKC010000145.1:0-3838 GCF_963922945.1 uncultured Pseudoalteromonas sp. | reverse complement strand
AAATCCCTCGACTAACAAGTCGTGCCGGTTCAAGTCCGGCCTCGGGCACCACTTTTGCTAAAGTCTTTTTAGTAAATTAATATCCTACATTTAAATAAATACTCAATTTTTATATAACAACCACTTTGTTCATCTTTATGGCTATTTTTTAAAGGTTAATAGCAATTGGCTTAATTAAGTGGCAAATTTGAGGCAAACAATCGTGCTTAAAGCAAAACGTACGTATTGCTTACGTTAGCATTAGTTAATTAAACCTACATAACTTCCCCTATACCCCTTTGCTGCTGTTTAGATCCAATTCAGTTTATAAAGGCAATTTTGCATAAATGCGCGACTACCTAATGATATAAACTTGACCGCTAGAGGTGCAACTAGCACTTGGATGTTATGCGCTTATATGCGCGCTCTATTTATTTAAAACAACGTGCTACAAAGGTGCATTGCCAAAGCTAAACGGTTTGATGATTAAATACGTGCGTTAACGTATTAGCTAAAGTGTAGGTAAGGAAATAAAGTAGAAAGCAAAGCGACACAAGGCCGCTTTGCTTAACTCAAGAGTACTATGACTTCGTTTGTGCTCTATAAATAGGGTATTCGCTCATTAAGCCTTGAATAAGTGCCACACACATCAAAATCAATACAATCGAGAACGGCAAGGCTGTTGTTACCACGCCTGATTGTAAAGCCTGCAGGGCCTGTGAACCTCCTACCCACAGTAATACTGCGGCTATGGCTCCCTCTATAGATGCCCAGAATATACGTTGTGGTACCGGCGCATCAATCTTACCGCCCGCGGTTATACCATCTATTACCAGCGACCCAGAATCAGAAGAAGTAATAAAAAACACTAAAACAAGCACAATTGAAATAACACTAATAAAGCTACTTAGTGGGAGCTGCTCATAAACTTGAAATAATGTCACAGATATGTCGGTTAAACCATTTTGTCCGAGAGGACCAACTTGTTCAATAATTTGTGAAATAGCTAAATTACCAAACACCCCCATCCAAACTAAGCTCAACAGTGTTGGTAAGCCAATTACAACTAATAAAAACTCTCGTACAGTTCGCCCTCTAGACACGCGGGCAATAAACATACCGACAAACGGTGACCATGATATCCACCAAGCCCAGTAAAATACCGTCCACGCATGCATCCAATCCTCATCCTCACGGCCAAACGGATTGCTAAGCGGGAGCATGTGCTCAACGTATGCACCAAAGGTGAACCAAATAGCCGTTATTGAATCACTAAATGTAAGCCAGATAATGGCAACTAGTAGGATAAATGCACATATAAGGTTGATGTTACTCAGTACTTTTACACCGCCTTCAATGCCTTTGATAACAGAAACAATGGCAATACAGGTCACAAGAGCAATAACAGTGATTTGAAAAGCAGTGCCATAGTCAGTACCAATTAAATAGTTTATACCGCTTGTTGCTTGTTGCGCACCCAAACCAAGAGATGTAGCTAAACCAAAGAGGGTTGAGAGTACAGCAAGTATATCTATAATATGACCAAGCCAGCCCCAAGCGCGATCACCAAATAAGGGGTAAAAAACCGAACGTATAGATAGCGGTAAACCTTTATTGTAAGCAAAAAAGGCCAAGCTTAATGCTACAATGGCGTAAATGGCCCAGCCATGTAATCCCCAATGATACATAGTCGCGCCCATAGCTAAAGAATGCGCTTCAGGAGTATTAGGCTCAGCATTCATTGGCATTAAATACCAATCTGTAAAATATGCAGCAGGCTCTGCGACTCCCCAAAATAGTAAACCTATACCCATACCTGCAGCAAATAGCATTGCCAACCATGATAAATAACCATGCTCAGGTTTTGCATCTACTCCGCCTAGGCGAATTTTACCAAGCGGGGAGAGCGCTAGTACGAAGCAAAACAATACGAAACCATTAGCAATCAACATGAAATAGCTATCAAATTTATTGATAATGGCATCTTTAGTTGAGGTAAGTGCTTCTCTGACAATTTCAGGATCAAGCAATAAGGTAAGGGCAACAAATAATATAACTAAAAATGAGCTGATCCCAAACACAGGGTTATGTACATCAAACCCCCATTTTTGAATGTTGTCTTGGCCAACCTGATAATCGGTGGTATCAATACTATATTTGTTCAATTGGTCATCCATCATGACTCCTTTATTTTATAGATAACGAACTTCGGTAATGTTGTACGTAAGTGAAAGCAAAAAACGTCTATTATTGTTATTTAATTATGGTATAGATATCTGAAATACAATAATAAATATTTATTGTCTTTAAAAGGTAAAAAAAAAGCGAGCTAATGCTCGCTTAATGCTTATTGAATTTGCTTTACTTCCACGCGTTAGGGTCGACTTCTTTAGCAAGCTTAGGGTGCTTGTCCTTATCAAAGGTAGGTAAAATACCTTGTTTATTTTGCGAGTTGTAATCTTTAGATAACCACACAACCACACCTGAAAGCATAAACAGTGCTATTACATTTACAATCGCCATTAAACCCATAGAGATATCAGCAAGTGTCCAAATAATACCGAGTTCGCCAATAGCGCCGAACATAACCATAGCCAGCACAAGCAACCTAAATATAAACATGCCTTTTTTAGAGTTATGTTCTAAAAACATTAAGTTTGTTTCGGCATAAGAGTAGTTCGCAACAATAGAGGTAAAAGCAAAAAATAAAATAGCAATAGCAATAAAGTAAGTACCACCGGCACCAATATGTTCTTGTAATGCAGCTTGGGTTAATTCAATTCCAAGTACGCCAGATTCAGGTACAAGTTGGTTAGATAGTAAAATTAATGACGCCGTTGCTGTACAGATAACAATAGTATCTATAAATACACCCAACATCTGAACATATCCTTGTGAAGCTGGATGTGGTGGATAAGGCGTAGCTGTAGCAGCGGCATTAGCTGCACTCCCCATGCCCGCTTCATTTGAAAATAAACCACGTTTTATGCCTTGGATCATGGCTTGTGTTACACCATAACCAATTGCACCAGCGCCAGCCTGCTCTAAACCTAATGCGCTCTTAACAATAAGTACAATAACATCAGGTAATGCAGTAAAATTAACCACACATACATAAATAGCTACTAATAAATAGGCTAGCGCCATAAATGGAACAACCATTTCGGCAAAACGTGATATTGTTTTTAATCCACCAAAAATAATAATTCCTGAGCCAATGACAAGTGCAATACCTACTATATATTTAGGTACATCAAACGCTACTTCAAAAGCGGCAGCAATAGAGTTTGACTGTACAGCGTTAAATACTAGGCCAAAAGCTAAAATCAAACACAGCGAAAATAGCACACCCATCCAGCGCTTACCTAAACCGCGCTCCATGTAATAGGCAGGTCCCCCTCTAAAATTACCATCAGCATCTTTAGTTTTGTAAGCTTGTGCTAATGTACTCTCTGCAAAACTGGTCGCCATACCTATCAAAGCAATCAACCACATCCAAAATATAGCACCAGGACCACCTAAATAAAGTGCCACTGCAACACCGGCCATATTACCGGTTCCAACACGCGCCGCTAAAGAAGTACAAAAAGCTTGAAAAGATGAAATCTCATCACCACCACATTTGCGCGAGCCAAACATAACTTTAAACATATGTGGAAACTGTACAAATTGAATAAAGCCTAATCGAATAGTAAAAAAGACACCTGCTGCTATTAATAGGTAGACGAGAACTTGGCCCCAAAGTAAGCCACTTATACTATTTATTATATCTGTCATGAATACGACCTAAGTACATGAGTTAAAAAGTGCTGGCAACTTACCATAACAAATCAAAAGAGTTTAGTTTTAAAAGCAAAAA
>NZ_CAWUKC010000144.1:0-3894 GCF_963922945.1 uncultured Pseudoalteromonas sp. | reverse complement strand
GGTGAACATGGTGAACATGGTGAACATGGTGAACATGGTGAACATGGTGAACATGACAACCTAATCGGTGAGCCTAGTCAAATTACTGCGTTTTTAATGGGGTTCGACTCGCCTTTATACACTTTACAAGTTAGGCGTAATATCAATCAATACAAAAAAGAAGCCCTTTTAGCCATTATGCCCACGGTTACTTTAAAGGAGCTGTGGCAAATGCTCGCCATCGTCGAAAAAGTCCTCTTACTGTTCTCTGGCGTTGTTATATTGGTCAGTTTGTTAGGTATGTTGACCACACTTCTAGCTAGCTTAAATCAACGACGCAGAGAGCTTGCTATACTACGCTCAGTTGGGGCTAGGCCATGGCAGTTATTTACACTGATCAGCATAGAGTCGTTGTTTACAACATTATTAGGCTGTCTCGTTGGCTGTGGTTTGTACTATGGCGTTATGCTTATCAGTAGCCACTATTTACAAAGCCACGCAGGAATAAGCGTTAATATTGCCATGCTGTCTTACTATGAACTCACTTTAATAGGCGTTATTATGGCTGCTGGATTTATAATCGGCTTAATACCAGCCACCCGCGCTTACTTTTATTCGCTAAGCGATGGTATGAGTATAAAAACTTAACTTTAGGAATTTCATGAGACTTTTTAAATCTGCATCTTATTACAGCATGCTTATAGGCTGCATCATTATTAGCTTTTTCAGCAGCTCGAATCCGCCAAAAGAAATTTTTTGGGAAGACTTGATCCCACAGGGACATGTACAAATAGACACCCAAGCACAAGCTAACCACGAGGGCAGCGAACAAAATTGGGTGCAACCAGAGCTAGATGCCCCCGTAGTTGAAGAGTTAAATGGCCAGTCAGTAAGCTTACCCGGCTTTGTTGTGCCGCTTGAGGGCGACAGCGAAGTGATCACTGAGTTTTTGCTCGTGCCGTACTTTGGTGCGTGTATTCACGTACCGCCGCCACCGCCAAATCAAATTGTTCATGTAACAGTAAAAGGCGGTGTTCCCATACAAAGCCTGTATGATGCCATTGTTGTTACCGGTGTTATTAGCACCGAAACCTGGTCTGGTGAAATAGCCCAAGTGGGCTACAAAATGAAAGCCGTCGGTGTCGCACCGTTTGAGCTATAACACGGCTATTTTTGGCAGTGCTTACAAAACACTGTACTGCGCTGCCCTAGCCTAATTTCTTCAAGTGGCGTTTTACACGTTACGCACGCCTCACCTTTTCGCCCATATACGAGTAACTGCTGTGCAAAATAGCCCGGCTTACCATCACTTTGGGCAAAATCTTTTAGCGTTGTACCTCCTTGTGTAATAGCTGCAGCCAAGGTGTCTTTAATAATAGGTATGAGAGTTTGATAACGCTTTAATGACACTTTACCTGCTTCGCGCTTAGGGTGTATGCCTGCTTTAAATAGCGATTCATTAGCATAAATATTACCCACACCTACCACCACCGCGTTATCCATAATAAATTGCTTAACGGGTACTTTTTTGTTCCGCGATTGCTCATACACCCGTTTTGCAAAAAAATCATCGGTTAGCGGCTCAGGGCCAAGTTTTGAAAGTAACTTATGAACATCCCCCGGCGCTTGCCACAAACAGCAACCAAACCGGCGAGGGTCGTTTAATCGCAGTGCCTTATCATTTGCAAACACAAACTCCACATGGTCGTGTTTTTTAAGTGGCTCGCGTTTATCCACAACGCGTAAATTGCCCGACATCCCTAAATGTAAAATTGCGCTACCTAATTCACAGTGCAATAACAGGTATTTAGCACGCCGCTCAATACTTGTTACCATTAGGCCTTCAAGCTGATACACATCGTCAGGTACAGGCCAGCGCATGCTAGCATTGTAAATATTAACTTTATGTACAACTTGGTTTTCAATATGTGGGGTTATCCCCATCCGGCTTACTTCTACCTCTGGTAATTCAGGCATTAATGCAACTCACTTTTTGAAAAATCAACACTTGGAAATAACTGCTTTGCAGTTGCTAAGTCGAGCGCCATGACTCGTTGGCTATTTTTTTCGAGCAAATAATACTGACCACTCCCTTTGTAAAGTAAATAAACCCAAGGTAAGTTCTCACCTGCTAGCTCAAAGGTTGCAACATAAAGTGGTGAGTTTGGATTAAATACAACAGATTCATTAACTTCCAATAACGCAGCTGTTTGCCACTGATTAACTAACTCAGCTAGTTGTTGCTCCGACGCATCCCATCTCACAGGTGAGTTTGCTTGTAGCATGGTTGTACGCCAACTTGTACCAATGCGCTCAATTTTTTGATCAACAAAGCTCAGTGTTAACACAAAGCTCTGTACTGGTAGTATTGGCTGCAAACTCGGTTCATCATCACTACCTAAAAACTGCTTATGCCAGCCATTTAAAAAGAAGATCATGATCAACATCGAAAAAATAATAACGTTGTTCCACCCTTTGCGGCCCAGTCGCATATTTATACACCCAATAAATTCAAGATTTTAAAGTGTAACGAAAACTTAATTGCACTGTCTATATGTTAAAGGGCACAGACTTTGGTAGAATATCGGCAAATTTAAAGGAGTTCCGTCAATGTCTATGTATGTAGTGGGCCATAAAATCCCAGATTCAGATTCTATTTGTGGTGCAATTGCACTGGCTTATTTAAAAAACCAAATTGATGAGCCAGCAATTCCAACACGCCTTGGTGAAGTGTCACCAGAAACACAATTTATCCTAGATAAATTTGGCTTCGAAGCACCAGAGCTTAAACTAAGCTACGCTGGCGAAGATGTATATATTGTTGATCATACCGAAAAAACACAAGCGCCAGATGATATCGACCAAGCACGTGTTGTTGGTGTAGTTGATCACCATAAACTAGGCGATTTAACATCTTCTACACCGCTTGAGTGTTGGATCCGCCCAGTTGGCTGTTCAAACACCATTATTAAAATGATGTATGACTTCTACAATGTAGAAATCCCTAAGGATATCGCAGGTATCATGCTGTGTGCGATTTTAAGCGATACGGTTATTTTTAAATCACCAACGTGTACAACGGCTGATATTAAGTGCGTAGAAGCGCTAGCAGAAATTGCCGGTATTGAAGACTATAAAGAGCTAGGCATGGATATGTTCCGTGTTAAATCGTCTGTAGACGGCACGCCAGTACGTGACTTAGTAATGCGTGACTTTAAAGACTTCAACATGAACGGCAACCTAGTAGGCATTGGCCAGCTAGAGGTAATCGACCTAGCCGTATTTGACGAAATCAAAGCTGACCTTGAAGCAGATATCGCAAAACTAAAAGCCGAAGGCAACCGCCACTCAGTCTTTTTACTACTTACCGATATCATGAAAGAAGGCTCACAAATGTTAATCGCATCAGATGATGCAACACTTGTAGAGCAAGCTTATGGTGAAAAACCAAGCGAAGGTAAAGTATGGCTAGACGGCGTACTAAGCCGTAAAAAGCAAGTAGTGCCACCACTGCAAGACGTGTTTGCCAAGCTGTAAGCTGTAAGCTGTTAGTAAGCTAAATATTAAGCACCGCGTTTACAATAAACGCGGTGCTTTTTTATTGGTAGGCGTGAAGCTTGCTCACGCAATTGAAACATCTATACCATGCAGCAAGACGCCTACAATAAATTTAGCTTCAGAGCTTATTTGGGCTGTAGACGTAGAGCTTGCTCACGTTAGAAGCGAAGCTTCTCATGGCTTTAAAATATAATAACCACTGTAAAAGCACTACCTTTAAACTCCAGCAAGCAAGGCGCCTACAATACTCCCCTCTATAGCGCAGCGTCTCTTAACCTCTTTGTGAATAAATAACTTAACCCGGTAATCCCCCCGAAAAATAATAGATGCCAAACGTAGAATTTTCTCTTATTGTAA
>NZ_CAWUKC010000143.1:0-3985 GCF_963922945.1 uncultured Pseudoalteromonas sp. | reverse complement strand
CCTATTAAAATGATTTATTTAAGATCAAATCTGTCGGCGTTCATTACTTTTACCCATGCATTTACAAAATCATGTACAAAACGTTCGTTGTTGTCGTCTTGTGCATAAAATTCGCAAAGCGCACGTAATATTGAGTTAGAGCCAAACACTAAATCTATGCGTGTTGCAGTCCATTTTATAGTGCCTGTTTTACGTTCAACAATGTTGTAAACACCTGGCTCAGACGGTTTCCAGTTATTGGCCATGTCGGTTAAGTTTACAAAAAAGTCGGTTGAGAGCGTGCCTACGTTATCGGTAAACACACCATGCTTGCTACCTGCGTAGTTGGTGCCTAGTACGCGCATTCCGCCAAACAGTACGGTCATTTCTGGTGCAGTTAGGCCCATTAACTGGCTACGCTCTAACAGTAGCTCTTCTGGCGATACGTTAAAGTCGCCTTTAAGGTAGTTTCTGAAACCATCGTGCACTGGCTCTAACGGCTCAAACGACTCGGCATCGGTCATTTCATCGGTTGCATCACCACGACCTGGCGCAAACGGTACTGTTACATCTACACCGGCTTGTTTTGCTGCTTGCTCTACAGCAGCTGTACCACCTAATACAATTAAATCAGCAATACTAATTGGCTTGGCTAAACCTGCTTTGAATTTTTCAAGGGCGCTGAGTACATTTGCTAGGCGCTCTGGCTCGTTACCTTGCCAATCTTTTTGAGGAGCTAAGCGAATACGTGCACCATTTGCCCCACCACGGCGGTCTGAGCCACGGTACGTACGGGCGCTATCCCATGCAGTAGCGATCAAGTCGCTTGCGCTTACGCCACAATTAAGTATGTTTGCTTTTAGCTCGCTAATTTCGTCATCAGACAAGGTGTAATCAACACTTGGGATTGGGTCTTGCCAAATTAAGTCTTCACTTGGTACATCTTTACCTAAGTAACACGCTTTAGGGCCTAAGTCGCGGTGGGTAAGTTTAAACCATGCGCGGGCAAACACATCCGAAAAATACTCAAAGTCGTCGTTGAAACGTTCAATAATTTTACGGTAAATTGGGTCTACCTTCATGGCCATATCGGCGTCGGTCATCATTGGGTTTAAACGAATTGAAGGGTCTTCTACATCGACCGGCTTGTCTTCTTCTTTAATATTTACAGGCTCCCACTGGTGTGCGCCTGCTGGGCTTTTAGTTAATTTCCACTCGTAATTTAATAGTAAGTGGCAGTAGCCGTTATCCCATTTAGTTGGGTGGGTTGTCCACGCGCCCTCTAGCCCCGATGTTACGGTATTGCGGCCAAAGCCGCCTTCTTTAGTGCTGTTCCAACCTAGGCCTTGCTCGTGTACGTCGGCTGCTTCGGGTTCTGGGCCTAGGTGCTCGGCTTTACCATTACCATGGGTTTTACCTACGGTGTGGCCACCTACGGTAAGCGCTGCGGTTTCTTCATCGTTCATTGCCATACGGGCAAAGGTTTCACGAACGTGCTGCGCCGTTTTAAGAGGATCGGGTATCCCATTTACGCCTTCTGGGTTTACGTAAATTAGGCCCATTTGTACTGCGGCTAATGGGTTTTCCATTGTGTCGGGTTTTTCTACGTTGTCGTAACGTTCATCACTTGGTGCTAGCCATTCTTTTTCTGCGCCCCAGTATATGTCTTTTTCTGGGTGCCATATGTCTTCGCGGCCACCGGCAAAGCCATAAATTTTTAAGCCCATTGATTCGTATGCCATATTACCGGCCAAAATAAATAGGTCGGCCCATGATAGTTTATTACCGTATTTTTTCTTGATTGGCCAAAGTAGGCGGCGTGCTTTATCAAGGCTTGCATTGTCTGGCCACGAGTTCAGCGGCGAAAAGCGCTGATTACCGGTACTTGCGCCACCACGGCCGTCTGATAAACGATACGTACCTGCTGAGTGCCATGCCATGCGGATCATTAAGCCACCGTAATGACCCCAATCGGCGGGCCACCAATCTTGGCTATCGGTCATAAAAGTTTTTAAGTCTGCCTTAACTGCATCTAGGTCAAGCGATTTGAATGCTTCGGCGTAGTTAAAGTCTGTGCCGTAGGGGTTTGATTTGGTGTCGTGCTGATGAAGAATGTCTAAATTTAGAGTATTTGGCCACCAATCTGTGTTTACTTTAGAAATAACTGAGTTACTACCATGCATTACCGGACATTGGCCGGGCTTAGTGCTGCTCATTTTTAGCTCCTTACTTTAAATGAAGAGTTTAACTATTTTACTCAAGCCCCAGCGCCTACATTTGAAGTAACACGCTAAGGTGTATTAATTTTGCGCATAATTTTTGTTTACTGCCCAAACAATATAGATCCCAAATATTACATTCGCCAGTGTATTAACTTGAATTAAATCGATTGAAACCATTGGTTTATCGGATAATGTTTAAGCGCTGAAATTTAAGTGATCGGATTAAATAGTTAACCCGTAATGTTATGTGAAGGGTTTGAAAGTGGCTTTTAATTAAGCGCACATTGGAATACCCCCCTTCACCATGAAATTAAAGTTGTTTACAAAGGTGCATTATTAAGCCCAATGCACCTTTACTTTATAACTAATTGAAAAGTATTTTAAATAATTAAGTAGATGTTCAGGTTAACTTGATTATTATGCTCACCACTCCTGTTATTTCCCTGCGACAATTTATTGTTGTTTTAAGCAGTTTTGCCAGCCCACATTGGGCTGGCTTTTTTTTGCCTAAAATTTAGTATGCCTCAAGGCTGCGTGAGCAATTTTGCAAATTTGCTATGTTGTTTTAAGTTCAAAGCCACCCCCCCTAGTGCTAATAAGCCTTGCATGTTAAAGTGCGGTTAGTTACTAATAATTAACTTAGGCGTGCCCATGCGTTTTTACATATCTATTCTATTTATTTGTTTTTTTTCGCTTTTAAATACTGCTAATGCACAAGAGTCAGCTGCACCAACAGAACAGCAACAGCAACAAGCGCTAAAACAATTAACAGAGCCCATGTATAAACCACTTTTAGAGCGCTACATTCTTGATGAGTTAAAAGCCGTTCGCCAAGACCAACAACAATTACGCGAAGATGTAACTAAACAAGTTACCCACGCCCAATTAGACACCGCCGACAGAGCGCTTATTTACACCACCGACACAATAAATAATGTATTTTTTATTATTACTGCTACGGCCTCTATTTTGGTTTTAGTAGGTTGGAACTCGCTGCGCGATGTTAAAAACAAAGTAGAAGACATAGTAAATACGCGTGTAAGTGTGATCACTGACGAGTACGAAGATCGCCTAAAAATTCTTGAAGAAAAACTACGTGTACGCTCAGAGGAAATACTCAGTAACCAGGAGCGTATATCAGTCACTAACGAGGTGCATTCTTTATGGATGCGCGCAAACCTAGAAAGCGACTTTGCAAACAAAATAGAAATATTTGACGAAATTTTAAAACGTAAGCCGGAAGATGTAGAAGCCATTGCCTATAAAGCGGATGCATTATTAGAGTTAAACGAAACCGCCAAAGCCATTGAGTTATGTAACCAAGCCATTGATATAGATAGCGACTACGGCTATGCCTACTGGCAGCGTGCATGTGCGTATGCACTTACACACAAACATGCCGATGCATTGGCCGATATTAAAATGGCCCTTGATTACTCGCCAAACTTACGTAATGAGTTATTGCACGAAAGCGCATTTGCCAGCCTGCACGATAACGACAGCTTTAATGCGATAGTGGCAGGTAGCTAGAGTTTTGTAGCCAAGAGGCTAGCGTGTTGATATAAAAGCTGTTGTGGTTTTTTATCATTGCGTTAGCTACACGCCAAAGCCATGAGAAGCTGCGCTTCTAACGTGAGCAAGCTCAACGTCTACAAGTCAAATTAACGCCGGAGCTAAACCCCTGTAGACGCACAGCTTGCTGGCGTAACGAGCGATAGCTCGTAAATATTAAACCAATACAATCACAAAGAGGTGAAGAGGCGCTTCGCTTTAGAGAAGTAACT
>NZ_CAWUKC010000142.1:0-4006 GCF_963922945.1 uncultured Pseudoalteromonas sp. | reverse complement strand
TAAAGGTTAAAGGTTAAAGGTTAAAGGTTAAAGGTTAAAGGTTAAAGGTTAAAGGTTAAAGGTTAAAAGCTAACTAAGATTAAAAATATAAGTTACTCCATGTAGCAACCGTTCAAAGTGAGGAGAAAATAATGTCAGCAGGATTAAAATTTAAACAGGCTATTGCTAATAACCGCCCATTGCAAGTGGTAGGTACTATAAATGCCTACACAGCTATGATGGCGGAAAAAATGGGCCACCAAGCTATTTACCTCTCAGGTGCCGGTGTAGCAAATGCCTCTTACGGTATGCCAGATTTAGGCATGACCAGCCTTGATAACGTACTTGAGGATATTCGCCGTATTACTGGTGCAAGCGATTTACCACTATTAGTTGATGCCGATACAGGCTGGGGCGGGGCGTTTAATATTGCCCGTACCGTTAAAGAAATGACTAAAGCCGGCGCAGCGGGTTTTCATATTGAAGACCAAGTAGCGCAAAAGCGTTGTGGACACCGCCCTAATAAAGAAATTGTAAGCCAAGGTGAAATGGTTGACCGCATTAAAGCGGCGGTTGATGCTAAAACCGATAGCGATTTTTACATTATGGCTCGCACCGATGCGTTTCAAAAAGAAGGCTTAAATGCCGCGATTGATCGTGCCGCTGCCTGTGTAGAAGCGGGCGCAGACGCTATTTTTGCTGAAGCCGTGCACGACCTTGCCGATTACCAAGCGTTCTCGGATGCGTTAAACGTGCCTATTTTGGCTAACATTACTGAGTTTGGCCAAACGCCTATTTACACCAAAGAGCAGTTAAGTGAGGTAGGTGTTGAAATGGTGCTTTACCCACTTAGTGCGTTTAGAGCCATGAACAAAGCCGCGCTTAACGTGTACTCTGCCATTTTAAATGAGGGCTCGCAGCAAAGCCAAATTGAAAACATGCAAACACGCGCCGAGCTTTACGAATTTTTAGATTACCACACATACGAAAACACACTTGATAACCTTTTTTCATCAAAATCTGACAAATAATAATTATTAAAATCACACACAAATTTAAGATAGGAGAAGATCATGGTAGATAAAGCATTAGGCGGTGCAGGCTTACGCGGCCAAGTAGCAGGGCAAACGGCATTATGTACAGTAGGGCAAACAGGCTCTGGTTTAACGTATTGTGGGTACGATATTAGCGAACTTGCCGAAAAAGCACAGTTTGAAGAGGTGTCGTTTTTACTTTCGCGCGGTGAGTTACCAACAGTGAATGAACTAGCTGACTATAAAGCTAAATTAAAAAGCTTACGTGGCCTGCCAGATGCACTAAAAACCGTGCTTGAAAATATTCCTAAAGACGCGCACCCAATGGATGTTATGCGTACCGGTTGCTCAATGCTGGGTAACCTAGAAATGGAACTTGATTTTAGCCAAGCAAACGATGCGATTGACCGCATGGTTGCGCTCTTCCCAAGTATTATTTGTTATTGGTACCGCTTTAGTCACGATGGCGTACGCATTGATACCCAAACCGATGACGACTCAGTAGGTGCACACTTTTTAACGCTATTACACGACAAGGCTCCGAGCAAGCTGTTTGCGCAAGTAATGAATGTGTCGCTAATTTTATACGCAGAGCATGAATTTAACGCCTCTACGTTTACGGGGCGTGTATGTGCATCAACGCTTTCAGATATTCACTCGTGTGTAACAGGTGCTATTGGTACGCTACGTGGCCCACTGCATGGTGGTGCAAACGAAGCCGCGATGGATATGATTCAAAACTTTACAAGTGCTGATCATGCCGAGCAAGAAATCATGGGTATGCTAGAGCGTAAAGATAAAATTATGGGCTTTGGCCACGCTATTTACCGCGAGTCAGATCCACGTAACGTTATTATTAAAAAGTTCTCTGAAAAACTAGCTAAAGAGGTGGGCGATGATGTGCTTTACCCTGTATCGGTTAGATGCGAAGAGGTTATGTGGCGAGAGAAAAAGCTATTTTGTAATGCCGATTTTTTCCATGCATCAGCGTATCACTTTATGGGTATTCCCACTAAGTTATTTACGCCAATATTTGTGATGAGCCGTGTTACCGGCTGGACGGCACATGTTAAAGAGCAGCGCGCTAACAACCGTATTATTCGCCCAAGTGCTGAGTACACAGGGCCAGAGGCACGTAGCTATACGCCAATTGAATCAAGAGGCTGATTAGTTACACATAATATCAATCCGTAATAATACTTAATTAAGCGCATTGGTATTGGGTGAGCAACACGCTCACCCCTTGCCTTTTATTTCCCGTCACCTATTAGCGAACCTGTATTATGACCATAATTAATAACACCCAATACCGAAAACCATTGCCTGGCTCAAATGTAGACTACTACGACACACAAGCCGCAGTAGATGCTATAAAGCCAGGTGCGTATGCCACATTGCCTTACACATCGCGCGTACTGGCCGAAAACCTAGTGCGCCGCTGTGAGCCTGATATGCTGACCGATGCGCTTAATCAACTTATTGAGCGTAAACAAGATTTAGACTTTCCGTGGTATCCGGCGCGTGTAGTATGCCACGATATTTTAGGCCAAACCGCATTAGTTGATTTAGCAGGCCTGCGCGACGCCATTGCCGCAAAAGGCGGGGATCCCGCAAAAGTAAACCCGGTTGTGCCTACACAACTTATTGTTGATCACTCTTTAGCGGTAGAGCATGCGGGCTTTGATCCCGATGCATTTGAAAAAAACCGTGCCATTGAAGATAGACGTAACGATGACCGTTTTCATTTTATAAACTGGACTAAAACCGCCTTTAAAAATATTGATGTTATTCCGCCTGGTAACGGCATTATGCATCAAATTAACCTTGAAAAAATGTCGCCTGTTATTCAAAACCGCGATGGCATTGCATTCCCTGATACCTTAGTTGGTACCGACAGCCACACCCCACATGTTGATGCACTTGGTGTAATTGCTGTAGGCGTAGGTGGGCTTGAGGCCGAAAGCGTAATGCTTGGCCGTGCCTCGTACATGCGCTTACCTGACATTGTTGGTGTTGAGCTAACAGGCACTCGCCAACCCGGTATTACTGCAACCGATATCGTATTAGCTATTACCGAGTTTTTACGCGAGCAGCGTGTGGTTTCGACCTATTTAGAATTTTACGGCGAAGGCGCCGATGCACTGACTCTTGGCGATAGAGCAACTATTTCTAATATGACGCCAGAGTTTGGTGCAACTGCTGCCATGTTTTACATAGACGATAAAACAATAGATTACTTGCGTTTAACAGGGCGTGATGAAGAGCAAATAGCCCTTGTAGAAAACTACGCTAAAACGGCAGGCCTTTGGAGCGATAGTTTAAAAACAGCAAAATACGAGCGGGTGCTTAAATTTGATTTATCAAGCGTAGGGCGCAATATTGCTGGGCCTTCGAACCCACACCGCCGTGTATCAACGAGTGATTTAGCTAAAGAAGGTATATCTGGCACAGTTGAAAACAATGAAGGCTTAATGCCAGATGGCGCCTGTATTATTGCCGCTATTACCAGTTGTACTAACACCAGTAATCCGCGCAACGTAATTGCTGCAGGCTTACTTGCGCGCAATGCAAATGCCAAAGGCTTAATGCGCAAACCTTGGGTTAAAACCTCACTCGCGCCAGGCTCTAAAGCGGTGCAATCATACCTTGAAGAGGCAAACTTACTGCCTGAACTTGAAAAGCTTGGCTTTGGTATTGTGGGCTTTGCTTGTACTACCTGTAACGGCATGAGCGGCGCACTTGATCCTGTTATTCAACAAGAAGTAATCGATCGCGATTTATACGCAACCGCGGTGCTATCTGGCAATCGTAACTTTGATGGGCGTATTCATCCCTATGCTAAGCAAGCGTTTTTAGCGTCACCGCCATTAGTTGTAGCGTATGCTATTGCCGGTACTATTCGTTTTGATATAGAAAAAGGTGTGCTTGGGCAAGATCAACACGGCAACGATATAACGCTTAAAGATTTATGGCCAAGCGATGAAGAAATAGAT
>NZ_CAWUKC010000141.1:0-4219 GCF_963922945.1 uncultured Pseudoalteromonas sp. | reverse complement strand
GGTTGGTTCATGGTTGTAGAGGTATCGCCCTGTACCATAGCAAGTACATGGGGTTTTACTTCAACAATGGCTTTTTCTATTTGTTCGGGGGTAAATACCTCGCCCCACGGAACTTCTATGGTGTGTACTTTTGCGCCTACGCGCTCGGCTATTTCAGCAAGCAAGTGGCCAAAGCGGCCCATAATGGGCACCAGTACTTTATCGCCTGGGCGCAAAATAGAGCATAAAACGGCTTCTATGCCTGCGCGCGATGTACCATCAACTAACAGGGTCCATTCGTTTTTGGTTTTAAAAATTTCGCGATAGCGGGCCATGGTTTCGTTCATAAAACCGGTCATTACTGGGTCGTATTGGCCAATTAGCTGCGCCGACATAGCACGTAGCACGCGTGGATCTGCGTTTATTGGGCCTGGGCCCATGAGTAATCGCTGTGGCGGATTTAAAGTTTGAATTTGCGTGTCGCTAAACATGTTTTAGGCTCCCAGAGTTTGAATAAGCATACGAATGCCCGTTATCATTAATACAACGGCAAAGGCGCGTTTTAATTGTTTTTGATCTAGCTTGCTACCAATTTTTACGCCAATAGGGGCAAACAAAATAGTAAGCGGAATAATAAGTATAAAAGCAGGTAGGTTTACAAGGCCCCACGTTCCAAGGGGCGCATCGGTGGGTGTAGTACCAATACTTAATAAAGTAATAACGCCCGGTAGCGCAATTAATAAGCCAAATACAGCAGCGGTGCCAACGGCAACATGGGCGCGTACGTTAAACGCGTTTAGCATGGGCACGCCAATAGTACCGCCACCTATGCCAATCATTACCGATAAACCACCGACAATACTTGCCATAATGCCTTGGCCAAATTTACCTGGTAGCTTACTTACAAGGGCAGGTGCGCCGGCTCTAAATAACATGTTTAAGCTAACTAAAATGGCAATACAGGCAAACATAAGTACCAGCGCATTACCACGTATTGAGTGCGCTAAGTAGCTACATACTACGGCCATTACTAAAATAAACGGCGCCCAGTACTTAATTAAAGCAAGGTCAATGTTGCCTTTTGCATGGTGCGAGCGAATAGACGAAATAGACGTTGGCACTATAGTGGCAAGCGATGTCGCCGTGGCTATCATCATGGCCGACTCAGGGCTTACGCCAAAACCTTGTAGTAAAAAGTACAACACAGGCACAATTACTATGCCGCCGCCCACACCAAAGAGGCCTGCTAAAATACCTGCAAAAATGCCGGTTGCAATTAAGGCCGCTATAATCGGCCATTGATTTATTATCTCTGTCATTGTGTTCCTGCTGTAGTTACTATTGCGCGACCATCTGAACGAGGATCGGTGGCTGCTTCAAGGCTGGTAGGTGTATCTAAAATGGCACCCGCGTGGCCCATCATTTCATTGTTATTATCAACGCTTACCCAGTCGTGGTCACGTTGATTTAATTCATGTTTAACTTGAATTACTAAGCTTTGCTCTACCTTTAAGTTTGTGCTTGTGTCGCCCCAAGTGCGCCCTAATAGCCAGCGCGGATCGCTGATTGCTTGGTTAATTGGTTTTTTACGCCATGCGTAACCACTAAATACGGCAGCTTGTGTTTGGGGTTGGCCTTCGCCGCCCATGGTGCCGTAGGCAAGGCGCCTGCCATCATCAAATTTTGCTAAAGCTGGGTTGAGTGTGTGAGCTGGTTTTTTATGTGCTTTTAAGGCATTGGCATCGTTGCTATTTAAACTAAAGCTTAAACCGCGGTTATTCCACACAAAGCCGCCTTCGCTCATGAGTATTCCGCTACCAAATTCCCAGTAAACACTTTGAATAAAGCTCACGAGTTGGCCGTTTTTATCCCGTGCTGCCATCCAAACGGTATCGCCTGGCTCTGCACTGAACGGCCATTGCTTGGCTTGGCTCATATCTATATTGCTGGCAAGCGCATTTAAGCGCTCATCAGTTAATGCGTTTTTATAATCATCGCCAAGCGCATCTGGGTCAGCCCAAAGTGTAGGGCGGTGGGTAAAGCTTTGTTTGGTTGCCTCAACAATTAAGTGCATCCAATCAGCCTCTGTTTTGGCTAAATGTTTTAGTTTATTAACGGCGCCAATTATTTGCAGAGAATGCACGCCTTGCGTGGGAGCAGGTAAGTTAAAACACTGTATGCCTGATAAATTAGCATTAAGTGGTGTCACTACATCTGCTTTTGTATTGGCTATGTCGGCTGGGGTAATAACACTGCCTGCGGCTGCTAAATCGCTTGCAAATGAGTTGGCAAGTTCTCCTTCGTAAAAAGCATTTAAGCCGTGCTCGGCTAAGTGCTCAAAGGTACTGGCGAGTTTTAGGTTTTTAAAATGTTGCCCTGCTTGCAAAGGTTTACCATTGGGCATGTATAGCGCTTTAAAGGCATCGTTAGTATTGGCAACACTTGCCAGTTTTTCGCAGCCAGCTTGCAGGCTTTTTGATACTGTGAATCCTTCGCGAGCAAGCTTAATAGCAGGCGCTAAAATAGTACTTAGAGGTAGAGCTGCGTGCTCATCTACCTCAAGGGCTTTTTGCCAGCCACGAAGCGTAGCCGCTTGGGTCAATGCGCTTAAACCGCCGCGCTCTGGTATGTGTGGCTCATTGCTATAGGCGCTTATATCATTTGGTGCGCGCCCGCAAGCATCTATAGCTATGGGTGTGCTTTGGTTTAGGTTATCAATAAGCCAAAAGCTGTCGCCGCCAATTGAGTTCATATGCGGGTATACCACGCTAATAGCAGCGGCGGCTGCTACCATGGCCTCAACGGCTGTGCCGCCTTGTTTTAGTATTAGGGTGCCTGCCTCGGTTGCCGCAAAATGCGGGGCAGTAAAGGCAATGTTGTGTGTGCTCATGCAAGTGTGTCCTGTTAAAAATGTGCAGCTAATTGTTGTACGCAGGCAAGTAGGCTTTTATCGTTGCCATGGCTCATCATTAATGAAAACCCATACGGGTGGCCATTTTCTAAATTAGCCAATGGTAAGTGTACTTGCGCCGAGCGGCTCAAACCCGCTATGGCCGATAAGGTGATTATTTGCATGCGTAAGGCGCTTGTGTCGGCGCCCAATTTAGGTGCAGTTGTGGGTGTGGTTGGCAAAAATAAACAACTGTTTGTATTTAGGTTTTTAGCGATTAGTGTTTGCCACTGGGTTTGAATATTTAGTGCTTCTTGTTCTTCTTGGGCGGTTAGGGCAAGCGCCATGTTAAAACGTGCCGCAATTGCCGGCGCAAACTGGGGAAGTTGCCCTGGCAATTGAAGCCAATCTTTATGCGTTTTTGCGATAGCTCGCCCTTGCAGTATTCTAAAGCTGTCAGCCAATTCGCTTAGTAAGCTGCTATTAGGCAGTTCAAGTTTTTTATGGTGTTTAAAATAAGGTTTGGTTTTTTCAAGCAATTGTTTAAGCGGAGTTTGTAAAGCAGGGTCAATCAGCTCAAATAATGGCTCGCAAATAACTAAAGTATCAACGTTATTAATAGTTTGATTTAGTAACAGTACATTGCCTACATCGCTTAGCAGATCTGCACTTTGCGTAAGCCAGCCAATGGTATCAAAAGGGGGCGCGAGCGGAATTAGGCCGTCCTTTTCAATAACGTTATGGCTTGGCCTTATGCCAAATAAGCCACAATAACTTGCGGGTATTCTAATAGAGCCGCCGGTATCGGTACCTAAGCCAATATCGGCTAGGTTAGCAGCAACGGCGGCCGCCGAACCCATACTTGAGCCGCCACTCGCATGGCCTTTAAGTTTTGGGTTTTGTGCCGCCCCGTAGTGAATGTTATTGCCCTCTAAGCTGTAAGCCAGCTCATCAGTGTGGGTAAAGCCTGTAAAGCGACAACCCTCATTCATTAACTTATTTACGGAGCTTGCTGTTTGCTGGCTAGGTTTTGCTGCTTTAAACCAGCTTGGATTACCTGCGCTGTTGCGCTCACCTTTAACAGCAAATACATCTTTTACTGCAAGGCGCCTATTTACTAGTGTGCCGTGAGTTTGTGTTTGCCATGCTTTAGGGCCATGGTCACAAAAAATACCGGTAAAATTATTATGTGTTTTGGTACTCATATCACCACTCGTTACAAAGTAAATCTGACCAACTGGTTATAATCAGATTTAGGGTGATTAAAAAGACGAATTAGTTTTTATTATTTTTCAGCTCACTGCGTAACATCTTATTTTTATTTTACAGAGCCTGATCCGCTTTTTAATC
>NZ_CAWUKC010000140.1:0-4317 GCF_963922945.1 uncultured Pseudoalteromonas sp. | reverse complement strand
TACCTCAACCAGCACAGTTGTAGGTTGGGTAGAGCGAAGCGAAACCCAACACGCCCATAGTGTTATTCAAGCGTTAAGGCAAAAATAGGCGGCTGTAATAACGTAAAAATAGGGGTGCCATTTTTATTGTTTCCAACTAATACCAAAGCTTGCTCACAAAATCTGTTAAGTAGCAGCCATTGAGCCGAACTTCATAGGAGTTTTATACTAAACTCCGTTATACTTTATGCAATTAAATATGCCAAACGAAGTAAACAGGCCGCTAACAGCAATGAGCAAAGACATTCTTTTTCATACTATTTTCCCTCACGAAACCAGTAAAACATGGGTTGTATTTGTTCATGGCGCAGGTGGTAGTTCGGCAATTTGGTTTCGACAGCTTAAAGCTTATAAAAAAGAATATAATGTGTTGTTACTCGATCTTCGCGGTCACGGTAAATCAAATAACTTAGTGCAAAACTTTGTAGATAATAATTACTCGTTTAATAAGGTCACCAAAGATATTATCGATGTACTAGATCATAACAATATTCCCAGTGCACACTTTGTTGGCATTTCATTGGGCACCATTCTTATTCGCAATATTGCTGAAATTGCGCCGCAATATGTTTCTAGCATGGTACTAGGTGGTGCAGTGACTCGCTTTAATACGCGCAGTAATACATTGGTTTATTTAGGCAATACGTTTAAACACTTCTTGCCTTATATGTGGCTGTATCGCTTATTTGCTTTTATTATGATGCCGAAAAAGCGCCATAAAGAATCTCGACTTTTGTTTGTTCGTGAAGCAAAACGATTGTGCCAAAAAGAGTTTATAAAATGGTTTAAACTAGCCATGGACGTAAACCCTTTAATGCAGTACTTCAAAGAAAAAGACATTGATATACCCATCCTTTACATCATGGGTAAAGAAGATCATACGTTCCTTGGGCCTGTTAAAGACATGGTAAAACGCCATAAAAACAGCGTACTGCAAACGATTCACCAATGTGGCCACGTTTGTAACGTAGAACGCCCAGACTTATTCAACCAGCACTCGCTTGCTTTTATCGCCCAGCAAAACCGTTAAGGGTTGTAGATAAAATAGGATACATTTTTTAATTTCGCCCTAAACTCAAAACAAGACCTTTTCTGAAGAATACCGAAAGAATAAAACTCCACTTTTATATTAAAATGTAGGTTGGGTAGAGCGCAGCGAAACCCAACATTTCATAACTTCTGCGAATCACAAGTCCAAGAGAGCGGCTTTATTTATTAAACAACTTATTCAATAATGTTCAATTGATATACACTGGCAAGGTAACGTATTGATAAGGATATTAAGTTGTCACAAGTTAAAACACTCCCCATTACAGCCACGCGCTGGCTCTCTCTTGTATTGTGCGCAATTACTGCTGCAACAATTACTGTTTTTTTAAGCAAAGTCGGTTTTGTACAAAAGGCATATTCAAGTTGGAGCGCTATTTTAAATACAAATCCGGTTTTGCATTACAGCAGCGCATTTTTAGCCGGTATTGGCATAAAGCTGCTGCTGGATAGGTTTTACATTTCTCACGCTAAACGCAGTATTAGGTTTAACTGGCGATATCCGCCAGTGACAATGAGTGTATTGTTTGGATTATTTTTCATTGTTAGTTATGTGTATGTAAGTTATTCCAATGAAATTTTAGCTCAATTGACTGCTCATGCATTTGTAAGTTTCAAGTTTCTGTCACTGAGTTTTTTAGCTGCTGCAGCGACTATTATCTATCAAACTAAACTGTATACAAAAAATCCCATATTTTCAGTCGTACTGTGCACGGTATCAGCATTTTATTTATTTTCTGCAATAAGCTTAGTTGAAACAGAGCAAGCATTCTGGGTGTTCTTTTGTATAGCAGTTGCTTATTTGGTCATGTCGGTATATTTGCTATGTGAGCAACTAAAAGCATCTAGCGCAGAGTCGAAAGTCGAATCAAAACAAGAAGCTGAACTAACGCTTGAGAGCTTAGAGGATTTTCAACGATGGTTTAAAGATGATTCAATTATTAAAAACACAGGGCAATTAGAGCCTGACTTGCAGGTTTATGCAAAGCGTATTACTGAGCGGCTACGTAACGGCGGTGATGATTATGAAGAAGACTTGGCGCAGCACATAGCGCTATGTGGGCCATACGGTTGCGGAAAAAGCAGTATCGTCGAAAGTATTGTGAATGATTTAGCAAAAAACTCTGAAAAAGAGAGTATTTGGATACACAGCGATATATCAACTTGGGGCGCAGCCAGCGACAGTGTCGCGCATGTAGTGCTCAGTAACATTATTGATGATATCAGTCAGCATATTGATATGTGCGCCTTTCGTGCGTTACCTAAACATTATACTGAAGCGCTAAAGTCAGGAGGCGGTATATTTCAATTTGCCTCCACACTACTCGCGGGCCCAATTGATATTGAGCAAAGCTTTCAAAAACTTAATGGGGTTCTTGAAGTTACCAACCACAAATTACTGATCACCCTACAAGATGTTGACCGTGGTACGGGTGATGAAAACGAAAAACGGCTAAATGATATAGCTGCATTGCTGGATAGATTAAAAGATCGAGATTTGAGTCATATCAATTTCATCGTCGCTATGGGTAATGACAAGCTAGAGTACGCTGTAGCTTTAAGTAAAGTTGCTGATCATACAGAGACAATAGTATCCCAAGACTTCAAAAGAGTACTGTGCAATTGGGCAAAGCTGTGCACAAGTAAAATATTCGATAATGATATGTTATTACCACATTCATCAATAAGTAGTTCTGCACAATATTTTGAGCAAAACCCATTTGCTTTTCATGAGACTTTTTATCAGCCAGCAATTATTTCTAATAACTTTATAGTTTCAATTCGAATGTTGAAACGATTAATGCGGCGTATTAATAAATGTTGGACTAAAGGAAAGTTATTGGGAGAGATCGATTTTGGCTCTTTATTATTACTCACTACATTACGAGAGACTGAACCTGCGTTATTTAATGCTTTTATAAATTCGTACATAAGCTTAATTAATGGTAAATCGTTACTAGTAGCTAAAACAGAAGATGGAAAGCAAAAAACAATAAATGAAATCCTCTCTGGTTTAATAACTGACTTAACAAAGAATGGAACTGCGCATATCTATAATGCATTATTTAAGGAGTTATTGAATCTTAAAGAGGATATAAAAGATGAAAATGGAAACGGCCTAAAAGATGATAAAAAAAGTGTTAGACAGCACTTAGGTGTAAAACCAGACACAGTTAATTATTTAAATCGAATTTTACTTGAAACTGTTCCTGATAATGAGCTCAGGGATCAAATTGTTATTGATTCTATCAAATCTTTATCAACACAAGAATTAGCAAAAAATATCTGCAGTGATTATCGTTGGCAAGAGGGATTTGATCGTTTTGGTCGCATACTTTTTTCATGTGATAAAAACCAAGATAGAGTAGAACAAATAGTTTTTGATGTTTTAGATAATATTGGAAAAGATCCAAATGGCTTTCTGACTGAAGGTCTTTTTGAGGAATATACAAAGCAAACTATTGATAGTGGCAATTTGGAAGGCTTTTTAAACATACTAGTAAATGTAGAAAGTGGAGAAAAGTTGCTTGAGCGGCAATTGGAAAGGTTACAGCGAAATTTTGAAGGAAAAACCAAAATAAGAGATGGGAATGGACATTATAGGGATATTAAAGATGAAGCAGATAGAATGGAAGCTGCAAGCTATAGTAATGAGCTTTTTCAGGACATTAATATAGTTAATTTTTTAAGTGAAAACGCACATAAATTGTCTAAACAATCTTTTTACGTGTGCCTAAGGTTTATAACTTTTGCGCAGTTAGCCGGTGGTGAATTTAACTTTTTGAATCGGTTAATGAAAAATCTACTGGCAGTTACAATTAGCAATAAAAACACTCGGACTATTGAGTTTTTAGCTGGGGCAGCATCGCGTAACTATAATGGAGTTCGGGGTTTGCAAGAGCATTTTTCAGAGCTTTCACCTGAGCAAAGAGAAAACATTTTACAGATACTTGCAGAGCTTAAAGATAATCAAGAAAATAAATCAGATATCGATTTAGCAATAAAAAACCTAAGTTTTACTGAGGAGTAATAACCCTCTGTGTAGCGAAGCGCTTCGATGAGCTCTGTGGTGAAATTAGTTTTGGTTTGTTTATTTTGACTGAATCATAATATTGCCGAAGCCCGAAGCCCGAAGCCCGAAGCCCTCGTTGCGTTTCGTTTCACTAAACACAACCAACGGTGTTAAGGATTACACCGACCGGCTAGAGGCTAAAAGCTCGAAGCTCTTAT
>NZ_CAWUKC010000139.1:0-4402 GCF_963922945.1 uncultured Pseudoalteromonas sp. | reverse complement strand
AAAAACCAAACATACTGCTGCAAATTCAAACGCCAAAGGTCAACACGCCCTAATATAGGCTTTATTTAATGCTGCCATAAATTGGGTTTTCTAAGTGGTTATGGTAATTTTAAACCATACCATGTTATTGAGGATTCTCATGCTTTATTACAGCGATATGCCACTTGATAGAGGCTCTAATTTTCGTAAAGACGCTGCGTGGTTAAGCGCAAAAATGTCAGCGCAAAGCAAGTGGCTTTTGGTTAATAATAGCCATACTTTGTTTTATAAAAACTCCCCACAAGTGTGTTATTTAACACATCAACAAATTGCCCACTTAGATTTATCTGATGCGCTATTTTTAGGGTCTAATGATGAGCAACACGGTGTATTTGCACTTGATGTGTCGGCCATACACGATGACGAGCTAGCCCCAATTATTGGCGATGCACAATTTTTTGATATTCGTCAATATGGTCCACAAGTGGCTAAGCAAGACGGTTCAATTGCAGCACTTGCCCGTGGTTTATGTTATTGGCACGCAACACATCGCTTTTGCGGGCGTTGCGGTAGTAAAAATAAGCTCATTGAAGCAGGTCATTCGCGCTTGTGTGAAAACGAGCAGTGTAAACACCCTACATTTCCACGCACCGATCCAGCCGTTATCATGGTGGTCACAAAAGTATTTGAAGATGGCGTAGAGCGATGTTTACTTGGCCGCCAAGCAATATGGCAACAAGGTATGTATTCATCGCTTGCAGGATTTGTTGATCCAGGTGAAACACTCGAGCAAGCTGTGGCGCGTGAAGTAAAAGAAGAGGCGGGTGTTGATGTTGAAAATGTGCGTTATATTGCTTCGCAACCTTGGCCGTTTCCTTCCTCTATTATGCTTGGCTTTATTGCACAAGCTAAAACTGAGCAAATTAATGTAGATAAAAACGAATTAGACGATGCCAAATGGTTTACCCGTGAGGAAGTAAAGGCATTTGGAAATATGGGCGATGAAGGCGAACATTATAAATTACCTAGGGTAGATTCAATTTCACGTTTTTTAATTGAACAATGGCTTTCAAATAAAGTTTAAGGATTAATAGTGTCGAGCAAAAATAAAAATACGCAGTTAGTGTCATCTGGGCGCAAAAAAGCCTATACCCATGGTGTGGTAAACCCAGTAGTACAACGTGCCTCTACCATTGTATTTGATAGCGTGGCCGATTTAAAACAAGCCGCTAAAACGCGAGGTGATAAAACATTATTTTATGGCCGCCGTGGTACATCTACGCATTTTGCCCTGCAAGAAGCCATTACTGAGCTTGAAGGCGGCGAAGGCTGCGCGTTATACCCATGCGGTGCAGCGGCGATTAGCCAAGCGCTGTTGTCGTTTGTAAAAGCGGGCGATCATATTTTAATGGTTGATAACGTGTATGAGCCAACACGCGATTTTTGCGACAAAATTTTAGCAGGCCTAGGTGTAACCACTACTTATTACCCTCCAACGATTGGTGCGGGTATTAAAGAGTATATTAAGCCAAACACCAAAGTGCTGTTTTTAGAATCGCCAGGCTCTATAACAATGGAAATACAAGATGTGCCAGCTATGGTAAAAGTAGCTAATGAGCATAATATTATGACCATGCTTGATAACACCTACGGTAATGGCTTGCATTACCGTCCGCTTGAACACGGCGTTGATATTAGTATTCAAGCAGCCACTAAGTACATTGTTGGTCATTCTGATGTAATGATGGGTGTGGCGGTTGCCAATAAAAAGTATTGGCCAACACTGCGTGAACAGTCGTACTTATTGGGGCAATGCACCAGCGCAGATGATGCCTATTTAGCGCTTAGAGGTTTACGCACAATGGGGGTGCGTTTAAATCAGCACGAAAAGGCGGCTATAGAGGTGGCAAAATGGCTTGAGCAACATGAGTTGGTTGATCATATTCGCCATCCTGCATTTGAAACCTGCCCAGGGTATGAATTTTTTAAACGTGACTTTGATGGCAGTAATGGGCTGTTTTCGTTTGTAATGAAAACCGGTAACCAAAAAGCCATAGATGCGTTTTTAGATAGCCTTGAGCATATTAAAATGGGCTTTTCGTGGGGCGGTTTTGAAAGCCTAGTGACGGCTAATTTAACTATGAAAGGGCTGCGTTCAAAAACCGGTTGGGATTTAGGTCCTGTGATCCGCTTACATATTGGCCTTGAAGACGTTGATGATTTAATTAACGACTTAAGCCAAGCGCTTGAGGTATATAAACAGCATTTATAAAAATGGCCAAATAAACAAAACTTGGCCTGTTACATTTAAATGGTTTGTTACAAAGCTCACTTAAGGTGAGCTTTTTTTTGCTGGTAATTCAAGATGTTTACACTTAATGTGGTTATATTACGCTTTATTTTAAAGCATGAGCAACGTCATTAAGGAAAGCCAATGGCAACATCTTCATTAGTAAGCATAGGGCGATTAACCCAAATAGCGGGCTTTGAGCTAGTACGTATGTTTTTAACAAAACGCGGCTTAATAGCAATAGCAGCCTTTGCCCTTGTTTGGCTGCTTATTTTACGCTACCCGATAGGTCAAGCGGTCAGTATTATCAGCGCCCCCAATTTTGAACAAATGGTACGCGATATTTCAGGCAGTATTGGCTTAAGTAAGTTGCTTGATTGGCCAGAAGCCGAATTTGCCATGTATTGGCTAGTGGCCCTGTATAGCTTTCCATTGTTTGCTATTTTTATATCGAGCGACCAAACCGTTGGCGATAGAGAGCGTGGCACATTGCGGTTTTTATCATTGCGCTCAACACGCTTTGAAATCCTTTTTGGACGTTTTTTAGGTCAATTAGCCGTGTTAGCCTGCTTAGTCGCTATTACGCTTATAGCTACTTTAGCGGTTTTAGGCTTTAGAGAGCCAAGCTTACTTATTAATGGTTTTTTTCGGGCGTTATCAATGTTTTTAATACTTGTGGTGGTACTTAGCCCATTTGTGGCATTAATGAGTTTGATTAACACGTTTGCTCGCTCGTCGCGTTTAGCAATTGTGTTAGCCATTTTATATTTTGCTGGTGGCGGCATTATTGTGGGTATATTGGCGTGGCAAGTACCGGCTTTAAATGCGCTCGATTACCTTTTCCCAGGGGTTAATTCTGAGCGTTTAGCTGGGCAAAACTTACCTTTATTGAGTGCCTTAGGAGTGCCGCTTATTCAAAGTACTGTATTTATAGCGATTGCGTATCGAATATTTATAAGGAGTTCGCTATGAGCGTATTAATAAAAGCCAGCGTCTTGAGTAAATCGTATGGCGCAAAGCAAGCACTTAACAACGTAAGCTTTGAAATTCAAAAAGGCGCACCAGTGGCGTTAGTGGGCCCAAATGGTGCCGGTAAAACCACATTATTTAGTTTATTGTGCGGCTATATTAACCCAAGTCACGGTGAGCTCAGTATTTTAGGGCATAAGCCTGGTAGTGCTGCGTTGTTTAACCAAGTGAGTGCATTACCGCAAGATGCGCAGTTAGATCCGCGTTTTAATATAGATAAGCAACTGGCGTTTTATGGCAAGCTTCAAGGCATGGGTGCTAAACAAAGCCACAATGAAGCGCTGCGGGTACTTGATTTGGTTGGCTTAAAAGAAGTCGCTAAACAGCGTGCGGGCGATTTATCTCACGGTATGCGCAAACGGGTAACGATAGCACAAGCGCTGATTGGCTCGCCGAAAATAGTGATGCTTGATGAAGCCACCGCAGGGCTTGACCCTATTCATGCCAGGGAGGTGCGAGAGCTGGTATCGAGCTTAAGCGATGAAGCCACCTTTATTTTAAGTTCGCACGATTTAACCGAACTTGAGCGATTATGCTCCCAAGTGCTCCACCTAGATAAGGGCATTTTGAGCGAGCACCAAACAAAAGACAACAATACGCATACTCACTTCTATACCTTAATGCTCAACGAGGCGTATCAAAATGTGGATCAACAACTGCAGGCGTTAGCAGGTGTAAGGCGCGTGTATATGAGCCAACATAAAGAATACGTGATTGAGTACCAGCCAACCGGTGAGCCACTTGATATTGCTTTATTAAACTTTTGCCATCAACAAAACTGGCAATATAGGCAGTTAGTAAATGGTCACACCTTAGAAAATCAAATATTTACACAGGAGAAAGCATAATGGGACTACTCAGTGGTTTAATGGGAAATGCAAGCGAAGTAGATGATTCTGATTTAGAAAAAGTACTTGCCAATACCCTAATAGATGGCGAACAAGTAGAAAAAGCCTATAAGGTGATTCGCGATATGTTTATTTTTACTAATAAGCGTTTAATTTTAATTGATAAGCAAGGTATGACCGGCTCTAAAATGGAAATGGTAAGTATTGCTTATTCTAAAATTACTAAGTTTAGTAAAGAAAGTGCAGGGCACTTTGA
>NZ_CAWUKC010000138.1:0-4448 GCF_963922945.1 uncultured Pseudoalteromonas sp. | reverse complement strand
TCAGCACGCGCTGGCGAGCATGGGCGAGGTTTTGCTGTAGTGGCAGATGAAGTACGTCAGCTTGCTCGACAGACGCAAGGTTCATTGAGCGATATTAATGAACAACTCACTTTATTGAGTGAAAAATCAAGTACAGTATCTACACAAATAGCGACCTTGGCAAATGGCGCTCAGTCGCAAACACAAAATGCACAAGAGCTAAAAGTTAATTCAGAAGGCGTTGCCGATAACGCCCAGCAAGCCAACAAAGTGGCCTTTGAGGCCATGGAACTGGCTAAACAGCAAAATAATTTGCTCGATAACTTTAGCCAGTCAATGCAAAGCATGAAAGGCCAAGTAAGCGAATCAAGCCTGTTGGTTGACGATATTCGCAGCCAGCTACAACAACAAATGCAAAGCATAAAAGTAAACCTTGGCTTGTAAATCCCTGCTAATACAAAGGTAATAAGCGTTATACTGTAGGCTTATTAATCAAATGCTTTAAGGATTTATCATGATTGAACAAGGTCAAACGTTACCCGCAGTTACATTAACGCAGCTAACAGACGAGGGCATGCAAACTCACACTAACACTGAGCTTTTTAAAGGTAAAAAAGTAGTACTTTTTGCTGTACCGGGTGCATTTACGCCTACCTGTTCAAATGCCCATTTACCTGAATTTATAACCCTTAGTGATAAAATTAAAGCAAAAGGTATTGCGGCAATTTACTGTGTATCGGTTAACGATGCGTTTGTAATGAAAGCATGGGGAGAGTCTCAAAATGCACTACAAATCGATATGTTAGCAGATGGCGATGGCAGTTTTACTAAAGCGTTAGGGCTTGATAAAGACACCGGCAGTTTTGGTGGAACACGCTCTACACGCTATGCAATGATAGTTGATGATAATGTCGTTACAGGGTTGTTTGTTGAAAAAGAAAAAGAGTTTTCAGTGAGCCGTGCTGAGTCTGTACTAGAAAAACTATAATCGTTTATAAAGGCCCTCAGTGAATACACTTAGGGCCCTTTTAGTTATGGCTGGTATTGGCCACTTAAAGTTAAACCTGAAAAGGTTCTGTAAGCATTCACGCTTAAATGCCATGTCCCCGCTTGCGGGTTACTAAATGTGCATGTTTCAGCGTTGCCGTTTTTATAAGGACGACAATCGTAGCTAGATGCAGTAGGTTGGCTGCCAAACTTAACAAATAAGTCAGCATCACCAGTACCACCTGAGGTGGTGACTGTAAATGTGCTCATTCCTGCCGGCACATCTAAAGTGTAATGTTTCCAGTTACCAGTCGTGGCACTTACATCGCTAACCGAGCCGCCACCGGCTTCAGGTGTAGTTGACCCACCGCCTGTTGAACCACCTGTAATATTACCCACTAAACTTACACCTGAGTATGCTGAGTAGCCACGCAGCATTACATGGTATGTACCCGCTGTTGGGTTATCAATAGAACACTCTTCGCTATTACCGCCTTTATACGGACGACAATCGTAGCTTGAGGTAGTTGGTTGGCTGCCAGCGCGCACGTATAGATCTGCATCGCCGCTACCGCCACTCATGGTAAATGTTACATTGGTTGCGCCACTTGGTACTGTCATTGTGTAATACGCTTGTGAACTTGCAGCACCGCTTAAGCCTGTTTTAGCTTCGCCATCTGTCAGTTCGCTATCGCCACCTGTAGGTGGTGTTGTACCGCCACTTGCCGCGGCTACTGCAGCTGCTGCATCTACAATACCCGTACCACAGTTTGTACACGTTGCAGGGAATGAGCGGGTGGTAGATTTTAAAATGCTTTCTATTTCATCTGGGGTCGCATTTGGTTTAGCTTGCTTTATTAGAGCGGCAACACCGGCAACATGAGGTGCCGCCATTGATGTACCTTGAGAGAACGCATAGCTATCGCTCGACGGTGAAGATGAGCCTGAGTTATAAGTTGATAAAACCCCTTCAGAGTCGTTCGCAAAGCTTTGTGCGCCACCCGGAGCCGCAACATCAATATTGCTACCGTAGTTTGAGTAATATGCACGTCCACCGTTACGCCCTACAGAGGCAACATTGACAACACCACTACAGTTACCTGGGTTATAGTTTGCTGAGTTATCGTTATCATTACCGGCAGCAATGACCACAACAGCACCGTTGCTGCGTGCTGTGTTAATGGCGTTTTGTGTGGTAGAGCTACACGAACCGCTGCCACCTAAGCTCATGTTAATTACATCTGCAGGGTTTGAGTTGGCCGGTATACCCGATACGTTCCCGCCAGATGCCCAAATAATGCCATCAGCAATGTCTGATGTTAAACCACCACATTTACCAAGTACACGTACAGGCACAACTTTAGCGCCATAAGCTACGCCAGCAACACCTTCACCGTTATTAGTAACGGCTGCAACCGTACCTGCTACGTGCGTACCATGCCAGCTTGAGCTTTGCGCACCGTTATTTCCACATTCGCCAGCAGCTACCGCATCACCCGGATCGCGTGCGTCACTATCTCGACCGCCACCATCGTTTGCAACCGATAGGTTAGAGATCATATCGTAACCCGGTAAAATGTTAGCATTTAAATCAACATGTGGGCGGTAGCCAGTATCAAGTACCGCTACCACTACGCCACTGCCTGTAGCTGTATCCCAAGCGGTAGGTAAGTTAAGGCCGCCAGCTTGCTCGTAGTAGTGCCATTGATCGCCGTAACGAGGATCGTTAGGGGTTGCAAAGGGTTTTAACATTTGATCCACTTCAATGTATTCAACATTGCCAGAATCAACCATTTCTTGCATAAATTCTTGTGCTTCTGCAGCGCTTAGTTTTTTATCTGCACGCATAACGTGGTGGTTATTAAGCGCCATTGCACGGATATACTTTGCTTTCACTTTGCCTTTTTTAGAAGCGAAATTTTTTACAAAGCGCTGAGCACGCTTTTTCATATTTGCGGGGCTCGCGTCAGCTGACGAGATGCTTAACATATCGCTCGCGCTATCTTTATATTTAATAATAAACTGTGTTTCAAAGCCCGCTTGGGTTTGTAGCTTAGCTGAGGTTTCTGCCATTGAGGTTGATACATCTTGAGCAACACTTGCAGAGGCTGCAAATACTGTACTAATAGTGAGCGCTACCGCACAACGCTTAAATGATTTACTTGTTGTCATAATTATCCCTAGTTGTTATTGGTTAGTTTGTAATATTAAATTACGAAACAGAAACAAAGGTAAATGATCTGTTAATAACTTTAAAATATTAAATGCTTATGTACCTATTTCTTTTGGTTATAACTTAGGAAATTAGCGGATTTGCAATCTTTTAGTATTTATCATATAAAATAAAAATAAGTATAAAGAACTATATTTTAGTACTGTTTAAAAATAACGATAGCTAAGCTTGATTACATTTCTTGCTATATTGCCAATAATAATTCTATTCAAAGTGTTGAGGTAAACTTTGCTATAATCGGGCAAATTTTTTAGTAGGGCGAAGTAATGAATCAAGTAGATGTAATTGTGATTGGCGCAGGTGCAGCCGGATTAATGAGTGCTGCACAAGCAGGTTATCGCGGACGTAGCGTTACAGTGCTTGATATGGGTAAAAAACCAGGCCGAAAAATTTTAATCAGTGGCGGTGGGCGTTGTAATTTTACCAATGAAAATGCCAGTCCAGAAAACTACTTATGCAGTAATCCCCATTTTGTTAAATCGTGCTTAAGCCGTTACACGCAACACGATTTTATTGAGCTGGTGGACCGCCATGGTTTGGCATACCATCATAAAACCTTAGGTCAGCTTTTTTGCGATAACAGCGCGCAAGATATAGTCGATATACTACTGACTGAGTGCGAATGGGCGGGTGTTACTATTAAATTGCGCAGCGAAGTGCTAAATGTGGCTAAAACCGACATTGGTTACCGTGTTACCACTGAGCAAGAAACACTTACTTGTGAATCGCTCGTTATCGCATCGGGCGGTTTAACAATGCCCAAGCTTGGCGCCACTCCTATAGGTTATAAAATTGCAGAGCAGTTTGGCTTAAACGTACTACCTACCATGGCGGCGCTTGTGCCATTTACTTTGCATCAACACGATAAAGAACGCTTTGAAGGGCTTTCAGGAATTAGTATACCGTGCGAAGTGTCAAGCGAAGACGGCACCGTATTTAAAGAAAATATTTTGTTTACTCACCGAGGATTATCAGGGCCTGCCATATTACAAATTAGCTCATTTTGGCGGGCAGGGCAGGCAGTAACCATAAACTTGCTCCCTGAGCTCGATTTAAAGCAGCAACTAGCTGATTGGCGAGAAACACAAGCACAAAAATCATTAAAAAATAGCCTTGCAACTATTTTACCCAAACGCTTTATAGACATACTACACGACAGCAAAGCTATTCCTGATTGCAATATTAATCAGCTCACTCATGCTCAAATAGATGAGTTAGCAAGCTATATTCATGCGTGGCAAATAAAACC
>NZ_CAWUKC010000137.1:0-4956 GCF_963922945.1 uncultured Pseudoalteromonas sp. | reverse complement strand
AAAAAAATGGATACCGAAAAAAGCCCAATTGGTAAAACGGATTACCATACTATGGGTGCCTGTTTTGATGTGTTGTCGTTATTAAAATAGTGATATTTTGTTGTGTAGACCTTTAAACCGCCTTTTGGCGGTTTTTTTGCTTAGTTTATAGCGCTTTTCAAATACATAATAATCACCACAAAATATAATTTTGCGCGCCCCCTACTTTTTAGACCTCATATTTTGAATAAACACTTAATAATAAAAAATTTTGCACGCTAGCGGCGTATAGTAATATTAAAGAGAATAAAAAAGAGATACAGGTAATGCCAAACGGGAACAACCCCCACACTATTAACGCATGCGAGCTTGTCGCTTGGCCGCGCATTGCAGCCATAGCCGCTATGCTCAGTTTTTCACTTCCCACTTTTATTACCGGTCTAGAAATACATCAAAGTTCAAGCGTGGGTAACACATTATGGGCACTAATTATTGGCTCACTACTATTAACCCTTATTGGTGGTGCTATGGGGACCATAGGTGTAAAAAGCCGCTTAAGCTCTTATTTATTAGTAAAAATAGCGTTTGGAAATGCTGGCGCGGGCATTGTTAATATTGCCTTTGCTTTGTCGTTAATTGGCTGGTTTGGCGTAAATATTGATTTGTTTTCAAATGCGGTAGTGCGTTTACTCAGCGCAGAGTTTAATATTATTATGCCCGAATGGCCCATCGATATAGTTGCAGGTTGCGCCATGCTCATAACCACTTTATATGGGTTTAAAGCCATTAATGTGTTGGCCTCAATAATGATCCCTATTTTAGCTATAGTTACCGCCATGATGCTCTTTGGCGCACTCGATACCATGCCAATGGTCAACTTTATTAATTTAGAAAAGCCATCAAGCCTGTCACTTGAAGATGGGGTTGCGGCTATTGTTGGCGGCGTAATTATTGGCGCTATTATACTGCCCGACATAACCCGCTTTTCTAAGCAAAAACGTGGCGGCGTTTACACCTCATTTTTTGCCTATATGGTAATTGAATTAGTGGTTATTTTTGTGGCTGTGTTTGCCGCAGCCGCCATGCAAGAAACCGAAATATTAAGCTTAATGCTTGCGCTCAATTTAGGGTTTTCGGCGTTTTTTATTGTGATAGCAGGCAGCTGGATTTTAAATTCGTTAAACCTATACAGCACCGCACTAAGTGTAGAGGCCACCTTCCCACATTGGCATAAAAAATGGGTTGTTGTGTTATTAGGTTTAGTCGGTATTGGCGCAGCCTTTATAAATATTTTAGATATGTTTATAAGTTTTTTAGCGTTTTTATCTGATATTTTTGTACCTGTTGCAGGCGTAATAATCGTTGATGCACTGTTTATAAAACCCCAAGCTTACAACGCAGCAACTTTAAAAAATAACGCTAACTTTTCACTTCCCGCATTTAGCGCGTGGTTTGTAGGCGCAGCATATGCGGTGTGTAATGGCGTTTTATTTAACGTAACAATAAGTGGCATTACCGTGATTGATGCCATTATATTAACGGCCGTTATTTATACTCTGTTTGCAAAAGCCCTTGCGTCAAAAGCCGTTATACAACAATAATTTTAAACAATAAAAGGCGCGTGATGCGCCTTAATCGTCCTCGTCTACTTTCATTTCATCACGCCATTTAAGCTTTTCAAGCGGGTAGCCTAAAAAGAACTTAGCGCGTTCAAGTACTATACGTGTAGTCAGCTTTTTAATTGCATACTGTGAGCTGCCGGTTAGCCTGTCGCACATTGCATTAAGCGCTTGAATATCAGCAAAACAACAAAAAGAAATATAATCAATATCGCCACTTAATTGCATGCAATCCATTATTTCGGGAATGTCGTGTATGTCGGCTAAAAACTTTCGCCGTGCGGCTAAGTTGTTATCCTCTAGCGTAAACTCCATATAAGCAAACACGTGCTCACATATTTGCTCTAAATTTATATCCGCATGAAAGGTTCTAAAGTACCCCGCTTCTTTTAGTGCTTTTACTCGCTGAAAACACGCACTGGGCGATAAGTTAACTTGCTCGGCCAATTCAACGTTTGTTAGGTCTGCAGTAAGGTGCAGAATTGCCAGTATTTTTTGATTATACCTGTCTATTTTTATCGTTTTTTTCATAACCGGTTTCACATTTAAAAATCATTAATTTTGTAAATTTGAGGTCAACAAATACATAAAATTACGCGCTTAAGCGTTTTTTTCAGCAATTTGTGTATGCCGCATTAAGGGTTTACAAAATATTATTTTGTCTGAAAAAGCGACAATGTTTATCACTAAGTAACATCACCTTGATAGTCACATTAGGACATAGAACATGAGCAGATACAACAAAATACGCTTTCGTAAAACACTATTAGCATCGGCAATTACTCTGTCGTGCATAAACTATGTGCATGCGCAAGAACAACAACAAACAGTAACTGACACTATAGAAAAAATTTCGGTGATATCGCGCGGACGTGTTGAGTCAATTCAAAACGTGCCCGACTCGGTTACCGCATTTAGCGCCGAGACAATCGAAAAATCACGTATTACTAACTTTCGTGATGTTGCTAATTTAACTCCTAACTTATCGCAACTCGATAATTTTAGACCTGGCCTTGCCCGTATTACGATTCGTGGCTTAATTACACCGCAGGTAGGTGATCCGCCATTAGCGTTTGTAGTCGATGGTGTTACCGCCCCCGATTTAGAGTTTATAAATCAAGACCTCGTTGATATTGAACGTATTGAAGTTATGCGTGGTGCACAAGGCGCACTGTATGGCCGCGGCGCCATTGGTGGTGCAGTTATTGTGACAACTAAAAAACCCATTGAAGACTTTGAAGGTAAGATTAAAGGCTCTATAGGTAATGGCAACACGTATAATTTGAATGCGGTTGTATCGGGTTCGCTTAACGATGAAAACACCGCTTATTTTAGAGCCGGTGGTTACATTAAAGATACCGACGGGCTAATTAAAAATACCTACACAGGCGATTACGCCGACCCATTAAAAGAACAGTCGGCTTTTTCTCAGTTAGAGTTTGAACTAAGCGAAGACACTTCAATAAATCTTAAAGGTAAGTACACCTCAAGCGAAGCTGGGTTTGCTTACTACCAAGGGGTGAGTGATGACACCTTTGAAGACTTTTCAATTAATACCTCACAAAATATTATTAACCAAGATGAGCGTGATGTGTATGAGCTAAGCGCCAAGCTAACCCAACATTATAATTTAGGTAAATTTGAGTTTATAACTGCGTATAGTAACTCGCAAAACGAACACTTTTACGATGGCGACTACTCGGCAGATGCCACCTTTATTGACGAAGATGGCTTTTTTAGAGCCCCGTTTGGCACAGAAGGACTATACGATATTGAATCGTTAACGCTAGAGTCGCGGTTTGTATCCCAGTCGGACCAGGCTTTTAGGTGGTCAGTGTCGGCGTTTTATCAGCAGCGTGACCGCGATACCGCAGTATTATTTTACGATGATTTTACCGATGCCGAAATTTTAACGCGTGCAGATTTTGCCAACGACGAACCCTACCTCTCAATTATCGATAACAACAGCAGCGATGCATGGGCACTTGCTGGGCAATTTAACTACGATATAAGCGAGCAGTTAGAGCTAACCGGTGCGATGCGCTACGATCACGATACTCGCGAGTCGTTCAACCCAACTGACAAAGAGGCCACTTACGCTAAAAAATCGTTTAGCCAATTACAGCCAAAAGTAACGCTTGCGTACCAAATGACTGAAGACCTACTGCTTTACACCGGCTATTCGCGTGGTTTTAGAAGCGGTGGCTTTAACGAACCTGCCGACGGTATTAGCCGCACCTTTGATAAAGAGGTTTCTGACAGCTACGAAATGGGCTTTAAAACCACTTTGTTTGATAACAAAGTGACCCTCAATGGCGCCGCGTTTATTATTGAGCAAGACGATGCGCAATTTACCCAATTTAATATAGATACCTTCACCCTTGAAAACCTCTCTATTGACCAAGTACAAACCAAAGGCTTAGAGCTTGAAGCCGCCTTTGCTGCCACCAGCAATTTAAATATTAGCTTTAGTGCAGGTATTGTTGATTCAGAAATTAAGCGCTTTGCACTGCGCCCCGAACTTGCAGGGCGTCCTCAGTTTTGGGTGCCTGAGTATAATTATGGGCTGTCGGCAAATCATAACTTGGCACTCAACGCTGAGTGGTCACTGTTCTCGCGCGCCGAGCTATTAATTGAAGGCCCTAAAACATTCAGTATTGATATCCCTGATGTTGAGTCATCGCGTTATACCTACCTAAATGCAGGCGTTGGCCTTAAATCAGACCAGTGGAGCATTCAAGTTTACGTAGACAACCTTACCGATGAGCGTGCCATTGAAGATATTTTTCTACTAGCTGATGGGGTAACAGACCTAGTGCGCCAACCAAATAAACCGCGTAGTTACGGTATCGAGCTCAGCTACGAATTTTAATGTATTTCCCTTACACGGCAGGCATGCCTTTTATTGCCTGCTGCTTTTTTAGATAACCCATAGCGATACACACATGCAAATTCTTAATCGTGAACAACTTATTGATATTTTATACGGCTGCGCCATTTTAGGCACTGGCGGCGGCGGTGAGTTAAGTGAAGGTATTGCCTATATTGATGAAGCACTCGCACAGGGTAAAACCTTTAAGCTAATTAGTGCTGATGAAGTACCGCCAGGGGAGCTGGTATGTACACCTTATATTTTAGGGGCAATATCACCTTTAAGTGAACAAGAAGAGCGCGCTTATGCAAACCTGCCCCGTACCAATAAACATGCTATTTTGGCCGCTTATGAGCGCGCACTACAGTACACAGGTAATGATGCTATTTATGGCACTATTTGTTGTGAACTTGGTGGCTCAAACACGGCGGTATCGTTTTACTTAGCAGCAATGTTTGATGGCTATATTATTGATGCCGACCCCGC
>NZ_CAWUKC010000136.1:0-5014 GCF_963922945.1 uncultured Pseudoalteromonas sp. | reverse complement strand
CGCATGTTTGGCATTTATGCTGCGTTATCGCCTATTTATGGGGAATAACCACACTTCATAGGCTCTGCCTTGCCTAAAAACCAAACATACTGCTGCAAATTCAAACGCCAAAGGTCAACACGCCCTAATACATACACAGCTAACTTACAAAAAATTACTAACTAGCAACAGCTGTTATGAATAATACTAAAGTCTATATCACAAAGCTTGCGAATTATTCACAACATACGTAGTGTGCGCACCGCAATGCAAACAAAATGCTAGAACATTTAATAAACGTTAAACAAAATTAAGCTATTTTAGTTTCTGCTCAAACTAATAAAAACCAATAAACATGGGCTGAAGCTTAATTTACTATTTGAATTCAATTTATTTGATGTGTAACATTTCGCGATTACGGCACAACTTTGGCCCATCGACGAGATAAGCAAATGCAAAAATATGACGAATTATTAGTTTCTTTACGTAAAGTAATCCGCGCGATTGATTTACACTCTAAGCAACTAAATAAAACATCAGGTTTAACAGGCCCACAATTGCTTATAATGCAAGAAGTAGCGCACACCGATGGAATAACAGCAAGCCGTATTGCTCAAAATGTTAACTTAAGTCCGGCTACTGTGACTAATATTCTAGATAGAATAGAAAGCAGAAACCTTGTAACACGCGTTCGTAGTCAAATGGATAAACGTAGAGTGAGTTTATACCTCACCGAGCAAGGGAAAGAGTTACTTGAAAAAGCACCTCAGCCACTGCAAGAACACTTTATTGAAAAGTTTTCTGCACTTGCAGAGTGGGAGCAAAGTTTATTGCTTTCATCTATGCAACGCGTTGCAGCAATGATGGATGCTGATAAGTTAGACGCATCACCTCTGTTAGAGGTAGGCGCACTAACTCAAACACCAAACAAATAAAAAAAATAAAAAATAAAAAATAAATTTAATTGAGTTCTTACACTATTCGTAAGGGGCTTTTGGGCGCCTTGAATTTTTTATTTTTAACCAAAACTTGAGCATCAACAATGACTAAACTCTCAAAATTAACATTAGCACTTATGCTTGGTGGTGCAGCAAGCACTGCTCACGCATCCGATCTTGATACCTTACAAAACCAGTTAAAGCAACTTAAACAACAAATGCAGTTGCTTGAACAGCAGCTTGCTGATGAAAAATCAAAGCAAAGCAAAATCAATAAGCAACACGAACAACAAGTTGCCGAGATCAGTAAAAAGGCCGATAACAAAGAAGTTGTTGTTGCACAGGCTGCGCCAGAAAAAGAAGATGAAGGCATTAAGATTGGTGGTGCCGTGCGTTTTAACTACAGCACTAATACCTATGATGAAGACACGCAAGACCGTGGCGGCGATTTAGACTTTGAAGTTTTTCGCATTAACTTATCGGGCGAAATCAGTGATATTTCTGTAAATGGTGATTTTCGCTTTTACGATTACATGACCATTGTTAAGTACGCCTACTTAGGCTACGAGTTTACAGACGGTTGGGAAGCGCAAGCCGGTATCGCACCTGTACCGTTTGGTAACGGCCCATACAACTCACACAGCTACTTTTTTAGCACTAACTACTATGTTGGCCTAGAAGATGACTTTGATTTAGGTGTAACAGTAAACCGTAAACTTAAAGACAACTGGAAACTAGACCTAGGCTTTTTCAAGAACGATGAAGTAGGCGGTGTTGATGGCAGCTCAGAGGTTAACGAACGTTACTCTTACGACATAGTTGGTAGCCGCGCAACAACCGAAGGCACTTACGATGCTCCAGGTTCTCGCATAGGTGAATACAACACATTTGCGGGTCGCACAGTGTATCAAATTGAGCACAGCGAAAACGCTAAAACCGATATTGGTGTATCACTATTAAGCGGTGGCCTACATGATGGTAACGATCGTGCGGGTGATTACGGCGCTTGGGCGTTTCATGTAAACAGCCAAATTAATAACTGGAATATTCAATTTCAGCACGGCGAGTACGACTACGATCTAGACGACAACAGCAACCGTTTTGTAGTGGGTGCGTTTGATTACTTCGATACCGTATCAAGCGAAGCAACCATGACTAACTTTAACGTAGCATACGACCTATCGCTTGACTGGGGGCCGGTAACTGGCGTTCAATTTTACAACGATTACGGCATTATTTACGACAAGTCTAACGACAGCCCTAACACATGGATGAACGTAACAGGCATGAGCGTATCGGCAGGTCCATTATTTACCTACTTTGACTTTATTCAAGCACGTAACCAACCATTTATTGGTGGTTCAATTGCGGGTGATGGCGATACAGAACGTCGCTTTAACATCAACGTAGGCTACTACTTCTAAATAATTAAACATATTTAGTTTTTTAAAAGGGCAAATTCAGTTTGCCCTTTTTTGTATTTATAGGGTTAGATTTTACAACGATTTGACCTACAATCCTTACTAATAGCCATTTTCTAAAAGAGCCTAAGTGAATATAAAGTCAGTATTTATTTGTTATAAAAACTTATGGCTAAAAGCACTTGGGTTAGTGTTAGTCGCGCTTGGTATTATTGGTATTGTACTGCCGGTCATGCCTACCACTATTTTTTTTATTCTTGCGCTTACCTGCTTTACTCGCTCATCACCGGCGCTTGAACACTGGCTGCTTAATCACCCTCGTTACGGCGTTACCTTACAACAATGGCAAGCGCATAAAGTAGTGCCTGTAAAAGCAAAATGCTATGCCGCTATTGGTATGTTAATTGGCTTTGTATTTTTGCTTTATTCGAGCGCCCCTATGTGGGTTGTGTACCTTGTTGCCCTAATTGAAATAGCCGTAATGACTTACCTAATTTTAAGACCCTCACACCCACCTAGCGCTAAATAATCCCTCTATTTGCATGCGAGTATCATTAAGCCAAAAATTTAGTGTAAAGTTAAGTAAGTAAATTTGTAATAGTTAATGCAAATGATTATCATGTTGTCACTTTAACTTAATTACTGTTTTTATGGCGTTTATTAATAAGCGAGCCTTATACAGCACAAGCCGTGCGCTCCATATTTATATTTCTACAGCTTTGTTTTTTTTACTTATCCTGTTTTGTGTTAGCGGCATTGTGCTAAACCATGTTGACTGGCTCAAAAATGATAAAAATAACGGCCAACTTACCGCGGCGATCCCTGCAGGGTTAGTCACTAAAGCAAACTCCCAACGAGAAACACTACCAATCCTCTATCCAGATATAGAGGCTTACTTAGCTGAGCAATATGCACTCACAAACGTTAAAAGTATAGAGTGGGAAAAAGAAGATGCACTAGTTATGCTCGACTACCCCCTGCCCGCTGGCTTTGCCTATGCAGAGCTTGATTTTACAACTGGTGAGCTAAGCCTTGATTACCAAACGGGTGGCTTTTTAAGTCTCATTGGCGATTTACATAAAGGCCGTTACACGGGCGAGGTGTGGAGCTGGGTAATTGATATTTCAGCGGTATTGATGATTATTTTTGCCATCACCGGCATGATTATTTTATTTCAAAACAGAAAAAAACGCTTAGCAGGTGTATGGATAACCGTATTAGGCATAGCTACGCCTTTGGTTATTTACCTATGTTGGGTGCCACAAATTAAAGGAGTGTCTTAATGTTAAAAGTAAATACGGTACTAAGTGCAGCATTATTAATGGTTGCCGCTTTATTTCAAACAACTGCGCAGGCGCAAACGCCGCAGTTAGAGATTGAATTAACCCTACCTGATCTAGATGTACAGCCTTACCACCGCCCTTACGTAGCTGTATGGCTAGAAACACCTCAGCGTAAACACGTAACGACACTTGCGCTATGGGTACAAAAAGCTGAATGGTTTAAAGATTTACGTCAGTGGTGGCGCAAAGCGGGCAAAACCGATATCAACTTTGACGGTATAAGCGGAGCAACTAAACGCGCCGGCACATACACGATTGATTGGCAGGGTAAAGATTTAGATGGTAACACCGTAAAACCTGGTAAATACCTTTTAAATATTGAAGTTGTGCGCGAAGAAGGCGGCCGTGATTACAGCCGCGTAGAGCTTGATTTAACACAATCAGGAAAACTTACCATTGAAGGTAAAAAAGAATTTTCAACCAGTTTTGTCACCGTAAGTACTAAGTAGCTGTTACTTAATCATTTGAATTTAAGGAAATACAATGAAAACTAGTTTATTAAAAACCGCATTAATTGGCGCTCTTAGCTTTTCGGCGCTGGTATCTACATCTGCAAACGCGCATAGCCGCTGGTTACTGCCATCTCACACATCATTATCTGGTGATAAAGCACACTACGTAATGATTGATGCAAGCATATCAAACGAAATATTTGCACCCGACAAAGCCTTTAAACCAAAAGAAAAAGGCGCGGAGTACGATGACACATTACTAATAGCACTTGCGCCAAACGGCGAGCAAGTATCTGAAACCATTCGTGCTTATTACCTAAAACGTAAAAGCTCTGCCGCAGTAAGCTTAAAAGAAGAAGGTACTTACCACATTGCAATGACACAAAAGCCAATGTACATGACCTTTTACAAAAACGAAGAAGGTAAGCGCAAACGCGTATTTGGTAAAAAGTCAGAGGCTAAATTACCAAGCAATGCAAAAGATGTAACTACGACTAAGGTTATTTCTACAGTAGATACGTTTGTAAGCCGTAACGGTACTTCAAAGCCAGCACAACTTGGTTTAGGCCTTGAGCTTAGCGGCCCTACGCATCCAAACGATTTATTTGTTGGCGAGCAAGCGCGCTTTCAGTTACTACAAGATGGCAAACCAGCGGGCGAAGGCATTGAAGTAAGCATTTTAAAAGGCGATACACGCTACCGTAACGAGCGTGGCGAAGTAAAAGTAACAACCGACAAAAACGGCATGTTTAGCACAACTTGGAAAGAGCCAGGCCTATACCTAATCGAAACTTCTAGCAAAGTTAAAGTAAACGAAGAAGGTGTTGATGCAGGACGTTATGCGTTATTTACTACGTTAGAAGTTGCGCCTGAATAATTTT
>NZ_CAWUKC010000135.1:0-5114 GCF_963922945.1 uncultured Pseudoalteromonas sp. | reverse complement strand
ATAGCGCGACATAATGTCGCACTTTGAATTAAAAATGAGACTTCCCCTCTTTAATCATGAGTACCACCCACCATAATAAAAACAACTATTTCACAAATCATTACAAAAACTTCATAAAAAGGAGGAATTAAAGATAAAAACAAAATAAAATAGGTGCTAACATTTAATAATTAACAGCAATAGCACTCACCCAGCTATAAAAAGGAACTGAAATGTTAATAAAAAAAATAATAGTATTATGTTCACTATTAATAAGCTTCAATTTATTTAGTATGAATACACTCGAAGACTTTTTTGATACCGGTGGTTACGTCGAAGTCAAAATCTCCCCAAGCGGGGAGTTCTACTCAATAACTTATCAAGAAGGTAATGAGGTAAAATTAGTTATCTTAAATAAAGAAACGGGCAAAACTACATCTGCTTTTTCCTTCGGTGATTATCAAAAAGTAATGACTGTGACGTGGCTTAATGATGAAAGATTTATGATGACGGTTGCAAAGACAGTTGGCTATCTAGATACAAAAGGTGGGCGACCATACTATGTTGTATCAAATGTCGATGGCTCTAACCGAAGAGAAGTCCTATTCTCAAATACTTCATATATGAACGTTATTAGCCTTCTACCTAATGATAAAGAAAATATTTTAGTAACTAAAGGCCACTACAATGATGATTTTGCAGTAAAGGTTCATAAACTAAATATCTACAACGGTAAGATGGATTATGTAGCAGGGCAACCTAAAGAGGATGTTTTTGGAATAACAACTGACATCGATGGTAACCCCAGAATTGCATTCAGCTATAAAGAAAAAAAAGAACAAGGCCTAGGGAAAGGAGATCTAAAAGTTTATTTTAAAAAAACTGTAAAAGGAGATTGGGAATCATTAAATCTTAAAAAGTTAAATTACCAAAAAGGCGACACCTTAGCTTTTCTTGGTATGAACTTAGAAGGTGACAAGGCTTTTATTCTTAATGATTCTGGAAGAAAAACAAAAGCAATTTACGCTTTCGACCTTGCTACTGAAAAACTTAATCTTTTAGCCTCAAATGATAGTGTAGATATCACGGACGCAATAGTAGGACCACATGGAGATGTAATTGGTGTGACCTTTGATCCAGACTACCCAAGCTACAAATACTTTGACCCAAGTGGTAAAAATATAATCTTTAAAAACTTAAATGATACTTTTAAAAACTATAGGTTAGAGTTCACTAGCCATTCAAAAAGTCAAAATTTAGCAGTTTTTAAAGTAGAGGCGGACACCACTCCAACCACATTCTATTTATATGACCTAGAAAAAAAACAAGCAACCTTTATTGCATCTCAAGCACCTAAGATTAAAAAAGAAAACTTATCACCTATGGAACCTTTTAGAATCAAAGCTCGTGATGGTATGGAATTAAATGGCTATTTAACAATACCTAAAAACAAAGAAGACAAAAATCTACCAACGATAGTCGTTGCCCACGGTGGTCCTCATGGACCTAGAGACTTTTGGGGTTACAGAAGAGATGTGCAATATCTTGCCTCTTTAGGTTACGCAGTTATTCAAGTGAACTTTAGAGGTTCAGGTGGCTACGGTAAAAGCTTTGAAGAAAGTGGTTATAGAAAGTGGGGGAGAGAAATGCAGGATGACATAACAGACGCTACTCACTGGGCTATAGCGCAAGGCATATCAGATGAAGAAAGAATATGTATCTACGGCGGTAGTTATGGAGGATATGCAGCTTTGATGGGAGTAATACGTGAACCAGACTTGTATAAATGTGCATTAGGGTATGTAGGGGTATATTCTTTGCCTGAAATGAAAGAGAGCGGAGACATTCCTAAATCTGAGTCAGGTAGGAAATATTTAGAAATGGTTCACGGACAAGATTTAGAAGATATGAAAAGTAGATCCCCTGCTTTTAATGTTGACAAAATTAAAGCCAGTCTATTTATAGCTCATGGTAAAGATGACGTGAGAGTACCAATGGAGCAGTTTGAGGCACTCACTAACGCATTAGATGAAATTGATTACCCGTATGAATCAATGGTTCGAGATGAAGGCCATGGATACCATCAGCCAAAGAACAAAACAGACTTTTATACTAAGATGGCAAGCTTCTTCGAAGATAATTTAGGAAAATAATGCAATAGCACCTGAAGTACAAACCAGGGGAAGGAAGGTTATAAGCGAAATAATAATACCTGCCTTCCCCAATAATTTAAAAACGAACTACTTTGAGTTTAAAAGTTCAGACTTATTCACTCATACATTAAGCTTAGACACTGTTGCAGACACCGCATCAGCACCCCGTTCAATTTCTTGAATCACTTCCGACACTTTCGCTATTAGCTCTCGGCCTTGCTCTGAGGAGTCTGACACGGAGGTAATTTGCTTTGAAATATCGTTAGTCAGCTCTTGATTATTTTTAACTACGGCTGCAATTTCGTTGGTTGAACTGCTGGTGCTTGCTGCAAGCTGTCTCACTTCATCGGCAACCACGGCAAAGCCTCGTCCATACTCGCCAGCTCGTGCCGCTTCAATAGCTGCATTTAACGCTAATAGATTGGTTTGATCAGCAATACTGCTTATGGTCGACACAATAGAGCCGATAACTGCCGATTGTTCATTCAAGTTTTTAATTAGATCAACCGATTTGAGTACTTGGCTTACAATTGCATCCGAGTTTGAGATTGCCTCATGTAATATCGCCGAGCCTTTGTTAGCAGTTTGTGCGCTCGACTTTGCTGACTCATAAGCAACTTTTGCAGCATCACTAACTGCTTCGTTGTTTTTTATCCGCTCGGTAATATCGGAAGCAAATTTAACTATTTTTATTACATTACCTTTAGCATCTAAAATAGGGTTGTAAGTTGCCTCTAACCAAATTTCTGAGCAATCAGAGGTAATTCGTTTAAATTTACCCGCTTTAAACTGCCCTTCACTTAACTCTTCCCAAAACCGTGGATTATTTTGATAAAAATAATCAGTACAAAACATTTTATGATGCTGACCAATTATTTGTGACAGTGAATAACCCATAGTTGATAAAAAGTTTTTATTTGCTTTTATAATAGTGCCGTCGGGATTAAATTCTATTGTAGCAAGGGCCTTATCAAGCGCTTCGGTGAGCGCCTCTTGGGATTTTCGTTGCACATAGTTTTTTGTAATGTCAGACGCTATTTTTATAACTTTGGTCACTACCCCGTTGGTTTCAACAGGAAAGTAAGTTGCTTCAAGCCACAATTTATCCCCGTTGGCTTTAAACCGCATAAAAGTGCCATTAGTAGATTTAGCCGCTTGTAATGATTGCCAAAACTGACTGTACTCACTTGATTCAGCATAGTCAGAATCACAAAACATTCGGTGATGGTTACCGACTACCTGCTCTTTTGTGTACCCCACGGTATCTAAAAAGAGCTGGTTAGCGTCGAGTACTTTTCCCTCAGGTGTAAACTCAATATACGCTACATGCTTATAAATAGCTGTTAATACTGAATTGCTTTCTTTTAGCTGACATTCCAATTTTTCAACTTTAGCGTTATCTTTTCGGAAACCAAACATCTGTTATACCTTCAGGAGTAATAATACAATGACAATAAAAAGCGAATATATATAAAATCGCAATACATGTTGTTTATTTGTAAATATAGGTGCTTTTCTCTTTATCTGCGAGTAGTCAAAAGCTAGCTAGTTAACTGCATTATAAAAACTTTTTATAAGTTAAGATGTAAAGTAACACTTTTTTATAATTAACAAATATAAAACAAGAAAAAATACTGTTTTTTATACATGACGTAGTACACTTTTTAACTTAAAATAGCCACCTCACTGACACACTCCACACCTAATATATGTTTACTCTCCACACGCATTGTGTGTAGCTATTCACTATTTTTAAAATCAAAGTTAAAGGATCTTCTATGAGTGCAGATGTTGCGTCGGCATCTAATCAGTTAAATAAAGCAGCTATTTTATTAGTGTTAGCACTAGGTACGTTTATTTTAGGATTATCAGAATTTTCAATGATGCCTATGCTCCCGCTGATCAGTGAAACGTTTGGCTCAACCCCTTCACAAAGTGGCTATGCTATTAGTGCCTATGCGATTGGTGTTGTAGTAGGCGCGCCGGTATTAATGCTTACAACGGCCAATATGCGAAAACGCAAGGCTTTACTGATTTTCTTAAGTTTAATGTGTATTTCTAATGGCTTAAGTGCATTAGCAACCTCATTAGAGCAACTGGTTATTTTTCGCTTTTTAAGTGGCTTACCTCACGGTGCTTACTTTGGTGCCGCTATTTTACTTGCCTCCGATATTGCCCCTTCGGGTAAACGGGCAAGCTTTATGTCAAAAGTATTTATGGGCTTAACCATTGCAACCATTGTTGGCGTGCCAATTGTTACCTTGGTGGGGCAAAACCTAAGCTGGCGTTATTGCCTAGGGGGCGCAGCTATTTTAGCGTTTATTGCGTTTATATTTGTGTACAAAGTAGTGCCAAATATTGATAACGCGAAGCCATCAAACTTACTTAACGAGTTTGGCGTACTTAAAAATAAACTGGTGTGGTCTATTTTAGGTATCGTGATTATAGGCTTTGGTGGCGTGTTTTGTATTTATACGTATATAGCCGATACTATTTTAGATGTAACAAAAACAGCCCCTTATACTATTTCGATTGCCATGGTGATGTTTGGTGTAGGGTGTACAATAGGTAATTACATTTTAGGTAAAGCAGCCGATAAATCAGCGATTAAAACCACAGGCCTTGCACTGGTGTGCACCATTGTATTTGCCATTGCCTACGTTAGCGCAAGTTACAATATTTGGCTGCTTTATGCGGTTATATTTTTTATTGGCTGCAGCGTAGGTTTAGCCACACTTATTCAATCTTTATTAATGGATGTCGCCCCCGAGGGCCATGCAATGATTGGGGCACTAGTACAATGTGCATTTAACACGGCAAATGCTATCGGTCCGTGGGTTGGCGGAGCTGTCATTGCACAAGGCGCAGCACCTAACCAAACAGGTTATGTCGCAGCGGCGTTGTTTTTAGGCGGCTTAGGGATGTGGTTTTTAAGCTACATGCAACTTAATAAACAACAGCCTACCGCACAAACTTGCTAAA
>NZ_CAWUKC010000134.1:0-5135 GCF_963922945.1 uncultured Pseudoalteromonas sp. | reverse complement strand
GAGCTTGCTCACGTTAGAAGCGCAGCTTCTCATTAATTCCACCACCGAGGATGCGAAGCATCTAATAATCTAAGCCACCTTCTTTTAAATTATTTGCAATGGTTTTAGAGGGGTTTTCGCCAAATAACTGCGTGTAATCTTTAGTAAATTGCCCTGCGTGCCAAAACCCCCAGTTGGCAGCTATAGTTGAAATTGGTTTAGCTTGGCCGACCACTTTGAGCTCTCGCCTTACGTTATTTAAACGGGTTAAACGCAAAAACCTAAGCGGGTTAATACCTAAAATGCTTTCGAAACTGTATTGCAACGTACGCCTACTAACAAAAGTAAGCTCGCAAAGTTCGGTTATGGTTATTGTTTTTTGTGGGTTGGCTGCTACGTACTCTTTTACTTTATCGACCACTGCCTTACGGTGTTTGAAACTTGGGGCTATATTTTGCTGCGGGGTATCGGCTTGCAATAAGTGTAGTGCCAGCATACTAAGCATATCTTGCTGAGACTCTGGTTTTAGTCCAAAACCCTTATTTAAAACCATGCTGTTAATAATTTGCCTTGCAGTTTGCAGCGATGACTCAGTCACCGACAATCGAGCAGATTGCGCTGATGACAGGTTTTTGATTGTTACGCCCTGTAACTGCGCCATGTACTCAATTGAATGCCAATCAATAACCAAACCGTAAATATCAAATCGTTCCGGGGTAATTAGTTCAAAGTCGCTGTTGCTGGTACGGCACATAAATTGATTGTCCGCTACATCAAGGCCATTAATTTTACTTTGCTGCGACTGACTCGGTATTCCAAGCCAAATAGAGTTAGGCGCTATGTTGCATTGCTGGCGAAGTGAGCGCTCGGTGTACTCTTTAAATGCATGAATATTACTGTACTTAACACCTTCTATATAGCCATAAAAGCGTCCATCACTTACTTGGTCATACTTTTGCTGCCATTGCGTGAGGTTGTGAGCTTGCTCATCAATATCGTACGTATATACCTTGCTCTTTTGTGGTGCATTATTGCTACCTTGCTGCGCCATATAGGTGATGCTCTTTTAAAGTAAACATGTTTTTAGTTTAAGTGAAGGCCAAATAAAGGCGTTAACTTACTGAAATAAAATAGTAAAACGTGATTTGCCAAAATTCGATAGTCACTTGGTATAAATTAAGCTCCCTTGTGGCTATTCAAAATTGATTTATAGCTTGTACAAAGCAAGACCTATACCAAGGCTTGTAATATGAGTTATGCGGAGTAAATCATGGGGCATACGTACAGTTATACGTTAGGAACACATACTTATAAATTTAATAGTTTAGCACAGTTAATGGCTAAAGCTACGCCGCAGCGCTCGGGTGATAGGTTAGCGGGAGTGATTGCACAATCGGCACAAGAGCGAGCTGTAGCACAAATGACATTGGCCGAAGTACCGCTAAAAACATTTTTAAACGATGCACTTATTCCTTACGAGCAAGACGAAATTACACGTTTAATTATTGATGAACACGATGCGAACGCTTTTATGCTTATATCGCACTTAACCGTGGGAGACTTTAGAAACTGGTTATTAAGTGACTATGCAACACCTGCGGTACTTGCAAGTGTTAGGCAAGCCATTACCCCTGAAATGGCTGCTGCGGTAAGTAAAATAATGCGTAATCAAGATCTCATACTTGTTGCTAAAAAGTGCCACGTAAAAAGCGCATTTAGAAATACCATAGGTTTGCCAGGGCATTTATCAACCCGCTTGCAACCTAACCACCCAACGGATGACATAAATGGTATAGCTGCCTGTATGCTCGATGGCCTTTTATACGGCAATGGCGATGCGGTAATTGGCATTAACCCCGCCACCGATAACGTAGCGCAAGCCATTAAGCTTATGACGCTGATGGATGATGTTATTCAAAAATACGAAATTCCAACACAAAGCTGTGTGCTTACCCATGTAACTAACACCATAGAATGTATAGAAGCAGGCGCGCCGGTTGATTTGGTTTTTCAGTCTATTGGCGGTACAGAGGCTACTAACTCAAGCTTTGGCTTTAATTTAAATACGTTAGCTGAAGCGCAAGATGCTGCGCTGAGCTTAAAGCGTGGCACGGTTGGCAATAATGTTATGTATTTTGAAACAGGGCAAGGCAGCTCGCTTTCGGCTAATGCACATCATGGACTTGACCAACAAACCTGTGAGGCGCGTGCCTATGCCGTAGCACGCAAGTTCAACCCTTTATTAGTTAATACCGTTGTGGGGTTTATTGGCCCCGAATATTTATTTGATGGCAAAGAAATTACCCGCGCAGGGCTTGAAGATCACTTTTGCGCCAAGCTTTTAGGTATACCTATGGGGTGTGATGTGTGTTACACCAACCACGCCGAGGCCGACCAAAACGACATGGATAACTTACTTACCTTATTAGGCGTAGCGGGTTGCTCATTTGTAATGGGGATTCCGGGCTCGGACGATATTATGCTTAATTACCAAACGACCTCATTTCATGATGCCTTGTATGTGCGCCGGGTTTTAGGCTCGCGCCCAGCCCCCGAGTTTGAAGCATGGCTTAGCAAAATGAAAATTATGGAAAATACCGCAGAGACTATTTTATCAAATACCTTACCAACTGCCTTTGCTAAGCCATTAAAAGCAGTACAAGGAGGCATGTAATGAAAGTGGTTAAAAGCTTAAGCACACAAAGCAGCAGCGATCACGCTAACGGCAAAGTGGTTGAAAACCCATGGAGCGATTTACGCCGCTTTACCGATGCTCGAATTGGCCTTGGCCGAGCGGGTATAAGCTTACCTACAGCGGAAATGTTAGCGTTTCAGCTATCGCATGCTCAGGCGCGCGATGCGGTTAACTTTCCTTTAGATATTAACGAAATGACAAAAGCACTCAGTGCTATTGATGCGCTTAGCGAGGTTGAAAAACCGCTAAGTGTACAAAGTGAGGCTGTTGATCGTGTTACTTATTTACAGCGCCCCGATTTAGGCCGAAAGCTAAACCAAGCAGGGCGTACAACGCTTTTAAACACAATGCACAGTAAGCAAAGCAGTACGCAGGCGCAATACGATTTAGCCATTGTAGTGGTAGATGGGCTTTCGTCGTTGGCGGTACAGAAAAATGCTGCGCCGTTTATTAGCGAGCTGCTTAACCAATTACATAGTGATTCAATGCCTTATAAATTAGCGCCTGTAACCCTTGTAGAGCAAGGCCGCGTAGCGATTGGTGATGATATTGGCGAGCTGTTAAACGCACAAGTTGTAATGGTACTCATTGGTGAGCGCCCAGGGCTTAGCTCCCCCGACAGCCTAGGCCTTTATTTAACGTGGGCGCCAAAAACGGGGCTTAGCGACGCCTGTCGTAATTGTATTTCTAATATTCGCCCCGCAGGGCTTAGTTACTTTGAAGCGGCGCGCAGAGCTGTGTATTTACTACAAGAGGCTAAAAAGCTTGGGCTTACAGGGGTTAACTTAAAAGACAGAACACAAGACGATGTAATAGAGCATCAGGTTCAAACCACTAATTTTTTAATCGCAGAATAAAACCATAAAAAGAGGTCAAAATGTCTAATAACAATAAAGAGTATCTTGCACAAAGGCAGTTAAAAAGTGGCACTGCGGGCTGGTTATTGCTTGCAGGGCTGGGGGTGTCGTATGTAATTTCGGGCGACTTTGCAGGCTGGAACTTTGGCATAGCCGAAGCCGGCTGGGGCGGATTTGCCATTGCTGCCGCCTTAATGGCAATAATGTATTTAACATTGGTGCTATCGCTTGCTGAAATGTCGGCTGCTATTCCTGCTGCGGGTGGCGGTTATAGTTTTGCGCGTCAAGCAATGGGCCCAGCAGGGGGTTATTTAACCGGCCTTGCGGTATTAATTGAATATGCATTAGCTCCTGCGGCTATTGTTATATTTATTGGCTCGGCAGTTGAGGCGTTAACGGGTTTTAATGGACCGTGGGTATATGCGCTGTTTTATTTAACGTTTGTGGGTATTCACTTAGCGGGTGTAGGTGAAGCACTAAAAGTGATGATGGTGATAAGTGGCTTAGCAGTATTGGCTATTATTGCCACCGCAGTGGCGTTAATTGCTAATTTTGACGCGGCTAATTTATTTGATGTTGCGGTAACTAATGCCGCAGGTGCAAATGAATTTTTACCACTTGGTTGGTATGGTGTGTGGGCTGCACTGCCTTTTGCTATGTGGTTATTTTTAGCCGTAGAAGGCGTGCCGCTTGCAGCAGAAGAAGCTAAAAATCCGGCTAAAGATGTACCTAAAGGCATTATTGGCGCTATGTTATTTTTGTTATTTACCGCTTTACTTGTAGTGGTATTAGTTCCCGCTGCTGGTGGTGCAAACGCAATGGGCGCAAGTGCCGTACCTTTAGTTGATGCGCTTAACGCCACGGGCAATACAAGCTTAGCCACTGTGGTAAATATTTTAGGCTTAGCGGGATTGGTCGCGTCGTTTTTCTCAATTATTTATGGTTATAGCCGTTTAGTGTTTGCGCTTTCGCGTGCGGGCTATTTACCGCGTTCGTTATCAATTACTACAGAGCGTAAAGTACCAGCGCGTGCATTAATTGTACCCGCTATTTTTGGATTTATTGCCTCACTGAGTGGCGAGGGCGATTTAATGCTCGCCATGGCGGTGGTAGGTGCGACGGTATCGTATGCATTAATGGCGCTGAGTCATATTATGCTACGTATTAAGCAACCTAATTTAGCTCGCCCTTATAAAACGCCAGGTGGCGTGGTTACATCGGGTATTGCGTTAGTGTTATCGCTTATTGCATTAACGGGTGTGTATGCGTTTGACCCTCGTGCATTTTTGTATACAGTCGTGCTCTTTGTGATTGGGGCAGCTTATTACTTTGGGTACAGTGCTAAGCATTTAGTTGCTAAAAGCGCAGATGAAGAGTTTGCCATGCTAGCCGATGCTGAAGCGGACTTAGCCGCCTCAAATTAAGTGGGTAAGCACTAAGGTAAAAGCGTTGCTTTTAAAACGCCAGCAAGCTGCGCGTCTACAGGGTCATTCAGCTCTGCTGTTAAGGCTCAATGTAGGCGCGATTTTATACCGCGCTTGTAGACGTTGAGCTTGCTCACGTTAGAAGCGCAGCTTCTCATTAATTCCACCACCGAGTACACT
>NZ_CAWUKC010000133.1:0-5428 GCF_963922945.1 uncultured Pseudoalteromonas sp. | reverse complement strand
GTCTATTAACGCACTGAGCTGATCGGCATTAAGGCTTAGCTTAAGTGAGTCTAAATAAAGAAGTAACAAGCACAAATTAACGTTTTTACCTTGCTGGTTTTGTAGTGCCAGCAAGGTTTGTTGTTGCTCTGGTTTTGCGTACAAGGTGCACGCAAATTGCCAAAAGCCATCACTATTGAGCAAGTTCATCAGCAAAAGCCTGTTCTTTTTCTTCCATTTCTTCAAGCGCCATCAATAGCTCTTCTTCAATGTCGTTTACTTTAGGGGTAAGCGTGGCTTGCTTAGCGATTAGCTCTTTTAACTGGGCTTTGTTGTCGTCGCTGTAAAGTGTGTTGTCGCCAAGGGCGACTTCAACGTCGCTAAGCTCAGCAGTAAATTTATCGAGCTGTTTTTCAAGCTTTTCAATTTGCTTTTTAAGTGGTTGAATGGTTTTTCTAAATTCGGCTTCTAAACGTTTTTGCTCTTTACGGTTAATGCCAGAATTTGCTTTTGGCTGCTCAGGTAGCTCGCTTTTAGCGGCTTCCTTATTTGCGTTTAGCAACCACTGATAATAGGCATCTAAATCGTAACCAAACTGAGTCACTTTGCCATCATCAACTAAATAAAATTCATCGGCGGTGTTTTTAAGCATATGGCGGTCATGCGAAACGGTAACCATAGCGCCTTCAAAGCCTTGCAGTGCCATCACCAGCGCGTGGCGCATTTCTAAATCAAGGTGGTTAGTTGGCTCATCAAGTAGTAGTAAGTTAGGCTTTTGATATACCAGCATAGCAAGCACTAAGCGCGCTTTTTCACCGCCCGAAAACGGTGCTACCGGTTCAAGTGCTTTATCGCCAATAAAGGCAAAGCCACCTAAAAAGTCACGCAGCGATTGTTCTGTGGCTTGTGGGTTTAAGCGCTGAATATGAGTCACGGCGCTTGCTTTTAAGTCTAGCGACTCAAGTTGATGCTGTGCAAAGTAACCAATGTTTAAACCATGATGCTGCACTACTTTACCCGCTTGCGGTTCAAGCTCTCCCGCTAATAGCTTGATAAGTGTTGATTTACCCGCGCCGTTACGCCCTAGTAACGCAATACGGCTGCCAGGCACGAGGTTGAGTGCAATATTATTTAAAATAGTCACGTCGCCATAACCCGCTTTTGCTTCATCTAGGGTCATTAGTGGATTAGGCAGGGCTGTGGGCTCGGAAAATTCAAAGTCAAACGGTGAGTCGGCATGCGCTGGTGCTAGTTTTTCCATGCGCTCTAGCGCTTTAACACGGCTTTGTGCTTGTTTGGCTTTACTCGCTTTGGCTTTAAAGCGCGTTATAAACTGCTCAAGATGGGCAATTTGCTCTTGTTGTTTTTCAAACATAGCTTGTTGCTGTAATAAGCGTTCTGCTTTTTGACGCTCAAACTGCGAATAATTGCCCTTGTAAACATTTATAAGTTGCCTGTCGATATGCCAAATTTGATCAACCACTGCATCTAAAAACTCACGGTCATGAGATATAAGTACTAAAGTGCCGGTGTAGGTGCGTAAAAAGCGCTCAAGCCAGTACACGGCATCTAAATCAAGGTGGTTAGTTGGCTCATCAAGTAGCAATAGGTCGGCATCGCGAATAAGTGCTTGAGCTAGGTTTAAACGCATACGCCAACCACCCGAAAACGCGCTAACTGGATTTTCTATTTGGTGATTAGCAAAGCCTAAACCATGCAGCAGCTCGCCCGCTTTTGACTCTATGCTGTAGCCTTTTATATTTTCAAGCTGAATATGTACTTTGGCTTGGGTATCACCATCGTTTTCTTGCTCAGCTTCACGCAGGGCAATACGCAATGCATAGTATTCAGGGTGGCCTTGAAGTACATAATCAATAGCACTTATTTCAAGGGCGGGGGTTTCTTGTTTAACCGAGGCTATAGACCAATCTTTGGGAATTGCGCAATCACCGGCATCCAACTGTAGCTCAGATTTTAATAAACCAAATAGCGTAGATTTACCACAGCCATTAGCGCCGACTAAGCCCACTTTATGTTGTGGAAATAAAGTAGCCGAGGCATTTTTTAATAAGGCTTTTCCGCCACGAAGTAGTTCTATTTCTGAGATTTGGATCATAAAAACGTTACTTTGCTATGCCCTTGTTAAGTTGGCGCTATCATACCATAGAACGTATTGCTCTTATCAAGCGTATCAACCTAGGAAGTTATACGATAAAATATGTGCAGTTCAAACCACAGGAAAAATGTTGTGAGACAAAAGAAGCGATTTATTGCTGGTGCATCTTGCCCTGAGTGTAAAGCCATGGACACCATGATGTTATACAGAGAACATGATGTTGAAAAAGTCGAGTGCGTACAGTGCGGCCACAAAATGGCGCAGCCCGAAAACGCGGTTCAGGCATCTACTCGCCAATTTGAACAAGTGATTGGTGTATTTAAACCGGGCGATTAACCCGGTTTATTTTATTTCGTCGCGAGTTTAGTAATGTGGCGGAGGTGGCTCTTGCATTTGCGACATCAGCGAGGGTTGCTGGGCTTCTTTAATTTTTTCTGCTAATAACTCAGTTTGGCGCTTCATTTTTGCAAGCTGCTGTTGGTGTGCTTTTAGCTCGTCATTTAATATTTCTATTGTTTCGTCTTGAAAAGCAACTTTTGCCTCAAGCTCCATTAAACGATGTTCAATTGTGTTCATTTGCTTCTCGTATTGTAAAGTGCTCTGCAATTCCGCTCGAGCTCTCGGTTAACAACGACTTGCCGTTATTTATAAACGTTACATCTAGCACCACAGCCGATTTAGGCTTACTCCCTTTTCGTGGTGTGACTTGCCAAGTTTGAATTTTCTCGCCGCTGGGTAGTTGCCATAAATCAACGCGCTTATTAGGCGAGCCAGTTGCTAGCAATGTGCCTTGTTCGTTAAAACGTACTGCGGTAAAAATTTTCTGACGCGCAATATACGCCAGTTTACTCACAAGATCACCTGTAGTCAGCTTCCATACATGTGCTTGCTTCATACTATCTGCGGTAAATGCATAGCGACCTTGTGGGTCTAAGGTTACTTGGGTAACGCGCGTTGGGTGATTAAAACGATGAATCACTTGCCCTGTGCGTGTATCCCAAAAATAAGCAACGTAATCGTTCGAGCCGCTCAGGGCATAGCGCCCGTTAGGTGATAAATCGACGGTGTTTACTTTGTCTTGGTGGCCTAAAAATTCAATGCGACGTCCGGTTTCTAGGTTTAAAAATACCACTACGCCGTCGCTTCTGCCGTATAAAACACTACGGCCCTGGTTGCTTATCGCTATATCGCGAATAGTGGCTTGTTGAATTTTATAATAGCCGCGGTTTTCGCCAGTGGTAATGTCCCACACAGCAAAGGTGGTTTTTTCTGCAGTAACGGCCACGCTATTATCAAAGGCAATAGCCACAGCATACACTAGGCTTTCTTGTGATTGCTGTTGAAACCATTGATATTTTAACACCTGCTGTTGATTATCCCACAGGGCGACCCCATGGTGAATGGAGGAGACAAGGCTATATTTACCATCGTTAGACACTGCCGAGGAAAACGCACCTTGTGCTGCGTGTTCAAAGCGTTGTGCAGCTTGCTGTTTTTGATCGCTACAAGCTGCGGCTAATAAACAGCTAAAAGCGACTAAAAAAGTACGAAATATCGACATATTACAGGTATTTCCTCTTAACTCTTAGTGACTGAGAGGTTAGACTAGGTCACGTTGAAGGCCTAGGGTGTTTGTCTAATCACTATAATAGGTTAGGTTTTAATTTAGTTAGTTATTAAACAAGCAGCCTATCATGTAGGCCGTTAATCTTTAACTAGTAATAATACAATAAATGACAACTGCAAAGTGTGTCGGAGATTTAAAATGAAAAAGACGATTAGATTGTCATTGATTGCAGCGTCGGTTTTAGCGCTTACAGCTTGTAATCAAGAAGCAAAACAAGAAAAAGCTGAAGTTAAACTAGACACTGTAGAGCAGCAACAAGCATACGGTATTGGTGCATCAGTAGGTAACTTTTTAAATAAAGACCTAGCTGATAAATCAGAGATTGGTATTGAGCTAGACCAAGCACTGTTAATTCGAGGCTTCGAAGATGCGCTTGCTGGTAATGCAAAAATTGATGAAGAAAAAATCCGTGAGGTGCTAACTGAGCTAGATACCTCAGTGCGTGCTAAGCAAGAAGCTAAAGCAAAAGTTGAGTCTGAAAAAAGCAAAGAAGCGGGTAAAAAGTACCTAGAAGAAAATGCTAAAAAAGAAGGCGTAACAGTCACTGAGTCTGGCCTACAGTACGAAGTGCTTAGCGAAGGCGAAGGTGAAAAGCCAGCAGCAACCGATGTTGTTAAAGTACATTACAAAGGTACTTTATTAGATGGCACTGAGTTTGATAGCTCTTATGCGCGCAACGAGCCAACTACGTTCCCTCTTAACCGTGTAATTGCGGGTTGGACTGAAGGTTTACAGCTCATGTCTGTAGGGTCTAAGTACAAGTTTACAATTCCATCTGAGCTTGCTTACGGCGATCGTGACCTAGGTAAAATCCCAGCTAACTCAACACTTGTTTTTGAAGTAGAACTACTTGAAATTCAAGATGACGAAGCGCCAGCGCAATAGGTAAAAGCTTATAAAGTAAAAAGGGACCATAATGGTCCCTTTTTTGTAGGCTATTTTATTAATCTGTGTGGTTAGAGTACAAATTATCTATTAGCTCATCTTCTAGTTCAAAGCGCATCTCTAACGTTTCGCCAAGTACCGATAAATCGTTATCAAACTGTTCTAACAAGTCTTCTTTGTCTACTTCAGCGTATTTATCGTTAAAATCTAAAGCAATATCTGTCGTGCTTGAAATGCGCGGATAAATGTCACTTGCTAGCTGCTGGCTTTGCGGGCCTTTATTTTCACATGCTTTAGCAATGTCATCGTATACTTCAAAATGGCCAGCGGATAAGTAGTCCATTAAAATTTGGCAAAATGCTTGGATCTGTTCAGGTTCAGGTAGAGCGTGATCTTTTTTATCGTATGGCGAAAACCCAGCCATTTTACAATAAAGTATAATTAACTCTTGGCGCTCGTTTAACCATTTATCAATGACAGTATGGCTACCGCCCCATTTTTGTTGAGCTTTTTCTACGCGCGTCAGCATTACTGTTCTCCTAAGCTGGGTCACTCTTTATGGTTAAATAAAATTTTATCTTATGCATCAAGATATATTTTATTTAAGTGTATATCAACAAGTAAAAGGTATGAGCTGAATCAAGATTGTATGTGTTGTGGGTAATAGTTATTTTATTGCAGGCAAGAAAAAACCACCGGTTAAGGTGGCTTAATTTCTTGTTTTGGCCTGTTAATACAAGCTTTCTTATTGTTATAGAAGATTTTTGTTATTTTTATTATAAATATTTTTATTATTGTTGTTTAAGATTTTTATTATTGTT
>NZ_CAWUKC010000132.1:0-5486 GCF_963922945.1 uncultured Pseudoalteromonas sp. | reverse complement strand
TATTTATGGGGAATAACCACACTTCATAGGCTCTGCCTTGCCTAAAAACCAAACACACTGCTGCAAATTCAAACGCCAAAGGTCAACACGCCCTAATCTTTCTGCCTCTTTTTAAGCGCGCTCATTAGTGCGCTTTTATTTTATCAGCTCCAGTAAATTTAAATTATGCTTTAATACTTCCCTCTATTGACCTGCGTGTTACACATAGGTTTACAATTAAGCTCTAAATGCCATGGGAGCTAAAACATGTATGTTAAGCAATTAGCTAAGTTAACGGGTGTAACGGCTGATACGGTACGCCACTACACACGAATAGGCCTTTTATCACCTACTCGCAGCCAGGCAAACGGGTATCAATGCTTTAGCAAAGCAGACCAACAACGCTTGCAGTTTATTATAAGCGCGCGCAAGCTTGGCTTTTCACTTAAAGATATTCAACAACTTATTAGCAGATCAGAGCAAGGCCATTGTCCATGTCCACTTACGCGACAAATTATTGCAAAGCGTTTAGAGGAAACTGAGGCCTTGTTTCAAGAAACGCTTAAATTACGCGCGCGTATGCAAGCGGCGTTAAAGCAATGGGAGGCAGCACAGGATGGCGCTGTTCCCAGTGATGTGTGTAGTTTAATAGAGACCTTTATCGATCCACTTGTTGAGCCAAACGAAGGCGGAGATGTGTAATGAGTAGCAGCAAAACAACAGAGCAAAACTTTATTATTGAAGGCGCTAATTGCGGTAGTTGTGTAGCAAAAATAGAAAAGGCACTGAACAACGTTCAAGGTACAAACACGGTAGAGATGAACTTTGCAGATCGTACAGTGCGTGTAGAGGGTAGTGCGCAGCAAAGTACCATAATTAATGCTGTTGAGAATATAGGCTATGGTGCAAAGCCTATGGATCATAAATCTGATCAAGATGCGCTTGACGAAAAAGCAAAATCAGACGAGGCACATTATAAAAAGCTAATGCGCAATATGATGCTTGCTTTAGGCGCTGGTGTGCCACTTATGATTTATGGGCTTATTTTTGATATGAGTGTCACAACTACAACCCAGCGAATTGCATGGGGTGTGGTGGGTATTGTCACGCTTATGGTTATGGCAATAGCGGGTAGGCAATTTTATAAAGGTGCCTGGCAATCATTTAAAAATCATAGCGCTAATATGGATACACTTATAGCGTTAGGCACGGGCACTGCGTGGTTATATTCAATGTGTGTTGTACTTGCGCCCAGTTTACTGCCTGAAGTTGCAAGGCACGTTTATTTTGAAGCCTCTTCAATGATAATCGGATTAATAAGTTTAGGCCTTGCTTTTGAAGTGAAAGCACGAGGGCGAACCTCACAGGCGATTAAGCGTTTAATTGGCTTACAAGCAAAAACAGGCCGTGTAATACGCGACGGCAAAGAGCAAGATATAGACATTAGTGATGTGCAAAAGGGCGACCATGTACGGGTACGCCCAGGCGAAAAAATCCCGGTAGATGGTAATGTCCTCGAAGGTAGCAGCAGATTAGATGAATCTATGCTCACGGGTGAGCCTATGCCTGTGAGTAAACAAACCGGCGACAAAGTAGTTGCTGGCAGCATTAATAAAAGCGGCACATTATTATTTGAAGCCACACATATAGGCCAAGAAACAACCCTTGCCAATATTATTAATATGGTAAAACGTGCGCAAAACTCCAAGCCTTCAATAGGGCGATTAGCCGATGTTATATCAGGCATATTTGTGCCCACAGTAATGATAATTGCGATACTAGCAGCCCTTGCATGGCTAAATTTTGGCCCTGCGCCCTCTATTGCTTATGCGGTGGTAGCGTTAACCACCGTGCTGATTATTGCATGCCCGTGTGCACTGGGTTTAGCAACGCCTATGTCGGTAATGGTGGGAATAGGTAAAGCCGCCGAGTTTGGCATATTAATTCGCAATGGCGAGTCACTGCAAACTACCTCCAAAATTACTACCATGATTTTTGATAAAACCGGCACCATCACCCAAGGTGCACCCCAAGTAACAGATGTTGTAACGTTTAATAACGCAGATGAAAATAACGTAATGCAATTAGTTGCAAGCCTCGAAAGTAGCTCTGAGCACCCTCTGGCAGAGGCTATTATGCAGCACGCTAAAAAACAAAACATCACCTTGAGTAAAGTTACCGACTTTGACGCCATTACCGGTAAAGGTGTAAGTGGAACAGTGAATGAGCAAACACTGTTATTTGGCAATAAAGCGCTTATGGATAAATACAAAATTGCAGTTGATGACGCCGCTGAGCAAGCAGACACCTTTGCAAAAGAAGCTAAAACGCCGATGTACTTTGCCTGTGATAACCAGCTAATGGGTTTAATTGCGGTTGCGGATCCAATTAAAGAGGATTCAGCCGATGCAATTAAGCGCCTGCAAAATAAAGGTATTCATTTAGTAATGCTCACCGGCGATAACAAAGCGACTGCACGCGCGGTGGCTAAAAAAGTCGGTATTGATGATTTTATCGCAGAGGTGTTGCCAGAGGGCAAGGTAAACGAAGTGACTAAACGCCAGCAGGAAGGCGAAATTGTAGGTATGACGGGTGATGGGATCAATGATGCCCCCGCGCTTGCTAAGGCAGATGTCGGCTTTGCGATTGGCACAGGTACCGATGTAGCCATAGAAAGCGCCGATATTACCTTAATGCGTGGCTCACTGCACGGCCTTGCCGATGCTATTGCCATTAGCAGCGCAACAATTAAAAACATTAAACAAAACTTGTTTGGTGCCTTTATTTATAACGTTGCGGGCATTCCTATTGCTGCCGGTGTGTTGTATCCCTTTATTGGTGTGCTACTAAATCCTGTAGTGGCGGGCGCAGCTATGGCGCTTTCGTCACTAACAGTCGTCACCAATGCCAATCGCTTACGTTTTTATAAACCCAACAAGCACTAAGGAGTTAATTATGTTGATGATAAATTTACTGGGTGCAGTATTAATAGGGACGATTGTATATTGGTTTTGGCTTTATAAGCCCAAACAAATCCATAGTAATGATAATACGCAAACCATAGTGGTAGATAACGGTGTTTATCAACCAAGCCATATAAAGGTAGCGGCCAATAAAAAAGTCACACTGACATTTGATAGAAAAGACAGCGCACCGTGCGCCGAAACAGTGATATTCCCGCAGCTCGATATAAGTAAAAGCCTTGCAATGGGAAGTAATAAAATCACTTTGCCTGCGCTTAAAACAGGTGAATACAATTTTCATTGCCAAATGCAAATGTACACAGGTAAGTTAACTGCTGAGTAACCAGTACGCTGGTGGGGTAACATTATTACGACCTAACTTTATGTTGAGCTAAACAGTGGGTTAGGCCGTATTATTAAAAAAACGATTATTTAAAGTTATGAATAAATTAAACCCTAAAAAACTACTCAATAGTAAATGGACCGCCACACCAGCAATTAATAAAGAGAAACACTTTATCATTGTCGAAGTTGAATACGATGAAGAGGGTAATGTAATTGAATGCATTACCGAGTCGGTATTTTCTAAAAACCAATACCCAATTATTTGGCGCGATTTAAAAGACACACAAAAATGGCAACAAGGCTGGAAGTAGTCTCTATCGACTTAACTTTTTATTTTTTGTATAACTAGGGCCACTGAGGTAAGGCATTATCGATGGCCTTAACATATATAAAGGCGCACAGCTCAAAATTTTCTTAGTGTTAAATAGCGAACACAGTTTTAAATCCCTCCTTTAAAGCGCCACACCTTAAAGTTGATTCGCCATTTGGCAACAAAATCCTATTTTTATAATTAGTTATTAAAATTAATTTTAAATATTTCTAAAACTATTTAAAATCTTATTTTTTTCAGTGTGTTAGGCTTTTAAAGTTTGCCCCTGTAACCTCATTTATTTTTCTGTTCAGATTCAGTTTATTTTCAAAACCATCAAATTTGTACTTTTAGATAGCTGCTCGCCTAAATGTGTCTTTTTAATTATTTATAAGTAACTGATTTTCTGTACATATTTAAATTGGTGTAACGCGCTGTTGCTAAAGAGCAACAAAATTAATTGGCCAAAAGGGCATAATTATTAATTTTAACGTGTAAGTGTCTGATTTGAATTATTTAATTTAAGTTGGCATTGAAGTTGTAATACTAGATTGTATTAAGCAAAACGTGATTAACGCCATATGGCTAAATCACCAAACCCTATGAAGGACTTCATTATGAAAAAGGCACAATCAACATTGGTATTAATGGCTTTAGCCTCTTCATCAGCGGCTTTTGCGGTAACAGATTTTGACACACTCGATAAAGATGGCAGTGGCACACTAAGCCCGTTAGAAGCATCTGCAGATGCTGAACTAATGAGTCAGTTTACAAAACTGGATACTGACAAAAACGGGGAGCTATCTAAGAGTGAGTTCGACAAAGCATAATTGAGTGCTTTGAGCAGTTAACGCCCTAAAACGTGTTAATTCTGAGTTGCCAAAGACAACCTAAGTAGGCAAGGGAGCTTACCATAAAGAATAACAAGGACAGTGTTATACACAGGGCGCCCTATAAATGACGTAGAGTGGAGGAGTATTTTATGAAAACGTTAAACTCAATATTGGCGGTTATGGCATTTGCAACAACCAGCGCTGCTTTTGCCGGTACCGACTTTGACACTCTAGATGTTGATGGCAATGGCGTAATTAGCCAAGCAGAAGCATCGGTCGATGCCGATTTAATGAAACAGTTTACGCAGTTGGATACCGATGGCAACAACGAGCTCTCGAAGGCTGAGTTTTCCCAAGCGTAAACAATTAATGCTCTGTGGTTTTGCTAAATTCTGAGTTGCCCAAGACAACCTAAATAGGCAAGGGAGCCTATTAAAAAGAATAACAAGGATGTGATGAGCAATCACCACAGAGCAAATTTATACCCGCTAGGTTATTAATTAGCTGCATTACGATGAAGGATTACATTATGAAAAAGCTAAAAACACTAGTAGTCGCTGCCACTGTGGTTTCATCTTCAATGGTATTAGCAAATGCTGAGCTCGAGCCATCTAAAAATAATAGTGATGAGGTTAATCAACCTAGTGATTTACAAGTCGCTAAGCATTATTTACCAGTGAGTTCACAAAACGGCCTAACTGAAAACGATTTTTTTGAATATAAATAACCAATTTCCCCCTTATGGATCTCAGAAAAGGATTTCTCATCTCTTATTAACGACAAGCCCGTACAAGAGCTTAAGAAGTTTATCAAATCATACTCACAAAGCAGCTAAGTTATTTCCTCTTAGCTGCTTTTTTATGTGTGGGCAGGCGCAACCTTTTTTTCACCAAATAGGTGCAAACTTGATAGGGGTAAATATGTAAGTATATGAATGAAAGTGCTTTTTATATTTGGTTTTAAACTTGCTTAATTAGGGCGTGTTGACCTTTGGCGTTTGAATTTGCAGCAGTATGTTTGGTTTTTAGGCAAGGCAGAGCCTATGAAGTGTGGTTA
>NZ_CAWUKC010000131.1:0-5593 GCF_963922945.1 uncultured Pseudoalteromonas sp. | reverse complement strand
GCATGGGCGACCTCGAATTTTGATAGTTTAAAAATAGTACACACGATTAAAAAACGTGCTAGGGTAAGTAATAGCGTTATACAACACTGACTTAAATACACAATTATAAAAAGGTGAACACATGCAATTTAATCAAACAATGATAGATGAATTTACGTTATTAGCTAAGTTTCCGCGTGAGAGCAAAATGCAAGGGATTAAGTTACATTCTGACGCTGCGCCAAATTTATTAAGTGCTGCACAAAGACTATTTGAAAAAGGGGTAATAGATAGCCCAGATGGTGGCTATTTAACCGACCTGGGCCTTGATTTAATAGAGCACGTGAGTGTTATTCACAGTGCGTTAAAAAGTTAAACTGCATCGCGCTGATTTTGCGGTGCGGCGTCACTAAATGCAGGGAGTGCATTACAGCGCGCATAAATGGCTGCAATTTTTGGGTATGCAGCCATATCAACATTAAAACGCAGCGCATTAAATACCTGTGGCACTAAGCATATATCTGCCAGTGAAGGTTTGCCTCCTGCGCAAAAGTCATTGCTTTCATCTAGCATTAACTCAATTTTTTCAAAGCCAAGCTCAACCCAATGTTTATACCACGCAGTTTTAGCTTGCTCGTCGACCCCCAACTCATTAGTTAAGTATTTAAGTACTCGTAAATTATTCACTGGGTGAATATCACATGCTATTGCATAGCTAATATTACGTATTTGCGCTTTTTGCCATGCAGTGCCATAAATTAACGGCGTTTGCGGAAAGCTTTCATCTAACCATTCTAAAATAGCCAGTGATTGCGCTAATATGCCTTCGTTTGTTTCTAGAGCGGGCAGTAAACCTTGCACGTTTTTATCTAAGTAAGGCTGAGCTAGCTGTTCAGATTTAAGTAAATTAACAAATTGCATATCATGCTTAATGCCTTTTAAATTAAGTGCTATGCGAACACGGTATGCAGCAGATGAGCGAAAGTAGCTGTAGAGTTTCATTGTCATTATTCCTCGCCTGTAAAGTGTTTAGTGATACTACGCCAGCATTGAGTGTAATCAGTTTGCCGCTCTTTTCCTTCAAGGGCATATTTCGTGGGCGATATTATGTAACGAGACTCAAACATAAAGGCCAGCGTGTTCTCGTATTTTTGTGGTGTGAGCTCAGCGTTAGATGCTTTTTCAAATACTTCAGCCTCAGGGCCATGCGGCGACATGCAATTATGTAAACTAGCACCACCGGGTACAAAGCCATGCTCTTTTGCATCGTAAACTCCCTCTATTAAGCCCATAAACTCACTCATAATATTACGATGATAGTAAGGAGGTCTAAAGGTGTTTTCTGCTACCATCCACCGCGGTGGAAAAATTACAAAATCTACATTTGCCATGCCTTCAGTAGCTGATGGCGAAGTCAGTACAGTAAAAATAGAAGGGTCTGGGTGATCAAAACTCACCGTGTTAATAACATTAAATCGGGCTAAATCATATTTATACGGGGCGCTATTACCGGTCCAAGCAACCACATCAAAAGGTGAGTGAGTAATTGGGCAGCTAAATAGATTACCATTAAATTTAGTCACTAATTCAAAGTCACCCTCTTTATCTTCAAATGCCGCAACAGGATATTGAAAGTCTCTGTCGTTGGCGTAGCCATTGGCCCCGACGGGGCCGCGCTCAGGAAGCTCAAACGCATGGCCGTAGTTTTCACAAATGTAGCCACGTGCAGTTTCATTTATTAAATCAACCGAAAACTTTATCCCGCGTGGTATTACTGCAATTTCACCAGGCTTTACAGTGAGCTTTCCGCACTCAGTGTGTAATAGCAATTCGCCCTGTTGAGGTACAAACAATAGCTCACCATCGGCATTACAAAAATAACGGCCTTGCATAGAGCTGTTAGCAACATACACATGAATACCAATACCCGATTGAGCATTGGCACTGCCGTTTGCAGCCATTGTAATTAATCCATCAATAAAATCAGTAGGCTTTGAGGGAATATCAATCGGGCTCCAGCGCATCATCGTAGGAGGTGTAATTGCTTCAGTAATAGGGGCTGTTCTGATTAATGCGTTATCTATAGCAGTGTAGTCGCCTTGTACTACAGATGGACGCAGGCGATACAACCACGTGCGGCGATTAGCAGCACGCGGAGCCGTAAAGGCCGTAGAGCTAAATTGCTCAGTGTATAAATTATATTTAACTTTTTGTGGGGTAAATTGCCCAATAGGCAGTGCTCCGGGTAGCGCTTCGGTTTCAAACTCATTGCCAAAACCGCTCATGTAGTTTATTTCGCTGGCCATAATGTGATCCTGTAAGAGTGACAGTGTTTTATCTTTCTGGGCCTGTTTATCTTTCGAGGTTGAATTTGCAGCAGTCTGTTTGGTAATTGGCAAGACAGAGCTTATGCAGCGTTTGTTCCCCATAAATAGGCGATACGTAGCATAAATGCCAAACAGGCGCTGCCCGAAGGGTTCTGCCTAGGGGTCATTTACTCTTTGTTGCTCGGTTTTTACTTATTCTTACATGGATGTAAGTCATTAGAATAACGCAGGAGCAGTTATCGAGCCCACTAGGTTACAAACCTCGCGCCGCGATTAAATGGCCCCTAGATTGAACAAATTTCAATTCTCAAAGGTCAACAGGCCCTAATTAGTTTAAAATACTCTCATGTGAGAGTAATTTCAAATGAGTGCATGTTTTAGCCTGTAAATTAAAATGCACAGTTTTCATGGTGTGTAAATATGATGAGAAAGCAATAATGAAAATAGATTTAGAGCACTTTTTACCTTATCAGTTAAATCAGATGGCAAATCACATAAGCGATGATTTTGCGCGTGTTTATCAGCAAAAATACGACTTAACGATTCCTCAATGGCGGGTGTTGGCAAACTTGGCGCAATATGGCAAAAGTAATGCTAAAGATTTATGTACACAAGCCAATATGGACAAGTCAACGGTTTCGCGAGCTATTAAATCATTTCTACAAAGAGGGTATATACAAGCTGAATTAAATCAGCAAGATAAGCGAGTAACTCAGGTTATGTTAAATGAGCAGGGCAATGCACTTTACAAGCTGATAGCGCATGATGCACAAAACTGGGAAGCGCAATTAGCTAAAAAATTTACCAAGCAACAACAAACGCAATTGCTAAATTTACTAAAAGAGCTTAAAAGGGCTTTATAATCCCAACCTTTAAAGTCGATCAGTTAATCAGGTGGATTGGCATAAAAAAGCCCATCAAATGATGGGCTTTAATAAACATTTAGTCTTTACACTAATGAGATTAGAAGGTGTAACGTACACCTACACGCATTTCCCATACAGAAGCACTGCTTTCTGTTGTAGTACCTACGTTGTTTGAGTTGAAACCAGAGTATACATAGCGTCCATCTTCATCAATAGATGTAGAGATAACACGATTACCTACGAATGAGCCCTTCTTAAGAACGCCCCAATCATCGTTTAACAGGTTAGTTAAGTTATCAATTACGAAGAACGCCTCACCTTTATGACCATCCATAAAGCCTGGTAATTCTTGAGTAACTTTAAAGTTAAATTTAACTAACCAATCAGCATTTTGAGAATTACGTCCAGTTATCTCACCACGCTTTAACCCTTCAGATGCAATAAATTCATTGAATTCATTGATTTCGTCTGCAGACATGTCGTAAACAACGTTAGGATCGTTTTCAAGTGGTACGTAAAGTAATTGACGAGAACCAAATCCGTAATTATTTGTATCACCAAATGCATTATCACTACTATTGTAAACATAGCTATAAGGTAAGCCTTTGTATGCTTCACCGTATAGGTTAAAACGAGTTGCATAACCATCTACGAACTCATGCGAATAGCCAAGCGTCATAGTAAAACGATGTGGGATTTCGTAATCCGATGAAGCAACACCTGGATCACCAGGGTTAGTTAAAGCTACATTACTGTAGTTTGAATCAGCTACAGAGCTTGTCATTGGGCTAACATCGTCAGCGTCAGTGTAAGCGTAGCCAAAGCTCATGTTAATGCCATTGTCGTAAAATTTACTTACTCCAAATGAAATTACTGAAGAATCGCCACCGTCACCATTTACGTTTGTAAGTAAATAATCTCTAGAGCGTCCTTCAACAGATCCATATAAAGGGCGTCCGTCGAATGTTGTTGTTGGAGTATCATTATCTATTAAGCCCAGAGCAATCAGTTTTGTTCTATCTTGTAAGCCTAAATCAATCAACGTCGCAGCGTCTTTCTTCTTCGAGTATAAGTAATCAAGTGAAATTACATAATCATTTTCAGTGGTGTATGTTGCACCAATTGAGTACTTCCACTCTGAAGGAATTTCAAAGTCAGGGTCTACTGCATTTGTAACAGCATCACCAGAGCCAATTACTGTACCTGCTACTTCATCAAATAAAGATTGAGGTACTTCATAACCCGGCGTGCCACCATTAACGTTAGTCGTATTGAATAAGTCAACATCATCAATACGAGTATCAATATTCGTAATACCATCATTTGAATAAGAGTTTGATAACCAAACATTCGGGTTACCACCAGAGAATAAGCCAACACCTGCGCGAACTTCTAACTCGTCTGTTGCATACCACTGGAAGCCAACACGTGGTTGAAGCAAATCAACACCATCAAACGTACTTTGGTTAGTAATACCGCTTGGTAGATCTGGGTATAGCTCGCTGTTTTGGTATCTATCAGCAAAGTTTTGATTTAAGCTTGGTTTATCACTACTTGTATATTTATCGTAACGAAGGCCAAAAGTTAAGGTCGCATCTATATCAGAAAATGCATATTCGTCTTGAACATAAAACGTATGTTGAGCATATTCAAAGCTTGCAGCAGCATCGTTTGGATCATTAGTGCCAGCAGCATTATTGTAGTAAACACGGTCAGCAAAACCATTTTCAAAATCTTCAACATTGTTGAATCTCCACTCGCCTTGAGTGTGTTGTACAAATAGGTTGAATATCTCTAGGTTTTCATACTCATAACCAGCTGTAATAGTATGTTGGTCTAGGTAGTAAGTTCCTGCAAACTTAGCCATTGTAGTATCGTAGTCTAAATCGTTAGATTGACGAGAATCATCTGGACCAATGTAAATTGTGCCGCCGTTAGCGGTACGAATTTGCATTTCACCGAAACCACTCGCTGAATCTAAAGATTGAACACGTGCATCAAGCTCAGACTTACCAATGCGTACTTCAGTTGAAAAATCATCTGACCAATCTGAGTAGATTGAGCCAATGATTGAAGTAAATTCTGCACCTTGCTCATAGAAATGATTTGATAGAGAAAGTTCATCGTTATCAGCATCAGATTGAGAGATAGTAAATGCATCATTATAGTTATAGATTAAGTTTGCACGATGGTTTTCATTGATGTTCCAATCTAATTTAACTAAGATTTTTTCATCTTCAATCGGCATACTTGAAGGCATTCCACCAACATCGTAACCATATACATCTTGAGCTGCTGTAATAACACGTGATAAATCATCAGATGTAACTGAACCGCTAGTTAAACCACCGTAGTTAAACTGTTGTACACCTTCAAGTTTTTCGTATGAAGTGAATAAAAATAGTTTATCTTCGATTAACG
>NZ_CAWUKC010000130.1:0-5645 GCF_963922945.1 uncultured Pseudoalteromonas sp. | reverse complement strand
ATCAACCACACTGTTGAGTTAGAAGACACAGCATGTGTACGTGGTATGATCAACCGAGTTTCTTACATGGTTAAGGTAGAGGGTTAATTTCATGCATTTGAATACACTTTCACCTGCTGCAGGTTCTAAAACTGCTCCAAAACGTGTTGGTCGTGGTATCGGTTCTGGTCTTGGTAAGACTGGTGGTCGTGGTCACAAAGGTCAAAAATCACGTTCTGGCGGTAAAGTACGCGTTGGTTTTGAAGGCGGTCAAATGCCTATGCAACGTCGTCTACCAAAATTTGGTTTCACTTCACGCAAATCGTTAGTATCTGCAGAAGTAAATCTTTTTGAAATCGCTAAAGTTGAAGGCGATGTGGTAGACCTAAACGCGTTACACGCAGCTGGTCTAGTTAAAAAGAACGTTCTGTTCGTAAAAGTTGTTAAATCTGGCGAAGTTTCACGCGCTGTTACCGTTAAAGGCCTTAAGGCTTCTAAAGGTGCTCGCGAAGCTATTGAAGCTGCCGGAGGCAAGGTAGAAGACTAAGGAAGTACTAATGGCTAAACCAGGTCAAGATACACAAAGTGCACAAAGTGGACTTTCGGAATTGAAGCGTCGATTACTATTTGTATTAGGTGCTATCATTATTTACCGTTTAGGTTCATTTGTGCCAATCCCTGGGATTGACGCCGCTGTACTTGCCGATTTCTTCGAGCAACAAAAGGGCACCATTGTTGAGATGTTCAACATGTTTAGCGGTGGTGCGCTTGAGCGAGCTTCAGTGTTAGCACTGGGTATTATGCCGTATATCTCGGCTTCGATTATTACGCAACTATTAACGCATATGTATCCTCCGTTTATAGAGCTTAAGAAAGAAGGTGAGCAAGGGCGTAAAAAAATTAGCCAGTACACACGCTACGGCACGCTTGTGCTTGCTACTATCCAATCAATCGGTATTGCAACTAGCTTACCGGGCATGATGGAAGGGTTAGTTGTTAACCCTGGTATCGGTTTCTACTTCACTGCAGTAGTGAGTTTAGTTACAGGTACCATGTTCCTAATGTGGTTGGGCGAGCAAATAACTGAACGTGGTATCGGTAACGGTATCTCAGTTCTGATATTTGTTGGTATTGTAGCTAACCTGCCGTCTGCTATTGGTTCGACAGCCGAAATGGCGCGCCAAGGTGATTTGAATGTTTTTGTACTGTTAATGGTTGCGATAATAGTATTTGCCGTTACTTATCTTGTAGTGTTTTTTGAACGTGGACAACGTCGTATCGTTGTTAACTACGCTAAACGCCAACAAGGTCGTCAAGTATTTGCTGCTCAAAGCACGCATTTACCACTAAAAGTAAACATGGCGGGTGTTATTCCACCAATCTTTGCTAGCAGTATAATTCTGTTCCCTGGTACAATTGCAAGCTGGTTCGGCCAGGGTGAAGGTCCGGTCGCTGATGTGCTACAAGCTATTGCAACAACGTTGACTCCAGGTCAACCTTTGTACGCGATGGTACTAGCAGCAGCTATCATCTTCTTCTGCTTTTTCTACACGGCGTTGGTTTTCAACCCTCGTGAAACAGCAGACAACCTGAAGAAATCTGGCGCATTTATCCCAGGTATTCGTCCAGGTGAGCAGACATCTAAATACATTGATAAAGTGATGACACGCCTGACACTGGCAGGTGCTTTGTATATAACCTTTATCTGTCTGGTGCCCGAATTCATGACTATGGCATGGCAAACGCCATTCTATTTCGGCGGTACATCAATTTTGATTATCGTTGTAGTAATCATGGACTTTATGGCACAAGTACAGACTCACCTGATGTCACATCAGTATGATTCTGTGCTGAAAAAAGCGAACCTTAAAGGCTACGGCCGATAAGGTCAGTTTACGGAGTTGAGCAATGAAAGTACGTGCTTCCGTTAAGAAAATATGCCGTAACTGTAAAGTTATTAAACGTGCTGGTGTAGTACGCGTAATTTGCAGTGAGCCTAAGCATAAGCAAAGGCAAGGCTAAGTAAACAGTCGTGCAGGCTGAGGTTTCTCGGCCTGTGTTTTTAATTGTGATTTGGTCTTCGTTTGAGTATCCTTACGGGCTTTTCAAACTTTTGATTACCAAATTCAAATATAGGAGATGTGTTAGTGGCCCGTATCGCTGGCATTAACGTCCCTGATCATAAACATGCAGTTATTGGTTTAACAGCTATTTATGGCATAGGTAAGACTCGCTCTAAGGCTATCTTAGCAGCGACTGGTATCGCCGAGACCACAAAAATCGGTGAACTTTCAGACGAAACTCTTGACGTACTGCGTGATGCAGTTGGCAAGTACACTGTAGAAGGTGACCTTCGTCGTGAAGTTACTCTAAATATCAAGCGCCTTATGGACCTTGGTTGTTTCCGTGGCCTACGTCACCGTCGCTCTTTACCACTACGTGGTCAAAGAACAAAGACTAACGCGCGTACCCGTAAGGGTCCTCGTAAGCCTATTAAGCGATAAGGGGATAGTATTATGGCTAAGACACCAATTCGTCGTAAAAAGGTTAAAAAGCAAGTTGCTGATGGTATGGCTCATGTTCATGCGTCTTTCAACAACACTATTGTAACAATTACTGACCGTCAAGGTAATGCACTATCTTGGGCGACTGCCGGTGGTTCAGGTTTCCGTGGTTCACGTAAATCTACTCCATTTGCTGCTCAGGTTGCTGCAGAGCGTGCAGGTACTGCTGCTCAAGAATACGGTTTAAAAAATCTAGAAGTTTTCATCAAAGGTCCAGGTCCAGGTCGTGAATCTGCTGTACGTGCTTTGAATGCTGCTGGTTACCGTATCACCAACATCACTGACGTGACGCCAATACCACACAATGGTTGTCGTCCACCGAAGAAACGTCGCGTTTAACAATAGGTTAGGAGAAATAACATGGCAAGATATTTGGGCCCTAAGCTCAAGCTGAGTCGTCGTGAAGGTACTGACCTGTTCCTTAAGAGCGGCGTAAGAGCTATCGACTCTAAGTGTAAACTTGAGACTGCACCTGGTCAGCACGGCGCTCGTAAAGGTCGCTTATCTGATTACGGTTTACAGTTACGTGAAAAGCAAAAAGTACGTCGTATCTACGGTGTATTAGAAAAGCAATTCCGTAACTACTACAAAGAAGCTGCTCGCCTTAAAGGTAATACAGGTGAAAACTTGTTACAGCTTTTAGAGCAACGTTTAGACAATGTTGTATATCGCATGGGTTTTGCTAGCACACGCGCTGAAGCACGTCAGTTAGTAAGCCACAAAGCGATTTTAGTTAATGGTCGTGTTGTGAACATTCCTTCATACGTAATTACTCCAGAAGATACTGTAGTAATCCGTGAGAAGTCTAAAACACAAGCACGTATCATCGCTGCTCTAGAGTTGGCTGAGCAACGTGAAAAGCCGACTTGGGTTGAAGTTGACGGTAAGAAATTGGAAGGTAGCTTTAAGCGCCTACCTGAGCGTTCAGATCTGTCTGCGGACATTAATGAACAACTAATCGTCGAACTTTACTCTAAGTAAAGTTAAGAGTTAAGAGAGGATAAAATGCAGGGTTCTGTTACAGAATTTCTAAAACCAAGGTTAGTCGATATCGACGCTATCAACCCAACGCGTTCTAAAGTAGTTTTAGAACCACTAGAGCGTGGTTTTGGCCATACTCTGGGTAATGCCTTACGCCGTATACTGTTATCATCTATGCCTGGATGTGCAGTAACTGAAGTTGAAATTGACGGTGTATTGCATGAGTACAGCGCGAAAGAAGGCGTACAAGAAGACATCATTGAAATACTACTTAACCTTAAAGGTCTAGCAGTAACGTTAGAAGGCAAAGATGAAGTTTTTCTGACCCTGACTAAATCTGGTGTAGGCCCTGTGACTGCGGCTGATATTCAGCACGATGGCGATGTAACAATTGCTAATCCAGATCACGTTATTTGTCATTTAACGACAGATAGCAGCGAGATCAGCATGCGCATTCGTGTTGAGCGTGGTCGTGGTTATGTGCCGGCATCTAGTCGTTTATCCTCTGATGACGATGAGCGTCCAATTGGTCGATTGCTGCTTGATGCATCATTCAGCCCAGTTGAACGTATTGCGTACTCGGTTGAATCAGCCCGTGTTGAGCAACGTACAGACTTAGACAAGTTAATCATTGATATGGAAACAAACGGTACTTTAGATCCTGAAGAAGCGATCCGCCGTGCGTCTACTATCTTAGCTGAGCAATTAGATGCATTCGTAGATTTACGTGATGTAACTGAGCCAGAAGAGAAAGAAGAGAAGCCAGAATTCGATCCTATTCTACTTCGCCCAGTTGATGATCTTGAACTAACAGTACGTTCAGCAAACTGTTTGAAAGCCGAGCAAATTCAATATATCGGTGATTTAGTTCAGCGCACTGAAGTTGAGCTTCTTAAAACGCCTAACTTAGGTAAGAAGTCTCTAACTGAAATAAAAGACGTGCTAGCTTCACGTGGTCTTTCTCTAGGTATGCGCCTAGAAAATTGGCCGCCTGCAAGCCTAGCTGAATAATCTAAATCACTATATTAGTTTAGTTAGAAGGATAGGGTCATGCGCCATCGTAAGAGTGGTCGTCAATTAAACCGTAACAGTAGCCATCGTAAAGCGATGTTCAGCAATATGGCTAGTTCATTGGTGAAACATGAAATCATCAAAACTACTTTGCCTAAAGCGAAAGAGTTACGCCGTGTAATTGAACCTTTAATCACACTGGCTAAGACTGACAGTGTAGCAAACCGCCGTTTAGCGTTTGCTCGCACGCGTGATAATGAAGTAGTTGGTAAATTGTTCAGCGAAATCGGTCCTCGTAATACAGACCGTCCAGGTGGTTACACTCGTATTCTTAAGTGTGGCTTCCGTGCTGGTGATAATGCACCAATGGCTTATATTGAACTAGTAGGTCGCCCAGCGACTAACGAAGAAGTTCAAGAAGACGCGCAGTCTGCAGAGTAAGTCTTTAAAGAGACACCAAAAAGCCGAGCTTAATGCTCGGCTTTTTAATGCCTAAAATTTAACATTACTTAAAATATTCCCCTTATTGCTACCTATTACCATCATTCTGCTAAACCGGTTTAATAAAATGAGCATAGTTATAAAGTCCGCATTGTAAAAAGCCCAATCAAGCAGTAGTGCTATAAGTAGACCGTATAAAGTTTGTAGATCAAACCTTAAAGTGTAAATGTCATGAGTTATTAACCTAAAAATTAAGCAAATTGGTCTGCCATACCGAGGTATTTAAATTTAACTCGCTTATTTAGGGGGGTTAAGGTTACTTTTAGTTGGGTTTTTAAACGTTTAGCTCAAATACTCAACGAACAGTCATTTATTTTAAGTTTTCTTCAAAAAAGGGTTGATCTGTTTTCGGATCTCCCTATAATGCGACCCCACTGAGACGGGGAACGCCAACGCATAGCGAGGCACGAGCTACTCAGTGAGTCGAGTAAAACTTAATTTAGAAAAATTTAAACTTTCTCAAAATTAAGTGTTGACAAAAAAATAGGAAAGCGTAACATGCGCAGCCCTAGCGAGATAAAGCAAACGCTTTAATCGCAACGTTCTTTAACAATGTAAAGCAATCATCTGTGTGGGCACTCGTACAGATTGAGTTCTAACAGCCAAGCT
>NZ_CAWUKC010000129.1:0-5646 GCF_963922945.1 uncultured Pseudoalteromonas sp. | reverse complement strand
AAAATTGAAAAAAAAAAAATACACAAAAAAAAATTTTTTGGTTCCAGATTTCTTAAAAAAAAACCGGCCCCGGAATCCGCCCCCCCCCCCCTGGCCTCAATAGTGGTAAAATTGTTCAATTTCTAGGTTTAACGCATCATTACTTTGCGTCAGCGCACGGGTGCGAATTTTTACTTCAGATTCGAGTAGCTCTCTTTTTTTAACCCGCTCTATGGCTGTCGCTAAGTACAAAGACATCACTTCAAGCAACTGCAGCTGTTGACTGCTATATCCTTGCTGCTTATCGTAACTTTGTGCTGCAAGTACGCCAATAATGTTTTGCTCTTGATAGATAGGGACACCTACCCAATACTCAGCAGGTGAGCCAAGCGCTTTAAATAAGCCGTTTTCTGCAGCGTTTTGCATCTCCTGTTTGGTAAAGCATGTAGTTTTACCCAGCTTATATACATAACCTGTCGCGCCTTCTTCAAAGCTATTATCTTGATTAAGCGCAACTGATATACCATCTTTTTCATCACAAAAGTAAGAAAGCTCAAGAGCTTGGGTATATTGATTGGCAAGCACCACATAAAAGCTTTTGCTAGGCAGGTATGCTTGTAAAATGTCGTGGATAGCGGGGTAAAGTAAGGTTAATTCGGCAACAGAGCTTGCCTGCTCTGATAACTGGATCAGAGCACTTTGTAGGTGATGAGATTGCTTGTACTTTTCTAATAGCGTTTTAAGGCGTTTATTTTTACGCGCTAATTTACTTAGTTCTGCGGGCTTATCTTCCAATGACATGAACCATAGCGTTTTATTATTGTATGTTTATTAAACGTATAGTTTCACTTTTAGTTGCAATCGTCAAGCATCTATTGACCTAAAATAGCAACGAAAGATTATTTTAGTCATAAAAAAGGCCTATTGTAAAAATAGGCCTTTTCAAATTAATTAACCCAATGATAAATAGGGTAAATTAAATTATTTAGCTGTCATGAAATCAATAGCTGCGCTAATCTCATCATCAGAACAATCCATACATGTTCCTTTTGGCGGCATCGCATTAAACCCATTAATGGCGTGCTCAAGCAATACATCTTTGCCCTTAGCGATACGCGGTGCCCAGTCATCAGCTGATTTAGGAGCACCTAGTGCGCCAGTACCGTGACAGGCAAAACATGCGCCTTGGTACACTTGCTCACCAGAGCGAGGACCAGACGGCGCTGCGGCTGCTGCAGCTTTCTCGCCTTCAAGATAAACAGCCCCAACGGGTGCTAAACGTTTTTTTATCGCATCTTCAGTCATAGAGTTATCATATGGCTGTGCGTATGCGGTGGTTGCTAGCACTAATAATGCTGCAGCTGATAATTTTTTCATTTTGCCTTGCTCACTTCGATTTGAACGTGATCAATCACGATTATAGATGACGGAAATTAAACCGATTATACCTCTGTGTAACAATTTATAAAACGCCCACTGGTGTTTTTATCGATAAAACTGGCTAATTTTTGCGTTAACGCAATAAAATTGCAGGTTTTCGATACACTCTAGATATACAATAAATGGCTTAGTAAATCATTATTAGGCTAATGCTAGTACGTTTTTAACTAGCTTTTCGATCCCCGCATCAGCATCTAAAATAGATTGTGCCAGCATATAAGCAGGGGTGGTAACGAGTTTGTTGCTCTCATCAATCACAACATCGTCGACGGCACAGGTTTTATGAGTAGAGCCTAATTGAGTTAAAGCGCTCGCGGTTTCCTCGTCATTACCTATAGTTAGTGTAGCCTGTGGATATATAAACGGAATTAAAGCCGGTGCAATGCACATATAGCCAGCTGCTTTTTTGGCTTCGGCAAATTGTTTACACGCCTCTAACACTGACTCGTTTATTTGCGCATCAGCACCGTTAACTGCAAAATCACATAGATTTTTAGCCGCGCCGAAACCACCAGGTACTATTAATGCATCAAATTCAGATGCTTTTAATTCTGTTAATGATTTTATATCGCCACGGGCAATACGTGCCGCTTCAGTAAGTACATTACGGTTGCTTGGCATTTCTTCACCTGTGAGGTGATTAATAGTGTGAAGCTGCTCTACATCAGGAGCAAAGCATTGATATACAGCATCGTTTTTAGCTATGTGCAGTAATGTTAATACTGCTTCGTTTATTTCACTGCCATCGTACACACCACAGCCGGCTAATATTACCGCTACCTTCTTCATGCTTTTGTGCTCCTTAAGTATTTTAAATAAGTCGTTAGGGTGAAGTTTAACACGAGGTAAAACTCACACTAAAATAATTTTTTAGCTTAGAAAGTATTCTCGATGCAAGTTGTTTTGCGGTTTATGCCATTTTTGTCGTTGTGTTTATAAAAAAAATTATAAAGGATCGCTATGATCTTTGATCCATTATGCTAGAATACTCCTCCGGTTATTTAAATGGATGCAAATAACTAAAGTCACTAACAGCGGATGTATCAGTTAGAAAACCTTTTTCCACATTGGTTTTAAAATAATAAAAAAAGAACCTCGTATTATCTTTTTTAAACAAAACAAGCAGTTATTTATTTTTCTAAGCGTTTTACTACGCATCGGAAGGATAGTTTGTGGCTGTTATCTACAAAGTTATCCACAGGTTGCCCCGCAATAATTGTGATTGCTAAGGTCAATTCACTGTCGTTTTATGCCCAGCCTTATGGCATGCTTGTACTCATATTACTTTTTTGTATTTAGGATCCAAATTCACCATGGCTCAGATCCCCGAAAACCCGCTAATTTTAGTTGATGGCTCATCGTATTTATTCCGTGCTTATCATTCTCCACCGCATTTAACCAACTCTAAAGGTGAAGCGACTGGCGCTATTTATGGCGTGGTCAACATGCTTAAAAGTTTGATCAAACAATATGATCCAAGCCACATGGTGGTGGTGTTTGATGCCAAAGGCAAAACATTCAGAAATGATATGTATAGCGAGTATAAAGCTAACCGTCCGCCTATGCCTGACGATTTACGAACGCAAATAGCGCCACTGCACAGTATTATTAAAGCGATGGGCTTTCCGCTCATTAGTATCGAAGGTGTTGAAGCTGACGATGTTATTGGTACGTTTTCGCGTATAGCGACTGAGCAAAAGCGCCATGTATTGGTTTCTACAGGCGATAAAGACATGGCTCAACTTGTTAACGAGCATGTAACGCTAATAAACACCATGACCGACAGCATTTCAGATCCTCAAACCGTTGTTGAAAAATTTGGTGTGGGCCCTGAGCTAATTATCGACTATTTAGCGTTAATGGGTGATAAGGTTGATAATATCCCTGGTGTTGAAGGGTGTGGACCTAAAACAGCTGTTAAATGGCTGCAAAAATATGGATCGCTCCAAGGTGTTATTGATAATGCCGGCGACATTAAAGGCAAGATTGGTGAAAAGCTAGCAAATGCGCTTGATCACCTGCCGCTAAGTTATGAGCTTGCTACCATTAAATGTGATGTTGAGGTTGAGTCAGACTTAGATACTTTTAAAGTACAAGAACCAAATAAAGATGAACTGATTGCCTTATATGGAGAGTGTGAGTTCCGCCGCTGGCTAGCTGAGCTGCTTGATAACCCAAAAGCTGCAGAAAAAGCTGTGCCTACACAAGCAAATGAGCTGCCTAAAGTAGAAGATGCACATTACGAAACTATTTTAAGCGAGTCACAGTTTGATACGCTTATAGAGCAGCTAAATAGTGCTGAGCTGTTTGCCTTTGATACCGAAACAACCAGTCTTGATTACATGCAAGCCCAGTTAGTAGGGATGAGCTTTGCAGTAAAAGCAGGGGAGGCAGCTTATCTGCCAATCGCTCACGACTACCCTGATGCGCCAGAGCAATTAAGCTTAGAATATGTAATGCAAAAGTTAGGACCCATTCTCGCCGATGCTAATAAAGCTAAAGTTGGGCAAAACCTAAAGTATGACAAGAGCGTATTAGCCAATGCCGGTTACGAACTCAATGGTATTAAGTTTGATACTATGCTTGAGTCTTACGTATTTAATAGCGTAGGCACCCGCCATGATATGGACTCATTAGCGCTTAAATACTTAGGCCATAAAAATATTAGCTTTGAAGATATAGCCGGCAAAGGGAAAAAGCAGCTTACCTTTAATCAAATTGAGCTTGAGCAAGCTGCGCCTTACGCTGCAGAAGATGCCGATATTACACTGCGTTTACACCAAGTACTTTGGCCAAAATTAGAAGCTGATGAAAAATTAAAGTCAGTATTCGAAACCATAGAAATGCCATTAGTTAATGTTATTTCTGATATTGAACGTACCGGTGTAGCGATTGATAGCAACATGTTAGGGGCGCATAGTCAGCGTTTAGGTGAGCGTTTACTTGAACTTGAAAAAGAGGCTTTTGAGATAGCCGGTGAACCGTTTAACTTAAGCTCACCAAAGCAATTACAAGCAATTTTATTTGAAAAACTTGAGCTGCCAGTTATCAAAAAAACACCAAAAGGCGCACCGTCTACGGCTGAAGAAGTGCTACAAGAACTCGCGCATGATTACCCATTACCTAAGGTTATTATTGAGCACCGTGGTCTATCTAAGCTTAAATCAACCTATACCGATAAATTACCACTGATGGTGAACGAGAAAACAAAGCGTGTGCATACCTCTTATCATCAAGCTGTTACGGCTACAGGGCGTTTGAGTTCAACGGATCCTAACCTACAAAATATTCCAATTCGTTCTGAAGAAGGACGCCGTATACGTGAGGCATTTGTCGCGGCAGATGGGTATAAAATTGTGGCGGCCGATTATAGCCAAATTGAACTTCGCATCATGGCTCATTTATCGCAAGACAAAGGACTACTAAATGCCTTTGCAAATGGCTTAGATGTTCACAGCGCAACGGCTGCAGAGGTGTTTGGCGTTGAGTTAGATGATGTCACTACAGACATGCGCCGTAAAGCTAAAGCGGTAAACTTTGGCTTAATTTATGGTATGTCTGCTTTTGGCTTAGCGCGCCAGCTTGATGTACCACGTCATGAAGCGCAGCATTATATAGATAAGTATTTTGAGCGTTTCCCCGGTGTACTTGAGTATATGGAAACCACACGTGAAAAAGCAGCTGAAAATGGTTATGTAGAAACTATTTTTGGCCGTCGTTTACATTTACCAGAAATCAATGCTCGCAATGGAGCTCGCCGCAAAGGCGCGGAACGCGCAGCAATCAATGCGCCAATGCAAGGCACTGCCGCTGATATTATCAAAAAAGCAATGCTGAGCGTGCATAGCTGGGTTAATGAGCAAGCCCCTAATACCATTAAATTACTTATGCAAGTACACGATGAATTGGTGTTTGAAATTAAAACCGATTGTGCACAGGCGTACACAAAGCAAATTTGTGAGTTAATGTCGCAAGCGGCTAGCTTAGATGTCCCTTTAATTGTAGAAGCGGATGAAGGTGAAAACTGGCAACAGGCCCACTAACACACATTAAGCTTATACTTTAAAAGCGCCGCAAGGCGCTTTTTTATTGCCTCTAAATAGTCACTTATTCAAGTGAATAGGTATCTCTTTACAGAAAGAATCGATACAAGTGCTTTTTGTGTAAACAAAATTTAGGGCGTGTTGACCTTTGGCGTTTGAATTTGCAGCAGTATGTTTGGTTTTT
>NZ_CAWUKC010000128.1:0-5770 GCF_963922945.1 uncultured Pseudoalteromonas sp. | reverse complement strand
TATTAGCATAACATTTCTTTCTTAATGGGTGGCCAAATTAACTATGCCACTACATACTGACTTTTAATGTCACAATGAATTTTCACGAAGAGTTAGGGATAAAGAAAACTTGTGTACAAAATGCAGCTTCTTGCTAAGTATTGCTAATTTATGCCAACTACTTATTGTTTAGTAATGCATTCCATATTCCTCCATCATCATTATTTAAGGATGACTTATGAATAACACAGAAGTGGTTTTAATAACGGGCGGAGGTCGAGGTATTGGTGCTGCTACATCTAAATTATTTGCATCAAAAGGGTATGCCGTTTGTATCAATTACAAGTCTAATCTAGCTTCGGCCGAAGCTGTCGCAAGCGATATTAGGGCTGCGGGTAATCGTTGTATTACAGTCCAAGCAGATGTTTCGGTTGAGAATGATGTGGTAAGGCTGTTTAAAAAAATTGATGCCGAGCTAGGTCCTTTATCAGTACTTGTTAATAACGCTGGTATTTTACGTAAGCAGTCGCGTTTGGAGGATTTAACAGCTGAAAGAATTAATACTATTTTAGCAAACAACGTGACTAGTTACTTCTTGTGCTGTCGAGAGGCCATAAAGCGTATGTCTACACGCCATGGCGGAAACGGTGGTGTTATTGTAAACGTTTCATCGGGGGCATCTCGTTTAGGTTCACCGAATGAATATATTGATTATGCTGCCTCAAAAGGGGCTATAGATACACTCACTAAAGGTTTATCACTAGAGGTTGCCTGTGAAGGAATTAGAGTTAATTGTGTGCGTCCTGGGCTAATTAATACGCAAATGCACGCTGATGGTGGTGAACCTGAAAGAGTAGAAAGGTTAAAGGAGCTTATTCCTCTTAAGCGTGGAGGTGAACCTGAGGAGGTGGCCGAAGCTATTTATTGGCTTTCATCAGCAAAGTCATCGTTTTCGACAGGGAATTTTTTAGACTTATGTGGTGGTCTTTAATACATAGTAAACCAATGTAATGGCAATTCCTCACGCTTAACACTTTTAAGTGGGTGTTATAGGCTAAAAAAGGATTGAATATGTTACTCGACTTCTCAGTTTTTGTTGAGAAGCCTGCATTAATCAGGTATTTATACTAAGCGTAGCAGCGACGCACAGATCAGTATTTCGATTTTAAAGCACTAGCTGGCTTTAACTAAGTAAAAGCTATATCAGCCGCATTTATTAAATACAACTATTCAAACACAACCTCCCCCAAACACAGCTAAGCATAAAAGCTTCGCCAAATAACTTTATTTTAGTAAACGCGAGTTCATATTGTGGTGTGTAATATCTTTACAAGCATTTTAAGTTAGGCGTTCGTACTGGGCGCTTATTTTTAGACTCCCTTTATTAGAGATACTTTTTATGAAGTTAAAGTTATTTATTGCCGCTATTATTGCCTCCTCTATGTCGTTATATGCGGCGCAAGCACAAGCAAGTGCTAAGTTTACTTTTGAAGATTTAAAAGCAATGGCAAAAGCCTCGGCCAAAAAACCTTATACGCCTGTGGAAGTGCCTGCACCTGAGCTTATTGATAAAATTACCTATGACGAACATTGGAAAATACGCTTTAAAGAAGATGAAACCCTCTACCCAAATGGCAAAAAGGCACCGGTACAATTATTTTACCCTGGGCGATATTTTCCTGAGCCGGTAAGTATTTTCATCAGAGATGATAAAAACAACGTTAGAGAACTGCCTTTTAATAATGCGCTTTTTGATATGCCTGACGACAGCCCAGCCCACGACCTACCAGAAGGGTTTGGGTTTGCAGGCTTTAGAATTATGCGTCCCGATATAAAACCAGATTGGATATCGTTTTTGGGGGCGTCTTATTTTAGAACTGATGGCCCTCAGGGGCAATATGGGTTGTCGGCTCGCGGTATTGCAATTAATACCGGCATGAGTGAGCCAGAAGAATTTCCACGCTTTTCGGCATTTTGGCTAGGCCCTGCAGAAAACAAAGGCGAAAGTATGTCTGTGTGGGCATTGCTTGAGGGACCCTCTGTTACAGGTGCTTATCGGTTTGGTTTAAGTAAAGATAACAAAGAAGCTAAAGGGCATGTTACCTCTGTAAGTGCTAATTTGTATATGCGCGCCGATGTAGAGCGCTTAGGTATAGCGCCGCTAACCAGTATGTATTGGTACTCACAAAAAGATAAAATCCAAGCGAAAGACTGGCGCCCAGAAATTCACGACAGCGATGGCTTAGCGATTCATACGGGGTCAGGACAGTACATTTGGCGACCGTTAAATAACCCGCAGTCGGTGTCGACCAATAGCTTTTATGATGAAAACCCTAAAGGCTTTGGTTTAATCCAAAGGGATCGTGATTTTAATAATTACCAAGACGACGGCGTATTTTATAATAAGCGCTCATCAGCGTGGATCAAGCCTACGGGTGACTGGGGTAAAGGTGCTGTACAGCTAATCGAAATTCCTACAAAAGATGAAACGTTTGATAACATTGTTGCCTATTGGGTGCCTGAAAAAGAGGTACGTAAAGGCGATGAGTTTACCTTTTCTTATGATATTGAGTGGCGTCCACTCGATCCAAAATCAAAAAACCTAGCAAGCGTTGTTAATACTCGCCAAGGCCAGGGCGGAATTCCTGGCCAGCCTATTCCTGAGGGCGTAAACAAAATGGTGATTGATTTTGAAGGCCCAGTATTTAAAGGCCTAGATAGAGAAAGTGGCATAAAGCCTATTGTTGAAGCCAGTAACGGCGAAATACTTGAGCCAATGGGTGCTTATCCTATAGTGGGTACTAACCAATGGCGATTAGCGTTTGACTACAAACAGAGCAATAACGACCCCGTAAGCATACGCGCGTATTTGGTTGATAAAAACGAAGAGGCGATAACCGAAACATGGGTGAGTGATGCAAAAGTAACGATTGAGTAACTATAAAAATTTAAGCGGGTGGTCCTATAATTAGTTTTATGTAGCCACCCGAATAACTGCAAAATAAATGTTTTAGCGAAGGTTGGCTAAGGCGGCTCTATTGTTTGATATTAATTTAATGGTAAAGCAGTGCAATATACGTGTGTTTTTAATTAACTGTTCTGCTAAGGGTTGTGCATATTTTTTATAATAAAACAAAAACGCGTCTATTTTAGTCAGTTTATATTCACTCTCCCTCTTAATTTACCTTGATAATCCCTAATTCATAGTTAAAATGGTCGGCTTATTTAACGAATATGCCTACTTTATTTCTGACAAAGTAATAAAAGCTGCATTAATAGATGTAGATACTAAGCGTGCAATTTAAAGCGTGTGTGCTCAATACATTTATAAAAACTTCAGGCTAGGATAAAAACGGTTTTGATAATATTAGACAACAATTTACTAATAGGTAAAGGGACTCACAGAGCTTGTTACAAGCACCCAAGTATAGATAACTTATGTATAAAAGTAAGTCATGAAGGGTTCTCTCACGAACAAGACGAAGAGCTTGCATATTATCAGCGTCTTAATAACAAAAACATTCAGTGGGATTTATTAACGCGCTACCATGGTGCGGTAGAAACCAATATTGGTAAAGGCTATGTGTTTGACCTAGTAGTCGATTCTAATAATCAAACTTCTAAAACGCTAGAGCATTATTTAAATGAGCCAAATAGTGAAGCGTTAGCGGCTCCGCTATTAAAGTTAAAAGATTATTTAATAGAAAACTTAGTTATTACCAAAGAAATAAAGCCTAGAAACATTGCCTGTATTAATAATAACGGCGCCATTGAAAGCTGTGTCATTGTTGATGATATTGGCAATACCGAGTTTTTTCCTATTAGTAATTACCTAAGCACAATGGCCAAGCGTAAAATTGATAGAAGATGGCAGCGCTTTGAGGCGAGTTTAAACAAGCACGGCCTATACCTTAAATAAGTGTTTAAATACGAACAAGTTATTTAACTCGCCTTATACTAAGTGTTAATTGCTTTACCATGTGCTTCACTTACTTCAACGACTCCTCAAGCTCTTTAATGTAAAGCACAAGTGCGCTGTACATTACGCTAAGTGCTTTTGTTACATCGTTTTCAATCACGGTCTCCGCTGGGTGATGGCTTATCCCGCCAGGGCTGCGCATAAATAGCATACCCACAGGGCAAATAGGGGCTATGGCCATGGCGTCGTGCCCAGCGCCAGAGGCAAGTGAAGGCGATGCTTGGTTATTTAATTTACATGCGCTAGAAAACAATTGCTGGATTTGAGTATCGCACGCTACGGCATCGGCCGCGTGTGTCCATTGCCAATCGAGCGTTAAATTACGCGATGTTGCAATTTGCTCCGCGCGGGTATGTATTGCATTAAGTAATACTGCTAGGTCGTTATCGTTTTGAGCGCGTGCATCTAGGCTTATTGTCGTTTTACCGGCAATAACATTGGTAGCGCTTGGGCGTGCTTGAATTTGCCCTACGGTGGCTACTTCACCATTACTGGCACTTTTTGCTAGTTGCTCTATGGCAAGGGTAAGCTCGGCGCAGGCTGCTAACGAATCCTGGCGTAAATTCATTGGTGTAGTGCCTGCATGGCCGCTTTGGCCTGATAGCGTGATCATAGCGCGTTTGGCGCCTGCAATGGCTGTGACAATGCCTAACGCCTGATTTACCGACTCAAGCACGGGGCCTTGCTCTATGTGGGTTTCCCAATAACCGAGTAACTCGTTTTTGTTAAGCGCAGCTCTTGCGTAATCATCTGGGTTTAGGCCAAAATCAAGCATAGCTTGGCGCATAGTAATGCCGTTTGTATCTTCTATATTTAACCACTGCGGGTCAAACTCGTTCGCCAGTGCTTTTGAGCCAATTAATGTGGTGGCAAAGCGGGTGCCTTCTTCATCACAAAAACCCACAACATCTAAATGAAACGGCAAATCAAGCTTAAGTGTATGCGCAAGGGCGGCGATTTCAATACCGAGTAACACACCTAAAATGCCATCAAATGCACCGGCATTGGGTACGGTGTCGAGGTGGGAGCCTATAATTAAGCGTTTAGCGTTTGGGTTTGACGATTTTAGCCGACCCCATAAATTGCCGACTTCGTCTTGCCACGATTGCATACCCGCCTCAGCCATCCACGTAGCAGTAACGCTATTACACTCTTTGTGCTCTTTTGATAAATACACGCGGTGAATGCCACCTTGCATTTGCGATAGGCCACTGAGTGTTTTACAGCGCGCTAAGGCGCGCGCAGCATAGGTGGTAGCTAGCTCATTATTTAATAATGGCGCCAGAGAGGGGCTTGCAATCGTCATGCTAAATCCTTTTTTTATTTATAATGGGCAAGGGCGGCAATAGCGGCTTCGCCTTTAGGGCCTTTGTAACCGTTGGCATGTAGGCAGGCATCTAAACTTGCCAGTGTTTGCAGTACGGCATCTTTACGGGCGTTGTAACCCATGGTGCCAATACGCCAAATTTTGCCATGCAGCGGGCCAAACGAGGTACCAATTTCAATACCAAAGTCGGTTAGCATTTGAGCGCGGACGTGATCAGCATTAATGCCCTCGGGGATATAAACACCTACTACGTTGTTCATCTTATGGTTTAAATCGCCAAATACATTTAAACCTAGAGCTTGAATACCCGTTAGCATGGCATCGCCGTGTAGCTTGTGGCGGGCAACGCAGTTATCTACACCTTCTTCAATAACAATGCGCGCACATTCTGATGCGCAATACAGCATGCTGGTGGCTTCGGTGTGGTGGTTGAGGCGCTCTTCGCCCCAGTAATTCATGATCATGCCTAAATCAAAGTAGTTTGA
>NZ_CAWUKC010000127.1:0-6190 GCF_963922945.1 uncultured Pseudoalteromonas sp. | reverse complement strand
TAAAGTTTTAAAAATTATATCAGTGTAAGCAGTTGTGGCGCTGCGCTGTGGTAGTCAACGGCCATGGCTATACTGAGTGCTGTAATATTAACAATAGAAAAAGCAAACACTTGGCGTGCCCAGCTCGTTAAATTAACATTACGGCGATAGCCACGCAGTGCCATAAGTAACCACCAAAAACTGGTAATACACGCCACAGCCATAAACGCTGCACCCGTGTAGCCACTTATTGGCAATAGCATGACGACTAAAGCGTACACAGCAATATAAAGTACAATATGGCGCTTCGCTTTATCAATACCTTGCGCTACGGGTAATACGGGAATACCTGCGGCTTGGTAATCTTTAAAGCGAAAAATAGCAATGGCATATGAATGCGGCATTTGCCACAGACTAAACATAACTAATAGTATTAATGCACCAATATCGAACTGCCCGGTTACAGCGCAGTAACCTACAACAGGAGGCACTGAGCCAGAAAGGCTACCTACAAACGTGCCATAAACTGAGTTGCGCTTCATGTAAAGGCTATACACCCCAACATAAATGGCATAGCCAAACGCTGCAAAAAATACCGCGGCTTGTGTGGTGTAAGCAATGAGTAAACCAAACCCTACAACACCCAATAAGACCCCGTGACTCAGTGCAGCAAAGGCCGACATTTCGCCTGTTACTGTAACCCGCGTACGAGTACGTGCCATGGCTACATCTATGTCTCTATCAATTACATTGTTGATAGCACAGCCCGATGCAACCACAAGTGACAAGCCAATAAGCGTAACAACCATTAGCCATGGGTCTATATCCCCGCGCGAGGCAAGTAAAAAACCGCCTGCAACGCTGATAAGGTTGCCCATAATAATACCCGGCTTAGTCACTGATAAATAACGACGAAACATCTTCAACTCCTAGTACATCATCATTGCGTTAGATTCGTAAATTATCCAAACCGATAACCCAACAACCATGACGATAATTAGGGCACTGAATAAAAATGAGAAGGTATTTGCACGGCCATCTTCGGTGGTAAAATTAAGGTGTAAAAAGTATTTTAAGTGCACCCCAATTTGCACAATAGCTAAAGTAACAATGCTCCAAAGCGTGGTTACTTTTGAAAAGTCGCCTCCCATAACCATGTAAAATGGTATGGCGGTTAAAATTATTGATAGCACAAAGCCTATTAAGTACGATTTAATGCTGCCATGAGAGTCATTATGGTGCTCGTTTTGCATTTGCTTTAACGCGTGCGCTTCGCTGTGGCTCATTACATTGCTCCCATTAAATAAACAACGGTAAATACACAAATCCAAACAATGTCTAAGAAGTGCCAAAATAGGCTTAGGCAACTTAACCGCGTTACGGTTGGCTTACCTAAACCACGTTTAGCCACTTCTATCATCATGATTGTCATCCAAATTAAACCCGCAGTTACGTGTAAACCATGTAAGCCTACTAACGAGAAGAATGAGGTTAAAAAGGCACTTTGTTGTGGGCCATTACCATGCACAATTAGGTGATGAAATTCGTAAATTTCCATACCTATAAACACAGCACCTAAACAAAAGGTGATAAACAACCAAGTGAGCGTTAGCGCCTTTTTTTGCCCTTGTGCGGCAATCATGGCAAAACCAAAAGTAATACTACTAATAAGGAGCGCTGCTGTTTCTACAGCAACAAAGTCGAGTTCAAAAATGTCTTTACCTGACACTCCGCCAGCTGTATTCATATATAGCACGGCATACGTGGCAAAAAACGAGGCAAACAATAAGCAGTCAGTCATTAGGTATAACCAAAAGCCAAAAATTGTATCGCCAGAGGTGTCGTGATGATCATGCGCATGATCATCGTGCGAAACTGTATCTAAATGAGCAGTTTCTACATTCGCAGAGAGTGTACTCACGCGCTTAGCTCCTTATTTCCACTAGAATTATACGCAGCTTCAATACGTGCAATTTCATCAGGTTGTATGTAGTAATCTACATCGCTGGTGTAACAACGCTTAATAAATATGGCAATTCCACCCACTAGCCCTACTACAGCTAACCACCAAATATGCCAGATCATGGCAAAACAAAATGCGGTTAGGCTGGCTGCCATCAACACACCTGCAGAGGTATTTTTAGGCATATGAATAGGGCTGTAACTTGATTTTGTTTGATAAGCTTGGCCTTTTTCTTTCATGTCGGTCCAGGCATCAATATCGTCAATGTGTGGAATGGTGGCAAAGTTGTACACTTGTGGCGGTGAACTTGTTGCCCACTCAAGGGTATGTGCGTTCCATGGATCGCCCGTTGTATCGTCAAGCGCTTCACGGTCTCTAAAGCTTACAAATAGCTGCACAGCTTGGAAAATAATACCAAACATAATAATCGCAGCGCCGCCCGCGGCAATGTATAACCATATATTCCAATCGGGGTTATTGGTGTGGTTTAAACGACGCGTCATACCTAAGAAACCAAGTACATACAACGGCATAAACGCCACGAAGAAACCAACAATCCAACACCAAAAAGACGCTTTACCCCATTTTTCGCTAAGCTTAAAGCCCATTGCTTTAGGGAACCAAAACACAAAACCTGCAAGGTAGCCAAATACAGCGCCACCAATAATGGTGTTATGGAAATGCGCAATTAAGAATAAACTGTTATGCAACACGTAATCGGCACCCGGAATAGCCAGTAGTACGCCGGTCATACCGCCTACTGTAAAGGTAACCATAAAGCCTAATGTCCAAAGCACCGGAACGCTGATGCGTAAACGGCCGCGGTAAATTGTAAACAACCAGTTGAATAGCTTAACACCTGTAGGGACGGCAATAACCATGGTCATTACCCCAAAGAACGCATTAACGTTTGCACTCGACCCCATGGTGAAAAAGTGATGTAACCAAACAATAAACCCTAAAATAGAGATTGCACCACTGGCATAAACCATCGATTTGTAACCAAATAAACGTTTACCGGCAAAGGTTGAGATAATTTCAGAAAAAATACCAAACGCAGGCAATACTAAAATGTAAACCTCAGGGTGACCCCACGCCCAAAACAGGTTGATGTACATCATGGCGTTTCCGCCCGCTGCATTGGTAAAAAAGTGAAAATCAAGGTAACGGTCAAGCGTAAGCATGCCCAGCACAGCAGTTAAAATAGGGAATGATGCTGCAATTAAGATATTTGCCCATGTACATGCCCATGTAAAAATTGGCATTTTCATTAGGGTCATACCTGGGGCACGCATTTTAAACACTGTAACTAAAAAGTTGACTGCCGTTAAAAGCGTACCGAGACCGGATATTTGTAAGGCCCATATATAATAATCGACCCCCACCCCAGGGCTAAAGGTCAGCTCCGAAAGCGGCGGATACGCCACCCAACCTGTTTTTGCAAACTCACCAAATACAAGCGACAAGTTAATTAAAATGGCGCCGCTGGCAGTAAACCAAAAACTTAAATTATTTAAAAATGGAAAAGCAACATCGCGAGCACCAATTTGCAGTGGTAATACAATGTTCATTAGGCCAATCATAAATGGCATAGCCATAAATATGATCATGATAACGCCATGCGCTGTAAATATTTGGTCGTAATGCTCGGGAGGCAAATAACCTGGCGCACCACTGGTAGCAAGTGCTAACTGCGCACGCATCATAATGGCATCAGAAAAACCACGAAACAGCATTATTAATGCTAAAAAGATGTACATTACGCCTAAGCGTTTATGATCAACAGAGGTGATCCAGTCGTGCCAAAGCACGCCCCACTTTTTATATTTAGTAATAAGCCCGGCAATAATAAGCCCGGCAATCGCTATCACTGTCATGGTAACCATTATAATTGGCTCATGAAACGGGATTGCGTCGAGTGAAAGTTTACCTAAAAACGACATTATTATTCCTCGCCCTGGCTGTGAGATAAAGGCATTGCGTGTTTATTCATTTCATGGTGCCTGTTGCTCATTTGCCCATGTTCGCTCATCGCTTGATGTTTTTTGTTTATATCGCCATGTGCCTGCATATACTTCATAACAATGGTATGAAATAAGCCGTTATCAACCTTGCCATAATAGGCAACAGGATTGTTTTCACTGGCTTTTGCGAGCTCAACATAATTAGCATGAGTGAGGTTATTAGCATTGGCTTTAACGCGGGTTACCCACTTGTCAAAATCAGCGTGTGTTGGGGTGGCAATGGCATTGAATTTCATACCGGTAAAACCTGCACCACTGTAATTAGCAGAAAAGCCTTTAAATGTGCCCGGCTCATTTGCAATTAAGTGAAGCTTGGTTTCCATGCCCGCCATAGAATAGATTTGACTACCTAGCTGAGGAATAAAAAACGAGTTCATTGTGCTTTGTGAAGTGATTTTGTATTCAACAGGTACATTAGCCGGAAATACCAATTCATTTACCGTTGCAATACCTTGCTCTGGGTAAATAAATAGCCACTTCCAGTTTAATGAAACTACCTCTACAGTGAGGTGCTCGCCTTTACCTTCAATAGGTTTATAGGGGTCTAAGTCTTGGGTAGACTGCCAGGTAATAACACCCAAAATAATAACGATAACAATAGGAACAGCCCAAACAACGGCCTCAATCTTATTTGAATGAGCCCATTTTGGTGCATAAATTTCATGATCTTGTGTGTCTCGGTATTTCCATGCGAAATACAAAGTCATCACAATAACGGGGATTACTACGAGCAACATAAGGACAGTAGCAATGATGATTAAGTTTTTCTCATCAATACCTATTTGGCCTTTTGGATCGAGTACCCCGCCTTTACAGCCTGACAATGCCAGCACCGTACTAGCTAAAGCAATATTACAAAGGTTACGAATTAACAAGGGAGTATCCTACAAACCTAGAGTTTTAATTTGCTGCTTTGAATTAAAATAAAGCAACGATTTTTCAATAAAAACCCAAGTTAACTAGCACTAAATTATAAAAATAAAGGGGACTGAACCCGCTGCAAGTGGATGCAAAAAATACCTAGCAACAAACCCAGCTTCTAAACGCATTTATATAACGTAATAAAAGTTAACTTGGGTGAGTGTTGGTTGGCTGACGTGTTTAAAACACGTGGCTACATTGCTAATGCAAACTTTAATTATTTACAGCAAGAATAAATAATTAAAACCAGCGGCAAGTACAGCCTTACAGACAACCTGTAAAGCTAGGTGGAGCACGACAACCATGTGCAGCGGACACAGGTTGATGTACTTTTGCCTCGCGAAAAGCGAAAGCGGCTTTACGAAGGATTATTCCAGCACGACGCGCCGGAAAAATATGGAACAATAACCAGCAAAGGCCAATGAGTAACTGACTAGATATGATCGGATGAGCTAAAAATTGCGCTATGTGTAGCAGTATAGGCTCAACTATAGAGCCATTGCTAAACAGCGCTTCAAGCTGAAAGGCATCCTCTAATGCACCACTTAGCAGCATAACTGTATTAAACACTAATAATGTTATAGCGACACACACGCCCTTGCCCGCTTTATTCAAGCGCTCACACGTTTGCGGTTTGCTAGAAGCAAAAGCCGTATTTGTATGATGCAAAGAAAGTGTGTTCAAAGACATTAACCTACTAAATGACTAATAACAAAATTAGAGTAATAAAGTGCGCAATGGAAAAATAAAAAAAACATTGCTGCTGTAAGCCCTAAAACGAGGTGCTAAATACAATCAAACCCGGCTAGCACACATTTACCTAGTGAGAATTGATCCGTATCAAACAAACTTTCAAAACTTACTGAAAGTTCGATGCTGAGTATAACAAAGACAGTTTTCGGTTCAACAAAAAATAGAAAGTTTTGCGTTAAGCTTTCGCAGCTATTTTGTTAATAAAAAATAACACAATGAGATTAATGATTTAGCTTATAAATATTTTATATTTAGGAAGTTTGAGAAGTATAAGCAAGGGGGATTAATGAAGTTAAAAATAAAGCCGCACAAATAAAAACAGCCCAAATTCAGTCACCACCAAACTTGAGCCGCCTTTCACACTGACAATATCTTCACACACATATAAAGATTTTTGGTTTACACTGCGTGGCAATTGTAGGGAATAAAAACAACTCAAGCTAAGTCACCACCGAACTTGAGTTGCCTTTCACACTGACAACATCTTCACACACAATATAAAGATTTTTGGTTTACACTGCGTGGCAATTGTAGGGAATAAAAACAACTC
>NZ_CAWUKC010000126.1:0-6307 GCF_963922945.1 uncultured Pseudoalteromonas sp. | reverse complement strand
TTGCTTCGTAAACTTAATGATTACAAAAACCAGAGCATGAGTATGAGCAAACGCATTTTATATTGGCTACAAAACGATTTACGCCTATCCGACAACCCCATTTTTAGCGCCCTTGCATCCGAGCAATGCGCGCTTGATATTGTATTTGTTATTAACCCGCACTGGTTTAAAAATAATAACTATCAACAAAAACCTTACGGCATACACAAACAGCAGTTTTTAATGCAAAGCTTGTACGAGCTACAACAAGCACTTATTGAGCGCGGGCAAACCCTGCATGTGCTTGAGGGCGACCCCGTATCGCTTTTAAAAGCGCGTATAAATGAGCAAAATATTGATGAAGTGGTATACAGCGAGCAATTTGGCCTGTACGAGCAACGCCAAATAAACTTACTCAAAGCACATTGCCCCAATACACAATTTACAGGAACGCAGCAAGACACGCTCTTTAAGCAAAGTGAGCTCCCCTTTGATTTGAGCGAATTACCCAAACACTTTACCCCTTTTCGTAAAAAGGTAGAGGCAGCTAATAGCCCTATTACACCAACAACTTTGCCAAACGGCTTGCTGCCTAAGCCAATAACTTTATGCGCAAAAACACCTATAGAACGTATAACAAATAAAGGCGTAATGCATGGCGGGCTTAACAGTGCGCAAGCTCATTTAAAGCAATACTTTGCAGGCGCAATGCCAAGTACTTATAAAACGACTCGCAACGAGCTTGATGGCTTTAACAACACCACCAAGTTTAGTACTTGGCTTGCCTTTGGCTGTATAAGTGCAAAACAAGTTTACAAAGCCGTAGAAAATTACGAGCAATGCAATACAGCAAACGAGTCTACTTACTGGATTAAATTTGAATTGCTATGGCGAGAGTATTTTAAATGGCACGCACTTAAAGCAGGTAACAGCCTGTTTAGCTTTAAAGGGCAAAAACAAACTAAACCGCTTACTACTTTTACACCTACACGCTTTGCTGCTTGGTGTAACGGCACAACGCCTTACCCGCTTGTAAATGCCATTATGAAAGAGCTAAACACTACGGGTTATATATCAAACCGTGCTAGGCAAATTGCAGCAAGCTGTTTAGTAAACGAGTTAGGCCTTGATTGGCGATACGGCGCAGCCTATTTTGAGCAACAACTAATTGATTACGACGTAGCAGCAAACTGGGGCAACTGGCAATACATAGCTGGTGTAGGGGTTGACCCTCGTGGCGGGCGGCACTTCAATATTGAAAAGCAAACACAGCAGTTCGATCCTGAATCCATTTACACCAAAAAATGGGGGGGCGATCAAAGCGCAAATGCACAGCTCGATCACTTAAACGAAGTTGATTGGCCTATTTAAGCCAATCTACCTCCACCAGGTTATATTTAAAACAGCTGCGCAATGCCAACATTAATGGCAAAGCCACCTAAGGTTAAAAACAAAAATAAACAGCCTGCTAATAACAGTGGTTTTATACCCGCTTGGCGAATAGCACCAACATGGGTACGCAGCCCTAGTGCGACCATGGCAATGGTAAGTAATATATTGTCAAACCATACAATAGCGTTTGTAGTACCTTGCGGAATAACCGACATCGAATGCACGCCACTTGCCACTATAAATAACACCGCAAACCAAGGGATAGTAATTCCCGATTTATGCTCACTATCCTGTGCGTGTATGTTTACATGCTTTTTACTTTGCCAAAACGATAAGCCCACTAAAAATGGCGCAAGCATCATTACGCGTAGCATTTTTTCTATCACGGCGGTGTCGGCCGCATTGGCACTTACCGCAGTGCCTGCTGCTACCACTTGTGCAACTTCATGAATGGTTGAGCCAACAAAAATACCGTACGCATGCTCACTCACACCCATATATTCAAACATAATTGGGTAGGCAAACATACTTAACGTGCCAAACACCACCACCGTTGCCACCGCTACCGATACTTTATGCGCCTGTGCTTTTATAACGGGCTCGGTGGCCATTACCGCTGCGGCGCCACAAATAGAGCTACCTGCACCTATTAATATAGTTGTTTGCTCATCAAGCTTAAATACACGTTTGCCAAGTTGAATTGCTAATATAAACGTACCAACAAGCATAACAACGTCGGTTAGTAAGCCACTCCAGCCTACACCCGCTACTTGCGTAAAGGTTACTCTAAACCCAAATAAAATAACGCCCGCTTTGAGTAATATACTTTTAGCGTAATCAACACCTACATCGGTACGCGTAGCAATACGCGAAAACACGCTGTTACCCACAATAATGCCAAGCACAATACCAATTGTTAAGGAGCTAAATTGCGCACTTTGCATTATAGGTAACTTACTTAATGCAACAGATGCCCCCGCTAACACAACCACCAGCAGCATACCTAACCACCAGCGCGTATCGCCATATTGCTTAGTATTAATAACCAAAGGCTGAAAACTATTTTTAATAGCGCTAAGCATACTATTCCCTCACTTAAACCATGTTGATGTGTTGACTTAATTGTAAGAAATCTCAAAATATAACTCCAATATATTAAAATCATGATTTGATAACTTAAGGTTATACAATTTAGAGTTATGCAATTTAAGGTTATACAATGAACTTACATGCACTTAGGGTGTTTTATACAGTAGCTAAATTGGGTAGCTTTTCAGGCGCAGCCGAAGCGCTTTTTATAAGCCAGCCCGCTGTTTCTAAAGCGCTAAAAGAGCTTGAGCATCAGTTAAACATTCAACTTATTGAACGTGCATCTAAAGGTAAAAAGCTCACCTTAAGCGAAGGCGGCCAAGCGCTTTTTGAACATGCACGCAGTATTTTTGCTATAGAAAAAGCCGCTATTGACGATATTAAATCGCGCACAGGGCTTAAGCGCGGTACGCTCGTTATTGGTACCAGCACCACCATTGCCAGCTATTGGCTACCGCCCTATTTAGCTAAATTTTGCGCCCAATACCCACATATAAAAGTAGAAGTACAAGTGGCTAATACCGCGCAAATTGAGCATGCCTTACTTGAGTGCACTATTGATTTGGCACTGGTTGAAGGCACACCCACCGAGCCACATATAATAAGTAAGCACTGGCAAAACGATTTAATGAGTGTGGTTATACCGAGCAACTTTAAGCCCACTAAAAACTTAAAAGCATGGTTAAATAAGCAGTTTTGGTTATTACGCGAGCCAGGCTCGGGCACGTTAGAAATGTCGGTAAAGTTATTAGCAGAGCATGGCGTACAGGCTGAGCGCAGTATGCAACTAGGCAGCAACGAAGCCATAGCCAGGGCTGTTGCGCAAGGTATGGGCGTTGCTTTATTGCCAAACGTAGTCACAGAAGATTTAGTCCAGCTAGGTAAATTAACGCGCCTGCGCCAAAAAAATAACAAGCAACTCTCTCGGCCACTATACCAACTGCATTATAAAGACAGACCGTCTTCGCATGCCGCGCAAGCATTCGAAAAAAGCCTGTTTAGTGAATAATGTTTAAATGAGTGAATTTAACGCGCGACGTAAATTTACATAAACATTAAAACGGGCGTTGATAAATCGTGATGTGTGAGACAGTTTGCCCTCTATAGCTTAAGCTTGTTAGGGTTTTGTGAGCTCATAGGCACGAGCTATAACTAAAGGAAAAAAATCTCCGCCTAAAATTACTGCCCATTGCCCACAACCAAAACGTTCAATACGATTTGCATCTGTTAAAACATTGCGCAAATTATCAGGGGAAGCATTATCTATATTTGAAATGATATTTTTTACTTCTTTTGGGTCATAATCAATCTTTAACCATGGAGGGGAGCATAAACTATTCATAAATTCAGAAATAACTTCAGGATAATTAGGGTAGCCACTAGAACTATCAATATCAGGTAATGCCTGCTTAGCTAACCTAAAGTTTTCCTCAAGTTTTTCTACATCACTTTTTAAAAACATACTTCCTCCTAAAAAAACCAAAAAGGGTAAAATCCTGACCTCTCATAGATCTATTAGCTAAATCCGTAAGCTCTTATACCCCCAAGCTGAATTCACAAACCCAGCGTTAAGTCTTGCGCTAATGACCCCGTTGGTTTTTCAACTACGCGTACTAACTCTTTACCATTTTGTTTAACAACAAACGTTGGCGTGTATTGCAAGTCGTGCGCCTGTGCTATTCCGGCGTCGTCTTGCTTGTTGTAACCCACGGCCACATATTTAACGCTTGCAAGTTTTACCTTTGATTCATCAAGTAACTTAATCAGCTTTGGCACTTCCCGCTCACTGTCGTGGCACCAAGTGCCAAATAATACAATTAGCTCTTTGCCTGCGAGCTTTTGCATTAAGGCTATATCTTGCTCGGTTGGCGTAAATGCGTTGTACTGTTTATTAAACTTATCGTAATCGCTTAATAGTACATCAGTTGTAATATCGCCCGAAAATGGCGCAGTAGCGGCATTACTTACAAGCGGCATGCTTAACGCGCATAGTAAAATTAATTGTTTAAACATAAGGTTAAAGTAACTTTTAAAGTGAGTAATTAAGCTCACTATACTGAATATTACTGAATGTTTACACATTGTTTGCACCTTCTATTTTTATAGCTTGCCCACTTTAATAAAATAATAAGCATGCATACATGAATATAAAACCTTTTATATTTTATTCAGTTATCGCCTCTACTACATTTTTATATGGCTGTGGCGGTACTGAGCAAACAACCAATAGCAGCACAGAGCAAACTGACTCATAAACAACCAATAACTACGAAGGCGGCTATTTACAATTTGGTTATCAACTATCGGGCGGATACCGCAAGTATAAAAACGCAAAACTAGGCGCAAGCTCAGAGCCAGGCTGGGAACTTACAGGCCGCTACAGCCTACTTAAGCTCAAGCAAGAAAACCAAGACGCAAAAACCTACGCCCTTGGCGTTAACTACACCGTAAACAAAAACATAAAGTTTATGGCCGACTACATTAAAGCCGATTACGTTGAAGCAGGCGGTACTATCACATCGGGTAATGCAATTTCATTAAGGCTGCAGTATTCGTTTTAATACGCTTTAGTGTTTAGTCGGTTAGCCTAAAACTATAAAGCTCCTGTGTTACACGTTACATTTAATACAGGGGGCATTTTAATAGCGCTATTATAAACAATATGATTATACACACTCTTTGAAAGTTACTTATCAAGCTGGTACTTACTCCACTAGCCTAAAAGTACTAATTAGAGTGAAACTTAGTGAACAAAATATGGGCTAGTACAGGCAGCTATCGATAAACTAAACTTGTAAACGGGTTTAGGGGCAAAGTAAAAGCTTTTAAAAAAGAGTGTACTGAGGGCGAAGTCGCCTTGGCTAGTGTTAAAGCCAATGCATAGTAAAAACGCTGCCCATGCCGAATCACTCTTAATTGCTTTGTTAGCTGCGTTTCAAAATTGGCAATACTTCTGGTGTTTCAGTATCTAGCATTTCCAAAACGCTTTTAAAACCATGTATAGGTGACCACCCTAATTTGTCACAGGCAGATGATGAATCATATACGCGGTCTAAGCTTTGAGGTAGTTGCCAATCTCTTTGTTTAAATGCCAGCGCGATGTCAGGACATTGACGCTCGATGACAGGTGCAGCATCAGTATATAGCGCTTCACAATCAGAAAGTTGAAAAGGTGTAGCGCCTGAGATTATAAAACGATTAAAACCACTTAAGCGTTTTTCCATAGAACATAAATGTGCGTTTGCTACATCACGAGCATCTATGCCACGAGTAAGGCGAAATACAGCCATTAAATCCGCAGGTTCAGGAAAACATCTCGACATTTGCAGCACAGTAACTGGAAGCTGAAACAACTTTGAAATTTCCTCTAGCTTAGCTTCAGCAGCAATTTTACTTTTATGATAAATCGACTTGGGTTGAGGAGTAACGTCTTCATTTATCCAACCTGCAATACCTTTAGGTGTTGAAGCATAGCCGTACAATGCAGTAGTGCTGGTAAAAATAAAGTGCTTAATACCTGCTTTTAATCCAGCCAGAGCGAGTTTCTCGGTCGCGTCTACGTTGATAGACTGAAACGCAGAATCAGGTACTAAACCCACATGGGGGGCGTGTAATGCAGCTGTATGAATAACAACATCAACATTTTTAAGAGCCCGGTCAATCAGATCACTATCAAGAATATCGCCAATGTAATCAGCTGTTGAGCAAGGCGTTTTATCAATGCCAACCACGTCATGGGTGCGCATTAATTTAATATAGATTGCACGCCCGACTCTACCGGCAGAGCCTGTTACTAAAATTCTCATAAAGACACCTTACTAATGATTAGCCTCAAGCAGCAACGCCC
>NZ_CAWUKC010000125.1:0-6885 GCF_963922945.1 uncultured Pseudoalteromonas sp. | reverse complement strand
TCAATCAGCAGTAAACCTTCCAACCACTACATAAGTAAGGAAATATAAAAATGAAAAAACTAATCACTTCGGCAGCTATTGCCAGCGCGCTATTTGCAACCAGTGCAGCGCAAGCAGTAACAATTGATATTGGTATTTTATATACCGACCAATCAGCCGCAGCGACAAGTAATATAAACACCAAAATAAACCAGTTGATTGCATTTAGTAACCAGGTTTATAGCCAAAATGGCGTAGACATTACGCTGCGTTTAGCCGGCACAGAAAACCTAGGCGATTACGCAATTACCCCGTCTGAAGAATGGTTAGATGCCGTGACCAATAGCAGCTACGTAGATGGTTTACGCACGAGCTGGAAAGCCGATATGGTGGCTGTACTGGGTACCGGCCAAAGTGCGGGCAATGGATTAATTTCGTGTGGTTTAGCTTGGGTTGGCCAAGGTACAAACGGTAATTTATACAGCTCAATGAGCGACCGCATGTACTCAATCACAGCCATTGATTGTGGCGCCACCACGTTTGTGCACGAGCTGGGCCACAACCAAGGCTTAGCGCACTCACGCAAACAAGGTGATACCTCAGGCGGTGTGTATGTTGATGGTATGGGCCATGGCGTGCAAAACGAATTTGCCAGCATTATGGCCTACCCACACGTTTATGGTAGCGCAACCCAATACGATTACTTCTCAAATCCTAATTGGAGCGTAAATGGCTTAGCCTTTGGGGTAACTGGCCAAGCGTATGCAATTCGTACCGTTACCGATACAAAAACAAGTATCGCTAATTTTAAATAAGCTAAGTTAGTCTTATTCCCTTTAGAGCGCCTTGGCGCTCTTTTTTAACCCTAAACATTAACAAAATTTAATCTTGCATCCACCTTTACAATATTTAGCAAAAGGTACACTTATTCCATAGTAATAACTAAAAGCCTAAAAGTGCGCAGCTAATTTTAATGCACCACTATTTTTTGCTTTACGGCGGGCATAAGTGTTTTACCATCGCCATCTACTTTACTTAGCAGCTTAAGCCCCATTACCTTTGCAAGCACAGGGTAAATATCAAGGTTATTTACTTTTTCAAGGCTTAACCCTTGTTTAAACGCAGGCCCTATCGCAATTAACGTGGCTGCCATATCGTCGGTGTAAGCATAGCCATGAGTACCTAAGTACATAGCTTTGCCCTTGTTAGTAAACACAGCAGGTGCATTCGTTTGCGCAACAATGTCTCCTACACGCGTGCCTTTATTATAATGATAAGCTGCCAGCTGCGCGTCAGTTAATACGGTATAACGCCCGTTTGCTGCTTGTTGCAAACGTTGTTTGTAAGTTGCAATTTGCTCGCTTGTTACCCCAGGTTTTGCGTAAATAAGTAAACGTGGGCCGGTGTTTTTAACTATAAAGTTATCGTTTGTGGGCAAAGTGGTAACATCAATACTTTGCTCAGGATCTACATGTGCCATACCGTGATCAGACACAATAACAAGGTTAATATCTTGCTCTAGTTGGCTTAAACGCGCCTGTAGTTGCCCCATTAGCTCGTCTAACTGCTTAACTGAATCGCGGGTTTGCGGTGCATCTGGCCCAAACTCGTGCCCCATGCTATCAACCAACGAAAAGTAACTGGCTACAAAACGTGGACGCTGCGCTTTTGGTAAGCTAAGCCATTGGATTATTTGATCTACACGGTTTTGGTATTCACTGTATTTAGAATAATGAAAATAATAGTCGGGCGTCATACCGTTAAAGCGCGCATCAGACTCTGGCCAAAAATACGTAGCCGACTTTAGCCCCTGCATTTTAGCTAAATTCCAAAGTGGAATACCGCTAACCCACGTGCTATCGCGCATGCCTTTACCCATGCTGTAGCACTCGTTTTTACGTGCTTTATCACAAAATTTGTTATCAACAATGCCATGATTTACTGGCAACAACCCAGTAATAATAGAAATATGGTTAGGAAATGTTTTAGTTGGGTACACAGGCATCAACTTTTGTGCGCGTACACCTTTAGCAGCCATTGCTTTTAAATTAGGCGCGCCATGTTTTTCTATGTAATCCCAACGCATGCCATCTATTGATATAAGTACAACGGTTTGCTCTTTCGCGGCAAACACGCTATTCGTCCCTAAAGCAAGGCAAAACAACATTACCTTTAAAATCCACAGCTTCATTTTTACTACCTTAAATGCAAAAAAATTATTTTAAAGCAAGTTGTTACTTTATGATACAAACTGCTAGATTAAACCCAGTTTATTAAATATCAATGACGCAGCGCGCTATTCACGGAGAAACCATGATCGACTTTAGTAAAAAAATAACCCCAGCGCGCATGTATCGCACCACCGCAAATTTACAAATGGCGATGGAAAGCGACCGCGGGCGCATCATTAACAGTGCAGCTATTCGCCGCCTGCAGCAAAAAACCCAAGTGTTTCCGCTAGAGCGTAACGCCGCGGTACGCTCGCGCTTAACTCACTCGCTAGAAGTACAGCAAGTGGGGCGTTTTATAGTACAGCGCATATTTGCAAATTTAAGTTTTGAGCAACAAACCGAGTTTGGTCTAAAAGGGCTAGAACGCCCACTCGAAAGCCTAGTAGAAATGGCGTGCCTAATGCACGATATAGGTAACCCACCTTTTGGTCATTTTGGCGAAGCCGCCATAAACCACTGGTTTAATAATAATTTAGCAAGCGTTACCCCCACCCGCTGCCAAGAGCCAAATACCGGCATAGGGGTTATTTTTAAACACCTAGCACACGACATTTGTAACTTTGAAGGCAACGCGCAAGGCATACGGATCATTCACTCGTTGCTTGGCTTAAATTTAACCTACTGCCAAAGTGCTGGTATTTTAAAATACACCCGCCCTGCAGGGCTAAACCCAAAAGACATACCACAAAATAAAAGCTACTTAATGAAAAAAGTAGGCTACTACTACAGCGAAAAAACCTTTGTAGAAGCACTGCAAAACGAGCTGATTATAGAGCCATATTGCCGCCATCCGGCAAGTTATATAATGGAAGCTGCCGACGACATATCGTACTGCTTAGCCGACATAGAAGACGCCGTAGAAAAAGACATAATAACCACCGAGCTACTTTGCCAACAGTTAAAAAGTGAATATAAAAAAGCCCTAATAAACTTAACCATTGACGACACAGAGCACTTAAACTTTGTAAATAAAGCGGTTGATTACGCCCTAGAGCGCGCAAGTGCACAGCCTTATAACTTTAACAGCGAGTTTTTTATTTACCTGCGTGTTGCCCTGCTTCACCCGCTTGTTAACCACGCCGCAAAGCGATTTATAGAGCACATTGAGCCAATTTATCATGGCGATTTTAACCAAGCCCTACTCGAAGATAACAGCCACCTGCACGCTATTACCAAAACCCTAAAACAAGTAGCGCTTAAACATGTGTTTTCGCATAAAGAGGTAGAAAAACTCGAGCTACAAGGCTATCGCATCATTAACGGCCTGCTCGATTGTTATAAACCGCTGCTTCAGCTTAATAGCGATGACTTTAAACGTGCACTTAATGGCGACTCGCGCTTATTAATAGAGTCACGTTTAGTTAAAAAGCTCTCTAAAAAGCATTTAAATAGTTACCAACACGCTATAGATGCCATGCAAGAAGAGCCCGACCACTTTGCCGCGTACGAGTTTTATTATCGCTGCAGGCTAATTCAAGATTACATAAGTGGCATGACCGACCAATTTGCTTACGATGAATACCGCAGCCTAATGGTGATTGATTAACGAGGGGGTTTTTACTTATCTCACTAGGTTACAAACCTTGGAGCGGTTTAATCGCTCCAAGGTTGAGCAAATTTCAATCTCAAAGTTCAACGCGCTCTAAGCTATAAGCCTAGATATATTTTAACTTTGCGCTTAAAATCAAACTATTGATACTTAAGCGCCGTGTTTTATGATTACTAGACTCTCTCAACTTATTTTTTGTTTTGCTTTATTTTATAGCAGCCAAAGTGTGGCCTATAACGAAGCCATGTGTATTTTAATAAAGCAAGAAATGCAGCAGTACAGTAATAATAAAACCAGCCAACAATACCGTAAAGCCGCGCGTGATTTTAAAAGAAACTGTAACAAACCTAAGCAAGTACAAACAAAACCGGTAGCGCCCAAAGTTGTTGAGCAAGCCCCTGAGCCCCATGCACTTACTCCAGAGCAAGAGCAAGCGCTGCTTGAGCAAATCAATGCAGCAGAGCAAGCCATAAAACAAAGCGTAAATAACACAACCTCTGCGCAGCCTAATGAACAAATAGATGAACAACAAAGCGAGATTACAGCGCCTGAGCCCACTAACAACGCAGTAAAGACCACTGAACAAAAGCCTTTAACTACTCAAACGCAAGTACAACCTATTGCTGATAAAAACACGCCCAAAGTAGAGCCCAAAACAGAGCCTAAAAAAGATCAGCCAACAGTGAAAGCTACGCCAAAACCTGCCCCTGTACTTGTGCCAACACCCGTTACTGAGCCGCCCAGTTCATTACTTTTACCCAGCTTGTTATTGCTGGTTGTGGTACTTATTGGCGCCATGGTGGTGATACTACGCTTACGCCGCGCTAAACAAAACAAAGCTGAGCCGCCTGCTGCGCCACCTGTTAAAGAGCCAACGGCTGCGGTTACTAAAAATAGCAGTACTAAAACAGAGCAAACAGTAACGCAAAAAGGCGCAGCAGCTTTGAGTAAAAAGCCAAAAGTAAAAAATAATGAACCTTCAAAAGCGCCTATAAATAAAGTTAAGCCTGCCACAGAGCAACCAGCCGATCACGAAACCCAGCTAACTGCAAAAGCAGCGCCCACTCCTGAGCCTAACAAAGTAGCGCCAGAGCCAAACACCGCAGAATTTGAAGCCGCAGCTAAAAACACCTTGGCGCGTATTCAAAATGCAAACAGTTTTGCTGAGCCTGAAGTAAGAGAATTTGACCCTGATGCACCCTCAATTAAGCGAACGCGCAAGCCTCAAAGCAGTCCGGCTGAAAAGCCAAAAGCAGATCCTATTGAAGAAGTTAAACCGCAAGCGTCCACACTTGTAAACGAGCCGCCTGTTTCAACTAACCCAACCACCGAGCCAAAGAGCAGCGCGCACTTACATACCAGCGATAAAGCCAACGAGCCTGAACACGCCACGCAAAATATTGAGCACGACTTTAAAGAGCCCGAAATTCGCACTTACGACCCCGAAGCCCCCTTAAAAGCAAGTAAAAAGGATGTAACGGTAAGCGCTGCAGCCAAGCCCAATAATGAAGCACCACTAGATGCGCCAGCAAGCAAAGCAACAGAACAACAACCAGCTCAATCAGCGCCTGAGCCCGAAAGCTCTTCAAAACAAGCTGATGCAAGTAACCCGTTTGCAAACCTTTCGCTAGATGAAAGCTGGGACCCAAATTCAGATAAAAAGCCCGTTATAGAGCCTAAAAAGAAAGCACCTAAGTCTCAAGCTTTAATAGAGGCAGAAGAACGCGCTAAAAACATGAAAACAAAAGACTAGCTAAATAATTAAGCAGCTAATGTTAAGGCTTAAAACATGACAATCACTAAGTAGCGTTTTTTAACCGCCCTCATAGGGTTTTGTATTAACTACAGCGGTAATAATTATGCTGCAGGCACAAAAAAGCGGCTTTACAGCCGCTTTTTTTAAATACTGGGTCACTCAGGGGGCCTGTTTTTTATATTTAAATCGTATTGCAAAATACCATCGTTATTTACCGCTACACCCGCTAATTGCACTGAATGATTTGCAAACTCTTCCGAGGCAGATAAATCAGCTAACAAACCTGCAATGTCTTCGTGTTTAGGTTGCCCATCGGTTGCAACAATACCCGCATTACAATCGTTTTGTTTACACTCAAAGCTGTATAAAAATAACGACTTTTCGGCAAAGCTACTTTGCACAGTATTTATAAATGCTTGCTCTGACTTCGCTAAATCATCTGCACTTTGGGTTTTTGCTGCACCCTCTAACTCAGAGTATTCACCTACCTCTTGAGGGGTAATCACTATTTGCTCAGTAAGAGCAGTTCCCTTTTTGTTAGAAATATCATGCATTGCTTGTATATCTACCACCAACGGCTGAGCAGGCTGCACTGGTATGGTGTTAGTTGTTGAAAGGTTATTTTTAGCCAAGGCGGTCAAATCGTTTTTAAAAACATACAAAGTTGCAGCTGTAATAGCGCATGCAATTAGCAATTTGTTCATAATACTTCCCTCCTTCAACCGGTTTACGCAATACAATTGAGGTAAATGCTTTTTATGTGTGGGTAATGTTAATATTATGTTTTACACACGTATGTACTGTCAATCTTTAATACTAGACAGTTCAAATTAAAAGAACAATTTTATCAATGTTAATATTTAATGAACCACTGCTAAGCTCAGCGCGCCACATTTCAACGCTGTCAATAGCTGAGCGCTCGTTTACCCACCAGTCAACACGTTATTTGTTTGTAACGAGCTGTAAAAAGTAACTCTTTTTATGACCACACCGCAAGCAAAAAGTTTACGTTTATTGTTACTAAAAATTAAATAAAATTACTCAAAGTGAATAACTGCAGAATCAAAACCACACACAACTGCTTAAATTTTCTAAAAGAGGCAAAGGTCAAATAAAAACAGGCACAAAATGACAGGAGCATACCTCGCGTTTGGTATTAAATTTTTCGCGGCATAAAGCCGCTGCTACTCGTTAATTGCACCACAAAGGGCACAGAGGCGCTTCGCGCTACACGGAGAAACACAGGTATAAATAAGTCACTTCTCCTGCTCTACTCCTTCACTTCTCGGTGGTTAATTTTGCTTGTAGCCGCGAAGCTTGCTCGCGCAAGATGCGAGTTACTTCTCTAAAGCGCAGCGTCTCTTAACCTC
>NZ_CAWUKC010000124.1:0-6982 GCF_963922945.1 uncultured Pseudoalteromonas sp. | reverse complement strand
TCCTGCGCCCACCACTTTCATAGATAAGCCGACATTAAGTCGGTTTTTTTGTGCCTGAATTTTGAGAAAGCTTTCAGCTATCAGCTATCAGTTAAGCCAAGCAAACACCCCTGCTAAAAATTTCAGCGTAGACGTAGAGCTTGCTCACGTTAGAAGCGCAGCGCCTCTTAACCTCTTTGTGAATCATTTGTCTTAAAAAATTACAGCACAAAGAGAAGTAAAAGAGGAATAAATGAGAAGCCAAAAACCATTCACTGCTCTTTAACTTAAGCTGTGGTATTTTAAACACCTAGTTTAAAAGGATCTTGCTGTATGTTTAAAGCCGTATTTATCACCTTTGTATTACTATTTAGCAGCTTATTAGATGTGAGCGCAAAGCAAAGCGAAGCGCAAAATACCCCCGTGGTTGGCGCTGCGCAGTTCGCACATTATTTACCGCAATTAAAAAATAAACGTGTTGGGCTTTTGGTAAATCAAACATCACGTGTTGAAAATACTCATTTGGTTGATGCTTTACTCACTAAAAATATAAACATAACCAAAATATTTGCACCTGAGCATGGCTTTAGGGGCGATCACGATGCTGGTGCCCATGTTAAAAATGCCGTTGATAGCGAAACCGGTATCCCGCTTATTTCTATTTATGGCAAAAACAAAAAGCCAAGTGCAGAGGCGCTTAGCAATGTAGATGTAATTATTTTTGATATTCAAGATGTGGGCGTACGCTTTTATACCTACATAAGCTCTATGCATTACATGATGGAAGCCGCAGCCGAGCAAGGTATTGAGTTTATTGTACTTGATAGGCCAAACCCCAATATTGCCTACGTTGATGGGCCCATACTTGAGCGCGAATTTAAATCATTTGTTGGTATGCACCCAATACCCGTGCTGCACGGCATGACGGTAGGTGAACTTGCTAAAATGATCAAAGGCGAAAGCTGGATCAATAAAGCAGCCGATTTAAAGCTGACGGTGATCTCAGTTGATCATTACACGCGCTCAACATCCTATAGTTTACCTGTAAAGCCCAGCCCTAACTTACCGAACGATCAATCAATTGCGCTTTACCCGTCGCTGTGTTTTTTTGAGGCAACACCAGTCAGTATTGGCAGAGGCACCGACTTTGCGTTTCAGGTAATTGGCTACTCGCCCGTCGCGCTTGGCGAGTTTAGTTTTACGCCACGATCTATTAAAGGCGCGGCGGCTAACCCTAAATTTAAAAATATAATGGTAAAAGGGCTCGATTTACGCTCGGCAAACACGCGCGGGCTTGATTTAAGTTACTTAATAACGGCATATAGTAAATTAACTAAAAATAATATTACTTTTTTTGATCGCGCTAATTTTATGGATAAACTGGCAGGCACTAATAAACTACGTTTAGCTATTGAAGCAGGGCAATCAGAGGCACAAATAAAACAACGTTGGCAGCAAGGGCTTAAGGCATTTAAAAAGCAGCGAGCGCCGTATTTACTGTACAAGTAAGGGTTATAAATGGCGTTAGTAATAAACACCTATTTTAAAGTCGCTTTATTAGCAGTTATGAGTCTTACACTTGCAGCGTGTAGTAGTAACAAGGCTAACAACTTTAAAGTAAGCGAGCTTAAACAAAGTGATCTAGCAGTGCTTCCAAATGCACAAGTTGTGGTTACTTTTCCTGAGGCTAACCCAAGTAGCCGAAAGTATGTAAATAACCGAGGCACATTTAAAGCCTATAAAGGGCGAGGGCAGTTATTAATTCAAAATAATAACGCGACGAGCGCCGATATTTTCATTAATAACCAAAAGCTTAATATTACCAAGCAATTAGCCGCTAATACTTTATACGAGTATTCGCTCGCAAGGCGCACTCATAACGGGGTAAATACGTTTAAAGTTGAAAATATTCAACCTAAGGGCGCAAGCCTTACTTTGCGCTTTGAGTTTCCGACATTAAATACCGCCGCGCAAAGTAATATAGACTTTAGCCAAGTCGATACGCTAATAGAAAAAGATATAAAAGCAGGTTTTCCGGGGGCGGTATTAGCCGTTGTTAAAAGTGGCGAACTCATAAAGCTTAGCGCTTATGGTGATGCCAAACAGTATCAACAAAGTGATTTAATGCTACTACGCCCAGAGCCAATGCAAACACAGACCTTGTTTGACTTAGCCTCTAATACCAAAATATTTGCCACTAACTTTGCCTTAATGAAGCTCGTAAGCGAAGGGCGTTTAAATATAAACAAGCCAGTGCAAAGCTATTTGCCCGAATATAAAGGCGATGGGCGCGAGCTGCACACAGTAAAAGATTTACTCACGCATACAGCGGGTTACCCGCCGGTGTTTGATTTTCATCGAAAAAGTGCTAAAAACGGCGGTGTGTATTTTTCGCAAAATAGCCAAACTACTAAGCAACTGTTACTTACGCAAGTGCCGCTAAGTAATAAATACCCCGCACAAGCCGTTTATTCCGATATTGATTACATGATTTTAGGGGTACTGATTGAGCGCATAACCAAGCAACCACTTGATGACTACCTAGAGCAACACATTTACGCCCCACTTAAACTAACTAACACAATATTTAACCCACTTAAAAAGGGCTTTAAACGTGCTGAATTTGCAGCTACCGAGCTTAGCGGTAACACCCGTGATGGGCGAATTACCTTTGATAATATACGCACTAAAGTTTTGCAAGGCGAAGTGCACGACGAGCGGGCATTTTATTCATTCGATGGCGTAGCAGGGCATGCGGGACTATTTAGTAATGCGCCCGATTTAGCGGTGCTTTGCCAAGTACTATTAAACCAAGGTGGTTTTGGCAATACCCAGCTATTTAGCGCATCAACCTTAGCGCAGTTTTTAACGCCACAATTAAATAACGAAACCTTTGGCCTTGGTTTTAGGCTTGCAGGTAACAATCAAGCTAGGCGTTGGCACTTTGGCCCTTACGCAAGTGCACAAGCCTATGGCCACACCGGTTGGACAGGCACAGTGACTGTAATAGATCCAACCTACGATTTAGCCATTATTTTATTGACCAATGCGCGGCATACGCCCATAAAAGGCACCCAAAAACATTATCAATTTTTAGGCAAACAATACGAGACCGCACAGTATGGTTCGGTTGTATCGCTTATTTACGAAGCATTACTAAATCAATAAATTATCGTTTAGGTTAAAATAGCCTAAGTGCAGCGCTTTAAGTGATTTATTTGCAGGTGACTTAACTAAGCCAATCCATTAAGCTAAGCGGTTTACAAATTCAGGCGTCTATTTTGAAAATGGCCTGAAAAATAAGCGTTTTAACGTGACTAAGCGAATACACTTCGCTAATAATAAAGGTTAATTTATGTCTTGGTATTCTATATTACCGCCACTCATTGCTATTGCCATCGTATTTTGGCGCAAAGAAGTAATAATGGCACTTTTGGTGGCCGTGGCTTCATCAGAATTTTTGCTCGCAATACAAGGCGAGGGTAATACCTTATTTGCTACATTTTTAAATACCGTTGAGCGCATAATATCGGTAGCCAGCTCGCCAGGTAACACCCGCATTTTAATATTTAGTATTATGATTGGTGCCTTGCTTGCCTATATTCGCGAATCGGGCGGCGTAGCAGCCACCGTTAATATGCTAATGAACAAAGGCATTGCAAAAAGTAAGCGCCAAGTTGGCTTATTAACCATGTTTACCGGCATCGCGGTGTTTATAGAATCAAACCTAAGTGTATTAACCTCTGGTATTGTATCGCGCGGCTTGTTCGACAAATTTAAAATGAGCCGAGCGCGCTTGGCATATATTATTGATAGCACCAGTGCACCTGTATGTATTTTAATATTGCTTAACGGCTGGGGCGCATTTGTGCTGGGTTTACTTGGCAATTACGAGCTAAGCGAATCGGCAGTTTCTATTTTATGGGGCAGCGTAGGGTATAACTTTTACGCCATTATCACGCTAGTTATTGTGTTTTACACTATCGCGTTTGATAAAGTACACGGCCCAATGAAAGACGCCGAGCAAAAGCTAGAGCTACAAAAAACTGAGTTAAAAGAAGAAGTAAAAGGCTCTAAAGCGCGCTTTATGCTAGTGCCACTGCTTACCCTAATTGTAAGCATGGTCGGCTTTATGTTTTACACTGGAAACGGTGTATTAGCAGAAGGTAGCGGCTCTAAATCGGTATTATATGCAACGGTGCTTGCCATTATTGTTGCCTACATTTTAATGATTAGCTCGCGCCAATTTACTCACCATCAACTCGTCGACACCGGCTTTAAAGGCATGGGCGAGTTATTACCGCTGGTGAGCATTGTATTGCTTTCACTTACATTAGGCGCAAGCTTAAAAGAGCTAGGTACCGGTGTATTTGTAGCCTCTTTAGTGGGCGACTACTTACCTATTTACTTAATTGTACCTGTGCTATTTATTACCGGTGCGGTTATGTCGTTTACAACGGGTACATCGTGGGGCACATTTGCCATACTCATCCCTATTGGCGTACCGCTTATCCAAGAGCTTGGCCTGCCGCCATCGCTTGTAGTGGGTGCTATTTTAGGTGGTGGCATATTTGGCGATCACTGCTCGCCTATATCCGACACCAGCGCCGTATCGGCACTCGCCTCGGGGTGTGACTTACTCACCCACGTTAAAACACAGCTACCGTACGCGTTATTTGGCGGCGCATTGACGTTTATAGCGTACTTAGTAACAAGCATAATTGTGTTATAAACGCATTTTAGAATACGACAATTCTAAACACTCAAAAGCCTGCTTAACCGCAGGCTTTTTTGTTTACACGTAGGTTGGGTTGAGTGACACGAAACCCAACGGATCGTCAATTTATTTCACCGTTTTAAAGCCGAGTATATACACTGTTTTGTAGGTGCTTAGCCTGCTAGCATGTCGGGCATCAGCCTGAATTAAATACATCTAAATAATTAAAAATTTTCACAGGCCTCACGTTTACTTATTGATATGTGGCACTATATAAAAAAGAATTATTTTAAAGGGAATTAAATGAAAGAGATTAAAGAATTTAATTGGAGTAAAGCAACTAAGCCTCCATTAGAAGAATATTTTCCTGCTGATAAATTAGGTCGAGCTCGCTATGCTACGTTCTTATCGAGATTATTAGCTCAAGAAGGTTATGATGAAAGTAAGCCTTATGAAGAGCAAAAGAAAAATTATGTATTAAATCTCAATGCTGAATGGGGGGCAGGTAAAACCTATTTTCTTAAGCGTTGGTCGCAAGAATTAATAGTAGATTACCCTGTAGTTTATATTGATGCATGGCAGCAAGATTATTCAGACGATCCATTTTTAACTGTAATTGCAGGTATCATTAAGCAGCTTCAACTTCAATCTAAGTTCAATATAAAAATACCTAAAAGTGCCGTTTCGATGTTTAAGGCTGTTGCACCTGCAATTGCACAAGGCTTAACTAAAAAAATATCTGGTATCGATTTAGATGAGTTACACACATTACTATTTTCTGATGATGAAATAGAAAGTGAACAAAATCAAAATTCTAATAAGCCAACTGGTAGCGACTTTTCGCCCGCTGTAAAGGCGCTTGCACAAAACTTGATTAAAGATCATGAAGCTAAAAACAAGAGCGTTGAAGTAATAAAGTCTAAGTTAGATGATTGGGTCAGTAAGTTTGAAAAGCAGGAAGATAAATCGTTACCTATATTTATTTTTATTGATGAATTAGACCGTTGCCGACCAAGCTATGCAGTCGAAATGCTAGAGACGATTAAACATATTTTTGATGTTAAAGGTATAGTATTTGTTGTGGCAACAGATACAGGGCAACTCCAACATACAATCAAATCAATATACGGCGAAGGGTTTGATGCAAAGGTTTATCTAGGCCGTTTTTTTAATAGTTGTTACAGTTTAAAGCGTCCTGTTTTAAAAGATTTTTTATTAGTACACAGCGATACAACTAAATTTGAAACGGCGTATTTAGAAGGTAAAAATATTGAGTTACTCCCCCGCTCACAAACCCACGAAACTGCTTTAGCTAATATTTCAGTTGTATTAGATGCCTTTGAGGTACCTCCTAGAACAGCTATTCAAATTACTGAACGCATTACGGCCATTATTGCAAATTTACCAAGTGGTAAAAAAGTAGATGTACTTGTGCTCGCTGTCTTATTTTGTATCTATGAAAAAAACCACTCACTTTATGAGGAGATAATAAATGGTAGGTTCAAAAGAACAGAACGAGGTGATGAAAATAAGATCATAAATATTTGTATAGCTGACTTCTTAAAAAGAGATATATCAGAAGAGTATTTATCAGCCGAGTTAATCTATTTTATTGATCCACAGTCATACACCTCTCAATTCCATAACGGCCACTTCGCCCCTAAAGATAATAAGTACTTTAAGGAAAATTATCCTATACCACTATCTAAATTTATTGAGAATACCTTCTGTAAAATCTTTGATTTACATGAACTTGATTTCAATATTATTTTTTCTAGTGGTGAGGATTTAACGGAACTGCAAAAAGCAGAAAAGGCGTTAGCACAGCATAAAATAGAAGTTTCTCCAGAAGTTACTTTATTATGGCTTGACTATATCTATATCAAAAATGAATACAACAAAATTACTAAAGGGCAATATCGTGATTTTATAGAGCTTTCCTCACCATTAGATTATATGGGCGATAGTTAACTACCTCTGTGCAGCGCGCAGCGCCTCTGTGTTCTCGGTGGTAATATATCTAAATTACCACCAGCCTTAACTAAGCTAAACAACCCTAAGCCCCGCACTGCTTAACCCCAGCCCCCGCATGTTTAAGCCCTATAATCTGCCCTTTACCGTTGTGTGCCATAGCGAGCATATCACCGGTATTTATATTACTTTCTACCGCGTGCCTTCCCTTTAAATCACTTAATAATGACTGTTTAATTTGCACCAGTACTTCGTCATTACAGCTGGCTATGTACCAGTCGTTATCGACCTTTACGAGCGTGCCGTATTCTATGT
>NZ_CAWUKC010000123.1:0-7310 GCF_963922945.1 uncultured Pseudoalteromonas sp. | reverse complement strand
TCTAGTTTGTCGTAGCTTTTACCTAACGCGTAGTAACACACCATTTTTAAGCGCACGTTATTGGTTTGCGTTAAAAAGTGGTGTAGGTTACTGACATAATTATGTTCTTTATTAAAGCGACCCAGTTGTACTAGTTCAAACAAGATATAGGCTGTTACCGGGTAGAGCCCCATGCTAAGCGCATGAGCAAACGTGGTGTGTGCTTTGTCTAATTCGCCGTAGGTTAAATAATGCTGAGCCAAATAGTAATGAGGCTCTGGGTTATGACTTGCTATGCTTTTAGCGTATTCGAGTACTTTAAGCGCATCATTAGGGGAGTGTACGCCATTAAAGGCATCGGCAAGCGCGTGTAAAGGCTCCAGCATATGAGGCAAACGTTCGCATGCTTTTTGTAATAAGTATACTGCTGCATCATAGCGCTCTAACCTAAGTGCTATTCGCCCTAAGCCAAATAAAGCTTCACCGCTTTGCGGGTTACTATTTAAGATAGTTTTAAAATGAAACTCGGCTTCTTTGAGTTTATTTTGCTGTAATAATTGATTGGCTTTTTTAATTAGCATGACGCGGCATTGTTGTTTTTTTAATTAATATAAAATAAAAAAGGCGAAATGTCTTACCATTTCGCCTTGGTTTATCATGAAAAAAGATTAGAAAGTATAGGTTGCTTTCGCGTAGTAGAAGCCACCGTTAATACCGTATGGAGACGTTTCGTAGTATTGCCCGCCCCAGTTATTGTTAGGAATACCGGTACGGTCTTCAAAATCAAGTTTTTCAGCGTCTTGGTCAAAGATGTTTTGTGCTCCTACCGAGAAACTAATCGACTCATTTAAGAAGTACGTGATTTCAGCGTCAATAGTTACTGCTGCGTCAGCTGTTTTTGCTGTGGCATCGTAATCTACGTGAACACCTTGGTACTCGCCGTAGTAGTTAGCACGAGTAAACATTGAGAAAGATTCCCATTGTTGTGCCCAAGTAAGTGTTGCACGGTGATTTGGTAAGTCTTCTTCTAAACGCTTAACTTTAAACTCACCAGTAATGTCACTGAACTTGGTTACTTCAGTTTCATTCCAGTTGTATGCAAGGCTAAATGTAGAGCTTCCGCCTAGCATGTCAGCTGTGTAGTTAGCTACTAAGTCAATACCTTGCGTTGTAGTATCAAAGTCATTCGTGAAAAAGCTTACTTGCGCATAGCTTTGTGCATTAGGTACACCTGCTGCTTCTAACGTGTCTTTATCAGCTTGGCTTAATACGATTTTTTCTGATTGGCTGATGCGATCTTCTACGTCAATGTTGTAGTAATCAAGCGTTAAGAATAAATCACCAATAGTGTAAACAGCACCTAATGTGTAACTTTGTGATTCTTCAGGTGTTAGCTCGGTACCACCTAGCTGTACCGCAATTGGGTTTGTAGGTGGTAATAATGCAGAATCTTGTAGTACACCGTTACTTAAGTTGGTTTGAACGTTACTTACGTTAGCTTGACCAACAGTAGGGGCGCGGAAACCTGTACTTACAGAGCCACGAATATTCAAGTCTTCTGTAAGGTGGTACTGTGCCATTACTTTGTAGTTTGTTGTTGAACCAAAGCTGTCGTAATCTTCAAAACGTACCGCAAGGCCCATTAAAAACTCTTCTGTAAATGGTGCTTCTACATCAACATAGGCTGCGTAGTTACGGCGTGTGTATTCGCCAGCATCAGAAGGTTTAAAGCCAGGGAAGCCATTTGAGCCAATGCCAAAGCCTTGCTCAGTTAAAGGCCCTGCTGTAAATGACGCTTCATCACCAGAAATAACAGTAAATGTTTCTTCATGCCATTCCAAGCCACCGGCAATATTCACATCATACGCTAGGTCAAAATCAAAGCCTTTAGAAAGGTCAAAGTTAAAGTTTTTCTCTAGTTGCTCATATTTACCCGGGCTAAAATCACGCGGGCTGTCAGCTCCTAACGAGGCATTAACCGTATCGTAAATAAAGTAACGAGATTCGTTTAAACCAACTGTACCGCTTAAATCGTAAAACGCGCCTTTAAAGAAACCACCCGTGAACATACCCTTTGTACCAATGGTTAACGAGGTGTCGGTAATGTTGCCACCAAAGTTAGGGGTAAAACCGCCAGGGATCACTTCGTTAAATGCAAAACAATCAGGGTTGTTAGCAACTCCGCTAATGTAGTCTGGGTTATCAAGCACGTTATCGTCAATCGCGATAGTAGGACAGTTAGCGCTCATATCTTCTGTTAAATCGGCAACAAGCAGCGTTTCACCGCCGTCATTTGAGTAAACACCTGGGCGAGTATGCGGGTTACGGTAGTAAAAGCCACCACGTACATCACGCTCAGAGTAGTTACCAAACATATAAAATTCAGAGTCATTTGTTAGCTCTAAACCGACATTACCAAAAATTGAAATATCGTCATCAACCTCTGGCGCGCCCCACACTTGGGCTAGAGATGAAACTTCTGGTACGCCTGCTGCGGCGAGCCCTGCGGCATCAGGTCGTTGTACTGAGCGGCTTGTTGCGTCCGCTGTTTTGTATTGAAAGCTTAAGTTAGCAAAACCATTGTCGGTAAACGGTAAGCCTACATTACCCGAAATCTGTGTTGTATCACCATCGCCTTCGTAATATTGGCCTTGACGAACCTCAAGCTTACCCCCTTCAGAGGCATCTTTCAGCTGAAAGTTCATAACACCTGCGATTGCATCAGAGCCATATTGTGCTGCTGCGCCATCGCGTAGTACTTCTACTTGCTTAAGAGCAATACTTGGGATTACTGAAATATCAGCACCTTGTGCACCATCGTTAATACCACCACCCAAAAATGCAATAACTGAAGCACGGTGACGGCGTTTACCATTTAAAAGAATTAACGTGCTATCTGAGGGCAGACCACGTAAGTTAGCTGGGCGTACAAGTGATGCAGCATCACTAATTGGGTTTTGATGAACATTAAAAGAAGGAACAGAGCCTTTAAGTAGCTCTAGCATGTCTGTGTTACCAGACTTTTCAAGTTCTTCACCACCAATAATATCAATAGGAACTGGTGAATCACCAATAGAGCGTGGCGCTGAGCGCGTACCCACTACGGCTATTTTTTCTACGTTTTTGTTAACTTTCGTTTCACTTTCCTCTGCTGCAATAACAGAGCCAGACATAAACAAACCAGCTGTGGTTGTTGTGGCTAAGGCAAACTTAACTGCCTGATTTAGCGCATTGCTTTTAAGTTTCATTCTAATTTTCCCCAGTTAGAATATATTTTGTACGTAATGCCGTTATTAACATTACTTATTTTTGATTGCGGACGTATTCACATGGGTATAAAAAGTCAACCTACTCGACTTCGCAAAGCTAAAAGCCCACCTCATGTGAAGTCCTATGTACAGCCTATACATAAAAAACTTTCAGGGCAATTATTAATTAACGCTTTAATAACAAAAAGTTTAAAACAAAATAAATTTGCAATAATGGTGCAGTATTTAACTAATTTGAACTAATAAAGTGCGGTTTTGGCGGTTTGCGGAAGATTTAATGCGCTTTACTGATGTGTAAATGTTATCAGTTTGTTTCTTTTGTGGGTTTTTTGAGTGTGCTTTGAGCCTGCCACTGGCGGTATTTTTCTCTGTATTCATCCCACACGCACGGGCAGCAGCTACCTCCGCCACAGCATTCATCAGGTTTTGGCTTTTGGGGTTTGTCGTGCGCTATTACGTGTTTGTTTGGCATTATAAGGAGCTTGTAAGCACTAATTTAGTGCAAAAGGGTAAAGTATGCGGCGTAATAAGTAAATTATTCTTGTGTAAAACCGCCTATGTGTGAAAATACAGACTATGCGATTATATAAAGTGATTCACCGTGCGCCTTGGCGGGTTGTTAAAATTAGTAAAAAGCGTCAACAACTTCGCTTTCGTCGTGCAATGGTGGCGCTTAAAATTGCACTTGCCCAAGAAAAACAAGAAACCATCGAAATGCTCACTATCTACAGGCGCTACACGCAAGGGCAAACAAGCAAAGAGGAGCTTAAGCGAGCTAATGAACAGTTTGTTGATATTTTAAAAGGGCTTGGCTTAGGTGTATTTGCTGTATTACCGTTTGCCCCTATTACTATTCCCTTGGTTGTGAAGCTTGGAAGATTAGTGGGTGTAGATGTGTTGCCAAGCTCATTTAGCCTTAATAAGCCTGTTAAAGAACTCGATGCTGAAATAGTTAAAGAGGATTTAAAACAACACACTAAATCACCAAATAAAGATTAAACAAGGCTAAAATTAGCTATACCTTTTAGCCAATCTTATTGATATGCTTTGAAGTACCATTTTTTATTATATGAGCTTTTCAATGAGTGCATTACTTCGTCATACTTCTTCTGGTATTCCTTTATCTTTTATTCTTAAAAACGAGTTAACTGAATGGCAATCTCAACAACCGGCTTTTATCCAAACATGGTTAACAAATAGCGGCTTTGAAAAGCAAGGTTTAGCACTTGTGCCCGACGCTAAAACAGGTGAGCTAAGTCATGTTTACTGTTTATTACAAAGCAAAGACGATTTTTGGGCTGCAGGTGAGCTTGCCAATAAGTTACCGCTAGGTACCTATCAAATTCAAGGCGATGATGCCTTTACAGAGCAAGTCGCACTTGGATTTGTGTTAGGCGGCTATGAATTTAGTGAATATAAAGAAAAACCAACGGCTAAAGCACAATTAGCCATTGGCGACGAAGCTTTGTATCAACGTATTAAGCAACAAGCTGATGCTATTTATTTAGCGCGTGATTTAGTAAACACTCCCGCGGTAGATATGATGCCACAACATTTATCGCAAGTGATGGAAGATTTAGCCAATAACTACAATGGTGAGTTTACCCAGTGGGTTGGCGATGAGCTACTTGAGCAAAACTACCCAACAATCCACATGGTAGGGCGTGCCAGCGAAAACAAACCACGCTTACTTGATTTAAAATGGGGCAATGAAAACGCACCACTTATTACTTTAGTTGGTAAAGGGGTATGTTTTGACTCAGGCGGGCTTGATTTAAAACCAAGCTCTGGCATGCGCAACATGAAAAAAGACATGGGCGGAGCAGCACATGTTATTGCTTTAGCGCAGCTCATTATGGCGGCTAACTTACCAATAAGGCTGCGTGTTTTAGTGCCTGCGGTTGAAAACGCGGTATCGCGAAATGCGTTTCGCCCAGGTGATGTAATTAAAACGCGTAAAGGCATTATGGTTGAAATCGATAATACCGATGCAGAAGGGCGTTTAGTATTGTGTGATGCGCTTAGCGAAGCACAAAACGATAACCCTGAACTAATTATTGACTTTGCGACCCTAACCGGTGCTTGCCGTGTTGCTTTAGGGACTGAGCTACCGGGCTTTTTCTCAACTGAGCGCGATGTAGCAAATGGTATTATTGATGCTGGTATAAATGTGAGCGACCCAGTGTGGCAATTGCCTTTATTTGATCAGTACAAAAGCTTTTTAAAGAGCGATGTAGCTGATATGGCAAACTGTGCCAGCACACCATTTGGTGGTGCAATTACCGCAGCGCTTTATTTAAAAGAGTTTGTAGAGCCAAGCACATCTTGGGTACATTTTGATGTAATGGCGTGGAATTTACGTGCTTTACCTGGGCGTCCAACCGGCGGTGAAGCGTTAGGAATTCGTGCAGTATTTAATTACCTGCAAAGCCGCTTTAAATAAACCTTGTTATACGAGGGTTATACCTCGTATAACTCAAGCGGTAAGTTATCTGGATCGGCAAAAAAGGTGAATTTTTTGCAGGTTATTTCATCCACTCTTATCTCTTCCACTGTTATATTTTGTGACTCTAAATACAGCTTTGCTTGGGCAACGTTTTTAACTTTAAATGCTAAATGCCTTAAGCCTTGCGCTTCTGGGTAGCTTGCCCTTACAGGTGCGCCATCAAACGAAAACAGTTCTATTTGGCTGCCATCAGGCATGGCTAAATCTAATTTATACGAATTACGCGCAGCTCTAAAATGCTCGTTAATCACTTTAAGTTTAAGTACGTTACTATAAAAGTGCTTAGAGCGGGCATAGTCACTGCAAATAATTGCAGCATGATGAATACCTAATAGTTCCATGTAGTTAGCTCTTTTTAAAAACAAAAACGCACTAAAAAGTGCGTTTAATTTTTATATTTTTTAACAATGCTTAGTTTGGCTCAGCGTCTTTACAGGCTTTAACTGCGGGGGCGACAAGCTCAAGGCCAGTTAGCTCACATGGTGGCAAAGTTGCATCACTTACTTTAATCGGCGTTACACGCTCGCCCCATTTTATGTAGCTTGCGGCCCATGTTAAACCGGCACCAAACGCTGCCGACATAATATTTGAATGCGGCTTAATTAACCCTTGCTCTACGGCTTCACATAATGCAATAGCAATCGTAGCGGCTGAGGTATTACCGTAGTCAGCAATATTTACCATTACTTTTTCATCCGACACTTTTAAACGCTGTTGAATTGCTTGAATAATACGTAAATTAGCTTGGTGTGGTACTAACACGTTAATGTCATCAAGGCTTAGGTTAGCTTGCGTTAATACATCATCACACGCTTCGCTCATACCTTTAACGGCACGTTTAAAAATTTCACGGCCTTCAAATAGCAAGTCAGATGGGCCTATAGGCTCATATTTATTTAGATCGCTACCAAAATTGGTAATATGTAAAATGTCTCTGTCTTCGCTGTCGCAGCCGGTTTTAGTACCTAGCAGGCCTGCAGGTGTGTCTGCGGCTTCGAGTACTACTGCACCTGCGCCATCACCAAATAATACTGCACTGTCGCGACGTGCCCAGTTTACATACCAAGTCATGCGCTCAGCAGCAATAACCACGGCTTTTTTAATCATACCCGCCTGAATTTGAGCGGTAGCTGCCTGAAGAGCATATAAAAAACCAGAACACGCAGCATTGGTATCCATAGCTGCAGCGCCGGTCGCACCAATATTTTTTTGCACCATAGAGGCGGTATTGGCCACTACAGTAGAAGGGGTACACGTTGCTAAAATAACTAAATCGATATCTTTTGCGTCAATCCCTGCACAATCGATGGCGTGCTTTGCGGCAACGGTTGCAAGTTCTGCGGTGCTAACATGGCTAACCCTACGAGATTTAATACCCGTACGTGTGGTGATCCACTCATCGTTGGTATCAACTATTTCGCTAATTTCATCGTTGCTAATGCTTGCTGGTGGAATACATTTACCCCAACCAGTAATATGTGCGTAGGCCATAGTGTGTTCTCTTAAAAGGTGGTCTGACGTGTTTTGCTAATGGGTGAGTTATATCAAAAATTGCC
>NZ_CAWUKC010000122.1:0-7402 GCF_963922945.1 uncultured Pseudoalteromonas sp. | reverse complement strand
AAAGAATAAGTTTGAATACGCATATTAGATCAAATTTTTAAGTCGATTGGTATTAGTAATATAAATTTATGTTCATGGTACGGTTATTTTAAAGCTCTTCTTCCTTATTGTGTGCCTCAGTGCAAGCTCGTCAATCTATGCAAATCAATTTAAATTAGTCATCTATACAGATCACTTTGCACCGTATAACTTTATAAATGATCACGGCCAACTTGTGGGGGCTAACTACGATATAGTCAATGCATTGTGCATAAAAGCAAAGGTTGAGTGTGACTTTGTCGTCGTGCCCTGGAAACGCGCAGTTACGCAAGTTCATAAAACACCTTACTCGGCTATCTTTTCAATAGCGCAACACACTAACCGAGCACCTCTTTTTAACTGGGTTGGTCCTTTGACAACCGCAAAAACGTACTTTTATAAGTTAAAAAGCCGATCAGATGTGACTGTTCATGCCCTCAGCGACACGACAAACTATACACTAGGCATGGTAAGAGGGGATATATACCAATCTCTCGTTGAAATGGTAGGGTTTATAAATGAGCAAAACTTAATGATGTTTGGTGAAGAGCTGCACTATTTACAGCTATTTTTAAACAACAAAATAGATCTGATTTTAGGCTCTGAACAGGTTATATATAATCAGCTAAAATCCTTTAATGTAAATATAGAAGACGTTGAGCAGCTTTCAGAGTTACCGGTAAGTGACGATTTAAAAGATAACTATTTAGCATTTAACAAGGCAGTGCCATTACACATTGTAATGCGCTTTGAACGTGCTTTTACAGAGCTCAAGCAGGAGCGCAGTCTTATTTCATTTATGGCACCTTATACTCACCATTAACATCAAAAATAAGCAGTACGCTGTAAATTAAAAAACTTACGGAACAGTCGTTTTTTTAAGATTGTCTTTGTTGTGCTTTAGTTCATAAAACGCTTGTTGCAGCGCATTTATGTAGTGTATATCTGTGTGTTTATTTGCTGCTAAATAGGCATCTACCTTGAGTTCTTCTATATTATATATGGCTTTAAATTCAGCGTTAGGGGTGGGTAAATACTGACTAATTTGATTTATTAGCTCGGGGTCATCAACAATTAAGTCTACTTTTTTGGCAACCAATAACGCATACGATTTTTGTATATCTGTGGTTAGCACAACCTCAAAACCCAGATTGGTTAATATATCAGTAGAAAAGTCGTTACGCTGCATCGCTATTTTGTATTTTTTTGCCTCCTCAGTATTGTTAATAATTATGTCGTCACGTTCTTTAAGCGCAACAAAGGCAAGCTCAAAATGCGAAACCGGGCCAATCCAATAAAAGTTATTTTCTCGCTCTTTAGTGCGCGCTATAGTGTAAATAAAAGTGTTTTCGGTCATAGTGGCAAGTCTAAATGCACGTGCCCATGGATACATTTGTATGTTGGGAGTCAGGTTTGCCTTTGCAAAAATAGCCCTTATTAGCTCAGTCCCTTTACCAGCAACTTCACCATTAACAAGTATTTGATCGGGGGGCGAGAGTTCTGTGACAACTAAAAGAGGGTCTGTGTTTGCGTAGCTACTAAAAAAAACAAACAACAATACTAACAAAAGTTTACGCATTAATATAAATCGACTTATCAACAACGGCTAATTAAAGATTCTGTTTTACGGTATAACATCAGTAAAACAGAGAGTTAAATTTAATAAACTTAAGTTTGGCTTAAAATTGATAATTTACCACTTTTCAATAATACAAATTTATCGCAGAAATATAAAAAACCATGTGCGTATATGTACTTAAAGGTAAGAAAGAGAAAGTTGTTTTTAAAGGGAGGAATATATTTATAGAGGCCCTAAAACGATAAAAGGGCCTTGCGGCCCTTGGTGAAGTATCGTTCAAGTCAGATAGTGCTTTAACCCCTTAAAGTACTATCTTCTTGTTTTGCAACACCGGTGTTCATCTCAATAAGTTTCTAAGCTAGCGAGAGGAAAAAACCAGCAATTGCTGCGCTCATAAGGTTAGCCATAGATCCTGCTAACACTGCTCTGAGCCCTAAGCGTGCGATATCCTTTCGCCGACTAGGCGCCATACCGCCTAATCCACCTAGTAAAATAGCTATCGACGATAGATTAGCAAACCCACACAATGCAAATGTAACAATTGCTTGTGTATGTGCGCTTAACGTATCGCGATAATTTATAAAGTCTAAGTAAGCTACAAATTCATTTACAACTAACTTTTGACCGATAAAACTGCCGGCTATGATTGCTTCATCCCAAGGTACGCCAAGTAACCATGCAACAGGGGCAAATACATAACCTAAAATTTCTTGTAGCGTTAAAGTCGGGTAATCAAACCAACCACCAATACCGCCTAGTAAACCATTTAATAATGCAATCAATGCTACGAAAGCTAATAGCATAGCGCCCACATTTAGCGCTAAATGCATGCCATTTGCTGCGCCTGATGCGGCTGCATCAATAACATTTACTGGCTTATCTTCATCACTGTCTAATTCAGCAAGTGTATCTTTAGGTGTTTCGGTCTCTGGCACAATCATTTTTGCCATTAAAAACCCACCTGGTGCAGCCATAAAGCTGGCGGCAATTAAATACTTAAGCTCTACACCAATAATAACGTATCCGGCCATTACAGAGCCTGCTACGGTAGCTAAGCCACCAACCATGACTGCAAATAACTCAGACTTAGTCATGGTTGCTATAAATGGCTTAACAATTAAAGGTGCTTCAGTTTGGCCTACAAATATATTAGCCGTCGCTGAGAGCGATTCTGTGCGTGAGGTTTTCAAAAGCTTTTGTAAACCACCGCCTAAAATTTTAATTATCCAATCCATAATGCCTATGTGATAAAGCACAGCAACCAGTGCTGAGAAGAACACAATCACAGGTAAAACCTGAATGGCAAAAATAAAACCTAAAGTATCTTGCGACGCAAGAGGGCCAAATAAAAACCCAATCCCATCATTTGCAAAACTTATAACCGAAGAAACAGCACTAGACATACTCGCCAATATGTTTTTTCCGGCTTCAAAAAACAGTACAAACCCACCTATAACTACCTGCATAGCAAAGGCTATTACTACGGTGCGTAAGTTTATTGCTTTGCGATTAGTCGATGCCGCAAAAGCAATGCTTAGTAGCACAAACATGCCTACTAAGCTCATTAATGTTGTCATACAGATGTTTCCCGTTATTATTCTTGTAGTAAATACTTAATTTTACTTTTAATAATATCAATCGCAACGCGGTTCATCCCGCCTCGAGTCACAACTAAATCAGCATTATGCTTTGAAGGCTCAATAAATTGATAAAACATCGGTCTAACAGTTGCTTGATATTGCTCAACAACAGATTGTAATGTTCTGCCTCTTTTTTCCATGTCTCTTTGCATTCGACGCATTAAGCAAATATCAAGGGGTGTATCTATAAACACCTTAATATCAAATTCTTTATTAAGTGCTTTATCACTTAGTAATAAAATACCTTCTACTATTAAAATTTTAGCTGCAGCAACGCGACGAGTTTCGTCGCTTCGTGTGTGTTGTGCATAATCATAAGTAGGTACTTCGACAGAGTTACCATTACGAAGCTGAGTTAAATGCTCAAGCAGTAACTCGTGTTCAAATGCATCAGGATGGTCATAGTTAGTTTGCGTACGGTGCTCCATAGGCAAATGCGACTGATCCTTGTAATAAGCATCTTCTTCAATAATGGCGATAGCGCCTGGTTCAAGCTCATTAACCAACTCATTATAAATAGTTTGGCTAAAAAGAGATTTGCCCGACGCCGACGCGCCAGCAATAGCTATAATAGTTCGTGTCACTAAAGTTCTCACCCACACAGAAAGGAAAAAGTTGTTTGGTTGATCACAATAGCAAAAAAGACACGAATAATCTCTTTTGCTTTGCTTAAGAACGCAAATTTATAATGTTTAGCTGTAATGAAACAGGACTTATGTCCTGTACGGAAAATTCATTCAGCGGATAAAGTAACCACCTAGAAGCAAAGTGAGGTCAACATGGCAAGAGCAATCATCTTAATGGCAGACAGCCTAGGTATAGGCGCAGCACCCGATGCAGATAAATTTGGTGATGTTGGAGCAAATACACTTGCCCACTTGTTAAAAGCATACCACGACGAAACCGGGCATGCATTATCGTTACCTAATTTATCTAAATTAGGATTAATCGATGCATGTGAAGCGGCCGGTGGAGAAACCTGTTTAGTTTCTGAACGTCAAGCATCACAAGGTGCATGGGGTTATGCAAAAGAGCTTTCGAGCGGTAAAGACACACCATCAGGGCATTGGGAAATGGCCGGTGTGCCGGTGTTATTTGACTGGGGATATTTCCCTAAAACACAGCCGAGTTTTCCACAAGAATTTGTAAATGAATTTATAGCGCGTACCGGTATAACTGGCATTTTAGGCAACTGCCATGCATCAGGCACCACTATTTTAGAGCAATTAGGCGAAGAACACGTTAAATCAGGCAAACCAATTTGTTACACCTCAGCAGATAGCGTGTTTCAAATTGCCGCACACGAAGAGTCTTTTGGGCTTGAGCGTCTTTACGAAGTGTGTGAAATTGCCCGCGAATTACTCGACGAGCTCAATATAGGTCGCGTTATTGCTAGGCCATTTTTAGGCACAAACAGTGCTGACTTTGCACGCACAGGTAATCGCCGAGATTATTCTGTACTGCCGCCATCACCTACGTTGCTAGACGTATTATCAAAACACGGCGGAGAAGTAATAAGCATTGGTAAAATTGCAGATATATATGCACACCAAGGTATTACGCAAAAACATAAAGCCCCGGGGCTTATGAATTTACTTAAAAAAAGCAGCGAAGTACTTGCAACTGCGCCAGACAACAGCCTAATTTTTACTAACTTAGTCGACTTTGATGAAAAGTTTGGCCACCGTCGCAACCCAGTTGGTTATGCAAAAGCATTAAAAGAGTTTGACGACTACTTACCAACTATACTAAACCAATTAAATGCAGATGACGTGTTAATGATTACTGCAGATCACGGCTGTGATCCAACCTTTCCAGGTTCTGAGCACACTCGCGAATATGTACCAGTTATAGCTTATCAACCAGGTATGCAAAATACCCCGCTTGGTGAGCGCAATAGCTTTGCAGATATAGGCCAAACCCTTGCACAGTGGTTTAACTTACCTGCACTTGAATACGGTGAAGGCTTTTTAAATAAGCTTAATGCGCCAAAATAAAAAGGAAAACAATGAATGAGTACTCCGCATATTAGTGCAAACGTTGGTGACTTCGCCGAAACAGTATTAATGCCAGGCGACCCGCTTCGCGCACAATACATTGCTGAAAACTTTCTTGATGACGCTGTACAAGTAACAGGCGTACGCAACATGTACGGCTTTACAGGCACATACAAAGGTAAACCTGTAAGTATTATGGGTTCAGGCATGGGTATTCCTTCTATGTCTATTTATGCGCGCGAGTTAATTGTAAGCTTTGGCGTTAAAAATATTATTCGTATTGGTACCTGTGGTGGTATTGGTACAGATATCAAAATTCGCGACGTAATTTTTGCACAAGGCGCAAGCACAGACTCAAATGTAAACCGTGCTCGTGTTCGTGGTTACGACTTTTCTGCTATTGCTAACTTTGATCTGCTTTTAAATGGCGTAAATGCTGCTAAAGAGCTAGGCATTAAAGCAAAAGTAGGTAATGTATTTACTACCGATACCTTCTACCAAGCTGACGACACATTCTACAAAGACCTAGACAAACTAGGTGTATTAGCCGTAGATATGGAAACAGCTGGTTTATACGGTGTAGCAGCAGAATACGGTGCCAATGCAATGGCATTATTCACGGTAAGCGACCACGTGATCACCGGTGAAGCAACACCAGCCGATGAGCGTCAAAGCACGTTCAACGAAATGGTAAAAATTGCATTAGAATCTATCTAAGTAATTTATAAAACAGTTCCTTGGTAACGTATTCACTAAGTTTTGGAGACACGCCCAAAGTGAAGTGAGACTAAACCCCCAAAGCCGCATTTTATGCGGCTTTTTTTATGTCTTAAAGAAATGTTAAAACTACCTAAAAACGTGAAAATTTGTTATGTTTCAGGATTAACAGCGCTATATGTTCATATTAGGAAAATTATGAAATCGTTATCTATTATTTTTGCCTCGCTTATTGCTACGGTTGCTCTGATCAGCTATGCAGCAGAGCAAGTCGAAGAAACACAGCAAGAGCAAAAAAGTACAGAGCAGGCTCAGCGCTCTTCTCAAGCGAGTGATTCATCAACAAAAGCAAAAGACGACAAATTAAATACGCTTGAGTATCAGGCCCCCACACTTAAAACGCCACAGGTAGATAACACTAAGCCCGATGATTCAAAAGTACTAGGTAACGAAACCCCAAAACCGGTAGAAAAACCAAAAACCGAGCAAGAAAAAGCAGCTGCCGTTGCCGAAGCTGAAAAAGCGGTAACACAAGCAAAAGAAGCGCTAACAGCTAAACAACAAGCTAAAGCTAAACAATCGCGTGAGTCACTCGCTGTGGTAGAGCAACTCGTTGAGGCCTACAACACGCGTAATATTGAACAATTTATTCGTATGTACGATGAAGATGTAGAGTTTTATATTTTTCCTAATGAGCTACTATTTAAAGGCAAAGAAAAACTCATAGCGCGTTATGGTTTAATGTTTAAAAAATTAAAATGTATCAATAGCTCGCCTATAAAGCGTATTGTACATGGCGACATAGTAATAGATCATGAGCTATCAGAAACCTGCTCAAAAGACGAAAACGTAGTCGATAAACGCTCTGAGCTTGTTTCGAGCTACCAAATAAAAGATGGAAAAATAATTCGCGTATTATTTTTTAGATAAAAAAAAGGCATACCATGCAGTTAGCTGACGATAAAAAAATTCGCTTAATGTACCGTGTTGAGCCAGGGTGTTTAGGGCCGCAGGGCGCAGATCACATAGAAGATTTTTGTCGTTATGCTAACAAGCATATTAAATCCCCGTATTATGCACAGTTTTTGTTTTTACCTCGTTTTGATAAACAAAAAGATGAGCGCCAATACAGCGTAACAAACCGCAACCTGTCGCGAGTGCAAGCAAAGGTATATTTAAATCATTTTGACATTGATATAGATACCTTCGAAGAACAGCTCGACGAACTCCTCACCAAAGCTATCGATTTATACTTTAAACGCTAATGTTAACATTGTAGACGTTGAGCTTGCTCACGTTAGAAGCGCAGCTTCTCATTACTCAAATGATGTATTGCACAAAGAGAAAAAATGAGGAGTGAAGGTTGTAGGCGCGAAGCTTGCTCGCGCAAGATGCTAGTTACTTCTCTAAAGCGAAGCGCCTCTTCACCTCTTTGTGATTGTATTGGTTTA
>NZ_CAWUKC010000121.1:0-8040 GCF_963922945.1 uncultured Pseudoalteromonas sp. | reverse complement strand
TTAAACCTCTTTGTGATTAATTGATCTTTAATACAAAACGCACAAAGAGAAGGGATGGAGGAGTAAATGAGAAATGAAAATTGTAGGCGCGAAGCCTGCTCGCGTAAAATTGGCTATGGCTGTTAATAAATGCTTACCTGGGCATTAAAAAAGCGGTGTTAAAATTTAACACCGCTTTTCGCGTTAAGATGCGTTTAAAGCATTGGTTTTAGCACATCGTATAAAGCGTTAATGTGATCGTCTCTGTCGTTTAAAGCAGCAATATAGCGGTATTTTTTACCACCGGCTTCTTCAAAAATTTCGCGGTTTTCTTCTTCCAGCTCTTCGAGAGTTTCTAGGCAATCGGCGCTAAAAGCAGGGCTTAAAATAGCTACATCAGTAATGTTTTCACTAGGTAAGGATTCTAGTGTAGCGTCGGTGTAGGGTTTTAACCATTCAGCTTTACCAAAGCGGCTTTGAAACGTGCTAATTACTTTGTCTTTATCAAGGCCTAGCTTTTCAACCACTAATCGGGTTGTTTGCAAACATAGGCAGTGGTAAGGGTCGCCCCGGTCTAAAAACAGTTTTGGCATACCATGGTATGAAAAAACTAGCTTTTGCGGCATGCCGTTTTTTTCTAGATCTTCGCTGATACTGTTTGCTAATGAGTCAATGTATGTGGTGTTTTTGTGATAGCCATTTACAAAATGTAGCTCGGGCACCCAGCGCCATTTTTGCAACACTCTTGAAACAGCATCGAAGGTTGAACCTGTGGTAGGGCTTGAGTACTGCGGGTAAAGCGGCAATACAATAATACGCGTTAGGCCTTTATTGCGCAGCTCTTCAAGGCCTGCCTCTATTGACGGGTTACCATATCGCATAGCCATAACAACTTCGGTGTTGGTGTAGCCTTGCTCTTGCAAAAGTGCGTTTAATTTGTCGCGTTGGAGGCGCGTAATGTGTGTAAGCGGCGAGCCGTTTTCGGTCCAAATGCTTTTGTATAGTTTTGCTGAGCGCTTAGGGCGAATACGTAAAATTATGCCGTGAAGGATTATCATCCATACAAGGCGTGGAATTTCTACTATGCGAGGGTCAGATAAAAACTCACGTAAGTAAGTACGTAAAGCCGCAGGCGTTGGTGCGTCAGGACTGCCTAAATTGGTGAGTAAAATGCCTGTTTTTTGATTAAAACGCCCGTCGTGGGGATTGTCGGTGACAGCAGAAAATCGCGACACGGTGTGCTCCTTAAAGCAATGTTAAACTTAGACCTAAGTTAGCAGGTAATTGTTTGTAATAGTTTAGCTTATTTAAGGTGATTGTAACGAAAAAAACCACAATTTAGATCAATCATTTAGCGCTTTTAACCATAATTCTGAATGGGGTTGGCTTTTTAGCTTCGAGTTGCTGCAGTTTTTCAATAGATTTTTTACCAAACACATGGCCTTTTGGTAACAGCATAATACCGCTGTGGCTGTGTAATGTATGGCCTAAAATCATATTAGCTTTTAGCTCTTTGGCGCTGCATATAACAATAGAGCCGGCATTATTAAGTTGCTCGTTTAATTTACTGTGACTCGCTTCAAGCGCACGCACAATTTTAGGGTGGTAAAAGGTGCCGCTATAGAGTTTTATGCTTTCTAGCGCATCGCTGTGGCGCTCTTTATCTGTGGGGCTTTGGCTTTGTTCAAAGGCATCCCAATAATCGCGGGCAACGCTGAGCACCATAGCGCCAATGGGTATTTCGTTTCCTGCTAAGCCTTTTGGTAAACCATTGCCGTTAAAGCGCTCATATTGATGATAAATTGCATCGGATACATCGTGTAAATGTATAGCAGGCATTAGCATAAGCTGTGCCGTGCTAGGGTGTGTGTAATAGGCTTTACGCTGTTGCTCGCTTAGGCGGCTCACAGGTTTTTCGTAGAGTGCAGGGTCCATTGCCAGCAAACCTATTTGGGCTAGATAACCTGCCATGGGGGCTAGCTCAATACTTGTTTTTGATAGGTTTAAATACAGTGCTATTTGAGTACAGGTGTCGGCAATTTTTTGTGCTTTGTTACCATCTAAGTAGGGGTTTGCATTTATAAAATTGTAGAGTAGCTCTACGGTCGCTTTATGCTCGTTTTTTTCGCGCTCATTGGCTTCTTCTAATTGCTTAAGTACCTGCTTGATCTGTAGGGTGCGTTTTTCTACACGCAACTCTAGCGAATTATTAAGTTCTAAAAGTGCTTTATTTTGCTGCTTTATTTTTATCTCAAGCTGCTTGTTGTGTTTTTTTAATTGAAATTTTTCGATGCTGTCGTTTATGCTGCGTAACAGCATATCGTTTTGCCAAGGCTTTTGTATGTATCCATTTATTTGCGCTAGGTTAACAGCAGCGAGTGTGGTTTCTATTTCGGCGTAGCCCGTTAATAGAATACGTTGTGTTTCGGGCGCTATGGTACGGGCCTTTTCTAAAAACTGTGCCCCATTCATGTTGGGCATTTTCATGTCGCTAATGATTAAGCTAAATTCGTGATTCTTCAATAGGTCGAGTGCTTGCAAAGGGCTTTTACAGATCTTAAAGCTAAAACCATTATTTTTTAATAAGGCTGTCAGTGAACGCAGAACAATGTCGTCGTCATCAACACAAAGTACATCTACGGCAGTGATTGAATGTTCAGAGTCTGCTTGTTTGATCATAAAACTACCTTTTAAAATAATAAGCATAGTCTAAAAATGGCGGCTGGTTTGCATAATTACGTTGGGCAAACTAAATGTTATACATGGATGCGTATTTATGGAGTGAATATAATGAGTATGGTAACTCAAGACTATAAACAGGCTTTTTTAGATGAACAAAAAAAGCGTGTTGCGGCAGAGCAGCTGCTTGCCGATAAAAGTCAGTTATTAGCAGTGTTAAATGGCGAGCTGAGTAAAAACGTTGCTGAATTAGCCTTGTATCAGCAAATGTTTGTTCAAGCCGACAAAATGGCCAGTGTGGGGGTTTTGTCAAATAGCATTGCGCATGAAATAAATAATCCGCTCTCGTACGTATTAAGTAATATAGAAAGCCTGCAATATGTAAGCCCTCTCTTATCTAAGTCTCTTTACTATAACGAGCAGTTTTTAACTGGCCAATTAAATGTTGGGCAATATAAAAGTATGTTGGTTGATTTAAAAAAACAGTACGCTTTGGTCTGGAGCGGACACGAAATTAACTCTCAGTTAAATGAAAGCTTAGAAAATTTAAAGCATATAAAGCAAACCGTGCATAACTTATTGAACCTTAGCCAGTTTTCAAGCAACCATACAAAGCAGTACATAGAGGTTGATCAGGTGGCACGCTCTGCGCTTGCTGTTTTGCAGGGGCAGCTTAAATACTGCGAAATAAAAACCAACTTTGAGCAAGTTCCAGTTATTTGGGGGGAGTTGTCGTCTGTTCATCAAATTTTTGTAGAGCTTTTATTAAATGCTCAGCAAGCGTGCGAGCATGAATTAGAAAAAGGCACCATTATTGAGGTCAGTGTCATCGAGCAAAACGAGGGCGTTTGTATAAAAGTAAAGGATAATGGCTGCGGCATGGATGAACACACAAAAGCGAACCTTTGTAAGCCTTTTTTCACTACGCATAAATCAGAACACGCGTTAGGAATAGGTATGAGCGTTGTTAACTTTATTTTGCAAGATCACAGTGGAAAATTCGAAGTTAACAGCACTTTAGGAACAGGTACTACCATTTGTTGCTGGTTACCGATAAAAGAACAAGAATATTCAGCAATGCTGTTGTAAATAAAGTGTTAACCTTAGTGGGTGTTGAAATTAAAATTCTAAAAAGAACATATTTTGTACTGGTTTAAGTGATATTTTTTCTATTTAACTTTTTTTTGCATAGTTAGACCTATTATTTAGTTTTTTTCATTTCTTTTTGATTGCATATGTTGCTAGGATGTTCATCAAGGCAATGCGTTACATTGCTATAACAAATATTAAAGAACACACTAAACAGGGTCCTCACCATGTCAACATATCGTTTAAATACATTAGCTGCCGCTGTAGCGTTTGCTGTAAGCGCGCCAAGCTTTGTAAGCGCTGAAGAAGCGCCTGTACAGGCTCAGCAAAACATAGAACAAATATCTGTATTAGGGTCGCGCGTATCTAACCGTACCTCTACTGAGTCTTCGTCACCGATTGATTTAATAGACGCTGATGATTTAAACAAAGGCGGCTTTACAGAACTTGGTCAAAGCTTGCAAGCCACTGCACCGTCATTTAATTTTTCTCGTACGCAGGTGTCTGATGGTTCAGATTTATTTAGACCTGCAACACTGCGCGGCTTACAACCCGATCAAACGTTAGTGTTAGTTAACGGTAAGCGCCGCCATAATCAATCTATTTTTGGCCTTAACGGCACGGTTGGTGCAGGCGCTGCAGGCACTGATATGAATGCTATTCCGCTAACAGCACTTAAAGGGGTAGAAGTGTTACGCGATGGCGCAGCAGCTAAATATGGCTCTGATGCAATTGCGGGTGTAATTAATTTATCACTTAATAATTCAACAGGTGTAACAACAGGTTACGTACAGTACGGCGGAACAAGTGAAGGCGATGGTGATACGATCTCAGCTGGCTTAAACCGAGGGTTTGAGCTTGGCAGCGAAGGCGGTTTTATTAATTTATCACTTGAGTATCGTGATGCCGATGGCACTAACCGTGCTGAGCGCGATACCGGCGGGTCGCTTAATGTTGAACCAGGCACCCTGAGTGAAGATGTACGCTGGGGGCAAGGTAACTCAGAAAGTGAATTTACTTCATTGTTTTACAACATGGCCTTACCTATGGGTGAGAGCGAATTGTATTCATTTGGTGGTTATTCTGAGCGCACAGCGCTGGGTAATGGCTTTTATCGTAACTTTAACGAAGCGTCTAAAAATGTAACGCAAGTATACAGCGATGGTTTTTTGCCTCGTATATATAACGAAGCTGAAGATATTTCTGTAGCGGTTGGTTTTAGAGGCGATATAAACCCAGATTGGGGATACGATGTATCGGCTGTGTATGGTGAAAACCAATACGATTTTACTTCACGTAATACGCTAAATGCTTCTTATGCGGCGGAATATGTATTTAATAACCCAGATGCAAGCGATGCCGATATAGCTACTAATGCAGGCCCAACCGGTGGTTATTCGGGGGGTTTTAGATTTGATCAAACAACAGTTAATGCTGATTTTAACGGTATAGTTGATATTGGCCGCAGCGAGCCATTATATGTAACCATTGGTGCAGAATACCGTAAAGAAAACTACGAAATAGTACCTGGTGATGAAGCCTCTTACGCATGTGGTTTGGCAAATATGGATACTTCGTACCCATCAGTAAACAACCCTGATCAATTTGCTGAGTGTGGTTTTCAGGCTTATAACGGTTTGCGCCCAGAGGCAACGAATAAAAGCGATAGAAACAGCTACGCGTTTTATGTAGACGTAGAAACTATGATCACCGATGCGTGGAACGTAAGTGGTGCACTGCGTTATGAAGATTTCTCAGACGCAGGTGATGACTTAATTGGTAAATTAGCGACACGTTATGAATTTAACGATGACTTTGCAGTGCGCGGTGCGGTATCTACTGGCTTTAGAGCACCATCGCTACAGCAAAGTGGGTACACAGCTTACACCACTAACTTAGGCTCTGATGGCACATTAACGCAATCATTTACAGCAAACACAGGAACTGCTTTTCCAAGTGCATTGGGTGTAGATAACCTAGAGCTTGAAACATCAACAAACTACAGCGCAGGTTTTGTTTACGATGTAACAAGCGAGCTGTCGTTAACGGTTGATTTTTATCGCGTAGAAATTAAAGACCGCATTACGTTAGGTAGCCTACTTTCTGCAAATGATGTGGCTTTTAGCGATGAAGCGGTTGCTGCCTTGCAAGCAACCGGCGCTGTGCAGGCGAACTATTTTTCAAACTCAGTAGATTCAACGACCCAAGGTGTTGATCTTATTGCATCTTACCGTACAGATGTAGAAGGCGGTAATTTTGGCGTAACCTTTGCGGGTAACTTAAACGACACTAAAATTGATAATGTAAATGCAGAAGAGGGCATACCTGAGTCGGTGGCGTTTGATGATTTACAACGCAGCTTTTTTACCGATGGGCAACCAGGCGAGCGTGCAACACTTACGTTTGACTACGAGCGTGATGCGTACCAAACAACACTTCGCTTTAACTACTTTGGCGAAACAGACGTTAAATACTTTGGTAATGACCATATTCCGCTACCAGGAGAGCTTTCGCCTACGGGGTCGTTTAAGCCAACAAGTACGGTTGAATCGGCTGTATTAGTAGACTTAAACGTTAGCTACCAAATTAACGAAATATTTAACGTATCTGTAGGGGCTGATAATATTTTTGATGAAACCCCAGATGAGCTAGGTGATGACGAAGTGCTTAACTTTATTACCAACGGCGCGTTTAAATACCCTGTACGTGCATTGCCTTACGGCTTTGACGGGCGTACTTACTATGCAAAAGTAAGCTTTGAATTTTAATTAATTGAGCTAAAACTATTTAACCTGAACTCTGGTTAAGAGATATACCAACATATTTTATTATGATGATATTTAAGCTTATTTCTCTAGCCAGAGGTTTTCAGTGAAAACAAGGCGAATTTACGCGTCAATAGCTAGCCTATTGCAAGTAAATTTAACGCAGTTAGCGCTGAAAATAGCTGCTAGAGATAGATTTATTATCCAGCGTTCAGGTTACTAAGCGCAGTGTTTTACTGCGCTTTTTTTATGCTTATTTATTATGAAAAAGAGCGTTAAAGCACTTGCAAGGTTGAAAATTAAGCATACAATCGCCACTTCTTAAAATGCTCACTAATGTTGGTGAGTATTTAACTTATAGGAACCAAAATGGCTACAAAATCGAAAAATAAGCCCGCTAATAATAGTGCGGTTGATACCGGACGAGGCGTTATTAATCATAATGCGCTGGCGGCGCTAGTAACCTCTAAAATGTTTAAACCTCAAGTGGTTAAAGCTAAAAAAGGCAAGGGCTCTTTTAAGCGCAAGAGCAAACACGTAGGACGAGAGTCTTATTTAATCGCGGCTTAAATAGCACCGATCAAATAAGACTTTTAACTACCTACTTTTTGCCAAGCATACGCTTTAGGGTGTTATCTTTATCAATAATATGATGTTTTAAAGCACCTATAATGTGTAACCCAAGCGCCACTAAAAGCGCATTGGCTGTAATACCGTGAATGGATTTACCTAACTCTGCCAAGCCTTGATTAAATGCAAGGCTTCTTTGTGGGTTTTCTGGGTTAGGGTTGTGCGGTATAAGCTCTAGCCCAAACACTTCTACACCATGCCCACCAAAACCCGACATAATTAGCCCCGAAATAGGCATAAGTAACATGCTAATTATAAGCACGTAATGCACAATTTTAGCTAACACTTGCTCATAATTTGGGTGTTTAACGTTGTGCTTTGGCCAGCCATTCATAATGCGCCATGTTACTCTTAGTAATGCAAAAGCAAGTAGTATTACGCCAAATGATTTGTGCCAACTCATTAGAAAAAACGCTTTAAAGTTTTCGATATACAGGCCTGAGCCTAATAACCCAATAATTAAAATAGCAACAATCCAATGCAGGCTTATGGTGGTTTTGCTTAACGTACTTGTTGTATCTTTTGTAAGTTTCATTGTGGTTATTCCTAACTTAAAAAGTGGCGCTTAGTCGCGATACAGTTGAGTAATCAACATTAATGCGGCTAGCTTAAACTATAGAAGGTTAAAGTAGGGTTAACGACACTTATTTTTTAAATTTAAAAGGATATAACCCATAACATGAAGTGAAAGTTGTAGGCGCTACGCTTGTTCGCGCGAGGTGATAGTTACTTCTCTAAAAGCGAAGCGCCTCTTAACCTCTTTGTGATTTATTGATCTTTAATACAAAAATGCACAAAGAGAAAGGATAGAGGAGTAAATGAGAGGTGAAAATTGTAGACGTTGAGCTTGCTCACGTTAGAAGCGCAGCTTCTCATTAATTCCACCACCGAGGATGCG
>NZ_CAWUKC010000120.1:0-8041 GCF_963922945.1 uncultured Pseudoalteromonas sp. | reverse complement strand
CGGGTTTAGGTATGTTTTGTAATACAGCCCCCACCACCGGAAATAACCCTAAAACAATCAGTATTGCGCCAATCCATAGGCCAATGTACCTACTTGCCACACCCGTTAACTGAATCACCCCATTGTTTTGACTAAAAGTAGTGTTAGGAAAGGTATTAAACGCAGCTGCAATCATTGAGTTAACGCCATCACCTAATACACCTGCGCGTATGCGGGCTAAATAGCTTGCACCTTTAACAGGTAATTTAGACACCGCACAATTAGCGGTAATATCGCCTGTGGATTCAATGGCGGTAATAAGGTATAAAAAGCCAAAGGCTATCATGGCACCAAAATCAATATTAAAGCCATATTTGAATGGTATTGGCATGGCAATTAAACTAAATTCGCCCACCTCAAACTTAGCAATACCTAAAATAACCGCAAGTATCCAGCCTACTATCATGGCTACAACCACAGCGGTAAGCCTTACCCACTGGTTTTTACTGGCGTTAAGTAACACCACCAGCGCTACCACCGAAAAACCAACAATTAAGTTACTTGGCGATGCAAACTTTTCAGGCATATTAGTCAATAACCACTGGCCACCGCCTATGTCGGTCATACCGACTTTAATTAAATAAACACCAATAGTGGTGATCACCACACCGGTGACTACAGGTTTAATTACCTTGCCTAGTTTTTCTATAAAAAAGCTAATAAATATTTCTACAAAAGCTGCTAAAAAGCACACAGCAAATATGGTGGCAAGTACTTCATCATTACTGCCTCCAGTTGCTTTCACAGAAAACCCAGTGGCTAAAATAGTGCCTAAAAAAGCAAAACTGGTGCCTTGTACACAAATGAGTCCACACCCCACAGGGCCTACGCGCCGCGCCTGTATAAATGTGCCAACACCTGATACAAATAAGGCCATACTAATCAAATAAGGCATTTCACTGCCAAGCCCTAGCACACCACCAATAATAAGCGTAGGCGTAATAACACTAACAAAACTGGCAAGTACATGTTGCAAGGCAGCAAAAAATGATTCTATTAGTCCAGGTTTATCATCTACCGTGTATAAAATGTCTTCATTATTAGTTGTTATTTTGTTCGCCCCTGCTTTATATACCGCCTCGTTAGATACTCTCACCTGCTCTAACATGCTGATCTCCTTTGATTTCCATGCATAATGTTGCCACCCTAAAAGTACAACCTTTGTTAACATCTTAAACTGTCCTATTGGTCAGCTTTGTTAATTGTTTATTTTTTGAAGACCTAGTTTTAAATTTTCAATTAAAGCTTTATTAAAAAACAACATACAAATAACGCACAGTTTTATAAGAGGTTACATAACTAGACTGGCTTCACTCTTTTGTATACTTGTTAATCAAAAGTATGCTTTAATCAATTAACTGACCAAGCGGTCAACAATGGCATGGTATCTGCAATTAACTTACCAAGATGAAAAAGTTTTTTTCTTAGCGGTATAAAAACAACAAGAAAAAATATACGCCAAGCCTTTGCATATCAGGGCTTTATAAAAGTTAAGGGGGTCTGTGTGATTACGTTTTTATTAAATGACACGCCAATAGAAGTACAAGAATGTTCGCCAAGTCTCACCATTTTGGACTGGTTACGCACCAAAAAAGGGAAACTGGGCACCAAAGAAGGATGCGCTACAGGCGATTGTGGCGCATGCACAATTTTAGTCGGCGAAGAACAGTTGAATACACGCGGTGAGTTAGTCTGGCACTATAAAACCATGAACAGCTGCCTACTTTTATTAGGTAATGCACACGCAAAACACATCGTTACCGTAGAGGCCGTGACTGCTGGACTTTACCCAACCCTTGATGACTTACACCCAGTACAACGCGCATTAGTAGAATGCCATGGTTCGCAATGTGGTTTTTGTACCCCTGGCATAATAATGAGCATGTTGGCGCTTTATATTAATAACCCGAGTTACCCAGGTAAAAAAGCCGCTATTCATGCGCTAGGTGGCAACTTGTGCCGTTGTACTGGCTACAGCCCTATTTTACTAGCGGTAGAAAAAGCCTACCGCTATGAGCGCAAAAATGAGCCTTACTCAGCCATGGCAGCTCAGTTTAAAGCCTCACTTAATACGCAACATGATGACGATGTTCCATTTTTAAAAAATGGCCCTCGTACGTTTTATTTACCACAAAGTGCAGCGCAACTTGTTGAGCTTAAAGCGCGTTACCCGCATGCACATTTGGTTGCTGGTGGCACCGACTTTGCCATTGAGCTTAGCCAAAATATGCTATTGCCCGATGTAATAATATCGCTTAGCCAAGCTAAAGAACTGTGCACATTAAGTGATAACGACGGCGAGCTACAAATTGGTGCAGCACTCCCTTACAGCCAATTTGTAAACGCGTTTTACACTTACTACCCTGAGTCTAAAGAGCTATTTGAACGCCTTGGCTCTAACCAAGTACGTAACAGTGGCACCTTAGGTGGCAGCATAGGCAATGCCTCTCCAATTGGCGATCCAGCCCCATTATTAATTGCACTTAATGCCACTATGGATTTATTAAGCGCTGCAGGCACACGCACTATAAACGTGGCCGACTACTTTGTTGATTATAAAAAAACAGTTATTAAAAGCGATGAAGTCATTAGCAAAATTACCGTACCTAAACGCTCAGACTCGTTAAAACTTGCGTGTCATAAAATTTCAAAACGTTTTGAAGATGATATCTCTACCGTGTGTTTAGTACTGGCTATTGAGCATGTGCAAGGCGTAATTAGCAATGCCCGCTGTGCCATGGGCGGTATGGCAGCCATACCAAAACGCGCTGCGCACATAGAGCAAAAGCTTAATGCTCAGCCCTTACAAGTAAGCACGTTTATAGATTCGGCGAATGCTATAAATGATGACTTTGCCCCCATGAGCGATGTACGCAGCAGCGCACATTACCGCACTACGGTAAGCAAAAACTTGCTACAGCGTATTGGTATTGAGTTTTGTGGTGCACAGCCAAGCAGCAATAACAATAATAACAACATTGCCATTACGAGGATTTCCCATGCGTCACTTTGAAATGGATAAACTAAAAGCCCAGGGCGGAAGTGTTGGCCAATCTAAATACCACGAAAGCGCAATAAAACAAGTATGTGGCAATGCAAACTACGCCGACGATAACCCTGAGCCCCATGGCTGCTTGCACGCCTACCCTGTGCTTGCGCCTATTACCAGCGGCTTCATTAAATCAATTGATACAAGTAAAGCACTTGAAGTGGCAGGCGTTAAACGTATTTTATCGGCCGATGATGTACCCGGTAAGCTTGATATTGGCCCAGTATTCCCTGGGGATGTGCTATTAACCAATCACGAAATTCAATACCACGGGCAACCTGTGCTGGTAGTGGTTGCCAAAAGCTACGCCATTGCGCGCCGCGCTGCTCGCTTAGTGGTTATAGAGTGCGAGCAAACCACCCCCATACTTGATATTAAAGAAGCGATTAATAAAGAGCACTGGGTAAGGCCGCCGCATTCACTTAACCGCGGTAATAGCGAGCAAGCCATAAATAATGCAGCCCACCAACTTAAAGGTGAAATACACATAGGCGGGCAAGAACACTTTTACCTTGAGGGGCAAATAGCACTTGCTCAGCCCGACAATGACGGCGGTATTCATGTTCAATGTTCTACACAGCACCCAACAGAGGTGCAGCACTTAGTTGCTAAAATTTTAAAAAAGCCATTTAGCTTTGTAAACGTAGAAACCCGCCGCATGGGCGGAGCCTTTGGCGGTAAAGAAACCCAAGGCGCACCGTGGGCTTGCCTTGCTGCCCTTGCAGTTTACTACCTTGGCTGCGCCGTTAAAATGCGCCTAGCCCGCAGCGACGACTTTAAACTTACCGGTAAGCGCCACCCATTTTATAATCAATACCATGTAGGGTTTGACGAAAAGGGCCTGATTGAAGGCGCTGATGTAACTGTAAATGGGTTTTGTGGTTATTCGCCTGATTTATCTGATGCTATTGTCGACCGTGCAATGTTTCATGCTGATAACGCTTATTACTACCCAGCTGCCACCATTAAAGGGAATCGCTGTAAAGTAAACACCGTAAGCCACACTGCATTTAGAGGATTTGGTGGCCCGCAAGGCATGATCATGGGCGAGCTAATAATGGACGACATAGCCGCTAAATTAGGTAAAGACCCGCTTGAGATCCGAAAACTTAATTTATACAAAAAAGGCCGCGACACCACGCCGTATCATCAAACAGTAGATCAGCATATTTTAAAAGATATGATAAGCCAGCTTGAGGAGTTGGGTGATTACTGGGCGCGAAAAAAGGCAATTAAAACCTTTAACGCATCATCGCCTATAATCAAAAAAGGCCTTGCGATGACGCCGGTTAAATACGGTATATCGTTTACCGTACAGCACTTAAACCAAGCGGGTGCATTAGTGCATGTATATAGTGATGGATCAATTCATTTAAACCATGGCGGCACCGAAATGGGCCAAGGGCTTAATACAAAAATAGCGCAAATAGTAGCCCATGGCTTTGGCGTTGACTTTGACGCAGTAAGCATAAGCGCTACTCGTACCGACAAAGTACCAAACACCTCGCCAACTGCTGCATCAAGCGGGACTGACCTAAACGGCATGGCAGCGCTAAACGCGGTAAATACCATAAAAGAGCGTTTAATAAATTTTATAAGTGATCACTTTGAAGTAGACAGCCAAAGTATTGTATTTAAAGATAATCTCATTACCTTTAGTAAAGGCGAAATTAGCTTTAGCGAACTTGCAAACCTTGCTTATATGAATCGTATATCGCTTTCATCAACCGGTTATTACGCAACGCCTAAAATTCATTACGATAGAGCGAAAGGCGAAGGCCGGCCATTTTTTTACTACGCACACGGCGTAGCACTCAGTGAAGTAGAAGTAGATACGCTGACAGGCGAAAACACCGTAACCCGCGTTGATATACTGCACGATGTGGGCAGCTCAATTAACCCTGCACTTGATATAGGCCAAATTGAAGGCGCCTTTGTACAAGGTATGGGCTGGCTTACCACCGAAGACTTACAATGGAATGATAAAGGCCAGCTTGCAAGCTTTGGCCCTGCTAACTATAAAATTCCTGCAATTGGCGATACCCCTGCCGAATTTAATGTAAATTTATATAACTCGGCCAACCCAGAAACCACGGTATTTAGATCAAAAGCGGTTGGCGAGCCGCCGTTTATGTTGGCCTTTAGTGTGTGGAGTGCTATTCGTAATGCTATAAGCAGTGTGGCTGATTACAAATACACCGCCCCACTTGATACACCCGCCACACCTGAGCGTGTATTAAATGCAATTGAGCAAACCGCTAGCTGGTTTAAGGAGCAGCAACATGGCTAATTTAAATGAGTCGTTCCAGGGTTTTCATACGCAAAATTGGGCGCAAGCTATAAACGAGCACGAACAAAGCGGCACTAATTATGTTATTGCCACTGTGCTTGGCACCAATGGCTCAACCCCACGTGGCACAGGCTCTAAAATGGTAATAAGCGGCGAGCACATTTACGACACCCTTGGCGGTGGACACCTTGAATACGTAGTAATAGAAAAAGCCCGCGAGCTACTTGCCAAAGGCGAGGCAGCGCAAGTGATAGAGCAATTTAATCTAGGCGCAAATTTAGGCCAATGCTGCGGCGGAGCTGCCACTGTGATGCTTGAGTGCATGCAATGCGAGCGCTTTACGCTTGATATTTATGGCGCAGGCCATGTAGCACAGGCGCTTATTGGTATATTGGCGCAATTACCTATGCGTATACGCTGGATAGATAGCCGCGCCGATGTATTCCCACAAGTTATTCCTAATAACGTAATAAAAGTGGTTGATGAAGAACCAACAGAGCAAGTAAAACGCGCGCCAAAGGCTAATAATTACTTAATATTAACCCATAACCACCAGCTCGACTTTGCACTTACACAAGCCATTATTAAACGCGCTGATGCTAATTGGCTTGGTGTAATTGGCTCAGATACTAAAGCAAAACGCTTTAAACAGCGCTTAGCCCATCGCGATTTTACCACCGAGCAAATAAAGCAAATGACCTGCCCTGTAGGGCTTGAAAATGTAACGGGCAAGCTCCCTATGGAAGTAGCAATATCAATTAGCGGGCAGTTAATTGGCCTTTATCAGGCTATGCAAACCCATGCGCCCAAACGCCAAGGCTTGCAATGGCGTGCACTTAAAAATGCCTTAATTAGCACCACGCACGAGGAAGAAAACGCATGAGTAGCTTAAAAATTAATAACCTAAATGCAGCGCAAGCGCATCAAGCATTAGAGCATTGTTGCGCCGCCCCTAACTGGGTAAGCGGTATGCTAAATATCATGCCATTTGAAAATAAAGAGCACTTATTTAACAGCGCTCAAAGCGTATGGGATAGCCTAGGCGAAAGCGATTATTTAGCCGCTTTTGAAGGCCACCCGCAAATAGGCGATTTATCAACTTTAAGTAAAAAGTACGCCGCTACAGCGCAAAAAGCGGGGCACGAACAATCAGGAATGAGTAAAGCAAACGAGCAAACCCTTAAAAAAATGATTGCGCTAAATAAAGAATACCTCAGTAAATTTGGCTTTATATTTATTGTGTGTGCCAGTGGTAAAAGTGCTGAGCAAATGCTTGAACTTATTGAGCAGCGCATACACAACACCCGCAGCACAGAGCTTAATATAGCCGCGGGCGAACAAGCCAAAATAACAAAAATAAGATTGGAGTCATTGCTATGAATAAAAGCCCTATCACTACCCATATTTTAGATACCAGCACAGGCAAACCGGCTGAAAATGTAGCTGTACAATTGTTTTTACTCACTAATAACGAGTGGCAATTAATTGCTCAAGGAAAAACAAATAGCGACGGGCGAATTACCGACTGGCTCAACACAGACGTAGAATTTGCAACCTATAAACTGGTTTTTGACTTAGATAGCTATTATGAAAGCCAAAAAACACCTGCGTTTTACCCTGAGGCGCAAATTACCTTTAGATTACAAGATAAAAAACACCATCATATTCCGTTATTGCTTAGCCCATTTGGCTACTCAACGTACAGAGGCAGCTAATTATGAGCACCCACAACAATAATAAAATGACCGTAATGTGTGCCAACATACTCGATTTTGTTGACGACCCCGCCATAGCAGGCGAAAGCGCCCATCGCTATTTTGAAAAAGGCGCATTAGTTATTCAAAACGGCAAAGTGGTTAACCTTGGTTACGAGCAAGACATACTGCCAAACATTGATAAGTCAGCCACTATTATTCGCCACGATGGTAAATTAGTAATGCCCGGCATGATAGACACGCATATACATTTACCGCAAACCGAAATGGTTGGTGCGTATGGCGAGCAGCTTTTAAGCTGGCTCACCGAATACGCCTTCCCCACTGAAAAAAAGTTTACCTGTGAGCATTATTCAAAAGATATATCTAATCGCTTTTTAGATGAGCTACTTCGTAATGGCACCACTACCGCATTGGTATTTGGTACTGTGCACCCGCAATCGGTAGATGCGTTTTTTAACGAATCTCAAAAACGTAATTTACGCATGATTGCCGGTAAGGTAATGATGGACAGAAACTGCCCAGATGACTTATCAGATTGCGCGCAAACCAGTTATGAACAATCAAAAGCACTTATAGAAAAATGGCATAATATGGATAGATTAAGCTACGCAGTAACGCCACGTTTTGCGCCCACATCTACCCCAGAGCAACTACAAAAATGTACTCAATTATTAGAAGAATACCCCGACACCTACCTACATACCCACTTATCTGAAAACAAAGACGAGTGCGAATGGGTAAAAGGGTTATTCCCAGAGGCTGATGATTACTTAGGCGTGTACGAGCAAGCTAAAATGGTGCGTAAACGCTCGGTATTTGCTCATAGTATTCATTTATCTGAACGTGAGCTTTGCTGCCTTGCCGATAACAACGCGGCTATATCGCACTGTCCTACCTCTAACTTATTTTTAGGCTCGGGCCTTTTAAATTTAAAGAGATGTGAAG
>NZ_CAWUKC010000119.1:0-8271 GCF_963922945.1 uncultured Pseudoalteromonas sp. | reverse complement strand
CAAAGCTTTCAGGTAATAAGTTATTGACACTTGGCAGTGCAAGCTTAAACTCGCTCGGTGCTTTCCAACTAGCAATTTCCGCGTCGCTGATATCCTCAATACGGTATTTACCGTCATAAAAATGCAGTTGCGAGTCGGTTTGTTCTTGCTGCGAAATATACCAAACACGCAGCGTGTCGGCATTTAATTGTTCAAGTACTGTGTTGATTGCCTCGGCATCAAATTTTGCATAGTAATAAGGTGCATCAATAGCATGATTTAATGGATAATCTTGCATGCTTGCAGTAAGCGCGCTGACATAGCTAAACTCATCACCTTTTTCTAAAAACTTAAATTGATTACTAAGTGATGTGCGTATCTCGTTAAAGTACTTCGCGTCTACGCCTTCTTTTTTTATCAATTCTATGTACTGCATAATGGTGGCGACAATTGTTTCGCGGTTTTTCATGCCTTCATCGGTTAATTCTAACGCGATAGTGAGTGCGCCATAATTACCATACTGACTAGGAGAAGGTGAAGCTGTTAATTGTGATACCCAGCCTTTATCACGCAATAATTGCGCAGGACTGCCTGGCATTTCATTACTCAATAAGTAACTTACGTAACGATTAGGTTTTACTGCAAAATCGCTGCTGTTATTACTAATAGTAAACTCAAGTTGCAGCTGTTTTACATCTTCGTTGGGTGAGTAATACACTCTTTTGCCGCCTGCTTTATCAAAATCGAGCTCTGCAGTGACTGTCGGTTTTTCAATGTGTTTATTTTCAATATTGGCAAAGTAAGTTTTCGCTTTTTTCTCCATTTGCTCAATTGGCAAATTGGAAATAAGTGCCAGTTTCATGATATTTGACGAATAGTATTTATTATAAAAATCAACGGTTTCTTTATGCAAAGAACTGCCTTCTTTATCGCCAAGTGTTTCGAGGTTGCCAATTAAAAAGCGATTTGCTGGATGATCGCCCATCATTTTACGGGCTAACTTAAACTGACCAAAAAAGTCCATTTCGCGACGCATAGACCACTCTGCGTTCACCGCGTTTTTTTCTTTATCGGTATACTCTGGATATAGTTTTGGCGCTTTAAAAAAATCAGCAAAACGGTCTAACGCTTCGTCAAAAGCATCGTTATTAATTTTGAACATGTAATTAGTGATATCAAGCCAGGTATAGGCGTTATTTACCCCACCGTTTTTGGTCATAAAGTCAGAGTAGCCCTTAGTATCTGGGTAGCGCTCTGTACCTAAAAAAAGCATATGTTCTAAATAATGTGCCATACCTTGCTGCATCATAGGGTCGTGTAGTAAACCAACTCCTACACTTAGCGACGCTGCTGATTTTTCAGCACTTGGATCAGAGACTAAAATTACTTCTATTTCGTTATCAAGCTTGAGCGTTTTATATTCACGCGTATCGTTTGGGCTGACAATCAATGTATCTGAGAGCAACGCACTTTGTAGTGACTTAGACGTTGAAGAAGTAGAGGATGTATTACTACAACCAGTTAAAACCGCCAGCGCGATGGCACTAAAGCCAAGAATTTTTTTCATTTTGTTTTTCCATTAAAATTGCGCTTAAGATGCGCTAAAAACAACGTAATAGAGATAAATTAACACTAACAATTAAGTGTTTACCACAAAATAATACTAATTTATGTAACACATTGTGAAAAACCTCTGCATACTGAACCTCAGAAAAAAAATAAAGAAGGAAATAAAATGGAAAAAATAATAATACTTGCCATGTTTGCACAGGTAACGTTATCGCTGGTTGTTATGCTTATCATGGGCAAGCGACGCTTTAAAGCAGCCAAAAACAAACATGTGCAGTTTAATGATTTTAAAACCATGCGCCTTGATAGCGCAGGCGATAACGTACGTGTAGCTGATAGAAACTTTATTAATCAGTTTGAAATACCTGTGCTTTTTTACGTAGGCTGTATTGTTACCTTGCAACTCAACAGCGCTAGCTACTTAATAACTGCGCTTGCGTGTGTTTTTGTTGTTTCGCGTATTGTGCATACGGTTATTCATATTGGCAGTAATAATGTGAGAATGCGTTTTAATGTATTTTTAGTTGGCTGCGCAAGCGTGTTTGCTTTATGGCTCGCGATTGTTTGGCGAATTTTAGTATTTTAATAACAGCGGCTTACAAAGCCGCTTTTTACTGTTTTGCACAGTAAAAAAATGATACTAGGCGCGTTTAAGGCGTTTAGTAAAACTAAGCAGCGTATTTAAAAAAACCCAGCACAACTACCATGAACGCCTCACAAGTAGCAATTTGTTGCGAACTTTATTAAATAACACTAACTATAATCGCATAAAGAAAACTCAGTTAATAATTTAATATTACTTTTAATATTGAATATAAAAAACCTTAAAATAAGTACGTTATTTATTGTTAAATTAGTTTAAACTAGCTACCTAACAAATTAAGCACACCATAATAAATGGGTATTTCATGCGTATAATTATTCTATTTTCAGTTCTTTTATCTGTTATAGGTTGTACAAGTTCACCTTCAAAAACTTCCTCTGCCCCACAGTATATTACTATATTACATACTAACGATAATCACGGACGCTTTTGGCATAATGAGAAAGGCGAATATGGTATGGCAGCACGTAAAACGTTAATTGACGACTTACGTACTAAAGCACAACAACAAGGCCATACTGTACTACTGCTTTCAGGCGGTGACATTAATACAGGGATCCCTGAATCAGACTTACAACATGCAGAGCCAGATTTTAAGGGGATGTCGTTACTTGGTTACGATGCCATGGCAATTGGTAACCATGAATTTGATAACCCGCTTAGCGTTTTAAGTAAGCAGCAAAAGTGGGCTACCTTCCCACTACTGTCTGCAAATATTTTTGACAAAGCAACTGGTGAAAATGCATTTCAAGGCTATCAAATTTTTGAAAAAAACGGCTTGAAAATCGCTGTTATTGGGCTTACCACTACAGATACAGCTAAAATAGCTAATCCGCAATATATTGGCCATTTAGAATTTAAAGACCCTGTTGATGTAACGGCAGCCCTGGCTAAAAAAATTAAATCACAATATAACCCCGACATTACTATTGCACTAACACACATGGGGCATTACGTAGATGCAAACTTTGGGATTAATGCGCCAGGTGATGTAACTTTAGCTCGCTCTTTACCGGCAAATACGTTAGATATGATTATTGGTGGCCATTCACAAGAGCCTGTTTGTATGGCGGCTAAAAACAAAAATGACGATAACTTCAAACCAGGCCTTGATTGTAAACCTGATCAGCAAAACGGCACATGGATTATGCAAGCACATGAATGGGGCAAGTATGTAGGAAAGGCAGAGTTTAAGTTAGAAAACGGTATGCTGACCTTACTCGATTACAAACTTATGCCTGTTAATTTATATGTTGATGAAATTCAAGCTGATGGTTCGACTAAGCAAGTCTTAGCCAATGAATACATAAAACCTGACCCAACGTTAAAAGCGTTTTTAGCAACCTATCAAGACAAAGGTGCAAAACAAATAGCAGGTAAAATTGGTAGTGTTGATGCACGCCTTGAGGGCGATAGAAACAAGGTACGTTACCAGCAAACCAATTTAGCCCGTGTAATTATACAGGCACAAATGAATGTGGTTGGCGCCGACTTTGGCCTTATTAGTGGGGGCGGAATAAGAAGTTCGATTGAAGCGGGCGATATTAGCTATAAAGATATTCTAAAAGTACACCCGTTTAAAAATCGCATTACTTACATGGACTGGCAAGGCAGTGACTTATGGAACTACTTAGAAACAGTGACCAGCTTCCCTGTGGATGCAGGTGCATATTTACAATATCACAAATTAGCGTTTACCCGTAAAAATGGCAAATTAGTCAGTGTACTCATTGACGGTAAGCCATTTGATAAAAACAAAACTTACCGCATGAGTTTAAATAGCTATAACGCATCGGGTGGCGACGGTTACCCTGCTATTAATGAACTTAAAGGCTTTGTAAGCACAGATGAAACCGATGCCCAGGCGCTTAAAACCTTTGTCTCGCAAAATAGTCCGCTCAAGGCTGCGCAGTTTGCACCTAAATAACTGCACCTAATTCACTCAAAAATAGGAAAGTAGCATGCTACTTTCCTATTATCTCTATATTTCCTTTCTCAATATTGGTTAAAGCGTAACTATGTAATCGTGAACGAGACCCTTCACCATAGGCCTTAGGTGGGTAATAAATATCCTTCATATCTGGATACTCATTTAAGACTTCGTCTAGAGCTGCGCGGATCTCACTGAGAGTTTTTTCTAAGCTACTATTAAAGTTTGGACGCTTGCGTATGGTATGCCCAAGCTCTATTAACCTGTAAAAATACTTATTAGCCAAATCTATCAGCTCATCTGGCACGTATTTATTTTGATTTAGTACAACATCGTTATTATCACGGCAAAACTCTATTAATGCTAAGAAAAAGCATAACGGTTTGTTTGCTAAGCACACAGTAACATCAGGCACGTAGTTATTACTGAGTGTTTTGGTATTTAAATTAATAATCAATGCCAGCTCTTTTGGTTTAGCTAAGTCAGTATCGGTACTTAATGGTGGAGCTTTCGTCTCCATAGGTATATCTATAATAGATTTTAGCCATTTACCAAACAAAATACTCAAGACTAGAAACAACAAGCAAATTAAAAATCTGTTTTCAGACCAAAACTGTGCGTTTTCTTCGAACACTAAAGAGACATGGGTGGTGTTTGACTTAAGCGTTCTTTCAAACTGATTTGGCTTTAAAATTATAGGTTTAGCAGATTTTGGTTCAATTTTAACTAAGCGCAGATTATTGTCTAAATAGCCATTGAGCTTTAATAAATAGTCTTGCACTGCATGTTGGTTACCTGAGTGCTTTAGCAGCTCGTTTGAAAGCGCAATTAATGGTAAGTCCAATGCAACTTGTTTTTCAGTTTCTATAACTTGGCGTTTAATGGCATCACTCTGCTCATTAATTACAGACACATAAAACACTAAACAGTTAATAATAAAAACAGCGCAGCCAAAAAAAACATATTTATACTTATCCATTTTTAACGCTCTCACCTTTAGCTGTTACTTGCTCTGAACTGCAATCCCAGTAAGATTGCGCCTCTTTGTAATAACTCAGCGTTTGCTCCTTTGACATATCAAGAATATGACGCTGTACAGCGCATAAAAGGTCTGTATTGTTTTGCTGCATTTTTAAATACCAGCGCGAGCCTGAAATTTTGTTACTTAAGGGAGTTATATAATTTTTTGAAAAACGAGCTTCATCACTCTCTTTCCAAAAAGACGCAATAATATCGACCTGCCCATTAGCCAATAAGTCACGCAGTTCGCTGTGAGAGCTAGCGTAAGTAATATCTAGATTGGCTAAATTGATATTTAGATCTTTAAACATTTTCTTTGGCAATATATGGCCAGAGCGGCTTGTAGGGTAATCCAGTAAGCCTATACGCTTATCTAAAAAGTATTGCTTTGTTAAGCGTGGCTTTTCTTTTGAGGAGATAAAAAACGCGGTGTAATCAGAAAAACCCACCACAGATTGATAGTTATAAGTAAGCTCAGCATTAAAAGCGTTCATTATATTATTTTTAGCAAGTACTAGATCTGCAATCCCTTTTCCGACAAAATCGAAGCTCTCAGTTGTACTGTCACCCCAGTAGCCTTTAACAGAACCGTATTGTTTAGTTACCACGGTATCAAGGCATAGAGACTCTGTAAGCTTCTCTGCCACGCTTTGCGATGGCGTAAATACAATAAGCTGATTTTTGTTTTCACTGGCTGTTGTATAACATTGTGTTGACGTTTTTATTAGCTCTGGAAAGTGTATTTCATTACTTTTAACGCTCACCTTTCCAACAGACCATGCGGCAACCATAACCAGAAACAAAAGTGTAACAAACAACAGTTTATGTAACATGACCTTTCTAAACCCCATCAATAAGATGTACCTACACAACGCTAAGGCTTTATTTGAACAATATTATTTACTTATTACAATAGGTAATTTTACCTGTCAAACTTAACTAACTGATTTTAAATGAATATGAATAAGAAATAATGAATACTATTGACTCCTTTCTATATTTAACAAAAACAATCACAATGTTCACACCAGCTAATAGGTGAATAAAAATAAATGCAAGAAACAGTGATGCGCATTAAAATTGCTACTCTCGTAGCCACAACGTTAATAATTGGTGCTATTTTTACAACACCTAAAGTGTATGCATGGGGGCAAAATGGTCATCGAATTGTTGGGCACATTGCTGAGCAGCATTTGAGTGACGAAACAATGCGTAACTTGCTGCCACTATTAGAGGGGCAATCGCTGGCTCAAGTAGCTACTTGGGCTGATGAAATGCGATCTAGCCCTGAGCTATTTTGGCGTAAAAAATCTTCACGCTGGCACTACATAAATCTTCCCAAGAATAAAACGCTTTCCTTAAATCACGCACACACACACAGCAAAGACGATGTTACAAACATTCTAGAAGGTATTTACTTCTCTATTAATACACTCCAGTCATCGACTTCTTCACTTAATGAAAAACAGTTTGCTTTAAAATTTTTAGTTCATTTGGTAGGCGACAGCCACCAACCATTTCATGCTGGGCGAAGTGAAGATAGAGGCGGGAATTTAATTAAAGTTGATTTTTTTGACAATGAAACCAATTTGCACAGCCTTTGGGACACTGGATTAATAGAAAATGAAAATTTGGCTTACACTGAATATGCTAAGTTTATAGATACCCACGATGCAGCATTAATTAAAACATACTTAAACAGCAGCCCTACTACGTGGCTGATGGAATCTCACAAATTGGCCGAAGATATTTATACCTCAACCAGTGATGAAGTCAGCTATAGTTATGTTTTCAAATACAATCCGCTTGTTAAGCAGCGTTTACAAAAAGCAGGCATTAGACTTGCGGGTGTATTGAACCATTTATTTGATTCGTCAGATGGCAATAAAAAATTAAAAATAACGACAAAACAATAATCAACCTATAAATAAAAAACCTACACACGGGAATTAATTTATGTTTATACATGGTCTGGAGTATAGCTAAAATAATAAAGCTAAAATTGTATTAATTACAAAATGTAAACATTCAATTGTAAAAGGAATTATAAAAGTTGCATTTCATAATACTGTCACAAAACGACGGTAACATAACAATAAGTAATTAATCTAAATTTAGTTAAGTATACAAGTACAAATTGTGCAAATTAATTTTGCATATTACAAGAGTATAAATTCAACACTACTGTTTAGTTTATACTACTTAAAATAACAATTTAATTATAACTTTCACGGGAAATGAAAATGAAGACTAAACTTCAAAAAACAGCACTCTCACTTGCTATCGCAGCATGCGTAAGTGTAAGTGGCGCTGCATTCGCCAACGAAACAACCTCTGCGATTAAGGGTCAAATTACTGGTCCAAACGGTAACCCTGCTCCAGGTACAAAAATAACAATTTTACACGTACCAACAGGCTCAGTTAAAACAACAGAAGCAAATGATGCAGGTTACTTTACTGCTAAAGGCCTTCGTGTTGGTGGTCCATACAAGGTAATTGTTGATTCTGATGTTTATGCTGACCAAGAATTTAATAATATCATTCTTAACATTGGTAACGATTACCCAGTAAATGCTGCACTTGAGCCACAATCAAGCATGGAGCAGATTGTAGTAACAGGTGCACCTATTAGCTCTATGTCGGGTGGTACTGGCCCTGCTTCTACATTTACCTTAACTGATCTTGAAAACACGCCTGCAATTAACCGTGATTTAAAAGATATCATTCGTATTGACCCACGTATCACAATTGATGATAGCCGTGGTTCAATTAACTGTGGTGGTGCTAACCCGCGTTACAATAGCTTAACCCTTGATGGCGTTCGTATGAACGATAATTTTGGCTTAAGCTCAAACGGTTACCCGACTATTAATGCACCTTTCTCGTTTGATTCAATTGAACAAGTATCAGCTGAACTAGCCCCATTTGACGTACAGTACGGTGGTTTTACTGCATGTAATATCAATGCGGTAACTAAATCAGGTGGTAATGAGGTGCATGGTAGCCTTTTCTACGACTTCACAAGTGATTCGTTTAAAGGCGATAAAATTGAAGGTGAGGATTATGACAACGGTAACTACACCGAAAAGCGTTATGGCTTTAACGTTGGCCTACCGTTAATCGAAGATAAACTATTTTTATTCACTTCATACGAAAAACTTGAAGGTGT
>NZ_CAWUKC010000118.1:0-8395 GCF_963922945.1 uncultured Pseudoalteromonas sp. | reverse complement strand
GCGAATTTAGACGCGGGCAAATGGTTCCGCAGTTTGACAAAATAGCCTTTAATGGCGCTATTTTAGAGCCGCATTTAGTTAAAACTAAATTTGGCTGGCATGTTATTAAAGTACTTTATCGTACTTAAAGTAAATTTATTGGGTTATTAAAAAGGCTGCAACGCGCAGCCTTTATTGTTTTACTTGTCTGATTTTTTGAACTCTATAGTCACATCTAAACCTGTATCTATTTGCGCAATACCATTAACGACTTTTGGATGGTGCTCCCACCTTGAAAATGCACTTTTAAGTTAGCGTAAATTTTGGCGTATTAATTATTAAGTATATTTTTGTAGTATCACATTAAAATTTATAAAATCGTAAATATGTAAATTTAATGTATATTTTATCTGAAAGTTAATTTATTATTAACGAGTTTTTTTAGGTACATACAATAATTACTATAGGGATATACAAAGTGTTTGCTTCTTGCTTCAAGTCTTTTGGTCTATCAATTCTAATCAGTGCCTCATGCTATACAATGGCTTCCTCTTCTTGGGTGCCTATTGCAAATGACGGAATCACAACATTTATTCCCATACCAAAAGTTACAGTCAATGGTGTTGGTGTATATACCACTGGCGACAGCACTCGTATATCTATAGGTGACATAGGCGCAACAACAGCTTATTACTTCCGTACTAAAGATGTTAACAGTGGTGCTTTAGGGCCACTGCAATGTAAAACTGCCGAGCAAGTCAAAAATGATGGAAATAGCATATTAGCCGATCCAGGCATAAACACAGGCAAATATACGTATCAAGTTTCAGCCTGTATGACCGGTAGTGGCTGTGATATAAATTCGTTTGAGTCTGGAAGTCTAGCTTGTTCAATACCTGGCGCGACAAATCAATTTGAATATAAAAGCGTAGCAGGAACAAGAGCAATAAGTGTATCTGATAGTGCAACAGAACATGTTGGTACCATAGCCGCGCAGTTTAGGGTATCTGAAAGTGGGGCCGCAACTTATAACGTTCCAATTTCAATTCCGAAGGGAACTGCTGGTGTTGCACCGCAGGTTTCGCTTAATTATAGCTCTCAAGCTGGCGATGGAATAGTTGGGCAGGGTTGGTCTTTAAGCGCTTCTTCCGCAGTGACTCGTTGTGGTAAAACCCCTGTTTACGACGGTAAACAGGGGGGAGTTAGTTTAACAAAAACTGACAGGCTTTGTTTTAACGGGCAACGACTATTAAAAAATAGAACTGCAAACACAAAGCATACATCAGATATTGGTATTACAGACACATCTTATTGGAGCGAATCAAGCGTTTATCATACCGCAGTAGACAGCTTTAACATTATTAAGCCTCACTATGTTGCAGGTGCGCTAAGAGCATTTACAGTAGAAAATAAAGCAGGTGAAATTCACTATTATGGTGATGTAAGCGCAATAAGCTCAAATAAAAAATCATTATTAGATAAAAGCTTTTCAAAAGCATTTAAAACGGTTTCAGGGTCAGTGGTTTCGGGTCAAAGTGATGCTTTTATACACAGTGAAAGTAATGCAAGTATAGCAAGAATGTGGCTTATTAAAGCTGTACAGGATGTAAAAAGTAATTATTTTGTTTATAACTATAATGATTTTTACGGTAACTATTCTGAACATTATGGGGAAAGCTATTTAAAAAGTATTGATTACACTGGCAACAGTGCGCTTTCTAAAGCGCCGTACGCTTCTATTATTTTCAACTATGAAGAAAGCAAAAAGCAAAAATCAGGTTACTCTGCTGGTTCTCCTATTTTTCAGAGTAAATTGTTAAAAAATATACAGGTAAAAATTGACCAAGACTTATTCAGAGAATACACACTTTCATATTACGAGTCTGACTTTCAAGACGAAAAAAACTACCTAGAGTCTATGACCGAGTGTGCAGGAACAGGCACAAATAAACTGTGTAACGCGCCATTAACTTTTAACTGGCAAAAACCAGCACCAATTACGACCCAACTTAAAGATGAATGCCACACAGAAGACTCAGCACCGTCATACAGAACAGTGTGCACAAAGGTACCTGTATCAGATGCATTTAAACCTTTTTCATCAACATCTTCAAAAACTGTCAGTACTAAAAACAACAACAAAGCATTAATGTTTGATTTTAATGGCGATGGATACTCAGACATTATTTATCCAGATGGAACATGGAAAGTGAAATATGGTCCAAGCTTAACAACTCCCACTTCACTTATTGGTACAGGCGGTCTAACAACACATGCAGAGCGCGCACGAGTTATTGATTTTGATGGTGACGGTGTCTTAGATTTTATTGTTGCTCAGAATAACACCTCAAATTGGATGGTAATTTCTAATAAACAAACTGTTGTAACTACAACACAATGCTCTAGGTATACCGGGGGGAATTGCTATACCGTAGATAGGAATATTAATGTAAGAGATACAGGAATACTAGCATCAGGGCTGACAGGGTTGACTCAAATTGTTGATGTTGACGGAGACAGTCTTCAGGATATAGTCATTTCGGATGGCTTAAATTTGAACTATTACCACAATCTAGGTGCTGGTTCATTTTCTGAGGCTAAGCCTTTATTGACCGTGCCTGCAGGTCAAGCTAATACACCTGGTAATAGCGTTACTAACTCTATTTTATTTGGTAACAGTATTTACTCAAAAACAGCAGGTAGAAATAACGCAACAGTGTTAGATTTTGATGGCGATGGTATAACGGACATACTACTTGGTAGGCTAACCTATGAAACAGAGTGCGAGGAAGAGGATGGAGAATATTATTGCAACCAATACCTAACAACTGTTTGGTACTTATACTCAGGCAGTGATTGGACCAAGCCTGCTCAAACTTTTACTGGCAGTAATGGCTTTTCATCACCAAAAGTAGTAGATCTTAATGGAGATGGCTTGAGTGATATATTGTGGAGAACAAGCAAGGAATTAAAGTATCGCCTAAGCGATGGAAAAAAGCTACTTGATAGCGACACTGTTAAAATTGCTACAACTACAGGAAGTCGAACCTTACAAATTACTAAAGAGCAGGAAGATTTAAGCTACTTCATGGACGTTTCTGGTGATGGTAGAACCGACCTTCTTATTTCTAACACCGCAAAAACAGGGCGTAGTACATACTTTTCAATGCCAATTAAGGGTCACCCAGATAAAATTTATTTTCAGCAAAGGGGTAGTTGGACATTCGACGAAAACAAAATGACCCAGTTTGCCGATATTGACGGAGATGGCAAATTAGACTGGTTGCAAGGGACTAACTCTGAATGGAAGGTTCATCTTAATAAAGATGCTGGTAAATTAATGAATGTAATAGCAAATGTCGATAATGGCCACGGCATTACAAACAATATTACTTATTCAAGTATTACTAATACCTTTAATAACTTTCCTGAACACAATGTAGCTACTTATATACAAGATCATTCATCAAATGGGGTAACAGAAGACGGCTCATTAGACCCTGATTATATTTCGCCTAAAACAGGCATGTTTATGGTGTCGCGAGTAGACTCTTTGAGCAACTCAGGAACTAATCAGTCTGTAATATATCAATATGGTGGTTTATTAATGCACAAAAAAGGCTACGGAAACCTTGGCTTTGAATTGCTCCGTACGCTTGATTTACAAACCTGTACTACCGAAACTACATATAAAAATGAAGTAATAGGTTACGATGATGACGGTACACCGTTTTGGGGTAAACGTCCCTACTCCTATACAAATTATGATACCTGTATGGCTACAACAACAGTGTATAACCAACTTGCGCCTTATACGGGGATTCCTAAGTCAACGGTTCAAACATTTGGAGTTGGCTCTGACGCAGTAATAGTAAGTGAAGCAATTAATAGTGTAGGTAATAAAGCAACAGTAAATGGCGGTATCCAAGCTTACATTGAAAGAACGACTGAAGTTAGCTATGCCCTAAACAAAGAGCTAACTGCCAGTAGTGTAGCCACAAGAAGTATTACCGAAAACGAATACGATTTTTACGGTAACGCAGAAACAATTACAAGCACAACAGACAACAAAGCGTCTGGCTCAGTATCAACATCAAATGTATTAACTGTTATTACAGAAAACACATACGGTAGTTCGAGTGTTGATAAAAAATTGGGCCGATTAGCAACCTCTCGAGTAAGCAAAACACTCAAAATAGGAGGGGTCACGGCTCCGGTTAACGGTACTGCTGGAAGCATAATTAACAATGCGAGTTTTACTTATAATAGCGATAAACTATTAAAAACAGAAACTACTGCTTTTGGAACAACAACGCATGGCTACGATGGATGGGGCAATAAAAATAGTAGTACGTTTGTTACAAATAATTCAACGGGGAATGTGTCTAGTTCTCGCTCAACATTAACACAATACGATAGTCGAGGCCGCGTTGTGGTTAGCTCGACTAATTCAAAAGGGTTTACAACAACAAGTAGATACAAAGCGACTAATTCAGGCACAAGCTTCACCCAATTACCGAAAGGTATTATATTAGCCACACAGGTTGAGACCGAGAACGGCGCTAATGTTACAAAAGAGTATAATTATTTTGGTACGCTAACTAAAACAACATCAAGTACCGGTAGTCAATCACCTACATTACAGTCTGCAACATACACACGTTTGTGTGGTAGTGTGTCTTGTGGTGTTGCAGGTGCATTTCAACGAATAATTAGTGCGGCATCTGGCATGCCAGAAACCCATACATACCTTGATGCATGGGGGCGTGAGCTTGTAACTAAAAAACGTTTACTGAGCGGTAGCTGGCAGGTTGTAAAAAAAGATTACGACGAACAAGGGCGAGCTAAGTGGGTTTCGGAGCCTGGTAGCGGCAGTGCATCAACGTATAAAACGACGTTTAGCTACGATAAACTAGGCCGAGTTTACAATGAGCTAAAGCCAACTGGTGACAGCGTAACCCGTGAATACGATGGACTAACAACCACAACTACCGATGAAAAAGGCAACAAACAAAAAGTAACCACTAACTTTGTAGGCCAAAAAGTATTGGTGCAAAGCTTAAGCGCGCAAGGCGAAATGCTCACTAAATTAGCCTATACCTATAGTGCCAACAACGATTTACTTACAACTAAAGTATACAAAGGCAATTCGTTTAGCCATACACAAGTTACGCTAGTTGTTGATAAGTATGGTCGCAAAACAAGTATGACCGACCTAGATAAAGGTACATGGCGGTATACATATAATGGCTTTGGCGAGCTAATTACGCAAACTAATAGCAGTAACCAAACGCTTGCTATGCGCTATGACGAATTAGGCCGTAAAATTGCGAGACTTGACGTAGACGGTTTAACCTGTTGGGAATACGACTCGCAATTAAAAGGCGAATTAAGCCGCGTTGCCTATAAAAAAGGAACAAATCAGTCTACAAATACTTGTAGTTATGGATGGCCAACGAATCCAAACTACCAAGAAACATACACCTACGGTAATAATAATAAATTAGCTGAAACAGAAACCCTTATTGACGGTGAGTTTTTTTACAGTCAACTAATGTACGATGAATATAATCGCGTTAAATACACGCAATACCCAGCAAATGGATTTACTGTTAAGCATGGTTATAACAACTATGGCATGGCAACAAAGCTAATTAATGTAACCCCCAATCATCGCGATTTCGGAAAAGTATACCAAGAAGTAAAAGCAATGGATGCCCGCGGTAATATAACTGATGTGCGCTATGCCAACGGCGTAAAGCAAACTCAAAGTTATAAAGCAACCAGTGGTTATATTGATAGTATGTCGCTTACCAAAGGCAGTAGCATGTTACACAACCAAAGCTTTAAGTTTGATGAAGTTGGTAATCTAACAGAGCGTAAACATAACTTTGCGTTAGGTGGCTCAACCCACGATTACTGCGAAAGCTTTGGATACGATAGCTTAAATAGGCTTGATTGGAGCCGTACCCAAGCAAGTACCACTACATGTAATTCAAATAGTGGCGGTATATATAAAAATTATGATTACGATGCATTGGGTAATTTTGAATATAAACAAGGTGCAGGGCATTACACCTATCACAGCAGCATTAAAAACCGTGTATTAAAAGTAACAAGCGGGGCAAATGGCGCAGGAGCAGTGATATACGACTTTAGTAATTCCGGCAGTTACGATAACCGAGGCAATGTACTTTCAGATGGCTCGCGTACCTTTACTTATAGCGCGTACGATAAACCTACACGAATTACTAAAGGCGGTATTTATACCGACATGGCTTACGACCATAATCGTAATTTATACAGCCGCACAGACAAACGCAGCAATGGTACAACCCATACACTTTATGTAAAAGGGCTATACGAACGTATTAAAGGCAGTAATGGTATAACTGAGCACAAATATTACGTTGGTAACGTTGTTGTAACAGACCGCTCTAACGGTAATAACGATACCTTTTACTTACATAAAGACCATTTAGGTTCAACCACGTCAATTACCAATGCCAGTGGCGCGGTAGTGCAGCATATAAATTACGATGCATGGGGCAAACAAAACCGTTTTAGCACTTCAAGCAGTTTACAAACGCTACTATCGCAACAAAGCCCTGCTGAAAGTAAAGGGTATACCGGGCATAAAGAGCTGAGCGATTTAGGTATTATTCATATGAACGGTAGGATCTACGATCCAACTTTGGGTAGATTCCTTCAGGCTGATCCGCATATACAGGCACCAATGAATAGCCAGAATTACAATCGTTATTCGTATGTGTTGAATAATCCGTTGAGTTATACCGATCCGAGTGGTTATTTCTTTAAGGCACTTGGCAAGTTTGTTAAGAAATATTGGAGGCAGATTGCGGCAATTGCGGTAACTTACTTTACGGCTGGCGCTGCTAGTGGATGGGCTGCAAGTTGGGCTGCTGGAGCTTTTGGTGCAGGAACTACAGCAGCGGCGGTCGCGGGAGGTGCGCTCACGGGAGCTATAGCGGGTGCCGCAGGGGGATTTGTTGCAACAGGGTCTCTCAAGGGGACACTAACAGGTGCTGCGACAGGTGCTGTGTTTGGTGCTATTGGGGGTTATGGTCGAGCAAGTGGTTGGGAAACAAGTGCTTATGGTGATGCTAAATTTATTGGCAGCCATGCCGTTGCTGGCGGGGTGCTTTCAGATTTACAAGGTGGAAATTTTGGTCATGGATTCTTCACCGCAGGCGTAATGAAAGGTGTAGGTATGGGGGTCGATTCTAACGTAAATATGAATGATGTTAGTAAAACCATTGTAATGGCGATAGCTGGAGGAACAGTATCTAGGCTAACTGGTGGTAAGTTTGCTAATGGAGCTGTAACTAGTGCTATTCAATTTGTTGTGAATGAACTTGGAGACAAACTTTCTAAACTAACGGATTCGCAAAAGGCAGAGCTACAAAGTGAAATTGCTGAAGAAGCTCATAATCGAGGAAGAGAGCTTTCGGATTTATGGGACAATGATGAATACGCAAGTATAAGAAAGCTTTACCCACACTTATCCAAGTTAAAAGGAACGATGTTCAGAACTGCGGTTTATGACCATATAAGTGACTTTAGAAGGATAGAGGCTCTTGCAACTACAGGAAAAATATTCAGCACTACTAATAATATCCTTGAAACGACTTTAGGTACTTCAGCGAAAATTGTAATAAACCCTTCTGGTTGGGCTGGACATTTAGCTGGGGATTTACTGGGTCTTAGTGGCTCTGCTTATGTTCCAGTAAAGCATCAGTTCAAATATGACAGAATTAGAGGTGTAGAGGTTGGATATGTTGCTAGATAATAAACGCTTAATAGGAACTATAACGTTAATGTGGCTGTTATGTTCAAATAATGCTTGGTCATGCAGTGAGTATGCTGAAAAGATTCAAACTGCTGACTTGAGTGATGAGGGTGAACTTGCAAGGCGCGAATTGGCAAATGAACTTATGGAAGAGTATGACTTCCCAAGTAAGATTTTGAAAAAGTTGATGAGAAATGAAATGCAATTAGAAAAAAGCAATATTCTTAAAAAGTATGGGGATGTTTTGCTTGATATGGCAGTTTACCGCTCAAACTATGATGGTGTTAAATATCTATTAGATAATAATGTTCCTTTGTTCTCAAAGAGAGTATTTATTGAAAGCCCGATATTTATTGCAGCAAGTTCTAGAGATAAAAAAATGTTAGAGTTATTTTTAGATATTACAGGTGTTAAATATGCTCATTCGTTGAGTATTGCAAATTCATATATAAACTGTGTTAACTTTTTAAAGAGTGAATAGAACTAATACGGTAAGATCTTTCTTTTAGCTAATGGGGGTCGCTTAGCTTTTACTTAAAAAAGGAAAAAGCAGATTTGATAATCATATAGAAAGCTCCTCGAGTTTTTCGATACAGTTGTGTTGAC
>NZ_CAWUKC010000117.1:0-8456 GCF_963922945.1 uncultured Pseudoalteromonas sp. | reverse complement strand
AAAGAATAAGTTTGAATACGCATATTAGATCAAATTTTTAAGTCGATTGGTATAATTTCGCTGGTACAATAAATCGCCGAAATAAGCATGTCATGCATATTTCTTTCGTTATGATGCTCTCTTACACATTTAGCCTATGTATGTTCAAAGCATCATTTATTCTAACCGGTTCAATATATTTAGATTGAGTAATTGCAGATTTACTTACCATTTTCACGCTTGTTTGTCTCTCATGTAATTACAAACATTCCAAGGCTACAGCCTATTATTATCTTCTTTTTGGTTTAACGTTAAATGCGATATTACATATGGCCATGCATTACGACTATGTTGTGTTGGTTAGTTATGACTATTGGTGGCTATGGGGTTGGACAGTTTTCGAGTGACTTAGCAATGGCACTTGTGTTAATTATAAATAAAGATATTTTAGGCTTAGTAAAGCTTAAACGCGCTTTATTTAACCGCAATCAATTACACGCTATGGCTAAAAAGTAGTTTGTAATTTAGCGCACCAAAAGTGCGCTTAATACATTTATTTAGTTTGCGCCACAGCCTAACCTTTGTTTTAAAGCATCAACGACAAGTGGGCTTACAAACTCGCTTACATCGCCATTATGGCGAGCCACTTCTTTAACTAAGGTTGATGATATAAAGGAGTTGCGCTCAGAAGGTGTTAAAAACACACTTTCTAAATCGGGGTTCAGGCGGCGGTTCATGTTTGCAAGTTGAAATTCGTAATCAAAGTCAGAAACAGCTCTAATACCGCGAATAAGTACATCGGCTTTATGCTCAAAAGCTAAGTCGGCAAGTAAACCTGAAAAGCCAATCACTTTTACATTGCTCAAATGCCCTAAAATGCTGTTGGCTAACTCAACTCGCTCATCTAGGCTAAAGCATGGCTTTTTAGTGGGGTTGTGCGCAATGGCAACAATTACGGTGCTAAACATTTTAGCAGCACGCTGAATTAAATCTGTGTGGCCATTGGTTAAAGGGTCAAATGTACCAGGGTAAATTGCCGTAACGTTCATATTGTTCACTAACTATTATTTTTTTAGTAGTTTATCAGTGTTTGTAGCACAAATCAGCTTAGCGTGTTTTTAAAATAGTAAATAATGATGGTATTTAAACCAACCCGATTTGTTTATACTGCAAGGCCGATATTTAGTGTAATGTAGTTTATAAGTTAATTTGAGTCGTCGCATATGAATACCAAGGATAAAATAATACACACCAGTATTTCGTTATTTAATGAACACGGTGAACGTGCAATATCAACCAATCACATTGCATCACATTTAGGGATGAGCCCGGGTAATCTTTACTATCATTTTAAAAATAAAGAAGACATTATCCGTCATATTTTTGCGCTTTATAGCGAGCATTTACACACTCATTTTAAACCCATTGAAGCTGCCGATGATGCGTTTGATCATTTAACGGCCTATTTAGACTCTTTATTTGAGCTGATGTGGCGGTATCACTTTTTTTACGACAATTTAGGCGATATTCTTTCAAGGGATGAAAGCTTAAAAAAAGCCTACATAGATTTTCAGGCAACGTTATTAGAGCAGGTTCGCCAAGTTATTTTAGGTCTGCGCGATAATGAAATGATTGCAATACAAGAGCAAGATGCGCTTGAGCTTGCCCATACGCTTAAGCTAACCGTTAGTTTTTGGACTCCATATATTAAAGCGCGCAGGCTCAGTGGTAATTTAGCCGAGCAAGATATTTATCATGGCATTTTAAAAGTATTAGCATTATTTAGGGCTTACAGCACCGAAAAAAGCATGCTTAAAATGAATCAGTTACGTGAAAAATACACCCAACTTGCAGAGCAAGCCCCCACACTTGCTTAACCGCTGTTAGCTGGTTAGTTCCTAGACGCAAAAATTTTTGCTATAATCGCGCGCCCAATGCCTGGGAGCGCGAATTCCCGCAGTCTAAGAGTGAACTATGCTTAAATTTATCGTCAAACTACATCCTGAAATTGCCATTAAAAGCCGTTCGGTGCGTAAACGCTTTACTAAAGTGTTAGAGAATAACATAAAAATTATGTTGCGCCGTGTTGACGAAAAAGTACAAGTAAGAAACAACTGGGATAATATTTCGGTTGTGACTAAGCTTGATGATGCACAAACACGCCTAGACTTTATAGACTGCCTGCAGCGCATTCCAGGTATTGTGCAATTTATTGAAGTAACCGAAACAGACTTCACAACGCTTGACGATATCTATAAAAAAACCATAGATCTGATAGGGCACACTATTGTAGGTAAAACGTTTTGTGTACGTGCAAAACGTATAGGGCAACATGATTTTACTTCTACCGATTTAGAGCGTTACGTAGGTGGTGGTTTAAACCAACACGTTGAAGGTGCGCGCGTTAAATTAAGCCGCCCAGAAGTGACTATTCGTTTAGAAGTCAGAGACGATAAAGCATACATTGTTACTAAAACGCACCTTGGTATGGCAGGGTTCCCGCTGCCAACACAAGAAGATGTACTTTCGCTCATGTCAGGTGGTTTTGACTCAGGGGTAGCTAGTTATCAGATGATCCGCAAAGGTGCTCGCACGCACTTTTTATTCTTTAATTTAGGTGGTGCAGCACACGAAATTGGCGTTAAGCAAGCCAGTTACTACTTATGGAAAAAGTATAGCTCTACCCATAAAGTTAAGTTTATCACGGTTGATTTTGAACCCGTTGTTGCTGAGATTTTAGAAAACGTAGAAAACAGCCAAATGGGTGTTGTACTAAAACGTATGATGATGCGTGCGGGTAGCCAAGTTGCCGAAAAACTCAATATTCAAGCACTTGTAACCGGTGAAAGTATTGGTCAAGTGTCTAGCCAAACACTGGCTAATTTAAGTGTGATTGACCGCGTAACAGAAACCCTTATTTTGCGTCCACTTATTCAGCACGATAAGCAAGAAATTATTAATACTGCACGTAAAATTGGCACCGCGGAAATGGCCGAAACCATGCCTGAATACTGCGGCGTAATATCTAAAAAGCCAACGGTAAAAGCTAAAATTGATGTTATTAAAGCTGAAGAAGCAAAGTTTGACTTTGATGTGCTAGATACAGTTGTCGAAAATGCGCGTATTATGGATGTGCGAGATATAGACGTAGAAGCAAAGCAAGAGCTTAAAGAAGCTGAGTCGGTCGTTGATTTACCAGCAGGCGCAGTGGTTGTAGATATTCGCTCACCGGAGGAGGAAGATGCAGCGCCGCTTGAGATTGACGGCATAGATGTAGTGCACTTACCGTTTTTCCGCTTAGCGACTAAATTTGGTGACTTACCGAAAGATAAAGACTATTACCTGTATTGTGAAAGAGGGGTTATGAGCCAACTGCAGGCGCTTATTCTTCACGAAGCAGGCTTTACGGGTGTCAAAGTTTACCGCCCGTAATAACGATTTATGATAAAGCGTGGTTTATACCACGCTTTTTTTTGCCTGAATTTTAGCAAGTAGGGCATCGTTTTGCGGTGTGTTAATACTTAATCGCTTCCCTTGTTGGCTAATATAGCCACAAATGGCGTCTATTTCGGTTTGTCGGTTATTCGCAACGTCTTGATGCATCGAAGAGTAGTTTTGGGCAGTTAGCGTCATTACGTTGTAAGCGTTGTTGAGCGCATCGACCAGTTTAATATCAAGCTTTAAAGCATGCGCTACTTGGCATGCCTCCGTTAATAAGTTAAAAATAATGCTATTAAAATAAGGGGCACGTAACTGACCATTTTTAATATCATACAGTGCGCTTAACGGGTTAATGGCAATATTGACTAATAATTTTTCAAATCTGAGCTGCTCAATATTAGCACAATAGCTTAGCTGCGGTACGTTTTGCAATTGTTCACACATCGCTTGGTGATAATTGCTTGCCAAGGAGTTACAAGCGCCTAGCACGCTTTTACCTTCACCTGTGTGCTGTACTATAAAGTCATTTGTTTTAAAGCCTGCCATGCTGGTGGTTAAAAAATATAACGCATGCTGTTTATTAAGTTGCTCGTTTATTTGCTCTACATTACCCATGCCATTATGCGAGACAATTAATATACTATTAGGTGAAAGAAAGGGTTTAACTTGGGTAAACGCCGTCTGCACCTGAAAAGCTTTTACAGCAAAAATAACAATATCAAACGCTGGCTGCTCACACATTTGTTTGAGGGTAATGAATTGCGCATTAATTTTTTGCGAAGGTTGCTTTGCTTTACAGTAAAAACGCGTGTTTGCTGTGGCTTTGCGAGTTAATACATGAACATTATGAGTTTGAGATAAAAAGTGGCTTAGTAATAAACCAATGGCGCCATCGCCAATAACAAGAATATTAGCCATAAGGGTTCTTTTTTCGAGGAGTAAAAATGGTTCTTAGTAAAAAGTAGGTGGCAGCACCTGCAAAGTCGGCAATAAAATCACCTAAAGACGCTTGCCTATAAGGTAGCGCATCTTGCATTATTTCTATGGCCGCGCCATAACCTGCTAGTAACAATATTTGCGTATAAAGCGGAAGTTTAAAGGCTTTGTCCATAATAATAGCGAGTATGAAAAACACCCCAAAGTGGGCAACTTTATCAACGTGCGGAAATAAATTAGTGACGCCGCCTTTGATTTCTTTAGCAAATAAAAGGGTAAAAGCCACAATGCTAATTAAAAAAACTGCCTGATAAACACGCCGTGTCACAATAAATCCTAAAACCGCTTAAAAAAGAGGCGCCAGTATACCAAACTAAATTAGTATCGCACCTGAACAACTGGCAGAAAAATGTAAAGATTTATAATTTTAGCGTTATAATCAGCGCATAAATTTAGAATTAATAGTTAGGAGAACCCAATGCCTTCATTTGATATCGTATCAGAAGTGGAAATGAACGAAGCTAAAAATGCAGTAGATAACGCAAATCGCGAGTTAGACACGCGTTTTGACTTTAGAGGTGTTGATGCTTCGATTGAGCTAAACGACAAAATCATTAAGCTAAAAGCTGAAGCTGACCAGCAAGTAATGCAGTTATTTGATATTTTAGCCGCTAAAATATCTAAGCGCGGAATGGATGTGGCGAGCTTAGATCTGCAAGAGATCACACGTGCTGGTAAAAACGTGTATCGTAATGTTGCACTTAAACAAGGCATCGAAAAAGATGTAGCAAAAAAAGTAGTCAAAGCCATTAAAGACTCAAAAGTAAAAGTACAAGCTGCTATTCAGGGTGAAGAAGTGCGTGTAACGGGTAAAAAACGTGATGACTTACAAGCTGCTATGCAAGTAGTACGCGGTGCCGATTTAGGCCAGCCTTTCCAGTTTAAAAACTTTCGCGATTAACGAGATGTAGGGGTTTAAATGTGGAGTTAATAACTACACATTTAAACCCGCAATACCACCTGCTTAGCCGTAAAAAACGGCTAATGATGACTTCAAAAACTATTTCTGGGCCATTTAAGCTTGCTTCCAAGCAACTGGATGTATTTAGTCTACTCTTAGTAGTGATGTTAGGTTAGCGATTTATAGTGAAGATTTTGAATGTATAAGTTAGTTATATTTATAATTTTTATGGCGTGTAGTAAAAATGCTGTGGCTAAGCCAATCAATGTAGATGTATTGGTTGAAGATGGCTATTTCCCAGTTATTATAAATGCAGAAAAACAAGAAGGTTTAGCACCTGAATTTATTAAAATATTAAACGAATCTCAAAATGACTATAACTTCGTGCTCAACTCGCTTCCTGTAAAAAGACTAAAAAAATGGGTCGAGTTAGGTGAGTTTGATTTGTTATTTTTAATGGCATTGCAATGGCTCCCTGAATCGGCGAGAAGTTCTGTAAAGCAAACTCAGTTTTACGTAATCACTAAAAACGAGCTCTATACCTTATCAGAAAATACAAAAGAACAAAGCTACTTTGATGATTTAAACGCACTCACAAAGGCGGGTGTATTAGGTTACTCGTACCGCTTTGCTAATTTTAATAATGATACGCAGTTTTTAGCTGAAGAACATCAAGTGAGTTTGACTATTGATGAGTTTAACGTAGTTAAAATGCTACTACTAAAGCGTGCTGAGGTAGGGGTTTTAAATAGCATTGCTTATCAATATTTTAAAAATAATAATATCTTTAACATGGACTTACTCTATAAAAGCAATATACCCGATGGTACTTACGATACGCATTTTTTGATTAACCCGAATCGAAGTAATATCTCAGAAATTCAAATGGATAAGCTATTAAATTCGCCTAAAATAAAACCAAAAATCAAGTCTTTGCTAAACGCTTATGGCGTAACTTCAAGTTTTACAATAAATAACTGAGTTTTTAGCTGTATAGACGTCCGTTGACATTTGTAAACAAACTGCTCACAATAACAGCCTATTTTCAGGGTGCTTGCTTAATACAGTGTATTGGTTTTAAGGTATTAAAACATACAGCAAGATAATCGGGAAGTTGGTGCGTTATCATGATGATTACAACCCCAACACTGCCCCCGCAACGGTAAAGTATTCACGCATTTATGTGTTTACTGAGTCCGGAGACCGGCCTTGAAGTGATCTTACTTACTTAAATCTTTGCGGTGGGCAAAGATAGGGACCATCATGTTAAATAAAACAACTCTTGGCGTTGCAGTATCTGCTGCGCTGTCATTTTCTGTGTCTGCTACAGATAATTCAATCGAAAAAATTACCGTTACTGCTAATAAATTTGAGCAATCAATTAACGATGTTTTAGCAAGCGTTAATGTTATTGAGCGCGCTGAAATAGATGCAAGCAACGTACGTGACTTACCAACGCTGCTAAGCACACAAGTGGGTTTTCAAATTAACCCTAATGGTGGCTTTGGCCAAACCGCGGGTGTGTCTTTGCGTGGTACAGGCTCTGGCGATACGCTAATTTTAATTGATGGTGTACGCACGGGCTCGGCAACGGCTGGCCAAAAATCACTTAATAACGTACCTTTAAACAGCATTGAGCGTATCGAAATTATTAAAGGTTCACGTGCAGCAGTTTACGGCTCAGACGCACTTGCTGGTGTAATCAATATAATAACGCGTGAAGCTGATAATTTATTTTTAGATGCTACTGTTGGCTCAGATGATTATCAAAACTATCAAGTAGCGGGCTCTGTTAAATCGGCTAATGTGACTAGCGCTTTTAACGCCGGTTTTGAAAAAACAGATGGCTTTGACGCATTACAAGGTGTTGCTCCAGATGATGATGGCTATGAAAATAAAAATCTAGGTTTTAAATTAAATTACAGTGATGAGCACTACGGCGACTTTAAGCTACTAGGTCAGTACAGTGAAGGCTATGCAGAGTACGATAGCAGCTTTAGCCCTGCAACGAGCACCGTTGAAAGAGGGGATTTTAAAAACTATCAGTTATCCGCAGGCTGGAGTAAAAGCTACACTAACCAATCTCATGCTATAGACGTTGCTTTTGCTACCGATGATTCTGACAGTACCTATGTTGACTCTTTTACTGGTGGGCCAATAACTAGTACGTTTATTACCAAGCGCGCACAAGTAGATTACAACGGCCAATATCGCCTAACAAATGCGCTTAATATTAGCGGCGGTATTAATTGGTATAACGATGATGTGTCACACAGCTCTCAAGCATTTGATGAAGATAGCCGCGATGTATTAGCTGTGTTTGTTGGGGCTTACTACGATACCGATACTGTGCTTGCCAATTTAACGCTTCGCCAAGACGACGATGAGCAATTTGGCGATGAAACAACCTATACTGCAGCGGCCGGTTATCATTTATCTGAAAATTCAACATTTAGAATTAGTCAAAGCACGGGCTTTAAAGCACCCACGTTTAACGATTTATACTACCCGAATTTTAGTAATCCCGATCTGCAACCTGAAAAATCAACAAACCGCGAGTTTGGTGTAAATGTTAATTTTGACAGTGCACAGGTCGATGTTGCCATTTTTAGAAACGATATTGAAGATAAAATTGATTACGATGAAAACTTTGCGCTAGCTAATATAAACGAAGCGCGCTATGAAGGGATTGAGTTTAGTCTTACACAGCAAATTTTAGGGTTTGATAGCCACTTTAATTTTGCATATTTAAGTGCCGAAAACCAAGAAACCGGCGATGAGCTACGCAATGTTGCCAAGCGCATGGCTAACTGGGAAATCGCAAAGCAGTTTGGTAATTTTGATGCGCGCATTGATATGCAATATCGCAGTGATCGCAATGGAGCTGTAACACGCCTAGGGTCATATACACTTTGGAACTTAGCGGGTAACTATCGTGTAAACAATAATATTGAACTGTCGCTTCGGGTAGAGAACCTATTTGACAGAGATTACAATGTAGTTGACTCAAGAGCTGATTTTACAAGCGGTGAGGTGTATTACTACAACACCCCAGAGCGACGCTTTTTTGCTGGCGCTAGCTATCAGTTTTAATCGCGTTTTTTAATATACAAAAGCCCGATTTATATCGGGCTTTTTA
>NZ_CAWUKC010000116.1:0-8836 GCF_963922945.1 uncultured Pseudoalteromonas sp. | reverse complement strand
GGTGGAGTAACTTCAAGGGAAAAATTTAAAAAAGCAGCGTTTGAGCTTACATAAATAAAAAGCCACATAAAAATGTGGCTTCTAGGGCCTGTTGACCTTTCAGGATTAAAATTTGTTCAATCTAGGGGCCATTTAATCGCGGCGCGAGGTTTGTAACCTAGTGGGCTAAGTAAAAACCGAGCAACAAAGAGTAAATGGCCCCTAGGCAGAACCCTTCGGGCAGCGCCTGTTTGGCATTTATGCTACGTTATCGCCTATTTATGGGGAACAACCACACTGCATAGGCTCTGCCTTGCCTAATTCCCAAACAGACTGCTGCAAATTCAACCTCGAAAGATAAACAGGCCCTAGGGTTAAATTACGGCGTATTTTTAGCGTACTGGGCTTTTAAAGCGCTGACTTGTTCGTGTAAGTAATTCGCACTTACCTGCTCAGCTTCGATTGGCTCTCCCACACTCACCGACACCAATGACCATTTAAGGCGTGGTAATTGCCACTTGGCTTTACGGCTAAACATACTGCCCCACAAGCCACCTAAGTGAACGGGTACAACAGGCACTGGTGTGCGCGCTATTATGCGCTCAATACCGCGCCTAAACATGTCCATTTCACCATTACTGGTAAGTTTTCCTTCAGGAAAAATACCAACTAACTCACCGCGTTCAAGCGCTGCGGCAACCTCATCAAATGCTTTTGCAAACGCCTTTGGGTTGGCTTTTTCGCTATCAATTGGAATCGCTTTTGCCATTTTAAATAACCAATGTAAAGCAGGAGAATAATAAATAGGAGCAAACACCATAAAGCGTATAGGCCTAGGCGAGGTGGCTAAAATAAACATCCAATCTACAAAACTCACATGGTTAGCTACAATAACGGCAGCGCCCTCGCTTGGAATATTTTCATGCCCTTTTGTGCGCACACGATACATGCATATAGCTAAAATATAGATAACAAAGCGTAAGAAAAACTCCGGCACTTTAGTATAAATATACATAGAAATAAGTAAGTTAAGCCCCGACAAAAGTAATAGTAACGACGAGATATGCCACTGTAAAACAGAGAGCGTTACAATACTTAAAATAGCACTGCCAACCATAAAGAGTGCATTGAGTACATTGTTGGCGGCAATTACCCGCGAGCGGCTTGACTCTTCAGTACGCTGCTGAATTAACGCATAAAGTGGTACTGTGTAAAAGCCTGATGCTATACCAATGCCAGCCATCCAAATAAAATGCCAGATCATATCGCCGGTATTGAGTACTTGTTGAAGCGTTAATAAATTTTCAGAGGGTGTAATATATACATCAATAGCCGGCTCTTGGTTTAACAAATACAAAAATAACGTTATTAAAATGGCGCCGAAAGGCACGATCCCCAGCTCAATACGTGAGCGCGAGAGCTTTTCGCACAACAAAGAGCCAACGGCAATACTTAGCGAAAACACCACCAGCGCACTGGTGACAACAAGCTCATCGCCCCCCATAACATGTTTAACGTAATTAGGTAACGCCGTTAAAATAACCGCACCAATAAGCCAAAACCAACTGATCCCCAGTACCGATTTACCAACTGACTCAGTTTGTGCGTTTAGTGCTTTAAATACATTTTTAGTGGAAGAAAAAATATTATAGGTAAAGCGCAAGTTTGCATCGTTCGCTTCACTAATAGGAATAAACCGGCTACTTAAAAAGCCAAGTACAGCTAACACTAATACCGCAATGCTGATTATCGTTGGGCCTGATGTTTGCGTAATATAATAGGTGCCAAAAATAGTGCCTAATAAAATGGCTACAAACGTGGCTGATTCAACTAAGCCATTCGCTTTTGTTAATTCGTTAGGTGCAACGTGTTGCGGGAGAATTGAATACTTAAGCGGACCAAAAAAGGTACTTTGCAGCCCCATAAAAAACACGGTGGTCAGCATTAGCCACACATATTGCGTAAAAATAGAGGCTGCGCCAATAACCATAATCGGTATTTCGCAAAATTTAACAAGCCGTATAAGCTTTGATTTTTCTGTTCTTTCGGCTAATTGCCCCGCCATTCCTGAAAATAAAAAAAACGGTAATATAAATAAGCCCGCTGCAAGGTTTGAATACAGCGCACCATCGCCAAGCGTGGCGGCCTGAAATACTAATACTATAAGCACAGATTGCTTGTACACATTGTCGTTCATAGCCGACAAAAACTGAGTTACAAAAAGCGGTAAAAAACGCTTACTGCTGAGCAAGCCGTCTTTATTGCCGTGTTTATTATTTTGCATAGTACTCCTTACTAATCAGATAAATTCCTGATGTTTGCTTATATCAACTTGAGCAATATTTTTAAGGCGCGTGAGCCGTGTCACTATCGCGTAAGTTAGTTTTGTTAGTCAATAATTTATACCACAACGTCGCCAAGTTTAACTCAATTATTAATGAAATATGATTACCGGCATACTCACACACGTTATACGGTAATAAAAAAGCAAACACAAAAAAGCCTACATATTTTACTATGTAGGCTTTTAAAGCGATTTCATATAGTCGTATTAGTCTTGCGTAACCGCTCGGCGGCCACTGAAAGCATGCATTAACGTGGTGCCATCGACTAAATCAAGCTCACCACCCACAGGGATACCATGCGCGATACGCGAAGCACCGACATTATATTTATGGCAAAGCTGAGCAATATAATGTGCCGTGGTCTCGCCCTCAACCGTGGGGTTGGTTGCTAAAATGACCTCGTTAATACCGCCATGCGAAAGCTTTTGTTCAAGTATATCTAAACCAATTTCTTTGGGGCCAATACCATCAATGGGTGACAAGTGCCCCATAAGTACAAAATACAAGCCAACATACTGCCCTGTTTGCTCTATTGCCAACACATCAGTGGGCGACTCAACAACACACAGCACACCCGTGTCTTGGCGTTTTGCGCTTAAACAAATGTCACATTGTGCTTGTTCAGTAAAAGTACGACACGACTGACAATGCCCCACCGCACTCATTGCTTTGGTCAAAGCATTACCAAGCTGTGTGCCCCCTTTACGGTCGCGCTCCAATAAATGAAACGCAATACGCTGCGCAGACTTAGGGCCTATACCTGGCTGGCAACGTAGCGCTTCTATTAACTGCGTTAGACTATCTGAAAGTTGCATAATTATTAAAACGGCATTTTCATACCTGGTGGTAATTGCATACCGCCAGTCACTTTGCTCATGCGCTCTTGCGTTTCATCTGCAACACGGCGAACAGCATCGTTACATGCTGCAGCGAGTAAATCTTCAATCATGTCTTTATCATCTTCCATCAGGCTATCATCAAGCTCAACACGGCGCACATTATGATTACCAAGCATGGTTACTTTTACAAGGCCTGCACCGGCTTCGCCAACAACTTCCATCGTCGCGATTTCGTCTTGGGCTTTTTGCATGCGCTCTTGCATTTGCTGCGCTTGCTTCATCATGTTACCCATTCCACCTTTAAACATAATTTTCTCTCTTTCTTTTAAACTCTAATTGTCATGAAGATAAGGGCGATTGTATTTAATTACAATGCCTGAATACTGTTTTCGTCGATTTCGGCACTAAATAGCTGCTGAAATTGTACTATGTTTTCATCAGATGTGATCACATCAATTGCTTGCTGATGACGCCCCGCATCTATTTTTTGCTGAATTAAATAAGGCGAGTCAATCACCCCTTTTGCAAAATTAATACTTAGCGATACGTTATGATCATATATGCTTGATAACGCCGCATCGAGCTTTTGCCTAAGCATGGGCGTATCTAAGTGCTTTTGCGATTCATCCACGTCAATATGTAAATTGTCGCCTTGCTTGGTAAAAATCGAGTGTAATGCAAATTGGCGCATTCGCCCACCAAGCCCCATACGTTTAATTAAATACGCCCACTCATCCTGTTGATGCGCAAATTTAATCTCACTAATTGGGCTTTGAAAATCATCTGGAACCGGTATAGCAGGCTCTTGCTCTATTACCTCTGGCTTTTTTTGTGGGTTAATTTGCTCAATCAGCTCAGGGGCTAAGTTTTCAGTAATTGTTTGATGCTTTTCTTTAAAATCAACCTTACGCGCTGGCTGGCTTTGCGTTACTGGCTCAGCTGGCGTTTGGCTCCCTGTTACTGGGAGCGCTGGCTTTTTTTCGCTGTCACCTTGCGCGTGGTCATGCCATGGCGGTGAATCATTTTGTGACTCACTCGCTTGCGAGCGTGTATTGTGTGGCGTTTTTTCAATGAATGGCGCTGCTTGAGCAGGCGCTTTTGGTGTTTGCGCATGCTCAGTGGTATTTACACTTCCCCCTGAAAGCCTGCCTGCCCCCGATATATTTCTATCACGTAAAATTCTAGCTATTGCCGATTGAGCTTGGGCTTCTTGTTCACGCACACTGCTATCGTTAATATCAGTGTTTTCTGGTGCAGGTTGTGTATGTTGCGCTGTTGGTGGAGGGTTATAACCTTGATCTACAGCACTGCTCATAACCTCATCAAATTGTGCAGCTAAACTTTGCTCCATATTACTGTGTTGCAGATAGGCATCGTCTTCACTTTGGCGCTCAGCAGCCTCGTCACTCTTAGCAATGTGTTCATTTTGTTGCACATGGCTCGGCACTTCGTTCTGATTGCTCTGAGCCACAGGAGGTGTGCTGTTACTAGGTTGCTCACTTGGTGAACCTGTTAGTGGCTCTGGGGACGATTGCTCTGCTGGCTCATCAATTTTTTGACTTTGATCAGCCACTGCTTGCGGGGCTGAGATTTTGTCTTGCGATACTGTTTTATTTTTATTTAATATATCTCGCAACGCATCGGCGCGACCTTTACTACTAGTAGAGGTAGGCGTTGCTGCATTTGCTTTGGCACTAGGATCAGGAAGTGCCTGAGCAGACATTGTATCTGCAGACTCAAATGCTAACAAACGTAGCATTATCATTTCAAAGCCTAAACGAGGCTCTGGCGCCCATTGCAGGTCTTTTTTACCGTTTAACAATAATTGATAATACACTTGTATTTGCTGCGCATGAGTATGCTGTGCAACATGGCTAATATAATCAACGTTTTTGTCATCAAGCTGCGCTGCTTGTGGGACAAGTTGAGCTAATTGAATAAGGTGAGTTAATGAAATTAAATCATCAAGTAAGGCAATATAATTAGGATTACGGCTTGCAACTTGGGCGATTTCTTCCATGAGTGCACCACCGTCTTGTGCAAGCAGAGCAGCAAGCAAACTTTGGCTGTAATGTGTGTCCATTAAACCAAGCATAGCTTGCACGGCTTGATTGTTTATATCGCCATTGGTTTGCGCAATTGCTTGATCTGTTAGGCTTAATGCATCTCGCATACTGCCATCGGCGGCTTTTGCAATAATACTCAGCGCCTCTTTATCAAAGCTTAGTTGCTCTTTTGTGAGTACATGCTCAAGCTGGGTCTTAATTTCACTTTGCGAAAGCGCATTTAAATTAAACTGTAAGCAGCGCGATAAAATAGTGACGGGAAGCTTTTGTGGATCGGTGGTTGCCAGTAAAAATTTCACATGCTCAGGCGGCTCTTCTAACGTTTTTAATAACGCGTTAAAGCTATGCTTAGAGAGCATGTGCACTTCATCTATTAGGTAAACTTTATAACGTCCGCGGGTGGGTGCATATTGAACGTTATCAAGAATCTCACGAGTATCTTCAACTTTGGTGCGAGAAGCGGCATCAATTTCAAGTAAGTCAATGTATCGCCCTGCTTCTATATCAGTACAACTACTACATTGCCCACAGGGCGATGCCGATATACCCTCATCACAATTTAAGCTTTTAGCAAAAATACGTGCAATGGTTGTTTTACCCACACCACGGGTTCCAGTGAATAAATAAGCGTGATGCAGTCTATTTTGCGTAAGCGCATTAACAAGCGCTTGCTTTACATGAGACTGGCCAACCAATTCATGAAAAGTTTGCGGACGCCATTTTCTCGCTAGAACCTGATAACTCATCAATTACTCGCCTTCAAACTCAACAAGTTTTAAGATTTTAATACCCATTTTTTCTATACGCTGCTCACCACCAAGCTCTGGTAATGACACAACAAATGCGGCATCAGTGGCTTTACCGCCTAACTTTTCAACCAGTTTAGCAGTGGCTTCAATTGTGCCGCCGGTCGCTAATAAATCGTCAATAAGTAAAACTTTATCGCCTGGGACAATTGCATCAACATGAAGCTCAAGTGTGTCTTCACCGTATTCTAGTAAGTAGTCTTGACGGATCACTTCGCGCGGCAGCTTACCTGGCTTACGAACAGGAATAAATGGGATCTCTAACGCATAAGATAACGGAGCCCCAAAAATAAAGCCGCGAGATTCTGTGCCAATAATTTTAGTAAAGCCTTGGTTTTTATATTCGTTTATAAAAGCATCTATAGTTGCTTTAAAGGCTTCTGGGTTTGCCATTAGTGTAGTTACATCACGAAACATAATGCCTGGTTTAGGGTAATCGGCAATGGTTGCGATACTGTTTTTAATAATAGCGGGTGTTACTTGAGTCATAAGTTTAATTGCTCAATAGTTTATATTTCAAAGCAGCTGATTATAACCTTAACTGACGTTAAAATGCGAGTTTGCTGTTATTTAAAGCGCGCAGATTTAATAATTAAAAGGGAGGGATAAATAAGAAAGCATAAGGCTGATAGCGATAACAGCCTTAATAAAACAAAGAGCGTTAGCTTAGACTTGTCATCCAGCCTAAAATCGCATTTAAGCAGCCAATACCTACAAAAACTGCTAAAAAAGCAACAAAGTAAGTAGCGTTAAACGGATCTTTAAAGTCTTTATCATCTGACATTGGTATAACCTTTTTTAAGCACGATAAATAAGGCTGCCATGATAGACGAAGTAAAAAAATCAATAAAGACCTTAATGTTGATTTTTTGTCACGATAATACCGCGCTCGGACATTGCATTAAGCGTACTTAACGCGCCTTGCGCAATTTGTTGTTCACTAAAATTAGGCGCATGAACTAAAACCTGCTGGCATATACTCTCAAACTCAATGCCCGCATTTGATTCTATTATTGAAAGTAGTAAAGCGGTCATTGCATTTGTGGCCAAAAATTGCACGTCATCGTCATCATCGCGGTATACAACAAAGTAATTAGGCTGCTCAGATGGCGTGCTGGGTATATACTCTGTGCTGATATGTTGAACCGCATACTGATAGCTTAAATTACGCGCAACACTCGATAAGTAAAGTGCAGAACTGGTCAGTTCAGTACTTTTTAAGCGTAGCTCGCTGGTATCTTCATTAGCCACGGAAACATCAAGCTCTATCCATTCATAATGTGCCAGCTCTAGCATAAATGGGTAATCGTATTCTTGCATTATATAGCCGCTCGATAAGTAATTAATAAACTCCCCTGCTATATCTAAAAAATACGGCGATTGACAATCGTGCTCACTAAAAAAAGCCCGGACTAATTTGTCCCATTGCGCCTGTGAATAGAGCGTTTTGAGTACCGGAAAACCCGATGATAAAAATCCAGCAATGTTATTAAAAAATAAATCGCGGTAAATGGCCATGCGTCTATCTTCAATGCCTTTGGGCTTCTGATTTTTCTGTGGTGCCCGAATGTGCGCCATAAACTCATTTTGAGTATCAATAAAGCTCATACTTATTTCCTTATGCTGTTTGCTGAGCAGGCGATGCGCATAACTGCTTATTTTGTATCTCATGGATGATATCAAGCTCTTTTATAAGCTCGTTTATACTCGGAATATTAAAGTCACGTTCTAATAAAGTAGGAAACACACCATGGGCTTGATACGCTTTTTCAAGTAACTTCCAAACGGGGTCAATAACATCAGCACCATGCGTATCGACGATTAAATCATCCGCTTCGTTGTAGTGCCCCGCTACATGCCCATATGCAATCCGCTCTGAGGGTAATCCTGTTAAAAACGCTTCAGCGTTGTAACCATGGTTAACTGAATTAACAAAAATATTATTCACATCTAGCAACAACTTACAATCGGCTTGCTCTAAAATCGTATTAGTAAATTCCAGCTCTGATAATTCTTGTCCAGGGGCGGCATAATAGGATACATTTTCGATAGCTATATGGCGCTCTAAAATATCTTGTACTTGCCTGATCCGTGGTACGACATGCGCAATAGCTTCTTCAGTAAAAGGAATTGGCATTAAGTCGTACATGTGCCCTTTACCAGAGCAGTAACTCAAATGCTCACTAAATAACTTGATGTTGTGCTGATCAAAAAACGTTTTTAGTGATTTTACAAATTCAGTATCAAGAGGCTCTGGCGAGCCAATAGAAAGCGATAAACCGTGGCAAACAAAATTGTTAGTATCAGTTAATGTTTTAAATTGTTTTTTAAATCGCCCACCGAGTTTAAGCCAGTTCTCGGGCGCCACTTCCATAAAATCAATTTGCTTTGGCGTATGCTCAAGTAACTCATCGAGCATTTCTCGACGAAGGCCTAAACCGACCATACCAAACGCCGATTTTTGTGCTGCTTTCATTCTTTTCTCCTTAAACAAAAAAGGCCAAAAGGCCCTTTTATCATAACGTACACCTGAGGAAATTAGGTACTTAAGTTAGCATGTTATTGGCCACCACACTTGCCTTCACCGCATTTGCCTTCTTTTTTATCTTTTGCATGACCACCGCATTTACCTTCGCCACACTTCCCTTCTTTTTTACTTTTTGCATCGCCGCCACATTTTCCTTCACCGCAATTAACTTATTATATACCTTTAGCGTATCAGACTCTTATACATTCTACGAAGAGGTGGTCTGAGTATCATTTAAAAAAAAAGGGTGGGGGGGGGGGGGGGGGGGGGGGGG
>NZ_CAWUKC010000115.1:0-9180 GCF_963922945.1 uncultured Pseudoalteromonas sp. | reverse complement strand
TAACTTTCCAATAACGGGCGCAGACATGTGGGGCATAATGGCGAAGCCGCCCCGCATGTCTGCGTCCCAGCGAACGTAGTGAGTGACTTAATTTTTTTGTTAGAAGCCTGCACGCCGTTGTTCCTTAAGAGGGTTGTGTGGATTTACATTACCACCAAATGTTTGTTTATACACCTTGCCTAAGTCTGACGTGATTTCCAATGTTACCAGATAGGGTGAGCCTAGAGCCGAACGCCAATAGTGATACTGCTTTTGATATTGTTCATTAAAGCTAAAAGTAACAGTAGCTGACGTAAGCCATGATGAGGGAATTTTATGAGAATTCAGCATATTAATGAGTGATTTCCGCATGCTTTTAACAAAAGGTTCGAGGTGGTTTTTTACGCTGTTATGCTCTATTTCTAACAGATTGATTGATATAGAAGAGATGTTCTGTTGCTGTGCGAGCAAGCATAGTTGTCCTGTAGCCCAGTAACCAAGGTGATCGTTATTGCGGTTATTTAGCATGTGAGCAAAGTTTCTTACAATTCCTTTGAACTCTGAACGACGAGCCATGATTCTCCTTGGCTTCTAACAACTTTGTCTACGACATTTGTCGTTTTATAAACCGACAAATGTCCCTATATTACGATACTTTCATCTTAGCCAGCAAATAACCACCTGTAAACAATTAGTTAGCTACAAAGAAATTTCCATTAATGCTGTAATACACCAAAATGGGGGAGAGCAGTCATATCCGACAACACATAAATCACTGCACATTTTTAGAGCAGCTTTTATAAAAGTTAATATTATAAAACCGTTTTTTAACGCAGGTAATGAACTGTTTAAAGCGCTTAGGTTTTAACGTTTTGAATACGGCGGGTTTTGTACTTATATATTACAACACGCTTAAAGTAGTGTTGTGAGGTACTAACTAACAAAAGCCCGCAATCAATTACTGCAAGGCCAAGCTATTAGCCAAGTGTGCTTTGATGTTGGGTTTAATAGCGCAAGCCACTTTAGTCGTGTATTTAAACAAACCTTTGGCATTGCGCCTAAAGAGTGCCGACATTAAAGCTAAAACCTTATTTTTTACTTTGCTAACGCCCTGAATATGTTAGTTTATTAACATGAGTATTGAGTAAAGAATTGGTATGAGTAAGCAAACCCGTTGGACCCTAAAAAGTATTGCCAAAGAGTTAGGTGTATCTAACGCAACAGTCTCTAATGCGTTTAATCGCCCTGATCAGCTATCGGCTAAACGCCGAGACGATATTCTTGCAGCGTGTAAAACTTTGGGCTATTACGGGCCCAATAAAGCCGCGCAATCGCTTCGTAGTGGTACGTTTAATATTGTGGCGTTAGTGCTGCCCGATAGTGTGGAATATATGGTATCGGACCCTGTGGCCAGCAGCTTTATGCGGGGTGTAACCTCGGTGCTTGAAAAAAACGGCATTAATGTTTTATTGTTTTCTGGTAATAGCGATAACCTTAACAGCGTGGTCGACTTTGTTGATGGCTTTATTTGTTATGGCCGCCCTCGTAATAATGCATTAGTAGAGCAGTTAAAAACGGTGTCTAAACATGTGGTCACTATTGATTTTGATATAGCCCGCAATGCCTCAGTAAATATAAATAACGAGCAAGCAAGTTACGAAATAGCCAAGCACGTTTTAAAAAATCCAAGCGATAAAGTCGCTATTTTAGGCTTAAGATTACTTGATGAAAACGTATTATGCCGCGTATATGAACACCACGAATTTGAAACAGGACAATCTATTTCGCACCAACGCTTACGGGGTTATCAACGTGCATTAAGTGAGGCAAATATAACAGTTGCTGATGATCGTATTTGGAATATACCAGAAAGCAGCGAGCGTTTTGCTAACATTGCTGCTAAAGAGGTGTTAAGTGCCTCCCCCCGCCCTGACGTTATTATTTGTATGAGTGATTTAATTGCCCTTGCCACGATGCGAGAAGCGATAAAACAAGGCATAAAAATAGGTGAAGAACTGCGTATTGTCGGCTTTGATGGGATAGACGAAGCCGCTCGTTTTGTACCGCGCCTAACCACTATTCATCAAAATAGCCAAGAAAAAGGCGTAATGGCCGCCGAGCTCTTTATATCAAAAGAAGAAAAAATATGTGATGTAAGTTACGAGCTAGATATTGGCGCAAGTGGTTAATAGGTTATTTTAAAAGGGTTGGGCAAACAAAAGCCAAGCTCAAAAGCTTGGCTTTTATGTTTTAATAGCCGGTTAAACTAGCAATGCATTTAAACTTATCGTTGTTTCTTCATCGCCATTAACTTGAGTAATAAGCGCGTCTCGTGTTTTAAAATTAACACTTAATGCAATAGACTTATCTGCTAGTTGCCACGTTAAACAACATATTCCCTGTGTACCGTGAGCACTAAACTCGCCTGCAAAAGCGGGGTGTTCATTACGCAATTTAATGAGCTCTATTAAACCTTTTACTACAGGTTTATTGAGTGCGTGCTCAATTATTTCAGTATTTAAATACGGGCGGTTAATATCACGGCCCACATTGGTACGCGCAAGTAGCTCCATATCGTTTTCGCAGGCAAATAAACCACCGTAGTACACTTGCGGCACACCGGGGGCAAAAAACTGTATGGCACGCGAAATCAAATAATCTAAGTCGTTAGCGCCTAATGCATTGTAATACGTGCAATTTACTTGGTATAAATCAACATTACTGGCAGCAGCCCCCGTAGCATGTCGGCTTTGGTTATTGCTGTTGGCATGCATGGTTTCTACAAGCGTATCTATTTGCTGTGCATTTAATAGCCCTGGCTTGTCGCCCATTGGGCCAGCATCAATAATGCCTATGCCGTCGTGCGTATCAAGTACCGTTAAACAGTTGCGTGGTGAAATTTGTAACCATTTTAGCAGTGCATCTACATCGTTATTAAATAAACTGTGTAAAATAAGCGGCGGTAATGCAAAGTCGTAAACCATGTTTACACGCTTTGCTACCTCTACTTGTGTTTGGTAGTGGCTATGAATTTCAGCAATGGTTTCCATGCCAAGCTCGTTTGCTTGCTTTGAGAGGTTATCTAGGTAGCTAAAAGTTTCGTCTAGCATAAAACAGTTAGTACCGGCTTGTTTAATTGCGTAACCCGCTGCATCTAAACGAATAATATTTACGTTATTCTCAGAAAACTTAGTTAATACGTTATTTAAATACGCAATACCCGCTTCAACTTTTACGTTTATATCAATTTGGTTATCGGTAAACGTGGTCCAAAAGTCATACGTTTGACCATCGCCACACTGCATGGGTGTAAAACAGCTACCAGGGCGCGGACGATAAATTGCTTGCTGCTCAGCGTCGCTCATCCCATTTGGGAATACATCGTCTTTGGTTAAAAATAAGTCCCAGAATTCTGATTGCTTGCCTTTTGCTAGCACATCTTGAAACTGATAAGACTGCGCCGATACATGGTTCACGATTAAATCGGCCATTAGGTCATGGTTTTCACCCAGTGCTTGAATATCAGCCCATGTACCAATGCGAGAATCTACTTCGCTGTGGTCAATCGGATCAAAACCCGCATCGCTTCCGTCAATAGGATTATAAAAAGGCAGTAAATGCACACCACCAAATACGCCCTCTAAAGGCCCTTTTAATAGTGTTGTCAGTGCGTTTATATCTTGCCCTGTGATTCGATCAGCGTATGTGATCAATTGAACTTTATTCTTCATCATGTGTGATTACCAAGTTGAAACTTAATCGATTAAGATATATCTTTAACTAGCACGTACAATTTTACAAGTAATTTTTAAATATTTTACATACAAAAGTTGTGGCAAAGGTAATACTAATCAGAGTAAGTGATTGAGTTATTACTATAACTTGAGCCACAACGAGGAAAAATCACATGACAAATTTACACACACACACGCAAAGCGACCCAATGCAGCGCATACGAATACTCACTTACATGATGTTTTTTATGTTTGCGATGACCTCTGATGCGGTAGGTATGATTATTCCAGAGTTAATCTCAGAGTTTGGTTTAAGTATGACCCAAGCCAGTGCTTTTCATTATGCACCTATGGCACTCATTGCTTTTAGTGGCTTGTTTTTAGGCTTTTTAGCCGACAGCCTAGGCCGTAAACAAACCATAATGCTGGGGTTACTTATTTTTTCTGGCAGTTGTTTTTTGTTTGCTTTTAGCAATAGCTTTTCAATATTTTTAATTTTGCTTTGCTGTATCGGTTTAGCCATTGGTTTATTTAAAACGGGCGCACTAGCGCTACTTGGCGATATTTCAGCAAGTAACGCAGAGCACACTAAAACCATGAATAAAGTAGAAGGCTTTTTTGGTATTGGTGCCATTGTTGGCCCTGCGCTGGTAGGCGTACTGCTTACTCAAAACGTGAGCTGGACTTATCTGTACATTATTGCCGGCGTTATGTGTTTAATTTTAGCACTAATGGCATGGCGCGCCGACTACCCTGCCGTTGTCAAAAATACAGAGAAGCCCGCCTCACTTGCCACCACCATGAAAATGATTAAAAACCCGTACGCACTTGGTTTTTCGTTGGCTATTGCATTATATGTGGCTACCGAGGTTGCTATTTACGTATGGATGCCAACACTTTTAAAAGATTACACAGGCTCGTGGCCTTTACTTGCAACCTACGCACTTACACTATTTTTTGTATTACGTGCTGCTGGGCGCTTTATTGCTGTATGGCTTTTAAATCACTTTAGCTGGCAGGGCGTTATGGCATATTTAAGTTTAGGTATCGCACTGTGTTATGTGGGCACTTTGGTAGGCGGTGTTGATTGGGCGGTAGGCTTGCTTCCGCTTTCAGGTTTGTTTATGTCGATGGTTTACCCTACTTTAAACTCTAAAGGTATATCGTGCTTTCCTGTTGCACAGCATGGTGCAGTAGCGGGCGTGATTTTATTTTTTACCGCGCTTTCGGCCGCACTTGCGCCTTTATTTATGGGCGTGATAAGTGATTACTTTGGCCACGTACGCTACGGCTTTTACTTAGCTACCGGCTTTGCTGTGATCTTATTCTTAGCCATGCTTTATAACTTTTACCGCGACCCTGCGGCAAAAGCATTAACTAAAAATGCATAAATGGCTGCTCAAGCCAGTATAAAAAACACCTTTAAAATCAATACAAAAATAAAATAAGAGCAAATTACACACAAAAACAATTTGCTTATTGTAAAAACTTTGTTATTTTTACTTAATCGATTAAGTAAAAATAACAAACTCACACAACACAATGAGGCGTTAACATGACAACACACCACACACCTTTATATTTAATCAGTGCCTTAGCACTTGCAGTAAGCCAAGGCGCTCATGCACAAGACGAGCAAGAAACCAAAGTGCAAGCTAACCAAGGGCTTGAAACAATTGTTGTTACCGGTGTTCCTCGCCGCACAACTATTATGGCGTCGAGCTCATCAGTAAGTAGTTTATCGCTTGAGCAAGTAGAGGTATCTACACCGCGTTCAACGGCTGAGGCATTTAGAATTATCCCGGGCGTTCGCGCTGAATCAACGGGCGGTGAAGGTAATGCAAATATTGCAGTGCGTGGCTTACCTGTGGCATCGGGTGGCGCTAAATTTTTACAACTGCAAGAAGATGGCCTTCCTGTCATGCAATTTGGTGATGTTGCCTTTGGTAACGCCGATATTTTTATGCGCCTTGATAACACGGTGCAAACAATCGAATCAATTCGTGGTGGCTCAGCCTCTACATCAGCCAGTAATGCACCTGGCGGCATAATTAACTTTATTTCTAAAAACGGTGATAACGAATCGGGTAGCGTATCTACTACTGTTGGCCTAGATTACGACAGTGTTCGCACCGACTTTGAATACGGCACCTACTTAACCGATAGTGTGCGTTTTCATGTAGGCGGTTTTGTACGCCAAGGCGAAGGCCCGCGCGAAACAGGCTACACATCAAATAAGGGTGGCCAAATTAAAGCTAACCTTACTAAAGATTTTGAAAACGGCTACGTACGCCTTTACTACAAACACCTAGACGATAAAAGCGTAGGTTACTTACCTATGCCAATGTACTCAAATGGTGATTCTATTGCAGGATTTGATGCACAATCAGATACACCACACTCTGCGTTATTTACTAAAACTGTTCGTTTAAACGGTGAAAACCAAATTAGCAGTGGCGATTTACGCGACGGCATGAACCCTAAAGTGGATGCGGTAGGTTTTGAAGCTGTATTTGATTTAGATAACGATTGGCGTATCGAAAACCGTTTTCGTAAATCGTCAATTAGCGGTAACTTTAACTCGCTAATTCCTGCTGAGGTTGGCAGTGCATCGTCTATTGCACAAAGTATTGGTGGTGTAGGCGCAACACTGAGTAACGCAAACACAGGCGAAGCATTTAATGATGAACTTGCCATGCGTATTCACACTTTTGATGTAACGCTTAACGACTTTGGCTCTATTGTTAATGATTTTAAACTGACTAAATCGTTTAGCGATGACACTAGCCTAACCTTCGGTTACTTTGCCTCTACGCAAAACATTGCGATGTCGTGGTTATGGAACTCGTACTTAATGGAGCTTAAAGGCGACAATGCGGCACTTTTAAATGTAACCGCAGCCGATGGCACTGAGTATTCAGAAAACGGTTTATATGCATACGGCACGCCTTATTGGGGTAACTGTTGTCAGCGTGATTACGACACCGAGTACGACACGCGCGCACCGTATGTTGCGTTTTCAACAAAATTTGGTGATGTAAGCATTGATGCAAGCGCCCGCTACGACAGCGGTGAAGCACGCGGTAACTATGCAGGTGCTGTCACTTCAACAGTAGATATGAACCGCGACGGTACTATTTCTATTCCTGAACAAAATGTAGCAGGTATTGATATAGCTAACGCCAGCCCAGTAAATTACGATTGGAGCTACTCATCTTACTCTGTAGGTGCTAACTACCAAATTGACCCAAGCCTAGCTACGTTTGCGCGTATTAGTAAAGGCGGTCGCGCCAATGCAGACCGTTTATTATTTGGTAAAGTACGCAGTGACGGAAGCGTAGCCGATGAAGATGCAGTAGATGAAGTAAACCAATTTGAAATTGGTGTGAAAAAACGTTTTGATTCGTTCTCGGTATTTGCAACAGCCTTTTACGCAGAAACAGAAGAGCAAAACTTTGAAGCAACTTCGCAAACCTTTTTTGACCGCGAATACGAAGCAAAAGGTATTGAGGTTGAATCAACTTACTTTATGGATGCGTGGGACTTTAGAGGTAACTTTACTTGGACCGATGCTGAAATTGCAAAAGATGCGCTAACCCCTGAAGTTGTAGGTAACACACCACGTCGCCAAGCGGATTTAATTTACTCACTAATGGCGCGCTACAGCTACGATAACGGCGCGGCAGGTGTAAGCTTTATTGGCACAACCGATGCTTACGCACAAGATAACAACGACCTTAAGTTTGACGGCTACACGCAAGTAAATGCGTTTGTAAGCTACGACTTATCAGAAAACTTAAACCTTGCGCTTAATGTAAACAACCTGTTCGATACAGTAGGTATTACAGAAGCTGAAGAAGGTTCAGTACCTGAAAACGACATTATTCGTGCCCGTACAATTAACGGCCGCACAACGTCGGTTACTTTAAAATACGCTTTTAACTAAATGTGTGTATTGCGCTGCAGTGAGTCATCGCTGTAGCGCCTTTTAAAGTATGAATAAATAACCCCTTCACGTTTTTAGCCTAGCCTTGCTAGGCTTTTTAGGATATTCCAAATGACCAAACTCCTGTGCTTAGGCGAGCTTTTAATTGATATGCTGCCACAAGATGCTCATAACTCAGCGTACTTACCCATTCCTGGTGGTGCACCTGCTAATGTTGCTGTTGGCTATGCAAAACTTGGCGGTGAAGCCGCGTTTTGTGGTGGTAAAGGGGATGATCATTTTGCCAATCAATTAAGTAATGCATTGGCGCAATACAATGTAAATACAGACTATTTGTTTACCATTGCTGGCTCACAAACCGCTATGGTAATAGTAAGCCTTGATGAAACCGGCGAGCGTAGTTTTGGCTTTTATCGCCATAACACAGCCGATGTATTATTAACCCAAGCGCATTTAGCGCAAATAAATTGGCAAAGCATAAGCACCCTGCACTTTTGCTCAAACACCCTAACCGATCCAGCCATAGCTAGCACAACGGTTAAAGCGCTAGAACTTGCTAAAACACATAATAAGCTCGTTAGTTTTGACGTAAATTTACGCTACAGCTTGTGGGAAAACACAAATGATATAGCAAGCAATGTCCAAGCCTGCTTCGCTTATTGCGACATAGTTAAGCTTTCGCGCGATGAACTTAATTTTTTAGCAAAGCATAGCGAAACAACGGGCGAAGATTACATTCAAACGCTATTAAATACGGGGGTAAAACTGGCCTTTTTAACCGACGGGCCTGAGCCTGCTACAGTTTACCACAGCGCATTTACACTTAACGAGTCGGCACCAAAAATAAACGCAGTAGATACAACAAGCGCTGGCGATGCCTTTATAGCGGGAGTTTTATACTACTTAAATAACCTAGGAAGTGCTCTACCACTGGCAGATAAACTAAATGATGAAACAAGCGTAAAAGGCGCCCTGCACTTTGCTCTTAAATGTGGCTCTAAAGCGTGTTTAGCTAAGGGGGCATTTCCGGCATTACCAGTGCTGGCTGATGTAATGTAACTCTTAAGTAGAGTACAAGGTGCTTTAAATAATAAAAACGCTCTTGTGAGCGTTTTTTATTGTGCAATTATTCATCTAGCCAATCGATGGCGGCGGTGGCGTTTTCGTAGTATTGCACCTCGCCTGAGATAAACCAGTTGCCTATTTTAGCCATGCGGGCTTGCCATTCTTGATTGCCATAAATAGCAATTTTATTAAATTCTTTTGAGTGTCTTACGCCAAGCTTTAAATCATCCCATGCGGCGCGAAGCTCCCAGCCGTCTAGCTCGCTGGCATCAATAAGTACATTTGCTATAGGGTGTTTAACCTCGCCAAGCGCTGAGTCGATCATGGGGGTAATGACTTTATAGTCTTCATGGGTGAGTGTACCCACTGCTTTTAGTTTTAAAAAAAATTCTCGGCCTGCGCGTTCAATACCAATAGATAAACCATGTGTTGTGTGTACCATGCTGCTCTCCTTAA
>NZ_CAWUKC010000114.1:0-9464 GCF_963922945.1 uncultured Pseudoalteromonas sp. | reverse complement strand
TTAGCTCGATAAAATCGTCATCGGCAGGCTCAATATTGGATTTTCTGAATCGGCAAAGTGCATCATCACTGCTACATGCCCTGCAACTACAATAGCGTACATAACCGCTGAAAAGCCTTGGCCGTATTTATCAAGCGGCAATAAATGCGAGTAATGGCGGCCACGCCATTCAAATACAATTTCTAGCGCCCCAACAAACAAAAAGAACACCAGTAACATTAAACCAAAGGTGTAACTTAGCCATAAGCCAAATAACACACCGAGTAAGCACACACTTAAACCAACCCAAGAGCGCATTGAAAAGCTAATACTTTTTAATACATGCCCGCCATCAAGCGGTAAAATAGGCAGTAAATTGAATAAATTAAGCAGTGCACTAAGCACCGCAACACCGGCAAATATATCCATTTCTGTGGCGTAATATAAAACCACACCCAACACTGAGGTGAATAAGCCAAATGCCGGACCCATGAGGGATATAACCACATCTTGCCAGCGCGTTGTTATTTTATCGTCGCTTACAGCAAGCCCGCCTACAAAGGGAATAAGGTAAATACCTTTAGTTTTTATGCCAAAGTATTTCATGGCTCTTACGTGCCCATATTCATGCACTACTAAACAGGCAATTAGCATTAATGCGAATTCAATACTAAAAAGCCACGCATAGCCGGCAACCGATGCACTCGCTAAAGCAACCTTAATTACTTTTGCACTTTTAAATAATTTAAAGCCCAATGCCGCTAGCCCTAAAAAGCCTTTTTTGGGTGTGTTATTTACTGGTGCAGGTAAAGCAAGCTGAGTAGCAAATACATCATCAACAAACAACGAAAGTGATTGCTCCTGAATCTGCGAGCTATCTATACCTATTCGCTGGTTGTTTAAGGCAAACTCAACATAATTATCCTTCGAATTTTCAAATGTTATTGCTTGTTGATTATGGAATATTTGTACTATTTTTTGCCCGCTTACCATTAACGTTAATGGCTGCTTTGCGAGCATAAGTTCGATTTTTATCATGACTAAAACCAATTAAAACAATGGCGCTAGTATACCGTTGAAATTAAAAAACACGAATTACGTAAAAGTTATATAACAAACGCGTTGTAGGTATAAAAAAATAATAAAAAACTAAGCTGACAAAAGGCTGAACAGGCACTATTTTTACAGTACTAATATACTAAGCAGTTACAAGGATAGAGCATGTCGATTTCGGAACCCAATATTTTAGTTGTAGATGACTCTAAGGCGATTTTAATTGTGATGGAGGCCATTTTAAATGAGTTAGGAGTCTCGAATAAAGTCACAAAATGTCTGAGTGCTCAGCAAGCGTTAACTCATGTAACAGACGATATAAACTTTTACGATATTGTATTTACCGACTTAAATATGCCTGAAATGGATGGCATGGAGTTCATCAGAAAGCTAGGCGAGCTCAACTTTAAAGGTGCAGTTGTTATAATTTCTGAAATGGATCATAAGGTTATTAATTTGGCTGCAAATTTAGCGCGTCATAGTAATATTCATTTAGTCGCAAATTTAGCTAAGCCTGTACAACTTAGCCATGTAAAAACTGTTTTACAAAAGGCACAGTATTTAGCCGTACACAACGATCACTCCTATACCTGCATCTCTGAAGAGGACTTGCAGGAGGCGATAAAGCTAAACGAAATAACGCCTTACTATCAACCAAAAATAAATTCTCAAACCAGTGAAATTGAAAGTATTGAAGTGTTAGCGCGGATAGTTAAAACGCACACAGACGAAATCATAACGCCTAACCGCTTTATTTCATTATCGGAGCAATGCGGTTTAATTAATCAAATTACCTTTAGTTTATTTGAACAAGCCACCAGCGACTTAAAAACTATACGAACACGCATTGCTGCACACCTAAAACTGGCTTTTAACCTATCGCCTACACAACTGGATGACTTAAGCTGCCCCAACAAGCTGATGCTTATTTTACAGCTCAATGAGCTCTCACCAAGTGATATTATTTTAGAAATTACCGAGCAGCATGCGCTGTCTAGCCTTTCTCAGCTAGAAACGCTAAACAGGTTAAGAATGCATGGCTTTGGTATATCACTTGATGACTTTGGTGTGGGCTTTACTAATATGAACCAGCTTAAACGCCTGCCTTTTACTGAAATAAAAATTGACCGCACACTTATTAGTAATATTGAAACAGATCAATTTTCGCAAGTGGTCGTCAGCTCATTGGTTGATATTGCTAGCCAAGAGCAATTAGCCTTGGTGGCTGAGGGCGTGGAGCGCGCTGAAGAGTCACTGTACTTAAAAAATTATCGCACCAATTTAGCGATGCAGGGATTTTTATTTACCCGCCCCAAGCCCAAAGACGATTTTATTGAGTGGGCACTAAACTGGGTCAATAGCACTGGGGGCAAAATTAAACGCTAATACACGACCCTGAAGCAATTACTTATTGTCTCGGGGCATGTCGTCATCTTCACTTACTATATGCTCACTGCTTGCTAAACGCTGACGCCAACGCTGCTTGGCAACCATGCGCATATTAGTAGACTGGTCGCGCTCATCAACAATTTCAAGCCCCATAAGGGCTTCTATCATATCCTCTAGGGTTACAATACCTTGCACATCACCGTACTCATCAACAATTAAACATATGTGAGTGCGCTGTTTAAGCAAGGTTTGTAGTAACGACGACACATTATGCCCTTCTGGCACTGTGTGAATAGGCTTAACTAATTTACTAATTTTATAGTCGGTGCCAAGGCGGTGATAGGCCAGCATAATATCGTTTTTATGCACAAAGCCAATAATATCATCGGCGTCTTTATCAAATACAAGCACTCGCGAAAACGATGACGAACCATGCTCACTCATATACTGATCGACGGTTAAACCTTTGTGCACCTTGTACAGTACGGTGCGTGGGGTCATTAAATCGCAAAGTTTAGCATGCCTAAAATGCAGTAAATTACGAATAATTTCAGACTCATCTTGGTGAATAGCTCCCGACTCAGTGCCAATATCTGCCATGGCTTCTATTTCTTGGCGAATATAAAAAGCCTCATCGTGCTTGGCGCCCATTAAATTAGTGAGCTTTTGAGCAAACCACACAAATGGCTTTAGCAAAACGACCAAAAAGCGTAAAGAGTATGTGACGCTGGGTGTTAAGGCACGCCAGTAATTGGCCCCTAAGGTTTTTGGAATAATTTCTGAAAGTACTAATACTAAAAGTGTCATTATGGCAGAAGCAATGCCGACCGCAGCATCTGAAAAAACCACCGCGGCTTGCGCGCCTACCCCTGCAGCACCTGCAGTGTGTGCAACCGTATTTAGCGTTAAAATTGCAGCAAGAGGTTGATCTACATTATTTTTTAGCTTTTCGAGTTGTTTAGCAAGTTCAGGTTGGTTTTTACGCAATAGCGCCACATAACTTGGCGAAATACTTAACAGCACCGCCTCCATTACAGAGCACAAAAAAGAAATAGTAATGGCAGCAACCATGTACACAATTAGTAAAGTCACTTTTTCTCCGATGAGTTGAACATATGGGCATGGTATCAATACATGCTATATTTGGCCAAATAACTAACAATAATAGGCACAAATATGAGAATTAGCTCACCTTGGACCACAAAAAATAGATTATTAAAACAGGCCGCAAAGCTTTTTGCTTTGAGCAGTATAAGCATGACAGCAATAGCAGCCCCGCTTGATAAATCAAATATTGAGTTTATTGGCCCACTTGGCGAAAACATGCAAGTTAAACCGTTTCAAACGCCACACGGTCAAACTATTATTAATAACGTTTTAGGGCCCTTGCAACGTAGTACCGACAGCGTGTCTGTATTTGGTAAAAAGTACAGCTGGCAGCCGTTTAATAAAGTTAACGCACTGACTTTAGGTGGCCTACAAGCACTTAAGTTCAACATTGAAACAAACCGCTTTAGCCAAGGTACGTTAACCTTAAAGGGAGTAGAAAACGCTCAGCTGTTTATCGATGCCAAGCTTCAAAAAGGTGAAGACCACAGTTACGCTTTATCATTAACAAACGGTACTCATCAAGTGATTGTAGTAACGCAACAGGTTGCCAACTGGAACAACGTTTCTCTCGACTTTGAGCCAAAATCCGACACTGACAAAATTACAATTAATACTTCTTCAAGCAAGCGCCTTTCAGCCCAGCAGCTTTTTGATGCACCGACCATTAGTGGGCTTTCTTTAGCGCCCGATGCTAAGCAATACGTTACTAGTACACGCAGCTATTCTAACCAAACGGCTAACCAAGCAAGCGTAGTAACTGAGCTTAAAAATAACCAAAATCAAACCTTGTATCGCTTTGAAGGCCAACAGCCAAGCAATATAGCGTGGAGTCCCAACAACCAATTTTTAGTTTATATGTTAGGCAATGAGCTAAAACAGCTAAACCGTAAAAACCTCAGCATTAAAACCTTAGCCGAAGGGCTAGAAGGCGCGAGTAACTTTCATTTTTATGAAAATAACAGCCTTATTTTTAGCTGGTCTAAAACCCCCGAAAATAGCAATAGCCTGACTAAGCACTACAAAGGCCTGCAAGATAGATGGTCATACGCACGCAACGTAAGCCAACTTTATATGCTAGATACACACAGCGGCTTAATTAAAGCGCTTAGCCAAGGGCCAATTTCGCATAGTTTAGAAGATGTAAATCTCAATCGTGGTAAAGTATTAATGAGTCGCCAAGCAATGTTAATGCAAGCAACCACACACCCTGAAACCGAACTGCTAGAGCTTGATTTACAATCAAATAAAATAACCTCTTTTGGTAAATTTAAAACCTTCAACCATGCAAAATACGTCAATAAAGATGTATATGTTGTCGCAGGCCCCGATTTTAAAAATGGCGCAGGCCGTGCGCTTCCAAAGGAGATGTTAGCTAATAATTACGATGGCCAATTGTATCTACTTAGCGATAAAGGTAAAAACGTTAAGGCACTGAGTAAGCAGTTTGACCCCGCTATAGGCGAGTTACATGTACTTGATAATGGCGATGCGCTTATAAAAGTAACCGAGCTAGATACCCAGCCTTTGTATTTATATGACTTGAGTAAACAACGCTTTAAAAAGCTTAATACGGGGTTTGATATCGTTGAAAAATTTAGCTTCTCGCACGAGAGAAACCCTCGCGTACTACTAAGTGGCACCACTGCATCTACTCCGCAGCAGCTCAAACGCTTAAATATTAGTAAAAACAAAACAGATTTAATTTGGGATTCTAAGCCGCTTGCCTACGCGAATACACAAATTCCAACCCTTGAAGAGTTTAATTTTACAAATAAAGACGGCGTAGAAATAACAGGGCGAGTCTACCTACCTACTAATTTAGATAAAACTAAAAAGCACCCTGCACTTGTATATTACTACGGCGGCACTTCACCGGTTACACGTGGATTTACAGGGCGTTATCCATTTAATCTGTGGGCAGAAAATGGCTATGTTGTTTATGTATTACAACCCACAGGAGCGACAGGCTTTGGGCAAAAGTTCTCTGCACAGCACGTAAATGCATGGGGTGACTATACCGCTGACGATATAATGCAAGGTACCCAAGCATTTTTGAAAAAATACGATTTTGTTGATAGCAACAAAGTGGGTAATTTAGGCGCCTCATACGGCGGCTTTATGACCATGCTACTTGCCACAAAAACTGACATGTTTAGTGCATCCATTGCCCACGCGGGTATATCAAACTTAACCTCCTATTGGGGCGAAGGTTGGTGGGGTTACTTATACTCAGGCGAAGCCTCTAAAAATAGCTTTCCGTGGAATAACGCTAAGCTGTACAGCGATCATAGCCCTGTGTTTCATGCCGATAAAGTAACAACGCCATTGCTGCTTTTACATGGCGATAGCGATACTAATGTGCCAGTAGGCGAAAGCTTAACCATGTACACCGCCTTAAAGCTTTTAAATAAAGACGTGGAGCTTATTGAATACAAAGGGGCTGACCATCAGATATTTGCCCGTGATAAACGCTTTGACTGGTGGGACACCATGCTTGCTTATTTTGATAAACAACTCAAAGGCGAACCACAATGGTGGGACGCTATGTACTCAAATAAGTAACGCACCGCTGAGCATATTTTTTACTCGCTGTGCAGAGCTCAAATATATAAGTAGGCGCTTTATGTAGCGCCTTTTATATTTGAAATATAAAGTTACCGAAAAGTTACATCCCCCCCTTCTCAGCATTAAACGATTGGTGCTAACATACAGTGCTATAAATATACAAAAATAAGTCCTATGGCAATTAACGTTTTATTGGTTGAAGATGACGAACTACTCGTTAAACGCATCCAAAATCACTTTACAGACACCGAATTCTCGATAGAAATAGACTCCACAGGTGCTGATGCTCTAAACATAGTTAGGCAACGCGCAAACCTGCGCAATGCTATTTCTCTTGCCATTATTGATATTGTATTACCCAAGCGTGATGGATTGCAGCTCGCAAAAGAGCTCAACACTTTGACCGATATTGGCGTCATTGTGTTATCTAGCCGCGACTCACAAGCCGATCGTATTGCAGGGCTTGCCCAAGGCGCCGATGATTATATTTGCAAGCCTGTTGACTTATTAGAGCTTGAGCTACGCATGCGCGCACTTTACAAACGCATTGTAAATAATCAAGATGATGACGAAAGCGAAGAATTTATAGAATACGCCGACTTTAAACTTCACCCCGACAACCGTACATTAATTACCTCATCGGGTATTGAGTCGCGCTTAACCGAAGCCGAGCACAAAGTACTAATTTGTTTAATTAGCAACGCAGGCAAAGCCACCTCACGTGAGAAAATATCAGAAGAAATAGGCCAGCCTGATTGGAGCCCAAATGACCGCACTGTGGATGTTTTGATTGGCCGTTTACGTAAAAAGCTATACGATGAAAAAGATCAAAAACGTATTGTAACCGTACGTGGCAAAGGCTATATGCTGTCAATTTAGCGCATTAAAATTTTTAACATAGTAAAAATACGCCGAGCTTATCACCTTACAATGGTTCAGCATTATTGCGGTTTGTATTATTTAGTTAACTGCGCTAGCAACCGCTCGAATGCGCGGTAATTTAGCGCCTCTTTTAGCTCTTCTAAACTAATGTGTTCTGCGCCTTTTAAATCACTAATCGTACGCGCCACTTTAATGACCCTATGGTACGAACGTGGCGATAACGACAATTTTTCGCTGGCTCGTGCTAAAAACTGCAACTCAGCAGGCGCAAGCTCACAATAAATATTCATTTCTTTGTTATTTAAACGGGCGTTAACCTTACCTTGGCGTTTTAACTGTATATGGTATGCCGCTTCAACCCTCTGCCTAACTTGAGCACTGCTTTCTTCAGGCTGAGTACTTTGCAGCTCAACACTGGTTAAACGTGGCAGCTCAATTTGCAAATCGATACGATCGATAAACGGGCCTGACACGCGAGATAAATAACGCATAACTTGGTCAGGCGTTGCTCGCTTATCATTATGGCACCCGGTAGGACTTGGGTTGAGTGCGGCTATTAGCTGAAACTGCGCCGGAAACTCCATTTGCCTTGCAGCACGAGAGATGACCACAGAGCCGGTTTCCATAGGTTCACGTAGTGAATCAAGCACTTTACGTTCAAATTCCGGAAGCTCGTCTAAAAACAACACCCCGTTATGCGCAAGTGAAATCTCACCCGGTTTTGGGTTAGAAGAGCCACCGACTAAAGCAACTGCCGAGCAAGTGTGGTGTGGGTTTCGAAACGGCCGCTGGCGCCAGTTATTTAAATCAATTGATTGACCAATAATAGAATACAGCGCAGCGGTAGATATAGCTTCATCGTCAGACATGGTAGGCATAATGGTCGCCATTCGCTGAGCAAGCATAGATTTACCCGTACCAGGTGGGCCTAAAAAAAGTAGATTATGACCTCCAGCTGCGGCTATTTCTAGTACACGCTTGGCACCGGGTTGGCCTTTAACATCACTTAAATCGAGTAAAAAGTCGGGAGACTGGGCGCAATCTGGGTATTCAATATTCAAAGGCAAGGGCTGCTGATTTAGTAAATCGCCCCACACTTCTTGCAGCGAATTAACCGCTTTGCGTTTAACACCATTGACTAAACTCGCTAGGCTGTCGTTCGCAAAAGGTAAAAAACAGCAGCGATCTTGCTCTTTTGCAGCAAGTACAGAGGGCAAAATGGCATTTACACCTCGCACCTCACCATTAAGCGCAAGCTCACCGTAAAACTCGTATTTATGTATATCAGGACAGGCTACTTGCCCCGAGGCCACTAAAATACCTACCGCTATGGCTAAGTCAAAACGCCCGCCATCTTTAGGTAAATCGGCAGGGGCTAAATTTACGGTGATCCGCTGATCAGGGAAGCCAAATTGTGAGTTTTCGAGGGCGCTACGCACCCTATCTTTTGATTCTTTAACTGAGGCCTCAGGAAGCCCTACAATATGAAAAGCTGGCAAACCATTACCTAGGTGTACCTCTACAATAACCTCGGGGGCGTTTATACCCACTTGGGCACGAGAATAAATGCGAGCTAGCGACATTCCTTATCCTAATTAATGGTTTAATTAATTAGTTTAGTCAGAATATTTAAAAACGTGTACTGTGATTTGCCATTTAATAGCAGTAATACGAAGCAATAAGGTGGTTAGCATTGCCATTACCATAGCAAGTTCGGTCGCGAGCGCAAAGTGAATCCCCAGTGTATAAACTACACCGCCAGCAATACAGGTAATAGCGTATAACTCGCCTTTTAGCAGCATAGGAATTTCGCGGGCAAGCACATCTCGGAGCATGCCACCAAAGCAACCGGTAATGACTCCCATAATAATCGCAGTCATATTTGGCATACCGGCTAGTAATGCTTTTTGGGTGCCCATTACCGCAAAGAATGCTAAACCAAATGCATCGGCAATTTGTAATGTGTAATGCGGAATCGACTTTTGCTTATTAATAAGCCGTGTGGTTATAAATACAGCGGCTAATATGGCATAAAAAAAGCTTTGGTCGTGTAGCCAAAATACTGGCACATCTAATATTAGATCACGAACCGTACCGCCACCAATGGCTGTCACCGCTGCTAATACCACCACACCGAAGCCATCCATCTTCTTTTCATGCGCTACCAGAGTACCTGTAACAGCAAATACAGCAATGCCAATTAAATCAAACCAGTGATAGAGCTCAGTCATGTTTAACAACCCAAAATTATTTGTGTCGTTTTAACACAAACACTACAAAGTTTTAAGTAATAACACCTTTTTACAGAAGTTTATAATATTTATAAAATATTGCTTAGGAAGGTACCAATTTATGTGGGAGGTCTATTCAAAGGCGGGAATTAATTTTAGGCATAAAAAAACACTCATATAGAGTGTCGATTCATTCTAACTTTTTATTTCAGTGGTTGCGGGAGCCGGATTTGAACCGACGACCTTTGCTGGCTA
>NZ_CAWUKC010000113.1:0-9531 GCF_963922945.1 uncultured Pseudoalteromonas sp. | reverse complement strand
AACATTCACTGCGTTTTTTGTTGCAGGTTAGAAAACAAAAAAGCCAAGCTAAGCGTGGCTTTTAGTGCAAATTTAAGGTTGAGTTTTTATTCGCGAAACCAGTAGTTGTTCTACCCTGATCCCCTCAACATCGACAACTTCAAACTTAAACCCATTATAAGTTAAGTGTTCTGCCCGTTTAGGAATGCGTTTCATGGTGTAAATTAAAAAACCGGCGGCGGTTTCAAAATGTATTTGCTCAGGAAACGCTTCAATATCTAAAACCTTAGCTAAATCAGAAATGGGCGTTAAACCATCAACCAACCATGAGCTTTCATCACGCTCTACAATAAGCTCATCGCCTTGATGGGTAATTAAATCGCCCATAAAGCCTTTCATTAAGTCTTTAACGGTAACAATACCTACCAATAACGCATACTCATTTACTACTACCGCAAACGGTTTGGCGGCGCTTTTAAATGCATTTAACGCCTCAGAAAGACTTAACGTTTCGGGCAAGTAAAAAACATCCGCTTCTAATAGCTCTTGCTTAATGGTTGCAGGCTCACCTTTAAGTACTTGGCGTAATATATCTTTTGACTCAACAGAGCCACGTAACTTATCTAAATTTCCTGATACCACTAAAAAATGATTATGGGGGTTTTCAATAATTTTGGTAGCTATATCGTGGCTGCTTTCATTTAAGTCAAAATAAACTATTTGGTCGCGTGGGGTCATCACACTTGATAAAAAACGTGCCTCTAATTCAAACACATTGCCAATTAGCTCATACTCTTGTTGTTGTAAGCTACCGTATTCTGCGCCCGCGTCCATCATTGCCACAATGTCTTCGGTGGTAACAATATCCTCTCGCTCAGCAGGTACTTTAAATAAACGCAGTACAAAATTAGTTAACCCATTAAAAAATATTACTAATGGCGTAAGTGCAAAAGTAACCCATCGCATTATTGTTACTACACGCACAGCCACCGCTTCGGGTATGATCATCGCTAAACGCTTTGGCATTAAATCAGCAAATAATATAAACAGCGAGGTAATGGTAAAAAACGAAAATAAAAAGCTAATTTTTTCAAGGTATACGCCTTGATAAAAAAGCACTAATACACTTTGAACATAAGGCGATAGCGCTTGTTCGCCCACTATTCCGCCTAAAATAGCAATCGCATTAAGGGCAATTTGAATCATCGCAAAAAACGCCCCTGGATTTTCTTGCAGTTTTAACACCGCGGCCGCGTTGTCACTGCCTTCATCAGCCATTACCCGCAGTTTAATTTTACGTGACGCTGCAATAGCAATTTCCGACATGGCAAACAACGCACTGATCAAGATCAACAAGCTAATCCCGATTAAATCACCCATTTAACGCTCCAAAAAAGTTAGCGCTTTTCAGTAAAAAGCAGCTGATTATAGTCGGTTTTTTAAGCGCGGCAATTTATATTTGTGTTTTTAGAGGTTAAATATTTAAACCTTTGAATTTTAAGTACTTGCCTTACTTTTTGGCTTCATCAAATGCTAAGACGAGTCTATCTTGCAAGCTTTGCGGCATGTTTTTATTACAGGCAAAGTAAAGTGGGGATTGTTGAGTATCGAGTGGCAATATCGGCTCTAATAACTTTAGTTTTGGCTCAAATTGAGCGCGGTAGTTAAATTGTTTTTTACTTAAAATAATAAAGTCGAGAATATCGTGCCGTGTGCTTATGATTTTATCTATTTTATCAAAGCTATCAATTATTAATAAATTTTTAGCTTCGCTAAAACCCTGCTCCAATAAATAATGGTGGCTAAAGTTGTCACGTAATACCGCAGTTTTATAATTTTTAGCGTCGTTGAGGGTGCGTAAGCGAATGTTGCGCGATTTAAGTGCGTAAATTGCAGAGTCAAAACTTTCAAGCTCAGCCACCCAGCTAAATTTATCTTCTCGTTTAGGTAATCTTACAATAGAAAATATACACGTATTAACATCTCTCAACGTTGCGTTGTAAGAAACCGGCCAGCTGTGTGCCAGCATAGTGTATTTAATATCTGAGTGGGCAAGCGCTTTTCTGACTTTCTCTACTGAGCGTCCTGCAAGTTCTCCATTTTCGTCAATGTATTGAAAATCAGGAAAGACCTCGGTCACTATCGTTATTTCAGCTGCATTAACCCTTATGCACGCAAAACACAGTATGAGAAAATACAACTTCATTTAATTACGCCTTAAAACTATAAATGGGTATAATCCAACTATAGCTGAGGGTAACCGAACTGCTAGTTTTTAATCGAATAAACCTAGCCCTATACGCTGATAGGACTAGTTTTTTTAGTTTATAGTCGACTATTTGTTCATTGCGCCAATTAAAAAGGCTGAAATTTTAGCGCCCTCACGCAACGTTGTTTCTGAGCTTGCTTGGCCGACTAAAGAGCTGTCTGTAAATGGTGCAATTTCCATCATATCAGCGCCCGTAATAGGAAACTCATCAGCAATGGCCTGCAAAATATCCAGTGCGTGCTGTGGAGTTAAGCCGTTATCTTCCGGCGTGCCAGTAGCCGAGGCAAATTCTGCATCTAGCGCATCTATATCAAAGCTCACATACACTTCATCTACGTTATCAGCTTTAAGCTGTGCAATAGTTTCCTCTGCAACCGCTTTCGCACCACGCTCCAAAATTTCAGCAGCCCAGTGCTGTTTTACGCCAAAAGTACTTTCCCAGTGCGATTTAGGTTTTCCGCTCGAACGAATCCCAAACTGAATCAAATGATGAGGCGCTGGTAAAAACTCGAGTATATGCGTACACCACGAACCAAAACATAAATCGATACCTAAACGCTCTACTAATAAGTCGGTGTGCGCATCAAAATGAATAATTGCGGTGCGCTTGCCTTGCTCACGCTTTGCTTTTAAATACGCTTTAGTTAGCGGGTAGCTAATTGAGTGATCGCCCCCAATACCAAAAATCCCTTTATCCTTAAACGTTGCGTAAAAGCTATCACACACATCTTCGGTTATCGAAAGCGGGCTTACGTAATAATCATCGTTTTTATCGCCATATAACGCTTTTTGACAATTTGAGATAGTGGCATCGTTGAGGTACTTGTCGTGAAGTAAATGCGGAATAACACGCACATCACCTAAATCAAAAGCTTGGCACTGAGTTTGTTGATCAATCAGCGCTGAGCGCAAAAATAATGGTCCCCAGTTTGCACCACGTAAGATACCCCCCCCACAATCCGAGCTAATGCCTAACATAACGGCTTTATGTTGCGGATCAGGTAATTGTTCTAACGAGTCGCGCCAAAGTACATCAACATTCTCGCTTTGCCCATACAATTTATTGCGTAATGCTGCCTTACGCTCTTTAGCTGTATTAACTGTAAATACGCCATCGCCAGGTGGGCATAGGCAATGCTCTACTTTACGTTTTAACGCATCAAATTGTGTGCTCATACTAAATCCTATACTTACTGTGTTTTTCTAGTGGCTTTGATTAGTTATGCAAAAATAAAAAAACTGACTATGTGTACATAAAGTTTTATTTGTTTATTTATTCTGCTGTCTGTTTACAGAAAAACCGTTGAGCCAGATATATATAATTTAAAAAATATATCGTAACTTGCTGATAAATATAAACTTAAGCCAATAGTAGCCACATTTAGTTAAACTTAAATTATCACCATAACAACTACATATAGGGTATGAATTAACAAGTCAACCACCCAATTTTAAACAGATTTTAAGCGTCTGATTTAATATTCAATGTGGGTGAATAAACCTAGCATCCACCCATATTTTTCAACATCGGACATACGTCCTGTACTTAGTTTACATTTCTAGTAATGATGCTAGATTGACAACAAATTTTTATAAAAAGGCTTAGTTATGGAAAAGGTATTTCACTTAGGATTATGCATAGACGATTTAAAAGGGGCGCAGCTTGCTATTGTCCCTGGTGATCCAGATCGTGCTGCACGCATTTCTCAATTCCTAGACAACCCAACCTGCCTTGCTCAAACACGTGAGTTTCATGTTTACTTAGGTCAGTTAAATGGCCATTCTGTGGTAATTTGTTCAACGGGGATTGGTGGCCCATCTACCTCAATTGCAGTTGAAGAATTAGCGCAACTTGGTGTACGTACGTTTTTACGTATTGGTACTACGGGGGCAATTCAACCGCACATCAACGAAGGTGATATTTTAGTTAGCCAAGCATCAGTGCGTTTAGATGGTGCAAGCCAACACTTTGCACCGCTTAGCTACCCTGCTGTGTCAGACTTTTTTGCTACACAAGCGATGGTGCAAGCATGTAAGAACCTAGGTATTGATTTTCATATAGGTATTACTGCATCAAGCGATACGTTCTACCCAGGCCAAGAGCGTTACGATACGCATTCTGGTTATGTGCCTAAGTCATTACAAGGCAGCTGTGAAGAGTGGCAAAACCTTGGCGTAATGAACTACGAAATGGAGTCGGCTACTTTATTTACAATGTGTGCAGCCCTTGGTCTTAAAGCTGCGTGTGTTGCCGGTGTGCTCGTTAACCGTACTCGCCAAGAAATTCCAAATGTTGACCACGGTGAAATTGAGAAAAAATCGGTAGCTGTAGTATTAGAAGCTGCAAAAGTACTTTTAGACTAAACCCTTTTAGCGCTTAAATATTATAAAGCACAGCAATTGCTGTGCTTTATTGTTTTTAGCTTGACCTAAGTTAAAGTTAGCTTAGCTCTGCGCTAATCACTTCGATTTCGGGTAGCTTATCAAAGCTTGCAAGTACAGCCCGTGCCACACCAGCTTGGTTTTCATGACCTTGTGTTTCTAAAAGGGTGATTGATTTAACCGTATTACCATTAAAGCTAAGCCCTGCTAAAAATAGCTGACTAAGCGCACTTTGTAGTGGTGAAAGGCTAGGGCTATAAGCTGCATTTTCAGCATAACTGCCGTAAAAATCCCCCTCATCAAAAGTACTAATTTTAACAGCACTAAAATTTTTGCTGTAGGGTACATATGCACTAAGAGCAATTGCTGCTAATTTTTCATCAAGCTCAGTATTAGCAAACTTTTTATGGTGAGGTTTAGGATTAAACAAACTAAACTCGTTACCTAAATCGGTAGGCCCAAATGAATGTGGTAACAAGTCAGCAAGTTTAAAATGATTCTCTGGCAATAAAATATCAAACTCTTTGGCATCTGCCAGCTCGTTCATAAACTGCCTACAATAACCACAGGGTGCATCACTAATAGCTATTTTAACTATTTTCTTTGCGCCGTTTAACCAAGCGTTATTAATTGCCGACTGCTCTGCATGTACCACCAAGCTAAGTGCTTGATGATCAAACTCTACATTCGCACCAAAATAAAAATTTATATTACCTTGCTCATCAAGCGCTTTAACAATCGCTCCCACATGAAAATGCGATACAGGCGCAACCGAAAACTCCGATGCTAACGGCACCAATCCTTGCAGCAAAGTATCGTCAGATACACTAAATTGCGCACATAATTGGTTTATATTTTCGGTTGTTAAAATACCGCGTTGGGTTTTTAATTGAGCACGTAAATCTTGAGTTTGCGCTACGCTCAAAGCGATATGAGGGTTTGTAAGGGCTGTGTCTTGTTGTACAGTAAAAGTTGCTGAAGCCATAACATATTATAATTATTTAATGGCCAAGTAGTGTAAAAGTTTAAAGTTAGAATTACTAGGACTATTGACCTTTGTGGTTAACCTTTGTTCATACTAGATTTGATTTAAGTGCGTCTTGAACTTTGATGCCTAATGGGCTCGATAACTGCTCCTATGCTATATTAATGACTTACATTCAATAAGAATAATAAAACTAAACAATGCATCCACACCCAGTTTACACACCTTATAAGCTGCAAAAGTTAATCCTTAAGTTATTAAATAAAAAAGGGAACACAGCGTGCTCCCTTACAAAATTAACGTATTAAAAAATTAACCCGTATTACGCATGCCTGCAGCAATCCCTGTCATAGTGATCATCAACGCGTTATCGATGTCACCTTCACTGCCTTTTTCACTTGAACGTGCACGTCGTAGTAATTCAACCTGAAGTACGTTCAGCGGATCAGTGTAAGGGTTACGAAGCGCAATTGACTCTTTGATCCAAGGCTGGTCAGCCAATAAGCTGTTTTGTGGGCTGAGTGACTGCACTAGGCTAATTGCCTCTTCAAGCTCTTTACGCAGAGACACACCTAGTGGTTTGTACATATCTTCCACCAGCGCGTTATCGTAATGCTCACTTAACCAGCTATCGGCTTTACTAAATACCATTTCTAGCATTTCTAGGCGTGCTCTGAAAAACGGCCATTGCAGGCTCATTTCATGAAGCGTCTCCAGACCATATTTTTCTAGTGCAGCTTTTAAGCCAGTTAATGCCCCAAGCCAAGCAGGTAACATTAATCGGTTTTGACTCCATGCAAAAATCCATGGAATTGCACGTAAACTTTCTACGCCACCATTTGGATTACGTTTAGCTGGGCGTGAGCCTAATGGTAATTTAGACAACTCAAGCTCCGGCGTTGCCATTCTAAAGTAAGGCACAAAGTTTTCATCATGGCGAACTACATTACGGTAGTGATCACACGACTGCTCGCTAATTAACTTCATCACTTCACGCCAATGCTGTTTTGGCTCTGGCGGTGGTAATAAGTTACTTTGCAGTACAGCCCCAGCATAAATATTTAAGCTTTGCAGTGCCACATCAGGTAAACCAAACTTAAAGCGGATCATTTCGCCTTGCTCAGTTACACGTAAGCCGCCTTTTAACGAACCGGGTGGTTGTGAATGCAGTGCCTGCGCAGCAGGTGCCCCACCACGGCCAACTGTACCACCACGACCATGGAATAATATAAGTTCAATCCCTCGCTCATCAGCAAGCTGTACTAATTTATCCATTGCCTCGTACTGCGCCCAACCGGCAGCCATCATGCCGGCATCTTTGGCAGAGTCTGAATAACCAATCATTACATTTTGAGTGTTTTTAATATGCCCGCGGTACCACACGTTATCAAGCAGTGTCGTAATTACATCGCTACCGGCGTTTAAATCGTCAAGTGTTTCAAACAATGGCGCAACAGGCAGGTCAAATTGGCAACCACTTTCTTTTAACAGCAGTTGTACCGCTAAAATATCAGAGGCAGTACGCGCCATTGAAATGATGTATAAGCCAAATGTATTTTCATCTTGCTTGGCAATAACATCAAAAGTGTCGAGTACCTCTTGCACCTCTGGACTTGGCTGCCAGTTTTTAGGAATTAGCGGACGACGAGAATTAAGCTCGGTAAGCAAAAATGCCTGCTTGTCTTGCTCTTGCCATTGATTGTAATCACCTAAGCCTAGATGGCGTGTAAGCTCAGAAAACACATCGCTGTGGCGATCAGAGTCTTGGCGTACATCAAGTTTAGCCAACCGCAGGCCAAAGCTATTAATGCGGTGCAATAAATCAAGTAATAAACCGTTAGCAACAACTTTCATATTGCATTTTAATAGCGAGCGGTAACACACTTCTATCGGGTGCTTGATTTGATTAATGTCTGTAATTAAATCTTGCGAGTCGGTACGCTTATTTTTAATTTTAGCACCTAGGTGGGCTACAGTTTCAGCAACCTGAACCTTAAGCTTTTTAATTACAGCACGGTAAGGTTCAAATTCTTGTCCTGCCAGCTCAATAAGCTCATCGCTTGCATCAGACATTGAAAGCTCAGCACACAGCGTTTTTAAATCCTGGATGTATAAATTAAGTGCCATCCAACGACCGTGGTCTAATACCTGCGATGTAACTTGCGAGGTAACAAACGGGTTACCGTCACGGTCTCCGCCCATCCAAGAGGTAAACTCAATCGGGCTGAAGTCAATAGGCAGCTCTAAATTTAGCTGCTCTTTTACCTGTTCTGAAAACTCGCGTAAAAAACGCGGTACAGCATGCCACAAGCTATTTTCAATGACTGCATAACCCCATTTAGCCTCATCAATTGGCGTCGGGCGCGAACGACGAATGTCGTCTGTATGCCACGCTTGGCTGATAAGCTGTTCTATGCGGTTTAAAATAGCTGTGCGTTCTTGCTCTAAATTGTCTTTTCGCTCAAGCGAGGCTAAACATTCACTGAGTTCAACTTGTTTGTTGATCATTGTTCGGCGAGTCACTTCGGTCGGATGAGCGGTTAATACTAAGTTTATGTGGAGTTTTGAGAGTGTTTCGGCCAAGTGGTTACTGTCTAATTGGCCTTCTTTTGCTTTTGCAGTTAACGTTTTTAATGTTTGAGTGAGAGGGTTTAGTTGGCAAAAGCCAACATCATTAAAACGCGAAACAGTGTGGAACTGCTCAGCTACATTAGCTAAATTTAAAAAATGATTAAATGAACGGGCAACCGGTAAAAGCTCTTCATCACTAAGCGCATGTAGTACCTCAATTAGCGCTTGTCTGTCGTCTTCATTACCACTGCGAGATGACTTTGATAAAGCACGAATTTCTTCTACCTTATCTAAAATCGCTTGTCCTTGAGCGTCCTTAATAGTTTGTCCTAATAACTGCCCTAGTAAATTAACATTTCCTCGCAAGGCGGCATATTGTTCACTCATTTCTCAGTCTCCTTTGTTTCATGGAATGCTATTAATATCATCATGCGCGCAGATTTAATAGATCCATTTGCAATGGTGAATCGTATTTAGCTATATGTAAATTATTAGAAAACGGTTTTTATGATCATTTTTTACGATGCTAGCTGCCCACTGTGCAACACTGAAATGCAGCACCTCAAAGATGCTGATACTAAACATAAAATTGTTTTAGAAGACCTTAACAGCCACGACTTTAGCACGCGTTACCCAAGTGTTAACAAAAACAAAGCGATGGCTATATTGCATGCACAATTGCCAAGTGGTGAGATGATTTACGGGCTCGATGTTACATACCAAGCATGGAAAACTGTTGGAAAATATCGCTGGTTGAAAATTTTTCGCTTGCCAGTAATTCGTCTTTTAGCTGATGCAGCTTACTTGTTTTTTGCAAAACATAGGCAAACAATTAGCCGCTTATTAATGCCCAACACTCAATGCACAAACGGTAAATGCGGTGTAGGAACAAAGGGTGACCAATGAAAACAATTGTTTTATTCGGTGCCAGCAGTGCAATAGCTCAAGCTTATATCGAGCATTTACAAGTAAATGCGCCTACGGTGCAAATCATTTGTGTAAGTTCTAGCAAAGTAGAATCAAATAGTAATGTTGTTTACTTTGAAAGCGATTACACCACACAAACTCTAGCCAAGGTGACAACCTACCTAAAAGAGCAAAATGCTGATATTCAACAAGTAATAATGTTTAACGGCACGCTACATAACCAAAAACATATGCCCGAAAAAAAACTTGAAGATATAGACGCTGAGTATTTCAGCCAACTTCTAAACTCAAACACGCTAACCCCTCTGCTTTGCCTGCAAAGTATTTTGCCACTTTTAACACACAAAACGCAGTGCAATATTACCGCACTTAGTGCGCGTGTAGGCAGCATTAACGACAACAAGTTAGGCGGTTGGTA
>NZ_CAWUKC010000112.1:0-9935 GCF_963922945.1 uncultured Pseudoalteromonas sp. | reverse complement strand
TACTTATCGTGAACGTTATTAATTACTTTTGCCCTAAATGTAAGAAAAACCAGGTATTGCGTTCAGTTGTAAGCTATCGCTGTGGTGAAGAAATTAATTAACCCCATTTAACGGAATAAGGTTAGAGTTGTTAGGTGCGGGTATTTACCATCGATATTGGCGGTTCGTTGGGTTTCGTTTCACTCAACCCAACTTACGAATTAACGCGCAGCTTATCGCTTACGGCTAAGCACTCACAGCTGCCCTTGCGCTTTAGCTAATCCCTAAATACTTATGTACTTGCACCGATAAGCGCCAGTTTTTGGCAATACAGGTGTCGATGGCTAATTTAGTGGCGGATACTTTTTGGCTGATTGGCTGTAAATAAACAAGCTTAGGGTTAACACCTGTTTTAGTAAATAGTTCTTCTAGCTCTTCTACATGCTTTTGCATGGCAACAGGGTGTTTAATTTCGTTGGCACGCTTCATAGCGCTGGTAAGTACTTCGTAGCCGCCGCGCATGTTAATTTTAGGCGATACGGTAACCCATGTTTGCTCTGGGGCGAGTATTTCAAAGGTGCCGCTGGTTTCTATTTGTGTCGTGAAGCCATTATCGTGTAGCAAGTTACACACTGGGTTTAAGTCGTACATGCATGGCTCGCCACCGGTAATAACCACGTGTTTTGCGTTGTAGCCACGCGATTTAAATAGCTCAAGTACTTGCTCGGCGCTGGCATCGGCCCAATGATCAGAGTCGGCTTTTTTTTCTACCGTTTCATCAAGCGATACTTTGTACACGTTATCGACTTCCCAAGTTTGTTTAGTATCACACCATGCGCAGCCCACTGGGCAGCCTTGCAAACGCAAAAATATTGAGGGTGTGCCGGTAAAACTTGCTTCACCTTGGATGGTTTCAAACACTTCATTAATTTTGTACAAAAGAGATCTCACTTACTGCCTAGCTGCTAAATTGCTACTATAAAAGACGAAAAAGCGCTGCCCAAAAATTGTTATTTAAGCTGCGCCCGTGTAGTATATCGCGCCCTGATATAAACCTCTATTAAAACTAAAGAGCAATCCAGATATGACGCAAAAAGTAGTTGTTATTTATTCCGGCGGTATGGATTCGTTTACCGTATTAAATAAAGCCTTACAGCAAGGCCATGATGTTTATGCCCTTTCATTTGACTATGGTCAGCGTCATGTTAAAGAGCTTGAAGTGGCTGCAAACGTGTGTGAAAAACTTAATGTTCCGCATAAAATTGTAGATATATCAGCTATTAACCAACTTATCGGTGGTTCATCACTTACTGATGATATTGAAGTGCCAGAAGGTCATTACGAAGAAGAAAGCATGAAAAGCACCATAGTGCCTAATCGTAATATGATTTTGCTTTCGCTGGCGGTGGGTTATGCAGTCTCTTTAAAAGCAAGCAAAGTATATTATGGCGCGCATTCGGGCGATCATGCTATTTACCCTGACTGCCGCCCTGAGTTTGTACAAAAAATGGATGATGTGTGTCGTATTGCTAACTACGATGCTGTAGAAATTTTTAGCCCGTACCTAAATAACACCAAAATTGATATTTTAACCGATGGCATAAAAATGGGCTTAGACTACAGCCAAACGTGGACCTGCTACAACGGGCGCGAAAAAGCCTGTGGTAAATGTGGTGCCTGCCAAGAACGTTTAGAGGCATTTAAACTTAATAACGTCACTGATCCAATCGAGTACGAATAATCCTAGTTATGGGGTTTTCAGCGAAAGCACGGTTAATTTATTAGCGCTGAACGCAAAAAGGCTATCATTTCGATAGCCTTTTTTTGTGATTGCTTAAAGTTAAAGCCAGCGTTTTACTTTGTTTTTATACTCAGTGAATTCTTGGCCAAATAACTTAGTTAACGCTCGCTCTTCTGGAATTATTTGAAAAAGCGTTAAATACACAATAAAGCCAATAATACATAACAGTGCCCACAGCGAACTCAGCCAAACACCCCAGCCCGCTAAAATAAATGCAAACCCAACATACATAGGATTGCGCGAAATTTTATAAATGCCGCTGGTTACCAACTTTGATGCCTGCTCGGGCTTATTAGGGTTTACTGTGGTTCGGGCAAGCTTAAAGCTAACGACTCCGGCTATACAAAATGCGCACCCTATAATGACTAAGCTTGCTGCTAAGTAGGTAATAAACGCTGTAAAATCAATAACACTGTAATGCGCGATTAAAGCCATTATGCCTGCAAAAACCAACACTACAATAACCGGTGGAATTTTATTATTTAACATAGCAACTCACTGTATTAATTATAAAATGAATAGTCTTTAGTCCTTTTAGTATTAAACAACAATCGTTATGTATCAATAATGAATGGTGTATAACCTACCTCGACAAATAAAGTTACAATTGTCAGGTTCAACCGAAGTTAAATATGGTTATACTTTATACAATAGTTAAAAATATAAAAAGGAAGTGGTTATGTCTGGCACTACAATGATAGTTCTGATTGTTCTTATTTCGGTTGGCTCTGGGGTGATTTATGATATGTACAAAAAGCACCTTGAATTTAAGCATAAAATGCTAAATAGCAATCAAGATGCCAATAAGCAACTGACGGAGGTAACCGAGCAGGTGGTAGCTTTAAGGGAGCGTGTGCAAACGCTTGAGGCCATAGTGACAGATTCAAGCTACACAACAAAAGAAGAAATTAACCGACTTTAAAATCGATATAAATGGGCATTTTCTGGCTGCTCTATGCCATGGGCAGCTAAAAAACCATCTATGGCTTGGTCACACCCTTGAGGCGCACGCGAGCTGTCAATTTCAAAATTCAGTTTATTTGCATGTTGTTTGCCAAGTGAGCACAAACCTAAAGCTTTTGGCGAACGCATTGCGACGCTAAGCTCTCCTATTTTTTTTATACAATTGTGCTTACTGAATCGCGCAAATCCCTGATATTTAAATTGCTCGCTGACATACTCGTTGCTGATATTGATTAGAGCATCAATAATGCCATGTAAAAAACTATTTTCGCTGCTATCGCTGGTTAAAAATGAGAAAGTTTTGTTATTAAACTCGTTTAGCTGGCAGCTGTCGCAATGCAACTTAACTGTATATAGCCATTGGTGTTCGCTCAGCTGTTGCATGGACTCAAGTGATACCTTGGCACCTGCATAAACAATTCTATCTATAAGCTTATCAATGGTGTAACTTTGCGTGCTGTTTTGCGATGATTGTTCGCGAACCAGCTCTACGTTTTGCGCCATAACGGGCAAATCATGATGATTATTAAACGGTGTGCTGGTCGTGCTGTTATCATGAATAAGCTGAAATAGTTCTCTTACCTCATGCTCTCGCGCTATTTTAAGGGCTAAAAATGCAGTTTGAATAAGCTCTGAGGTCGGTAGATTTTCTTCTACTATCCAGCGCCTGCCAAACAGTAATTTTTTTGCTGTGCCATCACCCGCGTAACCACTGGTTTTGTAATTATCGGGGCTGAGTACGGCAACTTGTAGATAAAGTTGCTCATCTTTTTGTGCAGCAAGCACTCTAAAATGCGCTGAAAAATTAATATTTTCTAGTACTTGATTAACGCTTTGTAAGGTGTGTTTATAGCGTAAAAAGTGTTGCGGGACTATCCAGCTGTTATTAGCAAGCTGCACCAAGGGCGCATACGAAATTGGCTGCTCGTAACTGTTTTGCCATTTTTGATCTGCACTGAGCAGCGACTCGAAGCGATTCTTATTATCTAACATACATAAACCAAATAAATTCGCACACGGCGATGTAATCTATGTTGATGTTACGTTTTTGCAAGGTAAGTTAGATCACACAAATCACGCCATAAAAGTCATTTTTGAGTATCACTGAGTTTTTTATAATCTTCTATAACTTTTTGATAATAAAGCTCATCTTTATTAAGCATTTTATTATAATGAGTGAGCAACTGGTTCAGGTATTGCCTATGTGGTAAACGAGTTAAATCCCACATATTAGCGCCGGTACACGTAAGCACGGTGGCACTGTTTTGACTTACTTCTATGAGTTCATAAAACCGCTTGTTATCACAAATCAGCTGCTCACTGTTAAGAGCAAAACCTAATTTGGCTAAGCCACTGCGTAAATGGTAAGTATGATAGATAGGACACAGTATAAAGCGCGTATTAGCTACCGTGTCAGCGCAATTATTTTCAACTATCCCGCTTACAAGTTTGAGTAACAACTCGCCACCTACCCCCGCAATGATCACTGTATTAGAGGCACCAGGAACGAGCTTTATTGCTCTTACATCTTGGCAATGTACTTTATATTGCGTATCACTTGGCAGTGTTTGGCTAATATTTGCTAGTTGCTCGCTCAGCTCGGCCATTATTTTATCTACCACATCTACAAAATTAACCTGTTTTGCAGCGCGGCGCCTTAATAATGCAATGCCTAAGTAACCATGATCGCAGCAGCAATCCCAAATAACATCAACCGGGTTAGTAATTAGCGCATTAATTGCGTTTAAACGCTTACTCAGTTTCATTTAAGTTACAGTGTGCGCCGTTTTATACACTAACGCTTTTAAGCTTTTATCGCTGTCTACTTCAATAAAACGAGCTGTTGGCGCTAAGCGCTCTACAAACTTGATTGCTCCTTGAGTATGCTCGTTTATTAAAGCTTTAAAGGCATCTTCGCTAAGCTCTGGGCTATTAGCGCATAATAAAAGCTGTGTAGTATCGCATAGTAGTTCGGGCAATCTGCGCAGTACCTTTTGATAATCTTTAGTCAGGACAAAACTGCCCTTTTGAAAACTTGGCGGATCAACAATAATTAAATCATACGGGGCTGCTTTTTTTAATTTTCCAAACGATTTTAAAATATCGTGCGGTAAAAAACTAACTCCGCGCTCAAAACCATTGAGTTGATGGTTTTGCTTACCGACTTTAAGTACACCTTTGCTCATATCCATGTTCATAACATGATCAGCGCCGCCGTGCATTGCTGCAAGCGAAAACCCGCACGTGTAAGAAAACAAATTAAGTACTTTTGCATGTTTACTATTGGCATAAACAAACTCACGGCCGCTGCGCATATCCGGAAAAATGCCAGTGTTTTGGCGGCTTGTTAAATCGACTAAAAAACCAATGCCATTTTCTTTTACCACATGGGGTGACGGGAGCTCGCCATATACTAAGCGATTGGTGCTTTGTAAGCCCGCACGTTGTTGATACACCAAAGCCGATATTAACTCTGGGCGATGCTGCTGCGCCCACTCCCACAGGGTACTGGTAAGTTTGTTTAATGCGCCTTCATCAATCTCTTGATACGAAATCAAAAACAAACTCGGCGGGTAAAAGTCTAAATTTATATGGCTTAGCGACTCTATACTATGGCCACGGCCATGAAATACACGGCATAGTTCGTTTTGTAATAGTGGCGCATCTGCTAAAGCGCTGATAAGGGGCGAAAAATCGGTTGTCATTTAGTTAATCAACTGTTGTTGTAGTTCGTGTATTTCATCGCGTACAGACGCGGCTTTTTCAAATTCAAGATCGTTAGCATAGGCATGCATTTTGCCCTCGAGCTGTTTGATTTGCGTTGAAATTTCTTTTGCACTGAGTATTTGCTTAGACTCTTTACGCACCAGCTTAAGGTTATCTTGTGGTGCGGCTTCTTCACCCACATCCATAATATCTGTGATCTTTTTCACCAGTGCTTTAGGCTCAATACCATGCTCTACATTATATGCATGCTGTTTTTCACGTCGACGTTGTGTTTCATCAATGGCTTGTTTCATCGATTTTGTGACTTTGTCGGCATACAAGATGGCACGTCCGTCAAGGTGACGCGCAGCACGGCCAATAGTCTGTATAAGTGAACGCGTAGAACGTAAAAAGCCTTCTTTATCAGCATCTAAAATAGCGACTAAGGCTACTTCTGGCATATCTAAGCCTTCTCGTAATAAGTTAATTCCTACTAACACATCAAACACGCCGGCGCGTAAATCGCGAATTATTTCTACACGCTCTACCGTGTCTATGTCTGAGTGAAGGTAGCGTACTTTTACGTTATGCTCGCTCAAATAATCAGTTAAATCCTCAGCCATGCGTTTAGTAAGTGTAGTAACGAGTACCCGCTCACCTTTTTCTACACACTTATAAATTTCTGAGAGTAAATCATCTACTTGAGTGCCTACAGGGCGTATTTCTATTTCTGGGTCTAACAGGCCTGTGGGGCGTATAACCTGCTCTGCGACCTCGCCTGCACTGCGTTCTAACTCAAAATCGCCAGGTGTAGCCGATACATAAATCGTTTGCGGTGCAATAGCTTCAAACTCTTCAAATCGTAATGGACGATTATCCATTGCAGATGGCATTCTAAAGCCGTATTCCACTAAGTTTTCTTTGCGGCTTCTATCACCTTTATACATAGCGCCAATTTGCGATACAGTGACGTGAGATTCATCGATGATCATCAATGCATCATCAGGCAGATAATCAAGTAATGTAGGTGGTGGATCGCCCGGTGTGCGCCCCGATAAATAACGGCTGTAGTTTTCTATGCCCGAGCAATAACCAAGCTCGGTCATCATTTCTATGTCGTATTGTGTACGCTGCGCTATGCGCTGCTCTTCTACCAATTTATTAGCACTTAATAATTGTGCTCTGCGCTCTTTAAGCTCGGCTTTTATTTTTTCTATGGCATCGAGAATTTTTTCGCGTGGTGTTACATAGTGCGTTTTAGGGTAAATAGTGGCGCGAACTATGTGTTTTTCTACCGCACCGGTAAGGGGGTCAAAAATACTGAGTCGCTCTATTTCGTCATCAAACATTTCTACGCGTATTGCATAGGTATCTGACTCGGCCGGAAAAATATCAACCACTTCGCCACGCACGCGATACGTACCACGGCCAAAATCAATGTCGTTACGGGTATATTGCAGCTCAGCTAGGCGGCGCAGCATATCGCGTTGGTCGACCTGCTCCCCGACTTTTAAAAGTAGCATCATTTTCATGTATGAGTCGGGGTCGCCCAAACCGTAAATAGCCGAAACCGACGCCACGATAATGGTATCTCTGCGCTCAAGTAATGCTTTAGTGGCACTCAAACGCATTTGCTCTATGTGCTCATTAATAGAAGCGTCTTTTTCAATAAATGTATCACTGGCTACTACGTAAGCTTCTGGTTGGTAGTAGTCATAGTAAGAAACAAAATATTCAACTGCGTTGTTTGGGAAAAACTCTTTCATTTCTCCATACAGCTGAGCGGCCAATGTTTTATTATGCGCCATTATTATTGTAGGGCGATTTAAATCGCTAATAATATTGGCCATAGTAAACGTTTTACCTGTACCTGTAGCACCGAGTAAAGTTTGATGCGCAAGACCCGCCTCTAAGCCTTCTTCTAGCTGCTTAATTGCTGTGGGTTGATCGCCCGCGGGGTTAAATTGTGATTTTAGCTCAAAGTGATCACTCATTTATTTACTCCGTTACCATGTTACTGCATATTGCATCTAGCTCTTTTACAAACCATTTGTACGCGACTAACCCTGTGAATACGTTACCGATTGCAGCGCCAATAAATAAACCTATTAAGCCACCTAGCATACTGCCTATATAAGCAAAAGGCAGGTAAAAAACAAATAAACGAATAATACTTAAAAACAATGCATTCATAGGTTTGTGTAAGGCATTAAACGATGAATTTGATAAAATGATCACCCCTTGAAAACCATAACTTAGCGGTATGGTGTATATAAAGAGCTTAATAACATCAATTACAGCTTGCTCTTTACCAAATAATTGGCTTATTACTCCTGAAAGCGCAATGAGTAAAATATAGTTAGCAAATTGCCATATCATCACAAATTTAAGCGTACCAATGTACGCCTCTTTTACGCGGCCTAATTTTCCCGCCCCAAAGTTTTGGCTAACAAAAGGAGGCAACGTCATCGATAAGGCCAGTACTAAAATACAGGTAATCGATTCAATACGGCTTCCCACACCAAAAGCGGCAACCGCTTCGGGTCCATGATTGGCAACGAGTGCAGTCATTACAGCCATGGCGACTGGCGTGAGCATGTTAGCCCCTGCTGCGGGTAAGCCTATTTTAAGTACTTTTTTAATTGCACTTGCCGCTGTTTGACTACCGGCTTTTAAGCTTAATAACCGCTTTTTAATGGCCAGCACATATAAAATAATAATAACGGCTACGCCCCAGGCTATAACACTGGCAATCGCCGCGCCTTCAATACCTAAAGACGGTACTGGGCCCCAGCCAAAAATTAAAATAGGGTCGAGTATGGCATTAATAAGCCCCGCTCCACCCATTACAATGCTAGGTGTTTTGGTGTCGCCACTGGCGCGTAAAACCGAATTACCTATCATGGGGGTAATTAAAAACACGCTACCAATAAACCAAATAGTCATGTACTGATGGATAAGTGGCAGCACTAATTTACCCGCACCTAATAAAGTGAATATTGGGTCAATTAATAAATAACCAATAAACGAGAGTAAAATAACCAGTACGAGGGCCACAATAAGCGACACACTGGCATCATATCGCGCTTCTTCTATTTTGTTACTGCCTAAGGCTTTTGCTATAACTGCAGAAGTACCAATACCCAAGCCTATTGCCAAGCTTATTACCGTAAAGGTTACCGGGAACGTAAAACTCACTGCAGCCAGTGGCTCTGTGCCTAGCATACTTATAAAAAATGTATCGACTATGTTGAACATCATTAACGTGATCATGCCGAAAATCATCGGAATGGTCATTTTCTTTAGTGTGGGTAAGATGGGATCGTTAAGTAAATCTGGGCGTGGTTGAGAATGTGAAGTTTCGCGCATGGAATAAATAAGCCTCTTTTACTGAGCGGGTCATTTTAAAGCATCATCGCAATTCAAGCCATGGATTTATCGATGGATTTCAAACTTATAGTGAAATGATTTTATAAAAATCACTAAAGTTAAATTTTTAAGCTTTTGTGTATAAATACGCCTTTAAAGCGCTAAAAAACAATAAGTGAACATTTTTATTACTTATTTAACATTAAACCTTGTAGATTAGCCGAATTTTTACACAGTACAGTATTAATCTTTACTCTTACAAACACATTTCTTAACCCTTGCACTGTGATTCGCCATGTATTTATAACTATATGATTTTTATTACAATAAAAAAAACGGTTTAAAGTCTTGAAATCGTTGTAGTGCCCTAAAACGCTGGTCGGGACACTGTTCTTAAAGTTTCATAAACAGAGTTATCCACAGAAACCGTGGATAACTCAGCTCAGCCCCCATTTATAAAGGCTTACGCGCTGGCTAATATTCTACTCAGGTCCAACCTTTATATCTGTTTAAAGTTAAAAACTTATCAATGCTTGCAAACAAATAATTAAGTTAAACAAAATTCATGTGCTTCAAAGCACTATATAGCCAACATTTTAATTGGCATTGTAATTAGCAACGCATTGATTGTATTATTTTTGTTCAGGTTTTTAATATAATCCGCTATGCAAATTATCAGCGCGCTTAACTAGGTTTAAATATCTTAATACGAACAAACTCCCTCACTGGATTTTATAAAAAGATCTGCTAATAGGATTTATAGCTCGTTTTATGACAAACAGATTAAGTACAAGTTTAAGGACTAGTGGTACTAAATTTAAACTTAAGAGCGTTTTTTAGACATAATTTAAACTGCACTTCTATTAGACGATGCGATTTTATCTTTGTTGGTATCAGTTTTAATAAGGATTTATCGTCATGTTTTGCTCAAATAGAGTTATAAAATGCGCAGATCGAACATAAAAACAACGAATAAACTTCTTTTTTAAATTTATGACTTTTATATGTTGACACTTTGCAGCTCCATCATTAATATTTCGCCCCGTTGAAAGGCAAGACGCTTCCCCCTTAGCTCAGTTGGTTAGAGCGACGGACTGTTAATCCGCAGGTCCCCCGT
>NZ_CAWUKC010000111.1:0-10135 GCF_963922945.1 uncultured Pseudoalteromonas sp. | reverse complement strand
TTTTTATTTCAGTGGTTGCGGGAGCCGGATTTGAACCGACGACCTTTGCTGGCTAATGAAGAGCTGAGACCGACAAGCTTTTCTTTAACAAACATTTTACAGTAACCTCAAACCTCTAAAGGGAATTGGTTGCGGGAGCCGGATTTGAACCGACGACCTTCGGGTTATGAGCCCGACGAGCTACCAGGCTGCTCCATCCCGCGCCTGTAAATTTTAAGTCTATCGACTACTTAATTTAATCTCTTAAGTTAGAGCTTTACAGTAACCTCAAACCCCTAAAGGAAATTGGTTGCGGGAGCCGGATTTGAACCGACGACCTTCGGGTTATGAGCCCGACGAGCTACCAGGCTGCTCCATCCCGCGCCTGTAATTTTCTTGAAATAGTTTCGTGTTAACAACGAGCCTGTTTCGAAGAGAGCGCTATAATATAGGAATAAACTTATATTGCAAGGTTTTAACTAGTTAATTGCGTTCAACCGCACAAAAAGCAACCAATAGGCACTGTAATTAGCTATCTCTGATGCGGGGTTATCATTTTTTGAAACTCCCAGTCAGGGTGCCCCATCACAATAAAGTCAGGATTTTCTGTACTCTCGCGTTGGTTATAAGTAAGCGGGTTGAACTCTGCATCGGTAATACATCCGCCCGCCTCTTCTACAATCACTTGTGAGGCGCCAGTATCCCACTCGCCAGTGGGACCAATTCGTAAAAAGCAGTCGGCTTTACCCTCGGCAACTATACATGCTTTTAGCGAGCACGAGCCTACTGCAACAGTGGCAAACTGCGTATTTAAATACTGACTGACCGCTTCAACTTTTTGTCTACGACTTACTGCCAGCGTCAGGTTATCGGGTGTTGCTACCGACATTTTAATATCGTTACCGTTTTCTCGCTTATAGGCTCCCTGATTAGCAGTAGCAAAGTAAGTGATCCCTTTTGCAGGCCAGTGAATCACACCTAGTACGGGGTGGTTATTTTCTACTAATGCAATATTAACGGCAAAGTCACCACTTTCTAAAATAAACTCGCCAGTGCCATCCATTGGGTCAAGCAACCAATAGCGTTGCCAATTTTGCCTGTCAGCAAGTGCTGGAATAGGCGTTTCTTCAGACATGATAGGGATGTCGGGCGCAAGTGCCTGCAGACCTGCTACTAACACATCATTTGAGGCTAAGTCAGCTTTTGTGACAGGTGTTGCGTCTGACTTTTCTTGCTGGCCAATATCGTCTTTTTTATAAATAGCCATAATGGCATCGCCTGCACTTTGTGCAAGTTCAATACAAGGCTCTAGTAGTTTATTCATTTGCAGCTCCAGACGCTAAATACTTATTTAATAATAGCAAAGCGGCAACACTGCGAGCTTCGGTAAAATCGTCTTGCTCCAATAATGACTGCCAATCGGTTAATGGCCACTTAACAACCACTAAAGGTTCGGGCTCATCCCCTTCTAACGTTTGCGGATAAAGCTGCTTAGCAAATAAAATATGCATGGTTGCATTAAAATAACTTGGTGCCATTGATACTACTTTTAATGGCTCAAAAAATTCAGCGCCAAACCCCACTTCTTCTTTTAGCTCTCTGTTTGCGGCCTGCTCTGGCGTCTCTCCGGGGTCTATTAAACCTTTTGGAAAACCTAATTGATAGTCGTTTGTACCTGCGCAATACTCACGCACCAGTAGCATTTCGTTATCTGCAGTTATTGGTACAATCATTACAGCCCCGCGACCACCGCCACGTATTCGCTCATACTGGCGCTCTTCGTCATTAGAAAACTTAAGCTCTAGCGATTCAACGGTAAATAAACGGCTTTTAGCAACAACCTTATTGCTAATAATTTGCGGCGGAGTTGGGTGCTTTTTCTGTGTCATTGGCGTTATTTTGCTATCATGGCAGTTGTGCTTAATCATAAACTTTTCATAAGGAAAAGCCCATGCTAAATTGGTCAAAAATCGATACCGTTTTACTTGATATGGACGGAACATTACTCGATTTACATTTCGATAGTCATTTTTGGCTTAGCGTTGTACCAGAGCAACTTGCACTCACTCGCAATATTACCCTTGACGAAGCAAAAGCCGATATGCACAAACGCTATCAAGCGGTGAGCGGCCAAATACAATGGTATTGCCTAGACTACTGGGAAGAGCAACTTAATTTACCCATTATGGAATTAAAACGCCAAACTCAGCATTTAATACAAGTGCGTGAAGATGTACCCCACTTTTTAACTGAATTAAAGAAAGCCGGTAAAGAGTTAATACTCTTAACCAATGCCCACCCAGAAAATATGATGCTTAAATTTGAACACACCGCCATAGACAATTATTTAGATGGTGTGGTGTCGACTCATCAATACGGAGTGAGTAAAGAGCAGCAAAGTTTATGGCATCAGGTACAAAAAGACTTAGGGTTTAATAAGCAGCGCACTTTGTTTGTTGATGATAGTGTGCCAGTTTTAAATGCTGCCCGAGAATACGGCATTGAACATTTACTTGCGGTGGCCAACCCAGATAGCCAGCAACCACATAATGTAATAGCCGATTACTTAAATGTAACCGACTACCGTACTATTATATAACTATCAGCTTGGGTAGCGCGCCTCAAGGCCTTGGTATACTAACTTTGCAAAATCTGGATGTTCGGTATCAAGGCTTTTAACAACTTCCACTAAATGTTCGTTATCCTCTTGGCCATTCCATACTTTAATATAGCTGCCATCTTTGTAGCCATGATCTTGGCGGAAAAAGTTTAACGTATTTTTACCTACGTAACCGCGGTATAAATCGTCAATATCCATCCCTATTTGCGCCATACACCCTGCAAACGCGGCAGCATTAAAGGCTTTATCAGCCACTGCTGATGCGGCTAACATTTCAAGCGTTTGTTTAAAGTCATCTGCCGTTTGTGGTGTGCTAAGCTCTTGCACTAATTGCTTAGCTAACTCCTCGTAAGATGTTGTTCCATCGATTCTTAACGACAAACCAAAATGAAATATATCAACCAATTCTAAAATTACTTGCTCGGTATCTGGGGTTTGTTTTTTCCACCACTTCCAGCCGTAATGATCTAGCATTTCTGCACACTCTACCCAAATGGCTCTGTACCACTCAAAGCCTTGGCTAAACCATTGTTCATGAACCTTTGTGTTCATCGCATTTTGCATTTCTAGCATTACAACTAGCTTGTTTAAGTTGGCTGACATATTGTTTCCACTGGAGCTTTTAAATAATGCTTATGATACAGGCAAATAATAAAAAGTGCATTTTTGATCTATTATAAAAAGTACACCAAAACAAGGCAGGAAATAATAATGAGTAACGTGTTACTACACACCTTGGCGACTATAATACTGACTGCTTTCTTAGTAACTAATGCGCAAGCAAGTACTGCGGGAATTGCAGCAGCCCCTGAGCAAGTATCACCATTATTACCGGGCCTGAGCGTGCCTAATGTAACGCTTAAAGATCAACAAGGTCATAACATAGAGTTAAAAAAGCGCTTTGCTGAAAAAACAACAATACTTATTATTTACCGTGGAGGTTGGTGCCCTTATTGCTCAAAACAACTGGCTAATATTCAAAAAATTGAGCAGCAACTCGCTAATTTGAACGCGCAAATTATTGCAGTATCGCCAGATAGTCCAGAAAAACTAGCCCAAAGTAAAATTAAATCACCTAATTATTTACTGCTTTCAGATGATAGCTTAACCCTAGCAAAAGCCTTAGGTTTAGCCTATTACCTCGACGATAAAACAGCCGCTATCTATCGCAATAAGCGCGGTGTTAACTTTGTTGATGCCCAAGGCAAAGTAAACGTCGCCTTGCCTGTACCGGCTGTATTTGTGATTGATAAAAGCGGCGTTGTATACTTTCAGTACGCAAACCCTAATTACAAAGTACGTTTAACTGAAAGCTTACTTTTAGCCGCTGTTGAATCAATTGATTTGCAATAACTTAAAACATAAATAAGGCCAACTAGGTTGGCCTTTAAAACGTTTAACGCGAGCCACTAAAGTCAGCCCACGACTCTATTAAATCTATAAAATCTTCAAAGCCACAACCACTCACAAGGCCATTTTCTTCAAGCATTAAGTCATCATCTTGATAGGCGAGTAAATCTTCGCTGTCTTGGTGAAGTGCATGCGCTTCAAATAAAGCTTCGTCTTTAGAAAGTATTAAATCTATCTCTTGTCCTTTAAGTGTTACAGGCTCGTAGCTTGTTTTTACTGAGCTAATAAGTGCTTGTACCATCGCCACTTTTTCTTTGCCGATTTCCTCGTTTAACCAGCGACCGACTAAGGCATGTTCACTGTTTATTCTAATGCGCAGCCCGCTAATAGGGTCACGTATAAATTGATATTCCATAATTCTTACTTTTAAAACGCTAATGCGCTAATTATACCCACAAACAACCCTAAACACTGCCTTTAAAACGCAAAATAGCGCCTATGGGCGCTATTTAAATGAACAACATAAAAGCTAACTTCGCGATTTAAATCGTGCAGCATCTATAATCGACCATAAGTAAATAATAGGCACGAGCACAAAACCTACCAATACATAAATTAGTGCGTAGCTAATTATAATAGCTAGCGCAAAAAAGATAGCCGCTAAAATTCGCCCTTGTACTAATTGCCCTAAACCAGGAAAAAATATATTACACAACGCCGCAATAACATTACCACCAGAACCTTGATCAGCCATACTCACCTCTGTAGTTAATTAATTTTAAATTTTAGTTATTTACTTACTATCACACTTTATGCCAATTTATTAAAGCTTTAAAATCAATTAGTTAAAATTAAACCAAATGATTAACTTAGTATTTTTTACTAAATATAGGTCAATTTGATTATTTTTATTATTAACTTATTGCTATTTAAGTGTACAAAAAACCAACTAAGCATTTATTTTTACAAGAATTTTTAGAATAGCTGTTCATAAAAACAGTATTTTATTTAGCCTAACAAAAACACCTGTTATACTGCCCTCATTATTGATTGAAAAGGCGTAACGATGGACGTTTCTGAATTACTCGATGGCTTAAATGACAAACAACGCGATGCCGTTGCAGCCCCACTACAAAACATGCTGGTATTAGCAGGTGCAGGGTCTGGTAAAACACGAGTGCTCGTTCATCGTATAGCGTGGTTAATGCAGGTTGAGCAAGCATCAGCTTATAGTATTTTTGCGGTTACCTTTACTAATAAGGCCGCTAAAGAAATGCGTACCCGAGTAGAAGAAACCCTGAAAGCGCCAGTTGGCGGTATGTGGATTGGTACATTCCATGGTTTATCACATCGTATTTTGCGCGCCCATCATCGTGAAGCAAACTTACCAGAAGCCTTTCAAATTTTAGACTCTGATGATCAACTAAGAATGATTAAGCGCCTTTTAAAATCAATGAATATTGATGACAAAAAGTGGCCCGCCAAGCAATTTGGCTGGTATATAAGCGCTAAAAAAGATGAAGCCCTGCGCCCTAAAGACATTCAAGCCTACGATATAAACGAGCAAATGATGTTGCGTGTATATGCCGCCTATCAAGAAGCATGTGATCGTGCAGGTTTAGTTGATTTTGCAGAAATACTATTACGTAGCTACGAGGTTCTTAAAAATAACCCGACGCTACTTCGCCATTATCAGCAGCGCTTTACCCATATGCTGGTAGACGAGTTCCAGGATACCAATACCATTCAATACGCCTGGTTAAAGCTACTGGCTGGCGATACACAAAGCATTATGATTGTTGGCGACGATGACCAAAGCATTTACGGTTGGCGCGGCGCTAAAATAGAAAACATAAAGCGTTTTTTAACTGACTTTGACGCCGAAACTATTCGCCTTGAACAAAACTACCGTTCAACCGCAACTATTCTAAAGGCTTCGAATGCGCTTATAAAAAATAACTCAGAGCGTATGGGTAAAAGCTTATGGACCGACGGTAACGAAGGCGAGCCTATCTCTATTTATGCCGCCTTTAACGAGCTAGACGAAGCTCGTTTTGTAAGCAGCAAATTACGTAGCTGGCTAAATGCTGGTAATGCGTTGCAAGACGCCGCTATTTTATACCGTAGTAACGCACAATCTCGTGTACTCGAGGAAGCTATGCTACAAGAGGGTTTAAAATACCGAATTTACGGGGGGATGCGATTTTTCGAGCGCCAAGAGATTAAAGACGCACTCTCGTACTTACGACTGGTAGGAAATCGCCAAGACGATGCTGCATTTGAGCGCGTAATAAACACCCCTGCACGCGGTATTGGTGATAAAACACTTAGCCATATACGTGACTGTGCACGTGCTGAGTCATTGCCTCTTTGGTACGCCGCCAAAGCAATTGTTGAACAACAACACTTATCTGGCCGTGCAGCAAGCGCTGTTACAAAATTTGTAGAGTTGGTTGAGCATATAGAAGACAAAATTAGCGACCTAACCTTGCAAGAGCAAGCCAAGTACACTATTCAAACCTCAGGCCTAATGGCTATGTATCAGGCCGAAAAAGGCGAAAAAGGCCGCGCTCGCGTAGAAAACTTAGAAGAACTTATCAGTGCCTGCGATCAGTACGAGCTCCCTGAAGAAGAAGAGTTTAGTTCTCCATTACAAGGCTTTTTAGCTTATACCTCACTTGAATCTGGTGAAGGCCAAGCGGATGAGCACGAAGACGCTGTACAAATGATGACTCTTCACTCGGCTAAGGGCTTAGAGTTTCCGCTTGTGTTTATGGTGGGCGTTGAAGAAGGCATGTTCCCGTCGCAGCAAAGTAATGAAGAGTCTGGACGCTTAGAAGAAGAGCGCCGCCTATGTTACGTAGGCATGACCCGGGCAATGGACAAACTATACATAAGCCATGCCGAAAGCCGTCGTTTATATGGCCAAGAAAAGTACCATAGCCCATCGCGATTTTTACGTGAAATTCCCGAAGACTGTGTGGAAGAAATTCGCATTAAAACACAGGTCTCAAGACCGCCTGCTGCAGGGCGCTTTAGTGCATCAGTGAGCCATGCGGCATTTGAGGAAAGCGGGTTTAACTTAGGTCAACGCGTACTACACGCTAAATTTGGTATAGGCACAGTGCTTAATTACGAAGGCAGCGGCGCACAATCGCGTGTACAAGTTAACTTTGACGACCTTGGCAGCAAATGGTTAGTAACCGCATATGCACGACTTCAAGCTGTATAAACACTTTATTGAGCAATTAACACAGCAGCTAACTGGCGCAAAGCATCGTCAGTTAGTGCTTATTACAGGCCAGTCCGTTTGGTGTTATAAATTACTGGATACTTTAACAAGTTCGTATAGCGTAAAAGTACTCTCTAAAAGCTCACAACTTCAACACGCCAACTGGCCCGAGCATACCCATCAGCTATTAGGGCAAGAGTTCTCGCATGCTGTTTATGATGGCTTTAGCGGTATTTACTCTGATAAAATCGCCGCATTAGCGGGCACTGTAAAAGCCGGCGGACTTTTATTTTTATTACTACCTGACTTACACAGCTTGAGCTCGTGGCAAGACCCTGCGCTACAAAGCATGCAATCTTTTGGGTTTAGTAATCAGCAAAGCTATTTTAATTTACGCTTTTCACGCCTTTTAAAAACGCTACCTATCGTACACTTTGATGAGCACACAGGTTTTAACCAACCGCCGCTTAATAACAATCTAACAAATAAAATTGAGTACCAGGCGCAACAGCACTGTGTTGAGCAAATAATCAAGGTAGCCACAGGGCGTGCTAACAGGCCTTTAATTATTAATGCCGACAGAGGGCGAGGAAAATCCGCTGCGCTAGGGCTAGCTGCCGCAGCATTGCATGATAAAAAAGTAATTGTATGCGCAACACAATTTAGAGCCACTCACAGCTGTTTTAAACATTTAGCCAAAACATTACAAATAGAATACAGCGCTCAGCAAAAACAGTTAGGCAATTTGCAGTACATGGCGCCCGATGCTTTGCTTGAACAATTACCACAATGTGACTTGTTGCTTGTCGATGAAGCTGCCGCAATCCCTGTGCCCTTACTATTAACAATGTTAAAGCACTACCCACGAATAGTATTTGCAAGCACCTTGGTTGGCTACGAAGGTAATGGCCGAGGCTATACCATTCGCTTTACGCAATATATCAAAGCAAATTACAAAGCAGCAAAAGTTGTAAACCTAGAAGACCCTTTACGTTTTGCCAAGGGCGACCCTCTTGAGCAGCATGTACGCACACTTTTTGCTTTAGATGCACAATACAACGAAGACCAACTCGCTTTAAATGACATTGAGCACATTGAAGTCACTCAACAAAAGCTTACCAATAATGAACCTTTACTACTGCAAATAGTGGCACTGCTTGCACTGGCCCATTACCAAAGCAGTGTTAACGATTTACGCCAATTACTTGATGCCCCAGCGCAAAGGCTGTTTATTAGCAAATGCAGTACACAGGTTATTGGGGTTTGCCTAATAGCATTGGAAGGCAGTATGGATACAGGGCTCGCTAAACAAGTAGTAAATGGTGAGCGGCGCCCGCAAGGGCACTTAATGGCGCAATCGCTCGCGCAATTAAGCGCACAGCCAAGCTATTTAACAAAGCAAAGTGCACGTGTTATTCGTATTGCTGTTGCACCTAATCTGCACCAACAAGGCGTAGGAAAAGCATTATTAGCGCATTGCCAACATCAGCTTACGCCTATATGTAGTTATATAGGCGCAAGTTTTGGGGCTACAGCTGAGCTTTTACGTTTTTGGCAATCTCAGGGCTTTAGTACTGTAAAGCTAGGTTATCAACGCGACAAAAGCACCGGTGAGCACTCAGCCCTTGTTATTAAACCATTAAGCACATCCGCGCAGGGCTTACATAGCTTAGCTCAGCAATTTAAAAGTGATTTGTTTTATGGTTTATTAACGCACTTTAGCCAACTCGACAGTGAGTTAGTCAGTGAGCTAATAAGTAAATTTATCGATGAATCTAGCGTACCCAGCCCGCCTATAAACACTACAATTAGTACAAGAAACCGCTTTAATACCGCGCCAAAACTATGGTATTTATTTAATCACTCACCGTCCTGCCTAATGGCAACCAAAAGTGAAGATCGCCACTTGCTGATACAAATGGTATTACAAAACCACAGTAATGAGCAGCTAATAAAGCAACACGGCTTTAGTGGAAAAAAAGCACTAGAGCAGCAGTTTAAAAGTGCAGTTACATCTCTGATCAAAAAGTCTCACAACCTTTAAGCTATTTATTTATTTTGTTCTATCCTTAAAGTATTACAAGGTAATTAAAGATAAAGGCATGGAATTTATAAACTTTCAGGTGGGCTGCAAAACCATTTCACTTAAAATCCTCGACATTTTACTGACCGAGCGATTTGATAATAACCTCACTACATTGCCAAATAATAATAAGAGCTTTATTGGTGTAAAAGACTATATGGAAACGCCCACCCCAGTGTTCGATTTAGGTATTATTTTGAATGGAAATTCAACTGAACAATGTAATAAAACAGCACTAGGTGAGTTAAGAGCATGGCAAACCAAGCTCAATGACTGGTTCAGCCATTTTGAGAAAAGCCTTTCAACTCAAGATACACCAATTACATGTGATTTAACCCAGCTGCACAACATCGCTTTATTTTATAAAGAGTTTAAAACCGATAATATCGACCTAAAAGTGATTGTTGAAAAGCTTGATGAGCCTTTTCAGAGTTTCGTAAAGGCAACAAACAACGCGATCGCTGCGCATAATGGGCAAAACTACAAACAAGCTAATAAATACTTAGCCAACATTAAGCGCAACAGTTTTATGCAATTGCAGCGACTGTGTGATGCAGCAAAGGAACAAATAACTCTCGATTATAAACCTATTATTGTTTTTACAACTAAAGACGGGCTTAACCCACACGTCGGGCTGCTAGTAGATAAAGTAGAGGACAATATAGATTATAAAAAAGAAGACATTAAACCTCTCGATAAGCTAACCGAAGTCGGGTTTGATATAGACCCACAAACCAAAGGCATGATGCGGGGGCTAATAAAATTAGCTGAAAAGCATAGTGTTTTAATCGATCCGAGTGCCATTTTTAGACCCGAACATTTAACACAACAGCAAGAGGAAGAAACACAAGGATATGGGCTTTTTTAAAAT
>NZ_CAWUKC010000110.1:0-10274 GCF_963922945.1 uncultured Pseudoalteromonas sp. | reverse complement strand
GCATACAGGGCAAAAAAAATGTTAAAGTAGCGGCTCTTATTATTTAAGCTAAGGAGCAGGCATGAACTTTGTCATTGTCGGTACCAATTTTATCAGTGATACCTTATTAAGCGCAGCCAATACGTTAGATGAATTCAATTTATACGGTGTGTGCTCTCGCAAACAATCAAGCGGCGAAGCCTTTTTATCAAATCATCCAAATACCGATGTAAAAATTTTCACCTCTGTTGAGCAGGTATGCCAAGATCCCAATGTTGATGCGGTTTATATAGCGGCGCCAAATAGCCTGCACAAGCAATACGCAGTAATGTGCCTAGAGGCTGGCAAGCATGTACTTGGCGAAAAACCTTCAGCTGCTAATAGCCATGAGCTAAACGCTATTTTAGCTGCAGCGAAAGCCAATAAGCGCCTTTTTATGGAAGCAATGATGACCACGCATTTGCCAAACTTTACGCGACTTAAAAATGCGCTGAGTAAAATAGGCAAACCCCGTAAGTTTATTGGCCAATACAGTCAGTACTCATCGCGTTACGATAAATATAAAAACGGCGAGCGTCCCAATACCTTTTTACCCGAGTTTGCCAATGGCGCTTTGCTTGATTTAGGCGTGTACCCGCTTTATTTACTTATTGCACTTTGGGGGGCACCACAGCGCGTAAGTGCCAGCGGTGTGCTATTAGATACCGGCGTAGATGGCGCAGGCGATGTGTTGCTCAATTACGATGATAAACAAGCGGTTATTAGTTATTCTAAAATATCTCAAGGCGATAACATTACCGAAATTCAGGGGGAGCTCGGCCGTTTACGTATTCACGCCGTGTCGCAGTTAAAACACATAGAGTTTGTTGCTAATAACGGTGAAGTAGAAGTGATTTCTGATGAATTTGATGAACACTTTATGAAATACGAAGTTGCACACTTTATGCAAGCCATTAACGCGCAAAGGCTAGAGTCAGATGTTAATACACATCAGCTTGCCTGCGACGTGATGAACGTACTTGATACTGCAAGAAAACAGCTTGGGGTCGTTTACCCTAATGACACAAGCGCTTAAGCTTACTAAAGTTGACCCCCATCCGTGGGCAATCAAGGTTAGGGCAAATATAAAATTATCGGCTTACTTATTTTTATCGAGTACAGGTAATTAATACGCCCTAACTTCTCTTTACTAAAAGAGTAAAGCTAATTTACCACACAAAAACATGACCAATCAAGCTAGCCAATTATTAAAATTTATACTAAATTGGTAACATAAACAGGTTAACGCTCATTTATAATATTATATGACCGTTATACCACTTTAAGATTTTGACATAAGAGTGAATTTTGGGGTAACCTCTGCTAATAACAGTAGGTTTAGGCTCTTTGGGCCTTTCAGCCGCTATTCCTTCAGGTAATAAAGGTAGAATATGGGAAACCGTCGCTTATTTTGGCGCATTGTTGATAAGGTTGAAGCTTTAATAAACCAAGGAGAGTTTTCTGCTGGGAGTCGTTTACCACCAGAGCGAGAACTTGCCGACATGTTTGACGTAAGCCGCCCAACAATTCGTGAAGCTATTATTGCATTAGAAGTACGAGGCCGCGTAGAAGTTAAAACCGGCTCTGGTGTATATGTAATAGAACAGCAAGAAACCGCAGTAAAAACAAAAGAGATCAGCGCATTTGAGCTAACCCAAGCTCGCGCACTCATTGAAGGTGAAATAGCCGCACTGGCCGCGCAATCAATCACCGATGAAGAGCTAGCCCAATTAAAGCAAACACTTATCGCTATGGAAGAAGGCTTATATGTAGAACAAGCCGACCGTGAGTTTCACGAAATAATAGCGCGTGCTACGCGTAATAAAGCCCTAGAGTATGCGGTGGCGAATTTGTGGGATTTGCGTTTAAACAATTCACAAATTGTGGCCGATTATGGCAGCGTGTGTAAAAACAATAACGATTGCGTAATGGATGAGCACACTGCTATTTACAATGCATTGCAAACACACGATGCAAGCGCCGCACGTACCGCAATGCATAAGCACTTTAACCGTTTAATTAACGCATTATTTGACGCAGTAGAAGCACGTGCGCTTGAAGAAATCAAACGTAAAAATGATGAAAAACGTGGCCTTTATTCTTTAGATGGCTTAGTTAAAAGTGCTAGCAAAACACATTAAAACAACCTAAACGTTGATAAGCCAGCGATCTATTCCCTGGCTTTTTTATTTTGAGGTTTACGGTTACTGTTTTTGCACTTAAATAGGGGCATGCATACACACCCAAGCATGTCACACACTAACAACTCCCTCCTAAATTTAATTTTGTATCTCAAGCTATTACTTAGCGAATAAAAAACAGCTACACTGCGCAAAAATAGACGATTGTTACCAAGGAAAACAATGCAATCATCCACTAAAAACTTTTTGCTTGCGCTCGTGTGTATTGTGTTAGCTATGATCACCATTCAATCCGGTGCTTCATTTGCTAAGCAGTTATTTCCTGTTGTTGGCCCCGAAGGCACCACTGCACTTAGGCTTGGTTTTTCTGCACTTATTTTGTGTTTAATATTTAAACCTTGGAAACACCTACCAGCTAGAGGTAATCGGTTATCAATTGTGGTGTACGGTTTAAGCCTCGGCGGAATGAATATTTTATTTTATTACGCGATTGAACGTATCCCTTTAGGAATAGGTGTAGCACTTGAATTTACCGGCCCGCTCGCTGTCGCGTTATTTAGCTCACGCGCTAAGCGCGACTTATTTTGGGTGGCGTGTGCCATTGCGGGGATTTTACTATTACTACCTGATATGAGCAGTCAGGAAAGCCTAGACCCAATAGGCGTAGTACTTGCGCTGGGTGCCGGAGCCTGTTGGGCCGCCTATATATTGTTTGGTAAAAAAACCGGCACACAAAGCTCAGGCGGTGCAACGGTCGCGCTCGGTATGACTGTTGCCGCTATTGTACTTGTGCCCTATGGCGGCATATTACAAAGCAGTGCATTTACATGGAGTGTTATACCGCTGGGCATTGGCATTGCTATTTTATCAAGCGCGCTGCCCTATACGCTTGAAATGGTTGCCCTGCGCAATATGCCCGCTCAAGGCTTTAGTATTATTCTCAGTTTAGAGCCTGCATTTGCTGCTCTTGCTGGGTTTATTATACTTGGCGAGTTATTAACCCTGTGGCAATGGTTGGCTATTTTATTAGTCATTATAGCCTCGGTGGGCAGCTCATTTTCGAGTGTTAAAAAACAATAATCGCCTCTATAAAAAGGCCAACACATAACTGCGCTGGCCTTTTAAATAACAAAATTCGCTATAACTTGTATCGCGCCTACTTGCTACTTGTCATTAAATATCCGACTAGTGATATAACTGGCATACCCGCTGCCACTAACGCCACGCTTTCCCAGCCACCAGCTTCGTATAGTGGGCTTGCCACTAGCGAGCCAAGCGCCCCACCGACAAAAATACTGGTCATGTATATGGCATTTAAGCGGGCTCGGCTTTGTGGCTCTAGTGAATATACCACCCGCTGACCCAGCACCATATTTGCCTGCACAGCAAAATCAATAAACACACCTGTTAAAGCTAAAATTATTACCCCATTGGGTAACTCAAATACACTTGGTAAAAAGCACACTGCGGCAATCACCTTAGCAAGTAACGATAACTGGTGCGTATACCCCTTATCGGCTAAACGTCCAACAATAGGCGCGGCGACAGCCCCAGCTGCGCCTACTAAAGCGAATAAGGCAATGTGTGATTGCGATAAACCGTACTCTCTGGCTAATACAACCGGTACGCTGGTCCAAAATAAGCTAAAAGAGGCAAACATAAGCGCTTGATACAATGCCCGCTCACGCAGCACTGGCTGCTGTATTATTAGCTGCTTAAGCGATTTTAATAACTTAACATAGGTTGTATTTTGTGTTGGTTGCCTGCTTGGTATCGTAAAGTAAATAACACTGGCTATAAATGCCATACAGCCTGCGGCAAAGTAAAATACGGCTCGCCAACCAAAATGATCGGCTATTAAACTCGACATTGGCCTTGCCAATAAAATACCCAATAATAACCCCGCCATTATATTGCCCAGTACTTGCCCACGTTTTTCATCTGACGATAAATGCGCAGCAAGCGGTATTAATACCTGCACCGATACAGAGCTTGCCCCCACCAATAAGCATAATAGCAACATAACACTTGGACTTTGCGCCAAGCCTGCGCCTATTAAACTTAAAAATGTTATGGCTAAGGTAATGAGCATTAAGCGTTTGTTTTCGACTAAATCGGCCAATGGCACTAAAAAAAACAGCCCCATTGCATAGCCAATTTGAGTAAGCGACACAATAAAACTTGCGCTATGTGCACTTAAGCCAACATCGGGCGCTAATAACTCAATGATTGGCTGAGCATAATAAATATTTGCCACAATAAGGCCACAGCACAGTGCAATAATGCTCACTAAGGTATTACTTATTTGCACAGGCTGTGTAACGGTTTGATTCATAAATAACTCTAATTTACAAATAATAAAACCCACTGCATATAAATACAGTGGGTAGCCATGGTATGGGTAAATTACTTAATAGGTGAAGGCTGCCCATGCGGGCTAGATCGCAAGTACTGCTTTGGTGCTTTAACAGTTGCGCCAAGCGCGGCTGCGGCATGCCAAGGCCAATGCGGGTTGTATAAAATACCTCGCGCTAGTGCTACACCATCAGCTTGCTGCTCGCTAATAATATCTTCGGCTTGTTGTGGCTCCGTGATTAAACCTACGGCTATTACCGGCATATTCACGGCCTCTTTAATAGCGGTTGCAAACGGCACCTGAAAATTTGGTTTAACCGGTATTTGCTGCTCTGGACTTAAACCCGCTGTACTTACATGAATAAAATCGCAGCCAAGCTTGTCTAACTCTTTAGCAAGCTCTATTGATTGTGCTAAATCCCAACCACCTTCAACCCAATCAGTAGCAGAAATTCGGATACCTACCGGTTTATTACTTGCAAATTCAGCTCTTACTGCTTTAAACACCTCAAGCACAAGGCGCATACGGTTTTGCAAACTGCCGCCGTATTCATCATCACGCTTATTTGAAAGTGGCGATAAAAACTGGTGTAACAAGTAACCATGCGCACCATGTAGCTCGATTAAATCAAGCCCTAGCTCATCTGCGCGTTTTGCTGCGCTTACAAAATCGTTTATTAGCTGGGTTATATCCGATTTCGTCATAGCTTTTGGCTGGTAAGCGTTGTCATCGTAGGCAATGGCAGAAGGCGCAAATGTTTGCCAGCCATTTTTATCGCTAGGTGCAATTGCGCCACCCCCATCCCATGGTTTTTCAGTAGATGCTTTACGCCCTGCGTGCGCTAGCTGAATGCCAATAGGCATGGGGCTGTATTGCCTAATAGCTTTTAGACTTTTGCCTAATGCTTGTTGGGTTTCGCTATTCCAAAGCCCTAAATCGCCATAACTAATACGCCCCTCAGGGTTAACCGCGGTGGCCTCTAAAATAAGTAATCCTGCCCCGCTTAAGCTTAACTGCCCTAAATGAATAGTGTGCCAATCACTGGCAGCCCCCTGATTTGCTGAATACTGACACATAGGCGCAATAATAATACGGTTGTCTAAAGTGAGTTCACCGAGCTTTAAAGGTGAGAATAATTGGCTCATAAATATTCCTTAATACGCGTACTTTAGTACAAAATGCTATAGCTTACGGTATGAAGGGTTAATGGGGATCAAACTTCACTTTTATAGTGCTAAAACAACAATAAATACCTTTGAGCAAAATATTAAACAGGGTCCTATACGTTTCTTAACCGTATTTATACATTCAGCTAACTAAGCAATGTGAATGGCTATTTATATTTGCTCAATGCGCAAAACGTTTCCGTTTGTACCTTAACCTGCTAATTATTTGGATGTTATACATATTTATATAATTCAAAGCCGAACATAAACTATATTTATTCCAAAAAGGTGAATTAAAATTCAATTTTAATATTCCCACCACTTTAACTCCCTGATAAACTGTTTAACTTATATTAACGCTGTAAATTTTGAATCTGGGGATCACTTTTTATGTTTAAACCAAGCTTGTTAACCTTGGCTATTTCGAGCGCTGTATCTGGCGCATTTATATTTTCTAACTCAGCCGTGGCGCAAGAAGAAGTCACCGCGATAAACAAATCACTCGAAGTAATCGAAGTTACAGCAACAAGACGCAGCGGATCGGTGCAAAATGCACCGCTAAACATTACCGCACTTGATGCCGATGTAATGAAAGATCAAAACATTGGCGAACTAGCCGATGTAGCGCGTTGGGTACCTGGTTTAACAATTACCGATCAAGGTGGTCGCTCAGGCTCGCCTATTATTGTACGTGGTTTAAATACAAATTCGTCTGGTCCATCATCAGATGGCGGAACCGTCGCTACTTACGTTAACGAAATCCCGGTGTCAGTTGATATGCGCTTGGTAGACATAGAGCGTGTAGAAGTACTTATTGGGCCACAAGGCACGTTATATGGTGCTGGTACTCTAGGCGGCGCAATTCGTTACATGCTTAAAGAGCCAGAGCTTGATTTTACAACAGTAGAAATATTTGGTGATATGTTTCAAACCCAAGAAAGTGACTCGTTAGGCGGCGAAGGCGGCTTTATAGTAAACCTGCCACTTATTGAAGATGAACTTGCAGTACGTGCAAGCTTGAACGTATACGAAGACCCAGGCTTTATTGATTATGCTTACGCAGTGCGTGAGCCAGGTGTATCGCTACCGGACCCTGATTGGAGTAACGCCGACGAAGTAAACAACAATATTAAAAATGTTGAAGATGCTAACGGCGAAACAACTACCACAGGCCGTATTTCTGTACGCTTCAAACCAAGCGAAACATTTGAAGGGACACTTAATTACTTTTATCAAAACCAAGACAGCGAAGGCCGTTCAATTGTTCATTACAACAGCCTAAACGATGATAACGGTTTAAGTGATATTGTAGGTAAATACGAGTCGGCTTATCGTTATGAAGAGCCGCGCGAAAAAGAAGATCAACTACTAAGCCTTGAGCTAAAAGCCGACCTAGGTTTTGCAGAGCTTGTATCGGCAACCGGTATCTCAAGCTTTGATGCCGACGGCCAACGTGACCAAACCGATTTACTTATCCGCCTAGATTACGGTTATGAAGAGTTCCCTGCGTTTTCATCATACACACGTGAAATTGACGAAGAAGATACCTTCACGCAAGAGCTTCGTTTAGTATCGCAAAGCGACAGCGACCTAAATTGGATTGTAGGCGCGTTTTACAACAAAATAGAAACAGACGCCTCAAGTAAAGAATTTACCCCAGGCTTTGGTGATTTTGCCGTAGAAAATTTTGGCGCAGCGCAATCTCGTCCAGACCAACTAGAGTATTTCTCGGTAGACCGTACAGAAATTACAGAGTCGGCTTTGTTTGGTGAAGTAGGTTACCAAGTAACAGAAAAACTAGATGTAACCATTGGTATGCGTTTGTACCAGTACGACGTTGAATCAGAATCGGCTGTCGACTTCCCGCTATTTAATACCCTATTTGATGGCGCAGCACCTGATGCAATTTCATTAAATTTTGAAAAAAATGAAGCAGACGACAACGGCAGCCTATTCAAATTTAACGCTAAATACCAGTTCACTCCATCAGTAATGGGTTATGCAACGGTAAGTGAAGGCTTTAGAATTGGTGGCTCAAATGGTTTAGCACCGTGTCCTGATCCATTACCAGCTAATCAAGCAGGTTGTGGTAGCCCAGAAGAAATGCTCTACGATGCCGATACCACAACAAACTACGAGCTAGGCCTAAAAAGCACTTGGTTTAGAAGCCAATTACACTTTAATGCCGCGTTATTTAACGTAGATTGGGATGATGCACAAATTGCAGGCGCAACAGATGTAGGTCAACTCCCGTACTTATCTAACGCAGGCAGTGCAAACGCAAAAGGGGTTGAGCTATCTACCCGTGCTATTTTATCTGACTCATTTACCGTATACGCCACTTATGCTTATACAAAAGCAGAGCTAACCTCAGATGCACCATTTTTATTTAATGCCGATGGCACAGATGGCGCAGAAGATGGCGACCGTCTACCGGGCTCGCCAGAGCATCAGTTCTCTATGGGTGTAAACTATCAAACAGATGTATTTAGCGACAAAACCCTTGATATTAACTACGGTTTAACCGCGCAAAGCGATGTAATTACCAGAGTAGGCCTGCATGACAATGGCGAAACACTGCCAGGTTATAGCTTAAGTAATATTTCTGCTAAGTTAACAGCCGATGAGTGGTCAACAACTCTTTATGTTGATAACCTATTTAATAAATATGCATTTACATCGGTTCGTCGCTCAGATGCAGACATAACAACTGCAAACGGTGCCGACATACAACGTAACTACGGCCACTATATTAACCGCCCGCTGACGGTAGGCGTTAAATTTAACTACAAATTTGAAATATAATTTATAGTCACTCTTAAAAGGCTCAAATTTTTTGAGCCTTTTTTCTTTATTAACGCGTAACTAAATAATAAAAATTAAACAATGCAGCCAAATTTAAAACACCTTCATCAAAGTGCAATTAAACATTTAAACCAAGGCAATATTGAGCTTGCTCATAAAACGTTAGTTGAATTAGTAACGCAAAAAACCGACTTTGCCGATGGCTACTTTTTACTAGCCATGGTTAATTTACGCGTAGGGCAAATACACAAAGCCATAAAGCTAATAGAAAAAGCCCTTAGCTTTGGTAAAAGCATTGAATACAGCGCCCAACTTGCAAAGTGTTACGCATTAACAGGCGAATTAACTAAAGCAAAAAACACCGCTTTAGCCATACCCGTTGAGCAAATAAAAAAGCCGCTTGATGCCGACACCTTAGGTGTTGCACTTACACAAGCAGGCCTGCACAAAGAGGCACTAAACTACTTTAACTGCGCTATTAAACTGGCTAACCATGCAAATAAACCACAACCGCAGTTTTATTATAATTTAGGTGTGAGCGCTAAATTTGTCGGCCAATTTGAACAAGCTAAAAATGCCTTTGAAAGCGCCATTACGCTAAACCCGCTGCATCACCAAAGCCATTTTGCATTAAGTGACTTAACCAAAGCCACTGCGCAATCGAATCATATAGCGCGCTTAAAAACCGTAGCTGAGCAAATCACTCATCCCGATGCAAAATTACACATCGGCCACGCACTGGCAAAAGAGTATCAAGACATAGGCAAGTTTGATGATGCGTTTAACAGCCTAGAGCAAGGTAAAGCAGCAAAGCGCGCTATGCAGCCGTTTGATCATAAAAGCTCAACCGCATTATTTGAACACATTAAACATTTAAGTGAACAGCATAAACACGCGCTAACACAAGGAAACCCAACACCAGAGCCTATTTTTGTATTAGGTATGCCCCGCTCTGGCACCACATTGGTTGAGCGTATTTTATCGAGCCACAGCGACGTACAATCAGCCGGTGAGTTACAAGACTTTGGCCTAAGCGTTAAAAAGCTCAGCCAAACCCAAACACCGCATGTACTCGATACTCAAACACTCACTAAAGCCTACGAGCTTGATTTTAATCAGCTTGGGACAGCCTATTTAAACGCCACTCGCGTAACCACTGGTAGCCATAAGCACTTTATAGATAAACTCCCGTTTAACTTTTTTTATATCGACTTAATAACTAAAGCCCTACCAAACGCTAAAATTATTTGTATGCTGCGCGACCCAATGGACACCTGCATCGGTAACTACCGCCAGCTATTTACTATAAATAACCCCTACTACGCATACTCGCTCGATTTGCTCGACACTGCTAAATTTTATAGCCGCTTTTACAAACTCATGCAGCACTTTAGCGCCCTGCACAACAACATAAAATTAGTAAAATACGAAGAATTAGTCGCAAAGCCCGAGCAGCAAATAAAAGAGCTAGTTAGCTTTTGTAATTTAGAGTGGCAAGCACAATGTATAGACTTTCACTTAAACACCGCGCCAGTATCTACAGCCAGTAAAGTACAAGTACGCCAACCAATTAACAACAAAGCAATTGGCCGTTGGAAGGCGTTTAAGCCCCATACTGATGCAGCTGTTGAGTACCTTTTAAGCCAAGGTATTCGAGTTGAATAGACGTTTTATTTTACCGGTGCGACAATCTAAATAGGCGACTTTTTGTAAGTGTAGGTCGGATAAGCGAAGCGCCATCCAACACAGTAAAATACCTTGCCAATTATTATCAATTTTTTATGTTGT
>NZ_CAWUKC010000109.1:0-10874 GCF_963922945.1 uncultured Pseudoalteromonas sp. | reverse complement strand
GCATCACATGTATAAGTACCTTGGTCACCAGTAAGTGTGAAAGGGCGCTTAGACACATCTACTTTATTGATGTGGTCAAATACAATTTCGGTTTCAAAGCGTTCGGCGTGCTCTTTCATACGGTCCATTAACGCAGGGCCCGTTAAACCGTGCGCGTCGCCTGGCCAGTTTTCAACTTCAGTTGTCGTTGTTAATTGGCCACCTTGCTGAATACCGGTAATTAAAACTGGGTTTAAATTTGCGCGTGCTGCGTAAACCGCGGCTGTGTAACCAGCAGGGCCTGAACCTAAAATTAGTAACTTAGAGTGTTTTGCTTCAGTCATGATCTTTTCCTAAACGTTTAATACTGAACTTAATGGCTTCGATTCTAAGAAAAACAAGGCACAAGTAAACAAATTATGTGAATATTTTTTTCTGCTAAATAGTGTTGCTGTGCAATATTGTGTACTGGTTATCCTAGTTACAGTAATAAATTGCTTTTTAAGGCGAAAAAACAAACAGATGAGCAACAAAGATTCGTTAATTCATGACCCGTTAGTTTTTTTTTGATATGTTTTACTTAATTTTATTTGTCACTGATAGATTATGTGACCTTAGTGAATAGGCAACTATGTTATTTTGGCAGGAAAAACCCGCATTTGGGTTGACTTCAAAAGACGTTAACGTCTTAACCAATGCACAAGAGTACCGTACGCAATTGCTACGTTTAATTAGCAACGCAAAAAAAAGAATTTATATAACGGCACTTTATTTACAAGATGACGAAGCAGGGCGCGAAATTTTAGAAGCGCTTCATCGTGTATCGTTGGCAAACCCCAACCTTGAAATAAAAGTGTTGGTTGATTTTCATCGTGCTCAACGGGGTCTTATTGGGGCGGCAAAATCAGACGGTAACGCAAGTTTATATTGTGACTATTTAGAAAAATTTAAATCAAACGTACAGGTTTACGGTGTACCGGTTAAAGCAAAAGAGCTATTTGGTGTATTACACCTTAAAGGCTTTGTTGTAGATGATACTTTATTATACAGTGGCGCAAGCTTAAATAATGTGTACTTACAATACAACGAACGCTACAGGCTCGACCGTTATTTTTTAGTGAGCCAAAGCGAGCTATGCGACTCTGTCGTTGATTTTATAGAGTCTAAGCTGATAGCGTCACAAGCTGTGCCACGTATTGATACCCGCCCGCTTAAGCGTTTAATTGATTTTAAGTTTGAACAAAAACAGTTAATGCGCGATTTAAAATCGGCAAGTTACGCTAATGCTGGCAAAGCTAACACCGACCCATTGGGAATTCGTTTATTTTTAGGGTTAGGCCGTCGGAATAACAGTTTAAATCGATTAATAAAAAACTTGTTTGATACCACAGAGCAAGAGCTTGTGCTTTATACGCCGTACTTTAACTTTCCGGCGCCACTTATGCGCTCACTACGCCGATTACTAAAACAAGGCAAGCAAGTCACTATTGTAGTGGGCGATAAAACCGCGAACGATTTTTATCTGCCGCCAAGCGAGCCATTTAGCAAAATAGGTGCGCTACCGTATTTATACGAAACCATATTGCATAAATTTGTCAAATCGCAAAAGCGTCATATTGATAACGGTAATTTAAACGTGTACTTATGGAAGCACGAGAGCAACTCGTTTCACTTAAAAGGTATTTGTGCCGATAGACAACGTCACTTATTAAGCGGGCATAATCTTAATCCGCGTGCATGGGGATTGGACATCGAAAATGGCATTTTAATCGAGGATCCCCAGCAAAGCATTATGCAAGCGATAGATAACGAAAAGCAGGAAATTTTAAAACATTGCCGCCGTTTAACTGGGCCAAATGATTTAGAAACAGTAAATGATTACCCACAGCCGGTTAAAAAGCTGCTTGGTCAGGCTAAGCGAGTAAAAGTGGACTTTATAATTAAGCGTTTTATATAAATTATTTATATATTCGACATTTAGATACAAAAAAGCAGCTAATTTTAGCTGCTTTTTTATTGCGTGTGGTTAGGTAGCTATTTTAGTCAATAACACCTAACTACTAAACGCAAAATTATGCGTTTTCTACTGCAGTACGTGGGTCAACATATTCCATGTTGAACGCTTCTGCTACTTCTTTGTACGTTACTTGGCCTTTAATTACGTTTAAGCCTTTTAGGAAGTGTTCGTCATCAAGAAGTGCTTTTTTATAACCTTTATTTGCAAGGTTAATAATGAAAGGTAATGTTGCATTGTTAAGTGCAAACGTAGATGTACGCGGTACAGCACCTGGCATGTTAGCAACACAGTAGTGTACAACTTCATCAACAATGTAAGTAGGATCAGCGTGCGTAGTTGCTTTAGACGTTGCAATACAACCACCTTGGTCAATAGCAACATCAACAATTGCAGCGCCTGGCTTCATTGCTTTAATGTGTTCAGCTGTAACTAGTTTTGGAGCAGCAGCACCTGGAATTAGAACACCGCCAATTACTAGGTCAGCTTCTAGTACGTGTTTTTCAAGGGCATCAGCAGTTGAGTAAATTGCTTTAACCTTATTACCAAATTGCGCGTCTAAAGAACGAAGTACATCAATGTTACGGTCAAGCACTACAACATCTGCGCCCATGCCTACAGCCATTTGTGCAGCACTACGACCAACCATACCACCACCAATTACAACTACTTTAGCTGCTTCAACACCTGGTACGCCACCCAGTAACATACCACGGCCGTGGTTAGATTTTTCAAGCGCTTGTGCACCAGCTTGAATAGACATACGACCAGCTACTTCACTCATAGGCGCAAGAAGTGGTAAGCCGCCACGCGCGTCAGTCACTGTTTCGTAAGCGATACAAATCGCTTTACTTTTCACAAGGTCTTCAGTTTGCGGAAGATCAGGGGCAAGGTGAAGGTAAGTAAATAAGATTTGATCTTCACGTAGCATTGCACGCTCAACAGCTTGCGGCTCTTTTACTTTTACGATCATGTCTGCTTTTGCAAAAACATCAGCAGCAGTTGCTAAAATTTCAGCGCCAGCTTGAGTGTAATCTTCGTTAGTAAAACCAATGCCCATACCAGCATCAGTTTCTACAATCACTTGGTGGCCGTGATTTACTAATTCACGAACACTCGCAGGAACCATACCTACACGGTATTCATGGTTTTTAATTTCTTTAGGTACACCAATAATCATAAAATTTGCCTTATTAAGAACGGATTAACATTTTTCACTATTATATTCATCACATGGTAGTGTGTCTCACCTTTTTTAAAAGGGTAACCAGTGTTATTATCTAAATAATGAAAATAAACAGAATATTAAACTAGTAGGGTGTATGCATCAGTTATTAGATAGAATTGACCGTAAAATTTTAATGGAATTACAGCACGATGGACGCCTTTCTAATGTAGAACTGGCCCGACGAGTTGGCCTGAGCGCCACGCCCTGCTTGGAGCGCGTAAAAAAGTTAGAGCGAGAAGGTTACATACTTGGCTACAAAGCGGTGGTCGACCCTGCAAAGCTTGGCCAAGGCTTATCTGTGTATGTAGAAGTGACCATAACTAAAACATCACCTGATGTATTTGATGAGTTCAGTGCAGCGGTTAAACAACACGAAGAAATCATAGAATGCCACTTGGTATCGGGTAATTTTGATTTTTTACTGAAAACCCGTGTAAACGATATGTCGGAATACCGCGGTGTTTTAGGCGATATACTTTTAAAACTACCGAATGTGAGTGAAAGCCGAACTTATGTAGTAATGGAAGAAGTAAAAGGCGAAGACGGCGTTATTATTCGCCCTTATATTGCTTAAATTATTTTGGCAGCAGTAAAAATATTCTTTAACACGTCTAATTTATAAAAACTTGTTCATAATCAGGCCATACAAACTAAGATAAAGTGCATCAAAATGCATTTCCTGCTAAGGTATTTGACTGCTATACAAGTGCCAATAAAATAATAAAGAGGGATAGGAAGTTATGCGCCTAAATGGTGTGCAAAGACTATTAGAAACAGGGCTGATCATCAGCACCTTTGCGGCAATATTTATTTTATGTGCTTTAATCAGTTTCGATCCCGCTGATCCTGCGTGGTCGCAAACGGGTGAATTTAGAAACGTAAAAAATATTACGGGCACAGCCGGTGCCTGGGTTGCCGATATATTATTACTATCATTTGGTTGGCTCGCGTATTTAGTGCCAGCTGCCATTCAACTATTTGGCTACTTGTTGTTTAAGCAACCTCATCGTATTTTACAGCTCGATTACACCACACTTGCCTTGCGTGTTATTGGCTTTGCTCTATTTATTACCTCAGCAACGGCAATAAGCAGTATTAACTTTGATGATATTTATAATTTCTCATCGGGTGGGGTAGTGGGCGATGTGATTGCATCGGCTATGATGCCGGCATTTAACTTTACCGGTACCTCTATTTTATTATTGTGCTTCTTTTTTGCAGGGCTGACCTTGTTAACCGGTGTATCGTGGGTTGAATTTGTAGACTACCTAGGTGATTTAGTGGTGAGGGGTTACCGCTATCTCTTTAATTATGCCCAAGGCTGGATACAAAGAGAGCATGATGCTGCAAATTCAACAAAAGCTGACGCCCAATTTAACGACGACTTCAACGATGACGTTCAAAGCCTCTCATCGCAGGAACACCCGTTACCGGAGCTTGAAAAAGCACCTGAAAAAACAAAAAAACCAGCTAAACAAAAAGCCATTACTAAAGAGCAGCCTACCTTTAGCGAGCCGCAAATTAGTGATGACTACAGCCCATTTGACGAGCTAGACGATATTCTTGATCAAGAAATTGGCTTTAGCGCCATAGACGATGAGCCTATGGATACCGCAGCTGCGTTAAATGCACTAGATCAAAGCCAAGTTGTTGAGCCAGAAAAACCGGTGACCACCGTTGTATCGCCAGCAAGGCCAATGCCTAAGCCAAAACCTGCGTATCAACCACCGCCAACGGCAAAAGAAAAGTTTGAAGAGCTACTAGATAAAGAGCCACCGCCAGGCCCATTACCGTCGCTTGATTTACTCGATAGACCCGACAAAGCGAAAAACCCAATATCACAAGAAGAGCTTGAAAGTGTATCACGCCTTGTTGAAACAAAATTACTCGACTTTAACGTGCAAGCCACTGTAGTAGGGGTGTACCCGGGGCCTGTAGTAACGCGTTTTGAGCTCGATTTAGCACCGGGCATTAAAGTGTCAAAAATTACAGGTTTATCAAAAGATTTAGCTCGTTCACTATCGGCAATTAGCGTACGTGTAGTTGAAGTTATACCGGGTAAAACATATATAGGCATAGAGTTGCCTAATAAATACCGCGAAATTGTACGTTTATCTGAGGTAATAAACGCGCCTAAGTTTGAGCAAAATCCATCGCCACTTACCATGGTGTTAGGTAAAGATATTGCTGGGGAACCTGTTTGTGCCGATTTAGGTAAAATGCCCCATTTATTAGTAGCAGGTACCACGGGTTCTGGTAAGTCAGTGGGCGTTAATGTAATGATATTAAGCTTACTGTACAAATCGGGCCCTGATGATGTGCGTATGATCATGATTGACCCGAAAATGCTTGAGCTTTCGGTTTATGAAGGTATTCCGCACTTATTATGTGAAGTGGTTACCGACATGAAAGAAGCGGCCAATGCATTGCGTTGGTGTGTTGGCGAAATGGAGCGCCGTTACAAACTTATGTCGGCGCTGGGTGTACGTAATTTAAAAGGTTACAACCAAAAAGTAATGGAAGCCAAAGAGGCGGGTTACCCAATTCTTGACCCATTATTTAAAGACACCGACGGCATGAAAGAGGGCCCAGATGAGCTAGATAAACTACCGAGCATAGTAGTAGTAATAGATGAGTTTGCCGACATGATGATGATTGTAGGTAAAAAAGTTGAAGAGCTCATCGCCCGTATTGCGCAAAAAGCACGTGCCGCAGGTATACACTTAGTACTTGCAACACAGCGCCCATCAGTAGATGTAATTACCGGCTTAATTAAAGCTAATATACCTACGCGTATGGCGTTTCAGGTGTCGAGCAAAATAGACTCGCGCACCATATTGGATCAACAAGGCGCCGAAAACCTATTAGGCATGGGTGATATGCTTTACTTACCGCCTGGCAAAAGTGTGCCAGAGCGTGTACATGGCGCGTTTGTAGATGACCATGAAGTACATGCGGTAGTAAACGATTGGAAAGCCCGTGGTAAGCCTAATTACATAGATGAAATTTTAAATGGCGAAGCAACAGAAGATGTTTTATTGCCTGGCGAAACCAGTGAAAATGCCGATGACGAGTCAGATCCGCTTTACGATGAAGCAGTCGCATTTGTAATAGAAACCGGCAAAGTATCAGTATCGTCAGTACAACGTAAATTACGTGTTGGCTATAACCGTGCTGCACGACTAGTAGAACAAATGGAAACATCAGGTATCGTGAGTTCGCCAGGCCATAATGGCGCTCGCGATGTATTAGTACCTAATGGAGCAAATTAATGAAAAAATTAAACAGTTTATTATTAGTGCTTGGTAGTTTAATTGCCACGCCTAGCTTTGCTGACGACAGCCAAGCACTGCAAGACAAACTCGCCATGATTAAAAGCTTTAAGGCGCAGTTTTCACAAAACGTAACTGACTCGCAAGGCCAAGCGGTGATGCAAGGCGAGGGCACTATAGCCCTACAACAACCTATGATGATCCGCTGGCAGCAAACAAACCCAGACGATACCTTATTTGTATCAAATGGCGATAAAACCTATTACTTCGACAGCTTTGCTGAGCAAGTAACGATTATGGATACCCATAGCCTTATAGACTCAACGCCGTTTGTATTGCTTACCTCAAAAGACGCTGCACAATGGGAAAAATACAGTGTTCAAGCCACAGACTTTGGCTTTAGTGTAACACCAAATAAAGGCGTAGAGAGCCAAGTAGAACAACTTGATATTACCTTTGCAGGTAACGAGCAAGGCCTTGCTAAGTTAGTGGTTACCGATAATTCAGGCCAGCTTTCATCGTTTAGCTTTAATAATGCACACGTAAATACCGCGCTTGATACAAGTACCTTTGAATTTACCCCGCCAGTGGGTGTAGAAATAGACGATCAGAGTAACGGTGAATAATTTAGGCTTTAATTTTGGGCCCGATGTACGCCCGCTTGCGGCGCGAATGCGCCCAACAACGCTTGACGAATACATAGGTCAGCAACATTTACTTAGTAATGACAAACCCCTGCACCAAGCTATTGTTGCAGGGCGTTGCCACAGTTTAATTTTGTGGGGGCCGCCTGGGGTAGGTAAAACCACCCTTGCGCAAATTATTGCAAACCATGCCGATGCCGAGCTTATACAAATGTCGGCTGTGACCGCAGGCGTAAAAGATATTCGCGACAGCGTAACGCAAGCGCACGATAACCTACAAAGCCGCGGGCAGCGCACACTTATGTTTGTTGACGAAGTACACCGCTTTAACAAATCGCAGCAAGATGCATTTTTACCCCACATAGAAGATGGCACCTTTATATTTGTAGGCGCGACAACCGAAAACCCTTCATTTGCACTTAATAATGCGATTTTATCACGCGCACGCGTGTATGTTTTAAAGTCGCTAGCCGATACCGACCTATACACTGTGATAGAGCGCGCACTTGTGCAAGATGAGCAACTAAACCAAAAAAATATTGTTATTGCCGATAACGCCAAACAGGCGCTTTGCCAAGCAAGTGGCGGCGATGCCCGTAAAGTATTAAACTTACTTGAGCAAGCGGTTGATTTAACCACTGAGCAAAACGGCACATACAACGTAGATGAGCACGTATTAAGCCAAGTACTTCCCACGCATTTAGCTAAATACGATAAAGGCGGTGATGAATTTTACGATTTAATCTCCGCTTTTCATAAATCAGTACGTGGCAGCTCACCCGATGGCGCGCTGTATTGGTATTGCCGAATTTTAGCCGGCGGCGGCGACCCACTTTATGTAGCAAGGCGGTTACTTGCCATTGCCACAGAAGACATAGGTAACGCCGACCCACGGGCAATGGAAGTGGCGTTAAATGCATGGGATATATTTCAGCGTGTGGGCCCAAGTGAGGGCGAGCGCGCCATTGCACAAGCGACCTTATATTTAGCCAGCGCACCTAAAAGTAATGCGGTTTATATGGCGTTTAACCAAGCAAAGGCAGATGCCAAAAACGAGCCAAGCTACCCTGTGCCAGAGCATTTACGAAACGCGCCCACAAACCTAATGAAAGACTTAGGTTATGGCGCTGACTATCGCTACGCACACAACGAAGAGGGCGCTTTTGCCGCTGGTGAAAAGTACCTACCGCCAGAAATTCAAGACAAACAATATTATACACCGAGCGATCGCGGCCTTGAGCAAAAAATTAAGCAAAAGCTTGATTACTTAAAAGATCGCGACGCGCAAAGCCCATTTAAACGATACGAAAATGATTAAACTTTATATAATGATCGCCCTTGGCGGTGCCTCAGGAGCCTGTTTACGGTTTTTTATTAGCGAAACCATGCTAAAACTCCTCGGTAGGGGATTCCCTTTTGGCACGTTGGCGGTTAATATTCTGGGTTCATTGTTAATGGGCATTTTGTATGGTTTGATAGAAAAAGAAATTATCGCCACAAGCCCCGCTAAAACCCTTATTGGTATTGGCTTTTTAGGTGCGTTAACCACCTTTTCAACATTCTCAATGGACTCGTTGTTGTTATTACAACAAGGTCACTTTATTAAAATGGCCCTCAATATCATCTTAAATGTGATGATCTGTATTTTTATGGCTTGGCTGGGCCTTCAGCTGGTAATGCAAAAAGGTTAAAAAACTAACATGTTAGATTCTAAATATTTACGACAAGACGTTGAGCAAACTGCAGCACGCTTAGCAGCTCGTGGCTACGAGCTTGATGTTGCAAAAGTGACAGAACTTGAAGAACAACGCAAAACATTACAAGTAAAAACGCAAGAGCTTCAAAGTCAACGTAACGCCAGTGCTAAAGCCATTGGCCAAGCAAAAGCAAAAGGCGAAGACGCACAACCACTACTAGATGCAGTGGCAAATTTAGGCAGCGAATTAGACGCCACTAAAAAAGCACAAGACGAAGTACTCAACGCCATTAACGACATTGCATTAGCAATTCCAAACTTGCCAGACGAATCAGTACCAGAGGGCGCTGATGAAGACGACAACGTTGAAATACTTACTTGGGGCACGCCTAAAAAGTACGACTTTGAAGTAAAAGATCACGTAGATGTAGGGCAAGACCTAAACGGCCTAGACTTTGAAATGGGTGTTAAAATTAGTGGCGCACGTTTTACAGTAATGCGCGGCCAAGTAGCGCGTATGCACCGTGCACTTACGCAATACATGCTAGATACCCACACAGATAAAAACGGCTATACAGAAATGTATGTACCGTACTTAGTAAATAGCGCAAGCCTTTACGGCACAAGCCAATTACCTAAGTTTGCAGGCGATTTATTCCATACATTAGGCCTAGTAAACGACGACGGTGAACAACAAGCTGGCTTTAGCTTAATCCCAACAGCAGAAGTACCGCTGACTAATAGCGCACGCGACGAAATTTACGAAGAAAGCGATTTACCGATTCGCTTAACTGCGCACACACCGTGTTTTAGAAGTGAAGCGGGCAGCTACGGTCGCGATACACGCGGCTTAATTCGCCAGCACCAGTTTGATAAAGTTGAACTAGTACAACTAGTAAAACCAGAAGATTCAATGCAAGCGCTTGAAGAGCTAACTGGCCACGCAGAGCAAATTTTACAAGCACTAGAACTACCATACCGTAAAGTCATTTTATGTATGGGCGACATGGGCTTTGGCGCAGCTAAAACATACGACTTAGAAGTATGGCTACCGGCACAAGATACCTACCGCGAAATTTCGTCTTGTTCAAATATGGTCGATTTCCAAGCGCGCCGTATGCAAGCACGTTTTCGCCGTGAAGGGGCTAAAAAACCAGAGTTACTTCATACACTAAATGGCTCAGGTTTAGCCGTTGGCCGTACACTCGTAGCTATACTAGAAAACTACCAACAAGCCGACGGCTCAGTAGTCGTGCCAGAAGTATTACGCCCATACATGGGTGGACTTGAAGTGATTGGTAAAGCTTAAAATACAAGCCGTCAGTTTTTAGCTATCAGCTATAAGTAGAAAAGCCGCTGTTTTAAACGAACAGCGGTTTTTTTGTTTTAGTAAAAGGTTCGAGGTTAAAGGTAAAAGCTGAGATTTTAATTCGCAGTGAAATTCATTGTGTAAGAATCGGCTTCATACATTATCGGCGCTATTTTTGTATAAAGCGTACTTTAACGCGTGACACACAATTAAAAACTTTTGCTAGTTTTATAATCTCGAAAATGGGCTTACAACTCCATTGGCTCCTTGTTGTTTATACCCAAGTCACCTCAATACACTGAATTCAGCGTTTAACAGGCGCTTAATATCAAGGCGTTGCTTTGCAAGAATGGCATTCCCTTTTAAGAAGCAATAACGATGAGAGTAAGTGCCTGTGAAACGCCCGAAGGGTTGGTTTAAAAGCGATTTATACTGCGTTATTAATTTTAACAATAGAACCACTATTATTTGCAATCAATGCCTTGCCTAAATTGCTTTTAATTCCAACTGAAACTCGTGTCTTGAGGTGACTTGGGTATCTATGAGTATATATTTGGGTTGTTCGCACATCACTATGGCCTAATTGTGCCTGAACCGTGCGAATATCAGCGCCACTTTGCAATAGGTGCGTTGCAAATGAATGGCGTAAGGTATGTGGTGTAACGTGTTTCCTAATTTTTGCATCAAAAGCGGCTTTTTTAACAGCGCGTTGTAATTGCTTTTCATCAATAT
>NZ_CAWUKC010000108.1:0-11256 GCF_963922945.1 uncultured Pseudoalteromonas sp. | reverse complement strand
TTGCTTAGCCTTGAAAATACCATTGGCGGTAAAGTGCTCCCGATTGAGTACTTAGCCCAAGCTCGCGACTTTGTTAATACGCATAAATTAGCACTGCATTTAGATGGTGCGCGCGCGTTTAATGCCGCGGTTGATCTAAATGTAGATATAACAGCAATTACAAAGCACTTTGATTCTGTTTCAATTTGTTTATCTAAAGGCTTAGGTGCGCCAATCGGCTCACTATTATTAGGCGCACCAGCATTAATCGACAAAGCTAGGCGCTGGAGAAAAGTACTCGGTGGCGGCATGCGCCAAGCAGGAATGCTTGCAGCTGCAGGGCAGTTTGCACTTGAAAATAACGTTACGCGTTTAAAGAAAGATCATACGAATGCGCGCTACTTAGCAAGTAAGTTAAGTGAGCTTAAAGGTTTTGATGTTGATATGCGCAATACCACTAACATGGTGTATGCAAATTACTCAGGCAGTACTGATATTAGTAAAGTTGCTCATGAGCTTGCACAGCAAGGGATTTTAATTAGCCCAAGCAAACAGCTTAGGCTAGTCACTCATCTTGATATAAATCAAGATGATGTAAATACTTTTATACGCACCTTAGCGGCCCATATTTAATTCAGCTTTATAGTGCTTGCGGCACACCGACACATAACGGTCGTTGCCGCCAATTTCGACTTGGTTACCATCAGCAATGGCATTGCCGTTTTCATCTGTGCGCAGCACATGATTAGCTTTACGGCCGCAATGACATACTGTTTTAAGTTCAACCAGTTTGTCGGCCCATGCTAGCAAGTACTGAGAGCCTATAAATAACTCGCCTCTAAAGTCGCTTCGCAGGCCATAACATAATACTGGAATACCAAGTTCATCAACTACATCAGTTAGTTGCATTACTTGCTCTTTTGACAAAAACTGGCATTCATCCACCAACACACAGTGACGCTTTTTTTCAGCTTGTAGGTTTTGAATAAGTTCAAATACATTTTTTGATTCATCAAATATATGCGCATCAGCTTGCAAACCAATACGAGACGATACTTTTCCTACACCAGAGCGGTTATCAATTGCAGCCGTTAAAATAACGGGCTCCATGCCGCGCTCACGATAGTTAAACGCAGATTGTAACAAGGTGGTTGATTTACCCGCATTCATCGCAGAGTAGTAAAAGTATAATTGAGCCATTGCCGTGCCTTAAGATAAAAAGTGCGCTTATGCTACCTTAATATACGATTAATACCAATTTCATATCGCTATTTTAGTTAATAAGCGCTCTGATTTTCTTATTACTCAACAGCTTGCAAGTATTTTATGTAAATTTCAGCACTATCAAAGTGCGCTACCCATTGCCATATCTCTTTACTAAGCTGGCTATTTTGCTGATAAAACTGCTTTGAAAAAATTAAATAACCGTCCGTTGTTTCATAAGGTGGGTAAAGGGGTTTTACATCACTCCCTTTATGTTGATAGCTCGACACTTTTAAGTCATCTACTTGGCATAAGTCAACACTTGCCTGCACAACGCCTTTATCAAGTAATTCAAATGCTTTATCTTTAGAAAACGTATTATGAATGTAAAAAGGCTCTTCTTTAAGTGCGCTGTTCAAGCCATAGCCATTAGGAATGGCAATAGTGAATGCTTTATTTTGGAATACTTCGCGGGTTTTCCATTGTTTATGAAAACGCGCTCGCCCTATTAAGCAGCTACTAAATCGACTCACTGCAAATCTTTCTAGCAATACGCCCTTTTCGTTTGTAGGGTACACAGCAAAACGTTCACGCCCAGCACGATAACTTGCAATAACCGCATTAACACGGTTAAGCTCTAAATCGTTTAGGCACCTGCGCCATGGTTTTCTAACAAATGAAATAGTCACATTGGGTATGTCGGCATCTAATTGCTTTAAAATTTCAATCGAAGCGCCAGGGTTATCTATCGGTACTTCCTGCCCTACACCTAAAAACATAGGTGCTACGTCTTTGTCTTCGTAGCAAAACACTAAATTCGTTGGGTCAGCCAGCGCTGGGGCTGCAAATGTAAAAGCACAAAACAAGCTGATAAGTCTATATATTCTCATAATATTTTTATTTTAGCTGAGTCACCTAAAGTGTAGCGCGTCGTTTTATAAATGCCTAAGTTAATGATTATGATCTATATTAAACCTTCATGCTTTAACAACCATTGCTTTCTTGCAAGCCCACCAGCGTAACCAGTTAACTTTGCATTTGCGCCTATGATTCGGTGGCACGGCACAATAATACTAATAGGGTTTTTACCGTTTGCAGCCCCTACAGCTCTTACGGCCTTTGGATTGTTTAACAGTCGGGCTATATCACCATAAGTACTGGTTTTACCAAAAGGGACACTAAGTAATGCTTGCCACACACTGTTTTGAAAAGGCGTACCATGCGTATCTAATGGCACATTAAAGCTTGTTCGCCTGCCATTAAAGTATTCGTTTAATTGCTTTGCGCAAATTAAAGCCGGTTCATTCGTCACCTGCTCAATGGGTGTATGTGTGTAGTGTGTTTTTGGATAAAAACCGACATAGCTCACGCCGTTTTCGGTTGCTTGAATGATAATGTCGTCAATTGGGCTCGAAATAGCGGTTTGGATAATCATGAAAGTTGTTGCCATAGCTGAAAGGTTAAGTATGAGCGAAATGGGGCGCTCAGTTCAGGGTTAAATTGCTGCGTATTTACTAACGCTTTTTTTACGCCCAGATCGCCAGCTAAGAATATATCTGGGTTACTTTGCCCGCGCAGTTTGGCGTAGTTAACAGTCCATGGACCTATCCCTTTTATTTCAAGCCAATTATCTAAAAGGCTATTTTCAGGGTTATCGGCGCAGTACTTGGATAAATTTTTTAATGCATTTTTGCGCGATTGCGGCATTTTAAAAAATTCAAAGTCGCAGGTAGCTAAGTCCTCTGGCTGTGGAAAATATATTTTATCAGCATGTTTATCACCACGCTCTGCAACTAACTTTGTAACTAAAGTATGTGCAGCTGCTACACTAACTTGCTGACCTAGCACAGCGCGGATCCCTGCTTCAAAGCTCGACCATATTCCAGGCAATCTTAATCCTTCACTTAAATTAAATGCACCATTTATACTACCCTTCAAGTGAGTTTCTATATGGTTTATATCAGCATCTACATCGAGCACACGACGAATATTATTAATAACTTTATGTAAATGCTCGGTATTGTCTATCACTATTTCAACTTTAAAATGGTTATTTTTCGCTTTAAAGTGCGCGTTAAAATGGCCTACAGCCCCATTTAACTTAAATGTTCGCCCATAACTATTCGGGGTTATCCACTCCATAGGCGATATTAGTCGCTTTGATAAAAAGCTATGTAAGGCTTGCCAATTGTAGGGGGGTCTAAAAGGAAGCGTTAATATAATCACAGGGCTTGACTCTTTTTTTGTTTTTCTGAGCGTTGATGGCGCTAAATGTAATTGTTGTAAAAAGGCATCATTAAAACGGCGCACACTTTTAAACCCAGCTGCAAAGGCAATATCGGTTATTGGTAATGTGGTTTCTTGAATAAGCTTTTTGGCAAACTGACATTGGTTAAATAAACGATATTGAGTAATAGACACGCCAAAGTGCTGGTTAAATATACGCCTCAAGTAACGGCTCGTAATACCCAAGCGAGTAGCAAGTATTTCGCAATTATCATTCTCACCTAGGTCTATTAATTGCTTAGCTCTTAGTGCAGTGGTTTTTACTCCCAGCCAAGCCGCGCTACCTGGCGCACTATCGGGCCGGCAGCGTATACACGGCCTAAAGCCCGCTTGCGCGGCATTGTGCGCGTATTGATAGTACAACACGTTTTTTTCATGTGCAGTAGGTGCGGGACAAATCGGCCGACAATAAATGCCGGTGCTTTTTACGGCAACGTAAAATAAACCGTCAAATCGGGCATCACGGCTTTGCCGCGCTTTCTGCCAATACTGATTATTCATCAAGGGGCTTAGTCAATAAAACGTACCTTAGCATAGCAATGTTTTAAACCAGTACTGGCCATTTTCGGCACTCATCTGCTTTTAAAAGTATCATACCAACCCACTTAGTGAGTGAAGCGTTCAAGTATCACGATTGCTCTGCAAAATCGAGTAAGTCTTGGCCTGCTAGGCGGTAGATTATCCACTCATTTTGGGCTTTTGCCCCAATGCTATTATAAAAATCGATAGCGGGTTTGTTCCAATCAAGTACTACCCACTCAAAACGTCCACAGTCGTTTTTTATGGCTTTATTAGCCAAGTGCTTCATTATTAGTTTGCCCGCGCCATTGCCACGGCTGTCAGGGATTACGTATAAATCCTCTAAATACAATCCATTTTTACCCAGCCAGGTAGAGTAATTATAAAAATACACTGCAAAGCCAATAGGCTCATTATTTTCAAGGCAAATAACACTGTGTGCTGTTGCCCCTTCACTAAACAGCGTTTTTATAATCGCCTGCTCGTCTGTTTTAACTGCATCGGGTTCTTTTTCATAAATAGCTAATTCGGTAATAAACCGTAAAATTGTGGCTGCATCGCTTTTTTTAGCATCGCGTATTTCTATTCGTTTATTCATGTATTTAATCCTAAAAGTACTGCTCTATTTTATCTTTTAAAATATCAAGCTCAATGGGTTTAGTTAAGTAGTCATCCATCCCCGCTTTAATACAACGCTCTTTATCTGATTCCATGGCATTAGCAGTCAGGGCAATTATTTTTATATCTTTATGCTCCTCCCCAGCCATTCCTTCGCGTATATTGCTGGTTGCTTCAAAGCCACCCATCACGGGCATTTGACAATCCATTAATACTAAATCAAAAAAGCCTTTATTATGCTCGCTCAGGGTATTTATTGCCTCTTGGCCATTTTGTGTAAGTACCACTTCGCAGTTAAGCTTTTTAAGCATGAGTGTTGAAACATGCTGGTTAACAGGGTTGTCTTCTACTAATAAGATTTTTACCGGCTTATCTGATCTTTCTTTTCTTAGTGACGAAATATACCCAGGGGTAACTAACGGAAGTGGTTCGCAGCTATCTGAACTAGTAATAACAGATAATGCTGAGATTAAATCAGCGGTTGTTACAGGCTTAGGAAAGTACGCTTGAAAACCAATTTCAGAAAAGCGCTGAGCGCCTTCCATACCTGCAATACTAGTCATCATAACAAGGGGCATAGCTTTATAATCATCATCTGCTTTGAGCTTTTTACACAGCTGCATACCATCCATTTCAGGCATTTGCATATCAAGCACAGCAATATCAAACATAGCCTGTTTTTTTTCTATGCGCTTTGCACACAACTCAAGTGCCTGCATTGCGCTACTTGCTAATGTGACTTTAGCGCCCCAATGTCCTAACTGTTGAGAAATAACTAAAAGGTTAGTTTCATTATCATCGACCACTAACACGTTTAACGAACTCATATCTACATTAGGAATCGTCCGCTCTTTTTGAACGCCTTCTGCCACCTGCATAATTGCTGTGAATTCACTCCCTTGACCCGGCTCACTCACTAACGAGATGTTGCCATTCATTAATTCACATAGTTGTTTACATATTGCAAGCCCAAGCCCTGTGCCCCCGTATTCTCGCGTGGTTGATGCATCTACCTGCGAAAAAGGCGTAAATAATTGCTGTTGTTTTGCTTTGGTTATGCCTATTCCTGAATCTTTTACTTTTATATTTAACAGTAGGTCTTGGTCGGTTTTTTCTATAGATGCGCTCACTACCACTTCACCCTGACTGGTAAATTTAACCGCATTACTAATTAAGTTGGTTACCACTTGGCGAATACGCCCGGGGTCGCCCATTAAGTATGAAGGCTCTAAGGAGACTAAATCCAAAATAATCTCAATGCCTTTTTCTTGTGCCGTCAATGCTTGTGCCTCGGCCACTTCACCAATTAAATCGCGGGCATTAAAATGTATATGTTCAAGCTCAACTTTGCCTGCTTCTACTTTTGAAAAATCTAAAATATCATTAATAACGCCAAGCAAAGAGTGGGCACTGCTTTTAGCTATTGCGACTTTTTTTTCTATTGGTTTAGTTAACTGTTCTAACTCTACGAGCTCGAGCATGCCTAATACACCATTCATCGGTGTTCGTATTTCATGACTCATAGTTGCTAAAAACTGACTTTTCGCCACGGCCGCCTCTTGTGCTTGTACTAAAGCAACCTTCAATTTTTCAGCTGTTTCTTTACGCTTTTGCGATACCAAGGTACTCCCTATTAACGTTGCCAAAGAGCGAAGATAAGTTTCTTCACTATGCGTCCAATTGCGTGATTCTGCGACTGTTTCTGCGCATAAAATACCTAAATTCCCATCGCCTGATGAAATAACAGCATCCAGCATCGACTTAATATTTAGTGGTTGTGTATAACTTTGCGTAAAATCACGGGTGGCGACATGCGAATACACATCGTCGATGGCAATAAGGTTTTGTTTAAAAACAGCCTCAAAATAGTTCGGAAAATTGACCTTTTCTAGAACCCCATCAAAATCAACAAAGCCATCTTGTTGTGTATATAAACCATGGCACGCCATTTCGTCACATTGTTCGTTAAGTATCCAAATTGAGGCGCGCTGAACATTTAATACCTCAACCATCGATTTAATCGCCAGCTTTTTAACTTGCGCTACATCGCTGTTTTGTACTTCTGGCGAGATTGTCAATGAGGCTAAATTTTTGTTGTAGGCGTTTGCTTTTTCACTTTCTAATTCTAAGCGTTTGTGCGCATCAATACTTTGGAATGAGCCAAAAACACGCACGCACTCGCCATCTTTAAACTCAGCCTGCCCTATTGACTTAACCCAGCGTTCTTTACCGGTGTAAGTTAAAATAATGAGTTCTACACTCCAGCTTTCGCCTAAAGTCACCGCACATTCAAACAACGTACTAATTTTATCGCGGTGCTCCCCTGACTTATAAAAGTTAATAGCAGTATCTATGTTAGGTTCAAACCCGTCGGGTACCTCGTGTATCACTTTTACTTCGTCTGACCAATACATGGTTTGGTTTTCGAGGTTTATTTCCCACGCACCAATTTGGCCTTGTTTACTCATGGCCTCAAGCAAGCTTTGTTGACGTGTAATTTCTACTTGTGTATTGTGCCGCTCAGTAATATCTGAAATAAAACCATCTAAATAAAGAACTTCGTCGTCGTCACCATAAATTGCTTGGCCTCTTTCGTGTACCCAACGAAGACTGCCATCCTTTCTTTTTATTCTGTATTCAATAGACCACGGCAGTTTTTGAGCAATACATGTGCTTACTTGCAACTCAACGTCTCTATCTCCATCAAGAATAACCTGAGCAAAACTAAGTGTTTTATTGTTAATGAAATCATCTGGCGCATAACCTGTTATGTCTTTAACTTGCGCACTCATATAAAACATGGTCCAAGCTTTATCAAACTTACATCGATAAATAACCCCTGGAATATTTGCGACTAATGACGCAAAACGGTCTCGACTGGACTGTAACTCAGATTCAATTTGCTTACGCTCGGTAATATCTACATGCGTACCAATCATTCGACGTGGCGATCCATCTAAATTCCACTCAACGACTTTTGCAGTGTCCAGCACCCACACCCAGTGCCCATCTTTATGCCGCATACGGGCTTCGTTAACATAGTAGTCTGTATCACCATTAAAATGTGCTTGTAATTTTTTCTCTGAAATAACTAAATCATCGGGGTGTGCAAACTTATACCAAGTATCTATCGTTGTAGGCTCTAACTCAATGAGTTTATAGCCTATTATTTCTGCCCAGCGATTATTAAAAGTCACTTTGCTGGTATCTATAAACCAATCCCATATTCCTACGGCGGTGGTATCTATGACTAACTGAAGCTGGGTTTTGTGCTGCTCAAGTTCAAGCTCTTGTAATTTTAATGGCGTGACATCAGTACGAATGGCTATATAGCTTTGCGGTTTTCCGTGCTCATCAAAAAATGGCGCTATGGTGGTGTCTACCCAATAAAAGCCGCCATGTTTTGCTTTATTACATATTTGGCCGTTCCATACTTCACCCCGTTTAAGGGTTTTATACATGCTTTTAAAAAAGCCTTTGTCGTGCCTTCCTGAATTAAGTAATCGGTGATTTCGGCCTATAAGCTCATGTTCTTCATAGCCGCTAATTTCACAAAACTTCCTATTTACAAAGGTGATAGTGCCTGCTAGATCTGTTACCGCAACAATGGCATGCTCATCGAGGGCACTTTTTTGCTCATCCAATTGTTTAAACGCAGTTTGCAAAGCCATGCGCTGCTTTTGCAATATGCTCTGCTGCTCTTCTTTAAATGCCACCATTTTTTGAAGATCTACTGATAACCTATTTAACTCGTGGCTATCAGTTAAAGTAGGCACCTTTACTTTCTCGCCATCGGTAATTCGGGCCATTACTGAGGTAAGCTGAATTAAAGGCTTAGATAAGCGCCGGCTAAACCACCACGCTGCGCATAAAATGAGAAGTAAAGAAACTGCATTTGTAAAAATAGCCAACTGCTTATAATAAGTAGAGTCTTTGAGCATAATGTGCAAAGGTTTTGCTGCTAAAAGTTGCCACCCTTGCACACCTAAAAAATTTAAATCACTAATATATGCATGGTATGTCGTGCCGTTGGCACTGGCGTAATCAAACACTTGCTTACTGGTGAGTGCCGTTTGCGAAAAAACAGGCGCCTCATCTGCATTTGTTACTGAAGAGCGCTCTATTTTATTATTATGTAGTACAAAAAAACTCACTTCGTTGTGCATGTTGTGAATGGTGTTTAAGCTTTTTAAAAGGCCATTAATATTTACTTCTGTGAGAATTACACCTTCTAGTTGTTGCGCCGAATTAAGCAAAGGCATAGCCACAATATTAAACTGTTTGCCATTTAACATAACAGAGCCAAAAGCGGCTGGCGTTGAGCTATTAACCGAATTTATAAGCGTACTAAGCTCACCTTTGTTTATCTGCCCGTAAGGCGAGATAGTGGGCTGCTTAAGTGCCGATCCAGCGATAATTTCTATACTGTTTACAAAGTCATATTGATTAACAAAATTATTTATTAATTTGCTTTGTTCAAGCGGGAAGTTAGAAAGCTGATTTTTAAAGGTATATAAATCAGTAAGGTGATCATCAAACCATAAATTAGCAAACTCTGAGGCGATAGAGCTTAATTCATGCAGCTCTGCATTTGCATTTTTTTGCAAGGTATTATTAACGTGCTGTAAGCTAAACCAGGTTAGTAAGCAAAGTGGAACAATAGCAATAACTAAAAAAGTAATGATCAGCTTACTACGCACAGACTGAGCTGTGCCATTTAGCAGCCCATACTTTTTTCCTTCAACCATGCTATTTGTCCAGTAACTATAATTATAAAATTAATTAACTATATTAATGCACTAAAACCTAAAAGACGCAAGTTTAGTCCACAAAGAATTTAAAGCGAAATGTTTAAACATCAATAGGTTGCATCTAATGCTCACTCTAAGCAGTGTACATAGCACATATTTCAACGTTTACCGGGTTTTATTTAATTTATTAAGTAATGTATGGGCAATTTTATACGAATTTTTGCCGACATTAACATTGAAAGACACTAAGCATAACTCCTCCGTGTGAAAAACCGCCAAAAGTAAAGCTATAACCTTTTATGCAAGTGTAAACGGATATAATACCGTAATGACGCAATTATAAAATTAAAGCTCACTTGCGAGCAGTTATTACTCGGCGGCTACTATCAATTAATACAGTGATTTTACTAAAAGCAACTACATATTTGCTCATAAATGAAGCAGTAACGCAAATTTAAATAAGAATCAAAACCAATTGTAAAGCAATGATTTTTAAAGAAAAACTTGCAAAACATGTAAATTTAACTACACTGTGCACAATTAAAATAGTTAAGGTGATTTATCATGAAAGGTAATCAAAAAGTAATCGATGCATTTAATACTTTGCTAGCCAATGAGTTAGCAGCAATTGACCAGTATTTTATTCATTCACGAATGTATGATGACTGGGGCCTGGATAAATTATATGTACGCCTTAACCATGAAATGGAAGAAGAAAAAGATCACGCAGATTGGCTAATCAAACGCATCTTGTTTTTAGAAGGCGTGCCTAACATGACTAAACGCCGTGACCTTTTAATTGGTAACGATGTAAAAAGCATGATGCAAAACGACCTAACACTAGAGCTTGAAGTTGTTGCCTGTGTTAAAGAGGTTATTGCTATTTGTGAAGAACAACAAGATTATCAGTCACGCGAAGTATTAGAAAAGCTATTATTTGATACCGAAGAAGATCACGTTTATTGGTTAGAGCAACAGCTTGGGCTAATTGATAAAATTGGCACACAAAATTACCACCAAGCACAAATGGGCGAGTAAGGAGCATAAAGTATGAAAGGCGATAAAGACGTTATAGCAGCTTTAAATAAAGTACTCGCTAATGAGCTTGTGGGTATCAACCAATACTTTTTGCATGCCCGTATGTTTAAAGACTTTGGTTTTAGCCAGCTTGATAAAGCAGACTACAAAGTTTCGATTCAAAAAATGAAAAATGCCGATCGTTTAATCGAGCGCATTTTATTTTTAGAAGGCTTACCTAACCTTCAAGACTTAGGCCGTTTACGCATTGGCGAGAATAGCGAAGAAATGATTGCTGCAAATATGAGCTTTGAGCTTGATACAATTGATGACTTGCGCAGTGCCATTAAATTAGCTGAAAACAAAAAAGATTATATTAGCCGTGAAGCGCTTGATAATATTTTGAACGAGCAGGAAGAACAAATTGACTGGCTAGAAACCCAGCAATTACTTATTCAAAACACGGGGCTTGAAAATTACTTACAGTCTCAACTGTAAGCTAAATTTAGGTCATAAAAAAAGCAGCTTTATAAGCTGCTTTTTTTGTATTTGAATTTTGTAATAACGAATTAAGCGACTTGATCGGTAATATCTGCAATCTCAATAAGTTTGCGATTTAGGATCTTTTTAGTACAACAACAACACTTCCCGCATTGGCTGCCTACTTTAAGCTCTTTAGTTAATTCACGCATGGTGGTTGCACCATCGTCAATTGTTTGCTCAATTTTTTTATCGGTCACACCGTGACAAAGACAAACATACATGAATAAAAACTACTCTCAATTTCATTTAGTAGCTGCATATTAATCTAAACAATAATGGTTATCAATTGTTTCGCAATAAAAAAGCGTATTTTTCGAAAAACTTTGATCAGTGCCACTTA
>NZ_CAWUKC010000107.1:0-11258 GCF_963922945.1 uncultured Pseudoalteromonas sp. | reverse complement strand
AGCGGTCAGCGGTCAGCGGTCAGCGGTCAGCGGTCAGCGGTCAGCGGTCAGCGGTTAGCGGTTAGCGGTTAGCGGTTAGCGGTTAGCGGTTAGCGGTTAGCGGTTAGCGTAAAATATAAATACAACCTAACTCGAAATCAAAGTTATTAATAATAAAAAACGCGATTTAAAATCGCGTTCTCTTTGGTAGCTTTTCTACTGAGCGCTGATAGCTTAAAACTGACAGCTCAAAAGCACGTCGGGTTTCGCTTCGCTGAACCCAACCTACATTACAGCCCTAGCTCAGCCATAAAGTCATCATCGGCATCATCTTGTTCTGCTTCTTTTGACTTAGCCTTTGCTTTTTGTGCCTTTTGCTTGGCTTCGTTTTCAATAATATCATCTGGGTCTATAGCCTCTACAATGTCGAAGTCGTGAAGTTTAATAAACTCTGTTTTATCCATTGCCAGCTCTAGGTAAAAGATATTTTGGTTGCGCGTAGTAAAGGTTACGCGGCGTGCTTGTGGGCGGTCCATCGTGGTATCTACAGAAATTTGCACTTGTTTATTAATCGCCATCATTTTTGGCTGATTTTGCGTAATAGAGGTATGCAATTGCTCGCGCACTTTAGAGGTAAAGTCACCGACTATTTGGTTCATCAGCTCGCCCATTACATTTGAAACATCGTCTGATAAATGGCTGTGAGCAATTTCTTCTTCTGGCATGCCCATGTTACGCATGTAATCGCCGTAAATTTCCATTGCCGCTTGCGCTGTAAAATTAGTGACTACCAGCCCTGTAAAGCCACCATCAAATAATACAAAACAGCCAATATCTGGGCGCATACAAGTGCGCGTTATTTTTTGCACCATAGCCGAGTAGCTAATTTCATTATTGCTGGCTGATGATAGTACCCCTGTTACTGAATGACACAGCGTTGCGAGTATATCGTCTGTGCTAATTACCTTACTTTTGCTCATTTAATCTTCTCTTTTGTACTTATTATTCATAATTCTAGCCAAGCTACTGAATTTATCACTGACTATCCAGTATAAAATGTTAAAATAGTGCCATTATTTTTAAAGAGACTGCCTTAGTGACTATAAAAGACAGTATTTACGCCTCTGAGCAACAAGTAAAAGATTTTAGCTTTGACCAAAATGTGGTTGAGGTTTTCCCAGATATGATCCAGCGCTCGGTGCCAGGCTATGCAACCATAGTCAGCACTATGGGTAAATTGGCCGGAGAATACGCGCAAAGTAATTCAAACCTTTACGATTTAGGTTGCTCGCTTGGTGCGGTTACCCTAAGCATGCGCCGTAATATTCGTACCGACAACTGCCATATTATTGCTGTAGATAACTCACAAGCTATGGTTGAGCGTTGTAAAGTGCATTTACAAGGCTTTAAGTCTGACGTGCCTGTTAGCGTAACTTTAGGCGATATTAACGAACTTGAAATTCAAAATGCGTCGGTTGTAGCTATGAACTTTACTTTGCAGTTTATACCGCCTTCGCAGCGCCAAGCCGTGCTTGAAAAAATTTACGCAAACTTAAAACCCGGTGGCGTACTGCTCCTTAGTGAAAAAATTAAAGCCGAAAACGAGCAATGCGATAACCTATTAATTGATTTGCACCACGACTTTAAACGCCACAATGGCTACTCAGAGCTTGAAATAAGCCAAAAACGTACAGCCATTGAAAACGTGATGCGTCCCGATACGCTAAGCACTCACTTTAATCGTTTAAGCGACATTGGTTTTAGCCAAACGCAGGTGTGGTATCAATGTTTTAATTTTTGCTCAATGATTGCAATTAAATAAAGAGAGTGACTTATGTCTCAATGGTTTAACCAATTTTACGCAGCAATTGCACAAAGCCCGCTTAGCCACTGGCTAGAAACCCTGCCCGCTCAATTAAAGCATTGGCAAAACGAGGCAAGCCATGGCGATTTACCAAAATGGCAAAAAGTGCTTAAAAACTTGCCAGAAGTAAAAACAACCCACGTTGATATTGCCACTAAAGTAGAAATTGGCGCACCGGGGGAGATGAGTGAAGGCGAGCAAAAACAAGCCACGCATTTATTAAAGCGCATGATGCCTTGGCGCAAAGGCCCCTTTACTGTACACGGTATTGAAATAAACACTGAGTGGCGCAGCGATTGGAAATGGGACCGTCTGCTTCCTCATATTGAGCCACTAAAAGGCCGTACAGTATTAGATATAGGTTGCGGCTCTGGCTATCACTTATGGCGTATGCGCGGTGAAGGCGCTGAATTTGTGGTGGGTATTGACCCGTCTGATTTATTTTTATGTCAGTTTCAGGCTATAAAACACTACAACCCAGACGAAAACGTACACTTATTACCGCTTGGTGTAGAGGCCCTACCCGAGCTTAAAGCGTTTGATACGGTGTTTTCGATGGGTGTTTTGTATCACCGACGCTCACCAATTGATTTTTTAGCGCAGTTAAAAGCGCAGCTTCGCCCTGGTGGCGAGTTAGTGCTTGAAACCTTAGTGATTGAAGGCGATGAAAACACCGTACTTGTACCGACCGACCGCTACGCAAAAATGCGTAATGTGTGGTTTATTCCAAGTACAGCTGCACTCAAACTGTGGATGGAGCGCGTTGGTTTTAAAGATGTACAAATAAAAGATTGCGCAATTACTACGCTTGATGAACAACGTAAAACTGACTGGATGGAAAACGAATCGTTAGTTGATTTTTTAGATCCAAACGACACCAGTAAAACCATTGAAGGTTACCCAGCACCACTTAGAGCTATTTTAACTGCAAAAGCATAGCTGTTAATTTAACGCCTTTAATTACTAAAAAAACGCCTGCGGGCGTTTTTTTGTTTATTTAAACAACAAACAGCGGACAAGTGTCCTTGTTAATTATTTCAAAGCTATATTTGAGCTAGCCGCGCAGTTGCAATTGTTGTAAAATACGCGCGTTTCTAAGCTATCGAAAAGCAACCCCAAGCAATTATTTGAGGAAAACCTGTGAGCGAACAAAAACAGTCATTAAGCTATAAAGATGCGGGCGTAGATATCGACGCTGGTAATGCACTTGTTGAGCGTATTAAAGGCGTAGTTAAAAAAACGCGTCGTCCAGAAGTAATGGGCGGAATTGGTGGTTTTGGCGCTCTTTGCGAAATTCCAGAAGGTTACAAACAGCCAGTACTAGTGGCAGGTACTGATGGTGTAGGTACTAAACTACGTTTAGCTATCGACTTAAAAAAACACGACACTGTGGGTATTGATTTAGTTGCAATGTGTGTAAACGATTTAATAGTACAAGGCGCTGAACCCCTGTTTTTTCTAGATTACTATGCAACTGGTAAACTAGATGTAGACACAGCGGCCGATGTAGTAACCGGTATTGGTAAAGGTTGTGAGATTTCGGGTTGTGCCCTAATTGGTGGCGAAACCGCTGAAATGCCAGGTATGTACGATGGTGAAGACTACGACATGGCCGGTTTTTGTACCGGTGTAGTAGAAAAATCTAAAATTATTGATGGCACAAAAGTAGCAGCCGGCGATCAACTTATTGCCCTTGCCTCTAGCGGTCCGCACTCAAACGGCTTTTCTTTAATTCGTAAAGTGCTTGAAGTATCAAACGCCGATACGAACCAAGTTATTGACGGCAAAACACTAGGCGAGCACTTACTAGAGCCAACCCGTATTTACGTTAAGCCTTTACTTGAGTTATTTAAGCAAGTAGACGTGCATGCCCTATCGCATATTACTGGCGGCGGCTTTTGGGAAAACATTCCGCGTGTATTACCTGATTCTGCAAAAGCAGTAGTTAAAGGCGATAGCTGGGAGTGGCCAACCGTTTTTAACTGGTTACAAGAAAACGGCAATATTACTACGCACGAAATGTACCGTACATTTAACTGTGGTGTAGGCATGGTATTAGTAGTACCAGGCGATGCGCTAGAGCAAAGCTTAAGCATTTTAAAAGAGCTTGGCGAAAACGCATGGCACCTTGGTGAAATTCAAGATGCTGTTGCCGGCGAAGAGCAAGTAGAAATTGTAGGTGGTGCTAAGTAATGGCACCCATTCGCTTAGTGGTATTAATATCGGGTAGTGGTTCTAATTTACAAGCCATTATTGATGCCTGCGAGCGCGGCGAAATAAACGGACACATAGCGGCTGTTATAAGTAACAAAGCAGACGCTTACGGCCTTGAGCGTGCAAAACAAGCAGGTATTGCTACAAAAGTGCTCAGTCACAAAGATTTTGACTCGCGCGAGGCCTATGATGCGCAATTAATGAACGTTATTGACTCTTTTATGCCAAATCTAGTTGTATTAGCTGGGTTTATGCGTATTCTTACTCCTAGCTTAGTGCAAAAATATGTTGGAAAAATGTTGAACATTCATCCATCTTTGTTGCCTAAGTATCAGGGGCTGAATACCCACCAAAGAGCAATTGATGCAAAAGACGATGTTCATGGCGTAAGTGTTCATTTTGTAACTGAAGAGTTAGACGGCGGTCCCGTTATTCTTCAGGCGCAAATACCTGTACTCAAGGATGATACAGCAGAAACATTAGCTAAACGCGTGCACGAACAAGAGCATATAATTTATCCTTTGGTGGTCAAGTGGTTCAGTGAACACAGACTTACTATGGAAGCAGATTATGCAGTTCTTGACGAAAAACAACTTCCTGCACACGGCGCGCACTACCCACAATAAAAAAATAAGTGCCCTGCTGTTATGTGTGGGCGCTTTACTTCCTACTAGCCTTATTGCAGGCGAATTAACAGAGTATCAAGCAAGCTATGATATTTTACGCAAAGGTAAAAATCATGGCGAGGCAGTACGTGAACTTAAAAAAGTTGGCGAGCAAACGTATCAACTTACTTATCACAGCAACATTGAGTGGATGATTTTCTCCGATGAGCGAGAAGAAACCTCTGTATTTACTTTTTTAAATAACAAAGTCACGCCACATCATTACAATATGGTGCGTACCGGCACCGGCCCAGATAAAGATTATAAAATAGACTTTGATACACAAAACAAAGTGGTAACCAGCAGCACTAGCAAATACCCGCTAAAATGCGAATGGACTGACGAGTTTCAAGATGCTATTTCGTATCAAGTGCAAGTACGCGAAGGCTTAAAAAAAGGCGAAACTTATTTTTCGTTTCCGCTTATTGATAAAAAAGGCAATCGCCGCGACTACAATTTTGAAGTGGTTGGCAAAGAAATGATTTCGTTGCCAATTGGTAACGTAGAAGCGATAAAAGTAAAACGTTTATACGATAATGATAAACGACAAGCGCTGGCCTGGTTTGCGCCAGAAATGGATTACATGCTAGTACGTATGTGGAAAGGCGAAAAAGGCATGGAGCAATTTGAAGTTCAAATGAATTCATTTACTGTTACCCAACCTGTTGCTACTCCAGTAAGCGAGACCAGCGAAGTAAGATCAGAAGCACCGTAAACACGGTGATAGCAATCACAAAAAACGCGATTTTAAATCGCGTTTTTTGTATCTGCTTTTGAGCTAGTTAAATTAGCTCGCCCATTTTAAATAACGCAAACTCCCCTGGCTGCATTTTTTTCCACCGCTCATCGTTGGTTAATGGCCGCGTGGCTATTACTGTGACTATATCGTTTGGTGTGGTTTCTTCATTAAAATCAACCACCATGTCAGCATCAATTAATGTAGCTTTACCAAATGGCGCACGGCGCGTTATGTAATGTAAGTTATTAGTGCAGTACGCTAATACAAATACGCCGTCGGTCAATAACATATTAAATACGCCTTTTTCACGCAACGTATGCGAAAGCTTTGCAGCGTATCTAAAAACAGCAGCCATATTTGAGGGACGCTTTGGGTATTTTTCACGGATTTTATCTAGTAGCCAACAAAACGCCAGTTCACTGTCGGTGTTGCCCACTGGGCGATAATATTGTGGTTTTAAATCGTGATAGTTAGATAACTGGCCATTATGTGCATAGGTGATCTCCCTTCCCCAAAGCTCGCGGGTAAACGGGTGGGTATTTTCAAGGCATACTCGACCACGGTTTCCTTGGCGGATATGGCTTATCACCGACACACTTTTAATGGGGTAAGCTTTTACCAATTTTGCAATCTCTGACTGGTAGCTCGGTTCAGGATCTTTAAAGGTTCTACAGCCTTTTCCTTCGTAAAACGTAATACCCCAACCATCTTTGTGCGGGCCGGTATTGCCACCGCGTTCTAATAAACCTGAAAAACTAAAACAAATATCCGTTGGTACGTTGGCCGACATGCCAAGTAATTCACACATTAATAAACTAACCCTTAAAAAGTACGTATAAATAGCGCTGTACTTTGCTGTGCGCTAATAAAGACATACTTACTTAAAAAAACTTTTTTGGCTAGCTGATTTACTGATTTTTAGCGCTTAAATAATCGCTATGACTGAATTAAACACAGCAGCGGCGCATACTTGTTCCTTATAAAGGGAATAATGATATGCAAAATAGCGAGTTTGTCGTTAATTTAACGCTGTAATGTACTTGAAACTTACGCTCACTAGCGCTACTCTAACTGAGGTGGTCTGACCTCTATTAAGGAATAAGCAATGACACTCATATTTACACTCGGTTTAATCGCACTGCTCAGCATCGCGATTTACCACAGAGCGAGTTGGAACACAGCACTTGGTGTTTCTGCCGCAACTTTATTAATTGGTACCTTTGCAGGTGCTTTTGGTTTAATTAGCTGGTTGATCTTTTTGATCATCGCAGTTCCTCTCTCTGTTACTGGCATTCGTCAGCAATATATAATCAAGCCGATTTTCACTACCTTTAAAAAAGTAACGCCAAGCATGTCTGACACTGAAAAGTCAGCAATCGATGCTGGTACTACGTGGTGGGAAGCTGATTTATTTTGTGGTAACCCAGATTGGAAAAAACTACACCAATACCCAGTACCAAAACTAACTATTGAAGAGCAAGCCTTTATTGATGGCCCTGTAGAAGTAGTATGTAGCATGTTAGATGATTGGGAAGCTACACATGAGCTTACCGATTTACCGCAAGATGTATGGCAATATCTAAAAGATAATAAATTCTTTGCCATGATCATCAAAAAAGAATACGGCGGTTTAGAGTTTTCTGCATTTGCACAATCATGTGTACTACAAAAGCTTACCAGTAAATCAACGCTACTTTCTTCAATTGTAGGTGTACCTAACTCATTAGGTCCAGGTGAATTATTACAGCACTACGGTACTGAAGATCAAAAAAATCATTATTTGCCACGCTTAGCGCAAGGCCAAGAAATTCCATGTTTTGCATTAACCTCACCAGAAGCAGGCTCTGACGCAAGCTCAATTCCAGACTACGGTGTAGTGTGTAAAGGGCAATGGAACGGTGAAGAAGTGGTCGGTATTAGCCTTACCTGGAACAAGCGTTACATTACCCTTGCCCCTGTGGCCACTGTACTTGGTCTTGCCTTTAAACTGCAAGATCCAGATGGTTTACTAAGCGACAACAAAGAGCCAGGCATTACCTGTGCACTTATTCCAACTAACACACCAGGTGTTGAGATTGGTCGCCGTCACTTCCCGCTTAACGTACCATTTCAAAATGGCCCAACCCGCGGTAAAGACATATTTGTTCCTCTTGATTACATTATTGGTGGCCCAGAAATGGCTGGCCAAGGCTGGCGTATGCTGGTTGAATGTTTATCAGTGGGCCGTGCAATTACGTTACCGTCAAACTCTGCCGGTGGCATTAAAACAATCGCAACAGCAACAGGTGCATACAGCCGTATTCGTCGTCAGTTCCGCTTACCAATTGGTAAAATGGAAGGTGTTGAAGAGTCACTGGCTAAACTTGCTGGTTACGCTTACAGCTCAGATGCAGCGGTTAGTATGTCAACAGGTGCTGTCGATTTAGGTGAAAAGCCATCGGTTGTATCAGCTATTATTAAATACCATCTTACAGAGCAAATGCGCGAGTCGACCATTCATGCAATGGATGTACTTGGCGGTAAAGGGATTATGCTTGGGCCAAATAACTATTTAGGCCGTGGCTATCAAGGTGCCCCTATTGCTATTACAGTAGAAGGTGCCAACATCTTGACCCGTAATATGATTATTTATGGTCAAGGTGCAATTCGTTGTCATCCATTTGTACTTACAGAGCTTGGGGCCTGTGAGATTGAAGACCGCGAAGAAGCGCTTAACGTATTTGATAAAGCGCTAATGGGTCACATTGGCTTCACTATGTCTAACCTTGTACGTACTAAGTGGCTTGCGCTTACTGGTGCACGTTTTACCAGCGTACCTTACAAAGACGAGACTGCAGAGTTTTACCGTATAGCATCACGCTTTAGTGCATCACTTGCCCTAATGTCTGACATTAGCATGGCAGTATTTGGTGGCTCGCTTAAACGTAAAGAACGTATTTCGGCACGTTTAGGTGACTTACTAAGCTACTTATACTTAGTGTCTGCAACGCTTAAACGCTATAACGACGAAGGCCGTAAACAAGAAGATTTAGCTTTAGTAAAATGGAGCTGTCAGGATCATCTTTACCACTGCCAACGTGCCCTAGCTGATTTAATTAATAACATGCCGTCTGCGCCATTACGTGGTGTATTAAAAGTATTGTTATTCCCGTTTGGTCGCCCGGTTCGCAAACCTACCGACAAACTTGAACATAAACTAGCACAAATACTACAAGTACCAAGCGAAACGCGTAACCGTTTAGCAAGCTATGTTTACTTAAAAGACGAGCCACTAAATCTTGTGGGCCGTCAAGAGCAAACACTTAAAGATGTACTTGCTGTAGAGCCGTTATTTGAACGAGTATGTAAAGAAAAAGGCGTTAAACTGCCATTCTTCCAACTAGATAAAGTAGCGCAAATGGGCCTTGAAGCTGGCATATTGAGCCAAGCAGAAGCTGATAAATTAGCCGCTGTAGAAAAAGCCCGTTTAGATGTAATTAACGTAGATGACTTTGACCCCGCTGATTTATTAGCAGGTAAAGCCGCACGTAAAAATGAAGACAGCAAAGCTGATGCCGCATAACCCGTTAGGTTAACGCAGCCAACAGCACGCCTGTTGTCATCATCCAAACCAGCGCATAATGCGCTGGTTTTTTTTGTGCGATAACTTGTTGCAATAAGCACCAAATAATACCTATTAACACCAATACATTATTTGTCAGATTGAATAAGATCATATACCCAATAAGTGCGGGCAATAACATAACTAAACTTGGGATAAATTGGCTAGCAAAAAAGGCTGTTTGCTTGTTCTGCATTTTAAAAAACACACTGTATTGTTGATGTATATGACTACAATCAAAGTGCAATGAGCTACTAAACAACACCAAATAGGCTAGTGAAACAATACTGAAAATAATAACTAAATCTGCTCGCTGTTGTAGCAACACCTGCGATACAACAAAGACGCACAGCAATAGAGCCCCTCGCCAAACTAAAGTCCAACTATTTTGCATAAAAAACATAAGCCAAAAGCCGGTAAGTGAGCTTAGCTCTAATTTAGCCGTAAAATTAAAAGGTACCATTAAGGTGCTTAAGGCAAATAACAGCACAAAGCCACACTGATAAGTTAGAGGAGTTACATCAGACGGTGCCATTAGCCATATTGCGGATAACAAAAACCCATAAACAAGCGCTAATGGTTTGTATAAACACAAAATGCCGAGGGTAAATTGTAATAGTATAAACACCAAAAAATGCGGCACCCTAAGCCACTGGTTTATGCTCAGGTCAATCGCGATAACAAGGCTTGCAATCAACCAGCCATTACTTAACAGCAAAAGCTTTATATCCATCAAACCAAGCCAATACCGCTTTACCAATATTTGTTGAAACGATCGTTGGCGGGAGTTTTTTATTGCGGACTTCATCGCGCTTAACATGACACTTTGTAGCAGCAAATACAGCCAAGCCATTTGCGCACCATATTGAGGAGCATCACTACTATCAATAATTTTTCCAAGCCCTAAAAATAGTAGCAATATTAAACCTAATATTGACGAGCCTAATACCACTAAAAATAACAACCCAAAGCTTTTCAGTTGCAACAGCAGTTGCATAAGTTCCGTTTTATATGCCTGAAAACGATAATCCATAAAATAACGGTATTGGCCAATTGACTGTTTTAAATTTGCAATCATAAAGGCATACACTCAAAGCCATGTTTAATTAATGGTGCCGGTTCGTGACAAGTTATAATTATTTGTCCGCTTGGCTTATCGATTAAGTACCTATCGAGTAAAGTTAATAAATACGCAATACTCGCTTGGTCAAGCGCTGCAGTGGGTTCATCTAACAGTAAGTAAGGTGCATCGCGCATAAGCGCTAAAATTAACTGACATTTCTTTTGATTACCTGACGAGAGGGCGTCTAAGCGCGTATTTAGAAATTCATTAAAATGAAATCCATCAACTATAGCTGTTGGCCAACGACAGCCAAATGTATTTGAGGATAAGTTAATTATTTGCTTTGCTGTTAAGAAGTCAGGTAAAGCAATACAGTCTGAGGCTATAGCAACTTGCTTATGTGGTTCGGTTAATGTGTTTCCAGAAAACAAAAGCTCACCACTTTCGTAAGTTTCAAGCCCCGCTAACATCATCAATAGCGTTGTTTTCCCATGGCCATTAGGTGCTTCGATGCATATTTTCGGTGCACAGAATCGCACGTTATAACCATTGTACAATATGTTTTCAGCGAACTGTTTATGTAATCCAATCACTTCAATCATAAAATATCCCTATAAGTAAGCGTGAGATTATAAATAAACTTTTATGAGAAACAAAACCCATCACCACAGCTCTAAAGCAACATTAACAGGAAAGTAATGCCGCTTTCTAATAACGATAAATCTTTTAGCAAAGTGAAACAGTATCAGGAGCTCTGAAAAAGCTTGTGTCATCAACAGCGTTTTTCTCTAACACTTCACTATATAGATAAGCTTTTTACATCTGCGGCGCTATCACTTAGCCTCAAGCCATATAAACAACCTCAAAGGACAACTTGAATTTTGATAACACGTAAAGCTATGAACAAAACCAAAAATTAAGCTATGTGTTTTTAATTCAAATCTACTACGGTTTACGTGTAAATTATGACTGTTAGCTGATAGCTGATAGCTGATAGCTGATAGCTGATAGCTAAAATTTATTTTATTCAGAAGTTTAAACAAGGAATTTATAAACTTGCTATTGAGGAAATAACAAGTGGCGGAGTGGACGGGACTCGAACCCGCGACCCCCGGCGTGACAGGCCGGTATTC
>NZ_CAWUKC010000106.1:0-11661 GCF_963922945.1 uncultured Pseudoalteromonas sp. | reverse complement strand
CGTTAGTGTGTTGTATATTTGTACCATTTATTTTAAGTCCTTGACTGTTTGCTGAATCTGCTATGTTAACACTTGAAAAGCCCCTGCTCTAGCGCTTTTTATATCAGGGACACTTCAATTTAGGTATTCATTGAGATTATAAAATCTACACAAAATACTCCGCCAAAATAACAGTTCGATATTATACCTTTTAAAGTACATGACTGAGTATTTTTAGGTAGTTTAAGAGTAGATAACAAGCACTTTGTTTATCTTGATTAACTAAGATAAAATAGTGCAACTAATTAAACCAGATATAGGAAACCACATGGTTGTTCTACACACTAATTTTGGTGACATCACCATTAAAATGTTTGAGCAAGAAGCTCCAAACACAGTTAAAAACTTTTTAGAGTACGCTAACTCAGGTTTTTACAACGGCACTATTTTTCACCGTGTAATTGACGGCTTTATGGTGCAAGGCGGTGGGTTTGTACCTGGTATGGATCAAAAAGAAGTTAATGATCCAATTCAAAACGAAGCAAATAACGGCCTATCTAATAAGGTAGGTACCTTAGCAATGGCACGTACGCCTGATCCACATTCAGCAACGGCTCAATTTTTTATAAACGTTAATGACAACGACTTTTTAAACCACAGCAGCGAAACTTCACAAGGCTGGGGCTACTGTGTATTTGCCGAAGTTGTTGAAGGTATGGACGTAGTAAACAAAATTAAAGGTGTAGCAACAGGCAGCGCTGGTTTTCACCAAGACGTGCCGCTTGAAAATGTAATCATCGAAAACGTTACTGTAAGCTAACCGTTTTTTGATACACTGAGTAATTAAGCGGGCACCAAGCCCGCTTTATTTAACCTAACCAGATGCCTCTATGACTTCTCAAACATACTTTATTGCTGATTTACACCTTAGTGAAAACCGTCCTGATATTAGCGAGGCTTTTTACCACTTCATAAATACGCACATTATTGGGCAAAAAGTAGATGCGTTATACATTTTAGGCGATTTTTTTGAAGTATGGGTTGGGGATGACTACGTAACACCATTAGCCAGTGAGGTTGCAAAACATTTAAAAGCCGTAAAAGATGTCGGGACACCGGTGTATTTTATACATGGTAATCGTGATTTTATTATGCGGGACCAATACGCAAATCTTGCAGGAATGACGCTTTTAAATGAGCAGGCAGTTATAGATTTATACGGTACACCAACGGTTATTTTGCACGGTGATGAAATGTGTACTCAAGATGTAGAGTATCAAAAGTTTCGTAAAAAAAGCCGGGGCTGGTGGTGGCCAAAATTAATGTTAGCCATGCCGCTGTGGTACAGAAAAAAAATAGCGCGTAACGCAAGAGAAAAAAGCAAATTAAGCCAAGCCGATAAACCTATAGAGATTTTAGACGTAGTAGATGATGCCGTATTAGCAATGTTTGCAAAGCATAATGTGAGCAACATGATACACGGTCATACTCATCGCCCTAACGTACACACATACACTGTGGGTAAACAAACACTAACACGAACTGTGCTGGGTGATTGGTATACACAAGGCTCATATTTAGTAGTTACCCCACAAGGTCAAAAGCTTATAAATATCCCCCTCGCATAATCTCAAATCCTGACTATTATTTAAGTACTTTTTGGTAATAGGATAAGGATATATGAATAAAGCTATTTATTGTTTACTGCTTTGTTGCATTTTTTCCAAAGGGTACGCCGCAGAAAATTGGCAGCTCGTTGCCGAAAACTCTCCTCCCTATATCGGTGAGCGCTTGATGGATAACGGGTGGGTTACTGCATTAACTAAGGCGGCCTTAGCTAATCAAAACATTAAAAACGATATAGAGTTTACCAGTTGGAACCGAGCACTGAAGCTAACCAAAATAAATAAAAAAGATGCCATATTGGGGGCTTTTTATACAAAGCCGCGTACTGAGCTTTTTTATTATTCGCGCCCACTTGCCAACGTCTATGTTGGGCTATTTAAACTCAAAGGCAGACAAATAAACTATGATGGCAGTATAGAGTCTTTATACCCGTACAGCATTTGTAAAGGCACTGGTTACGCCGTGAGTGAGGCTTTTTCTGAAAGCAATGGTCTTGCTGTAACCTCAACGCGTGGACTTATCAATAGTTTGTATATGTTACAAAAAGGACGAATAGATTTAGTCGCGGGCACCAAAGAAGTGGGTGAATATTGGCTAAAAAACACCGAAAAGCTTAATGAGCCAGGCGCACCGCACGTTGAATATATTTCGCCCGACTTAGAGCACCATCAACTGCACATTATGTTTCCAAAGTCAGATCCTAAATCAAAACATAAAAGAGATGCGCTCGAACGCGGTTTTTCGAGTATTTTATACAATGGCGTTGCAAAAAAGGTTTTAGTAAAACATGGCTTTACACAAAGCAAAGCCCTTGAACTTATAGATTTTATAGAAAGTAGTAGCACACCTAACTAGCCGATGTGCTGGTAGCGCTCCATATCACTGATTTAGTTTGTGACTAGGCAGGTATGCCACTGTGAAATTTAAAATCTTCATCAGGACTGATAATTAAATCTGCCTCAGTTTTACCAAAAAACTCAACTCGTTCAGTAATATCAAAGTCCGCAATTTCTTGTGCAAGTGTTAAATAATCTTGGTAGTGGCGCGCTTCAGAGCGCAATAGAGAAATATAAAAATCGCCCAGACGCTTATCAACATGCGGAGCAAGCTTTGCAAAACGCTCACACGAGCGTGCTTCAATGTAAGCACCTACAATCAACTTGTCTACCAGTGCATTAGGTTCAAAGGTTTTAACGTTACGTAGCATCCCTTTTGCATAACGACATGGTGTAATACTACGATACTCTACCCCGTACTCGTCCATTATTTCGAGCACTTGATAAAAGTGATGTAATTCTTCTTTTATCAGCATAACCATTTTATCTACTAAGTCTTGGCCATAAGGTGAGTTTGACTTTGGAATAATAGATTTTGTTAGTTTATTTTTAGCTGCTAAATCGCGCCAATTACCTTCTCGCTTATAAATTAGTGTTTCAAAGGGTTTTAACCATTCAAGTAATGCATCGCCACTTTCTTTATCTACTGCGTACTTACGAATTAAAAACATGGCACTTTGTGCTGCTTTTAGCTCACAAATTAAGTGATCGATTAAAATAATCGATAAATTTTCTTTTTTTATTGCTTCACTCACCCACTCCTTAGGGGTTTCGCACAATAAAAAATGATTAATAGGGGCTAAAAGTTTGCTATGTGGCACAGGACTGCTCGTTTCTTCAAATAATTAAAAGGCTATTTTAACACGAAAACTTATGAACAATAAAACACGCTAAAAGAGACCTAAAGATGTTAATAGGCAGTTAACTTGACTTTGAGTATGAACTAAGCCATAAATATAAATACTGTATAAAAAACACACTAACATTATTTGGATAAACAAACAGTAATACATTCCTTTATGGAGTTTCGCTATGATACTAAATCATCTATGGGGCATTTATGCTCACCCGCTTGAAGAATGGCAAACAATAGATAATCGCCATGAAAGCCTTACTTACAGTCTGTCGCATATTTTACTGATTGCATTATTTCCATCGGTAATGGGGTATTACTCATCGGTGTATTTAGGTTGGAGTATTGGTGCTGGCAATCCAGTATTTTTAACCCATGACAGTGCATTACTTATTGCAGTGGCCATGTATGGGGCGCTAATAGCTGGTGTATTTGCATTAGCCTATTTAGCACATTGGATGGCTGTTACATTTGGCGCTAAGCCCACATTTACGCAAACCTTAGAACTTGCTGCTTACACTGCTACACCAGTGTTTATGTCGGCCTTAGCCGCTTTTTTACCTGAGCTGTGGTTTGTGGTGTGTGTTGGTATGCTAGCGCTTGCCTACTCGGTTTATTTACTTTATACAGGTGTCCCCATACTCATGCACATCCCCCAAGAGCGTGGCTTTATTTATGCCAGCTCAGTTGTCACTTGCGGGCTAATTTTATTGGTAATAATTTTAGCTGTAACCGCAATACTTTGGACTAATGGCATTGTAAGTCCAATGTTTACCTAATCAACCACGTTGTTTGATATGAAGTGTTCCCTTTCTTTCCTTCGCAAAAAAGGAGCTAATTAGCTCCTTTTTTTATGTGTGCATTAATTTACTTAACATTTAATCTGCTTCGTTGGCAGCTTGGTTGTGTATCTCAAGACCAGACGACATCGCATTTTCACGGTTACTTTTAGCTGAGTCGTTACGTAATTGATCAATATGATTTAAATAATCTTGGTTGATATCGCCAGTGATGTATTGCCCATCAAATACTGAGGTTTCAAACTTAGTTATTTCTGGGTTTTCTTGGCTTACTGCTGCAATTAAATCGTTTAGCGACTGAAAAATTAAGCCATCCGCACTAATACTTTGATTAATATCTTCAACTTCGCGGCCATGAGCAATCAGCTCTGCGGCAGATGGCATATCAATACCATACACGTTAGGGAAACGAATTTCGGGAGCTGCTGAGGCAAAATAAACATTTTTTGCACCGGCTTCACGGGCCATTTCTACAATTTGTGCTGAAGTTGTACCTCGTACAATTGAATCATCAACCAGTAATACGTTTTTGCCTTTAAACTCACGATCAATAGCGTTTAACTTTTGACGTACTGACTTTTTACGCATTTCTTGGCCTGGCATAATAAATGTGCGGCCAATGTATCGATTTTTAACAAACCCTTGACGGTAAGGTAAGTCAAGGACACGCGCAATTTCTAATGCCACATCGCATGAGGTTTCTGGAATGGGAATAACGACGTCAATGTCTTTTTCGCTCCACTCTCGCGCAATTTTTTCACCTAGTTTAGTCCCCATATTTACACGCGTAGCGTAAACCGACATACGGTCAATGGTTGAATCAGGGCGTGCAAAATACACAAATTCAAAAATACACGGCGCGTAAGAGGCTTTTTCTGCACAGCTTTGTGAATAAAATTGGCCATCTTCGGTTACGTAAATTGCCTCGCCTGGCGCCACGTCACGTACAAACTCAAAGCCGTCTGGCTTTAACGCTACACTTTCTGAGGCAAACATGTACTCAGTGCCTTTAGGTGTTTCACGCTTACCAAATACCAGCGGACGAATACCATTAGGGTCACGAAAAGCGAGTACGCCATGCCCAATAATCATTGCAATAGCAGCATAGCCACCAGTAACCTTGCTATTTACTTCAGTTACCGCGGTGAAAATATCTTCAGCATCTAAATGTAATTTGTCAGACTTACTTAGCTCATGCGCCATGATATTAAGCAATATTTCTGAGTCAGACGTTGTGTTAACGTGACGACGCGCTTCTGAAAATAGTTGCTGCTTAAGTGTTTCAGCATTAGTTAAGTTACCATTATGCGCAAGCGCAATACCAAATGGTGAGTTAACATAAAACGGCTGCGCTTCAGACGAACTTGACGAGCCTGCGGTAGGGTAACGTACGTGGCCAATACCAATTGTGCCTTGTAGTCGTTTCATATGGCGGGTGTGAAACACATCCTTTACTAGGCCATTTGCTTTGCGTAAGCTAAACGTATTGTTTTCAATGGTGATGATGCCCGCGGCATCTTGACCTCGGTGCTGCAAAACAGTTAAGCCATCATAAATCGCCTGATTAACAGGAGATGTTCCGACTATCCCAACGATACCACACATGTAATTTATCCTCGCCGATTAACGGTTTACTGAATTTAAAAAGCTCGAGTTGTTTTCTAGGTACGAAAAGAACCATTCAACAACAAAGCCAAATTCTGGAATCAAAATAGAATTGCCCCACCAGTGCGTGTTTGGAGCACCAGTAAAAGCATCAAGAAAGAAGAGTAACGCGCTCACGACCAACACGCCTCGTAATGCACCAAAAACAATGCCAAAGACACGATCGGTGCCAGATAAACCGGTACGCTGTACAAGCTCACCTAAAATGTAGTTTAGTAAACCGCCTAACAGTAGCGTCGCAAAGAAGAGTATGGCAATGGCCGCCGCATTTCTTAAAAGGGGTTCAGAAATACTTGTTAGGAAGGAAGCTAAATAGTGGTAAAACAAACTAGAGATGATAAATGCGCAAGCCCAAACTGCTAATGACATGGCTTCTTTAACAAAGCCGCGTATTAAACCGATGATGGTAGACAGTGCAATGATGCCAAGAATGGCGTAATCAACCCAGATCATATTAACCAATTAGTCGCTATTTTGGGGCGCATTCTATACCCAAACCTCGTTAATATGCAAGTTAAAGCGGGAGATTACCAGCAACTAGTACATACAAAAACTTAACAATTTATTGGCCATTTTTTGGGGTTGAAAACAAAAAAGGCCTTACTGTGTAAGACCTTTAAAAATCAATTTGCAACCTTGTATTGGGTGACTTTACCGTTTAGCTTGGTGAGTGCTTTAAGCTCAGGTAATTTTTTACTCAGTTCCCCCTTATTGAGGGATGGGCCAACAAACACTTTAGTTAATGTGCCATTGGGTGTTTTGATTGGCTTTGTAAACGTTTTAAAACCTTTTGCTTTAAGCTTTGCTTGTAAGGCTTTAACGTTAGCCGCATGCGAAAAGCTCCCTAGCTGAATAACATAGGCCATATCAGTAAGGTTTTCCTCACTTTTACGTGGTGCAATAGGTTTTGTTTTTACCGGCTCTGCCTCTTTTGCTACAGGCTCTGGCGTAGTTTGAGGTTTTATTTTTCCTTCGACTATTTCAGGCTCTGCTGCGTATTGGCTTTCTTGGCTTGTCAGCACGTTGTCATCAGCTGCGATATCTTCAATTGGCTCTTGTTTTAAAGGCTCAGCTTGCGCTACTTTTTCATCTATAGACTCTTGAAGGTCAATAGTTTTAAACTCAGAGCGTTCAGGAATAGCTTTAAAGCCCTCTTTGTAGTGGACCTTTTCGCCATCAAGTATATTAGGAATAAACACAATTGCTGCGATCACCACTATACTGGTTCCGACTAAACGATTTATAAAACCTGAGTTCACCGACATTCTCTCTATTTTTTAAAGTAGTTTATAGCATCTGCAACAGTAAAAAATGAACCAAACACGATTAAAAGCGTGTCGCTTTGCTGTGTTGGCATAATTACATCAAGTGCATCGTGCACACTATGATAACGCTCGTGCGTGCCTTTATGTGGTATAGCTTGCAACGCTGTAGCAATATTTTCAACGTTATCACCACGTGGTATATGTAAACTAGCAAGTGACCATTGATCAACTACATTGCTTACCTCTTTGAGCACACCAGCTTTGTCTTTATCAGCAAGCATAGCGACTAATGCATGAATTTTAAAGCCTTTATCTTTATAGCTTGCAAGCTTAAGTGCTAAATAACGAGCAGATTCGGGGTTATGCGCTACATCTGTAAACACCAAAGGTGCACAGCTAAGTTGCTGAAAACGCCCTTCTACAATTAAGTTTGCTAAGCAATCCTTAACAACCTCATTACTTGGTAATAAATCTAACACTGCTAAGGTAGTTAAAGCCGTTGCGGCATTTTGTGCTGGAATAGCTGGTTTGTCTAACAACAGGTCATGATTTTTAAATTGCCATGTAAAGTTCGTTGAGTGTTCTTTAAATATAAAATCAGTGCCCGATATAACCATGTTGGCTTTTATTTCTGAACCGTAATCGGTCATGGTATGCGGTATGTTTAAATCACCAATAATTGCCGGCGTATTAGAACGGAAAATACCAGCTTTGTCATAAGCAACAAGCTCACGAGTATCGCCTAAGTATTCTTTATGATCTAAGTCTATGGTGGTGATGACACTGGCATAAGGTGTAACAATATTGGTGGCATCGAAGCGCCCACCCAAGCCAACCTCAAGCAGTACATAATCAACTTCACAGCGCTTAAAAATAGCTAAGGCCCCAAGCGTGCCATATTCAAAATACGTCAGTGCCGTGCTACCACGGCCTTGCTCTAGAGTGTGAAAAGCATCAACATGATATTGATCATCAAGTTCTTGGCCATTTATGCGCACTCGCTCGTTATACCTAATTAAATGAGGTGAGGCATACGTACCGACACTGTAGCCTTGGGCGAGTAATAACGATTCTAAACAACGTGCAGTTGTCCCTTTGCCGTTTGTGCCGCCAATAAGAATGATTTTGCTGGGGGTATTTAATAAGCCAATGTTATTTGCAACAGTAGCGACGCGTTCAAGTCCCATCTCTATATTTGCAGGGTGAACACTTTCTAAATAACAAAGCCAATCATCAAGGCTTGATGATTGGCTAGGAATTGTGTTTGTCATAGCGTTTGATCAGTAAAGCTGAAATTTACGCTACTCTATGCTCTTGTTCAGTAGAAGGCAAGTTCATAAATTTAGCAAGTACGCGTGCTAAGGTGTCGCGCATTTCACGGCGGTCAACAATCATATCAATTGCACCATGTTCTAATAAGAACTCACTACGCTGAAAACCTTCTGGTAGAGTTTCACGTACTGTTTGTTCAATCACGCGCGGGCCAGCAAAACCTATTAAGGCCTTTGGCTCAGCAACATTAATATCACCTAACATCGCCAGTGATGCTGAAACACCGCCCATAGTTGGATCTGTCATCACCGATATGAATGGCAGGCCTTTTTCACTCATTTTAGCAAGCGCAGCACTGGTTTTAGCCATTTGCATTAGTGACATAAGCGCTTCTTGCATACGCGCACCACCAGAAGCTGAAAAACATACCAATGGCATGTTGTGCTCTAAACACTGGTCTACGGCATCCACAAAGCGTGCACCAACCACAGATGCCATTGAGCCACCCATAAACGAGAATTCAAAAGCAACCGCGGCAACAGGGATCCCTTTTAAACGCCCTTTCATTGCAACTAACGCGTCTTTTTCGCCACTTACTTTTTGTGCAGCGCTAATCCGGTCTGAGTATTTTTTAGAGTCTTTAAACTTTAATACATCTTTAGGCTCGTGCTCAGTACCTAGCTCTGTGCGGTCACCTTCATCTAAAAAATGCTCTAAACGCTTACGCGCACTCACACGCATGTGATGGTCACATTTAGGACATACGTTTAATGATTTTTCTAATTCAGCTTTATATAATATTGAATCGCAAGCTGTACATTTAGCCCAAACGCCCTCTGGAATTTCTTTACGACCTGAAGACTTAGTCGTTTTAGGTAAGATTTTTTCTAACCAACTCATTTGCAACTCTCTTAATGCTGTTCTGTGTCGCGAGTCTGCTAATAACTAGCAGACAGATTTTTTCAATTAAAACATGAATTACGCAAACACGGTATAAAAAACTGGTCTTAGTAGTTATATAAACGCTTATAAATTCAACACTAACAATCCGAGTCAGGCAAAAATAATGGCCCTAGCGGTGTTTTAGGAATATTAAAGTGTTCTGGGTAATCTACATCCACTAAATACAGCCCTGCAGCTTTTGCCGTGGCACTGGCTTTTGCGCGCTCTTTTAGATCTAATAGTTCTTTTAACCATACAGGCTGCTGTTTATGCAGACCTATGTCCATTAAACAACCGGTAATATTGCGCACCATATGGTGTAAAAACGCGTTCGCTTTAATATCAATAATAACGTAATCACCTTGGCGCTGTACCGATAAATGATGAATCGTTCTGTTTGCAGTATTAGCTTGGCAATGCAGTGCTCTAAAAGAGGTAAAGTCATGCTCACCAATTAAGTACTGACATGCCTCTTGCATTTTTGTTTCATCAAGAGGGTGATGAAAATGCGTAACGCCTTCATTCATAACCGCCCCTCTGTAAGCGTAATTATAAATAACATAACGGTAACGACGAGCAGTTGCGCTAAAACGCGCATGAAAGTCTTCGTTTACAGGCTGTGCAAAACGAATGGCTATATCTTTAGGAAGTAGTGTATTCATTCCCATCGTAAAGGCTACCATTTCGCGCGGAGCGTGAGTCTCAAAATGGATGACTTGCCCTGTGCCATGCACACCTGCATCTGTGCGGCCCGCGCATACTATTTCAACTGGGTGATTACAAATACGCGACAACGCGGTCTCTACTTCTTGTTGTACGCTATTTACATGTGATTGTCGTTGCCACCCACTATAACGTGCGCCGTTGTATTCAACTCCAAGTGCTACTCGCATAATTACTGCTTTACCTACTGTGCTAATGAACGGGGCATTTTATGCTATCTCGCGGTGCAATAAAAGCCAGTGTCTGGTGATCCGATAAATACCTACAAAAAAGCCGCAATAAACATATTATTGCGGCTAAACTAATGTGTAAAAATTACTTTAGTTTTGCTTTTAAGCTTTGTGCTTCTTCTTGCACATCTTCCGGACCACTTTCTATCACTTCCTCAATGACTTTCAAAGCAGAGTCAAAGTCGTCAATTTCAATGTACGCTCTTGCCAGATCGAGCTTAGCCGAATATCCCCCGCTCTCTAAATCAACATCGGTAGGATTATCCCCTGCAAGCAACGAATCAAAGTCACTTAACCCTACATCCATATTAACCTCGTCATAGGGTTCGTGCTCGAGTACTGAGTCATCGCTTTGCTCAAGTAGCGCGTCAATATCAACAAAGTCATCGGTGGTAGTTTGCGGATCACTTTGCGAAGGCTCTTCTTGCACCGTATTCGTTTCAACTTCGCTATCTAGGTCTTCATTTAATAGGCTATCAAAGTCGACATCAAATTCGCTGCTATCTTCTAAATTTAACTCATCCGGTTCAGCTAATTCACTCAGTAACGCATCAAAATCGGTTTGCGTTAAGTCAGCCATAAACTCATCGTCTAGCTGATCATCAGCTATAACGTCTTCATTGATTTGATCATCCGCAGCCTGAGTTAGCTCAGCTTCTAATTGCGAATTTGTTATTTCATCGTCAACGTCTTTTGAAAGTGCTTGTTCTAAAATTGCATCGTCAAAATCAGGCTGTTCTTGCCCACGGTCCGTTGCCTGCTCCTCACTTAAAGACATCTCTTGCTCTAAAGACGCATCAAGCTCATCGTCAATTAGCGGCTCATCATCTAAGTCGCTATCTAACGCATCAATACCGGTATTATCAGCAAGTGCATTGGCTAAGTCTTGCTCAGCTTGGCTAGGCGCCATACCGCTTGCTTGCCCATCAAGTTCATCACCTTGTAACTCTTGCGGGATATAAGAAAGCTGATCATCCAGATCAATTTCGTCATTATTATCAAGCTCTAACTCAGGGTACTCGTCAAGCTCCTCACTCGGCGTTACTTGATCATCTAATAATGCATTAAGCTCATCTTCTAACTCATCAACGCTTTGCAATAAATCATCATCGAATACGCCTTCATCTTCATCCGTATTTTCCGATAAATCTAGCCCACTTTCATCATCAGTTAATTCATCAAATGATGATGGAATTTGATCGTGGTTATCATCGGTATGCTTCGGCTCAAGTTCTGGCTCTGAAAAATCATTATCAATGAGTAACTCATCATCAATATCGTCTTCTAAGCTATCTAATTCACTGCCTGCAAGTGCATTTGCTAAGTCTTGCTCAGCTTGACTTGGCTGCATGCCTGTTGCATCACCATCAAGCTCATCTCCTAATAACTCATCAGGTAGATATTGCTGCTGCTCTGTTACATCTAACGTCTCGGGATTATCATCTGAAAAGTCTATATCATCACTAAGCG
>NZ_CAWUKC010000105.1:0-11839 GCF_963922945.1 uncultured Pseudoalteromonas sp. | reverse complement strand
CACTTTAGTCAATGAGCTAAAGCATAAAAAGCAATGTACAAAGGGAAGTCTTACAATGAAAAAATTAGCAGTTATTATTTCAAGCATTTTATTATCTAGCACTGCGGCTGCTGCAGACAGCTATAACTCAATCAGTAACTTAAGCTACAAAGATAGCGATAACAACGACACTGCTGCTGTAGACTCTATTTACTATCTTTCTCCTAAAAAAACATTAGGCCCGTACGATCAGTTTGAATACATCAATAAGCAAACTAACGTATACGGTGGCTACGCTGATAACGACTTTGGTGATGTTACTAATGTTGGTGGTGAGTACTTCATTAATGAATTTTTAGTGGGTGCTTCATACGAAAACTACGATCCAGATTCAGGCTCTAACGGTGAGCTTTACAAATTAACCGGTGGTTACTTTTTTAACCCAGACTTACTTGCAAAAGTAACACTTGTTGAAAACAAAGACGGCGATGACTTTGCTTTGTTTGATTTAGCATACAACCACATGCTAAACAGCACAGACTACGTAGGTGTAACACTTACATCTGATGACGATTTTGATTACCGCGCCGTTGCAGCTAAGTACTTTATTGACTTACAGCAAGGTAACTTTTTAACGTTTGAAGGTAAATACGAAAGCATTGAAGATGCAGAGAACCAGTGGGTAGCTGAGACTAACTACTACTTCTCAAAAGCAACCTCGGTATTTGCTAACTACAACAAGCAAGATACTTACAGCTTTGGTGCTCAGCACTTCATCAATAAAAACATTGGTCTAAAAGTAGGTTACGAGAACAATGCAGATGACTCTGATAACGATGCATATTTTGCAAACATGCGTTTTCAGTTTTAATTAAGCCTGATACTTAATTAACAACATAAAAAGCCCGCTCAATTGAGCGGGCTTTGTTGTTTTTAATTTTAAGCTTAATTATATCACCAGCCGCAATTACGGCCTTTGTTTTGCTCATCTAAATAGCGTTGCAGTGGGGCAAAGTAATCAAGCATAGCGGTTGCATCCATTTGCGGCTTGCCTGTAATACTTTCTAGTGCTTCTTGCCATGGGCGAGAAGAGCCCATTTCTAGCATTGCGTTGAGTTTTTCGCCTGCTTCTTTTGAATTATAAATAGAGCAGCGATGAATCGCTTTATCGTTACCGGCTATTTCACACAAGCTACGGTGAAATTCAAATTGTAAAATATGCGCTAAAAAGTAACGTGTATAAGGGGTGTTGCCCGGTACGTGGTATTTAGCACCTGGATCAAAGTCGTCTTCGCTACGTGCGATAGGCGCTTGCACACCTTGGTATTTTTCACGTAGCTCCCACCATGCTTTATTATAATCCTGTGGCTTTACTTGGCCCGAAAATACCTGCCAACGCCATTGATCAACCATTAAGCTAAAGGGTACAAAAGCCACTTTATCTAGCGCCATTTTCATTAGTAGGCCAATGTCTTTTGATTCATCAGGCACTTGCTCTAGTAAACCAATTTCCTTTAAGTAATCCGGTGTAACCGAAAGGGCAATGGTGTCGCCAATGGCTTCGTGAAAACCATCGTTGGCACTTTCTTGATAAAACAGCGGCTGTTTGTTGTAAGCGCGCTGATAAAAATTGTGGCCTAACTCATGGTGTATAACAGAGAACTCTTCGCCTGTGCGCTGAATACACATTTTAATGCGTAAATCGTCTTTGCTATCTATATTCCATGCAGAGGCATGACATTGCACGTCTCTGTCTTTAGGTTTTACAAATAACGAGCGCTCGTAAAAGGTCTCTGGTAATGGCTCAAACCCCATTGAGGTAAAAAAGGCTTCGGCGCCTTTTACCATTTTAAGCTCATCGTAATTATTTTTAGCTAATAGCTCGGTCACATCGTAACCCGGATCAGCGTTTTCTGGTGCGACCACATCGTAAATGTTACCCCATGCTTGGGCCCACATGTTTCCTAATAAGTGTGCAGGAATAGGTTCATCTTGAACTACTTTGTCGGTGCCGTATTTTTCACCTAATTTAGCGCGTACATGGCAGTGTAGGGAGTTATATAGTGGTTTTACTTGCCCCCAAATGCGGTCAAGTTCGGTTGTAAAGTCATCGGCGGGCATATCGTATTTACTGCGCCACATTGCGCCGGTATCAGCATAACCTAGCTCTTTAGCGCCTTCATTAGTAAGGGTTACTTGTTGCTCGTAAAGTGGGCGCATTGGTTTTGAAATTTGACGCCACCCTTGCCATAAATCAAGTAGCTCGTTGTAATCGCGGCTGGTGGCCATTTTTGCGGTCATGTCGCCAAGGCTTAAACAGTTGCCATCGTCTTTACAGTACTTACCTTTACCGTATAAACCACCTAGCTCTGCCACAATAGTTGAAAGCTGAGCTGTTTTATCTTTATCCTGTGGGGCTGGCAAGGTAAGCGCGAGTTTAAGTTTATTGAGCTTTCGGCGTGCATCGTAATCGAGTTCTAAATCGTCAAATTGTGCAGCTTGATTAGCTAAACGTACAACCGACTCGGTCATTTTACGATTTACTTCAGCAGCAAGTGCCGAGGTGTCGTGTGTTATAAAGTTTGCATAAATCCACTCAGCGCGGCTCGATTCTAGGTAAAGCTTGCTAAGCTCTTGCTCGGCTTTGGCAATAAACGTATTGGCATCTTGTTTTGTAAGAGGTGTTTCTGTTTGTGCTGCGTCGTTAGTGTCTATGGCTATTTCGGCTTCGCAGGCGCTCAGCGCTAATGTACTTGCGACTAATAAAGCGCCCATACTGAGTTTAAAGCGTGGTGTGTTCATGTTATTCCTAAATTTTTGTTATTAAGTGGCAGATAATAGCAGCGATGTTTACAACAATAAAATTAATACGTTAAGACGTGTGTTACTTCGCGCAATGATTGTTTTTTAACTAAGATGGGTCATAATTAAGTTACTATTTTCATTCAATGTTAAAGGAATGTGCTCATGTCAGTATTTATAATATTGCTGGTCGTGGTGGTGGTTATTTTTGCAGTTAAAGATATTCGCCTCAACCTGATCAGCCGCCCTACGTTCAAAGTGTTTAAAAAGGTACTTCCGCCGCTCTCCCAAACAGAACGAGAGGCAATGGAGGCCGGTGATGTATGGTGGGATGGTGAGCTATTTAGTGGTAACCCAGATTGGCAAAAGCTACATAATTTTCCCAGACCTGAGCTGAGTGATAAAGAAAATGATTTTATGGATAATCAAGTTAACACACTACTGGCGATGCTTGATGATTACCAAATTGTACAAAAAGACAAAGACCTGCCAAAAGAAGTCTGGGATTACTTAAAAACAGAAGGCTTTTTTGCGCTGATCATTCCTGAAAAATTTGGTGGGAGAGAGTTCTCTGCCATTGCTAATTCAACCATAGTGTCAAAAATTGCCACAAAAAGCTTAACTGCGGCTGTGACGGTTATGGTGCCTAACAGCTTAGGCCCAGGCGAACTATTACTACATTACGGTACAAAAGAACAACAAGAGCGCTGGTTACCAACACTTGCTAACGGTAAAGATGTGCCGTGTTTTGCACTTACTGGCCCCGAAGCAGGCTCTGATGCAGGCAGTATTCCTGATTCGGGCGTAGTGTGTAAAGGCCAACATAATGGCGAAGAAGTAATAGGCCTACGTTTAAATTGGTCAAAGCGCTATATTACGCTGGCACCGGTGGCAACCGTACTTGGCCTTGCTTTTAAAATGTATGATCCTGATGGACTACTGGGTGATGAAAAAGAGCTTGGCATTACCTGTGCACTTATTCCAACCGATCACGACGGGGTAGAAACCGGCGAGCGCCATTACCCACTAAATATGGCATTTATGAATGGTACGACTTACGGTAAGGATGTATTTATACCGCTTGATTGGATTATAGGTGGTCAGCAGGGGGCTGGACGAGGCTGGCGCATGTTGGTTGAATGTTTAAGCGCAGGGCGGGGGATTTCACTGCCTGCACTGAGCACGGCAACAGGGCATTTAGCCTCTAAGATGACCTCGGCTTATTCTGTTGTGCGCCAACAGTTTGGTGTATCAATTGGCCAATTTGAAGGTGTACAAGAAGCACTAGCGCGCATTGGTGGGTTAACGTATACGCTTGAGTCGGCACGTTTAATGACCGCCGGTGCAATCGATTTAAAACTAAGCCCATCGGTTGTTACCGCTATTGCAAAATACCACATGACCGAAATGGGGCGCACGGTAATGAACGATGCAATGGATATTCATTCTGGTAAGGGGATTCAAGTAGGGCCTAATAACTATTTAGCCCATGGTTATATGGGAATTCCAGTATCGATTACCGTAGAAGGCGCAAATATTTTAACCCGCAACTTAATGATATTTGGCCAAGGGGCCACCCGTTGTCATCCGTTTGTGTTAAAAGAAATGGAAGCTGCGACAATGGACGATGACGACGCAGCACTTGATCAATTTGACAATTTATTAATGAAGCACATTTTGTTTGCTGCAACTAATGCGGGCATGGCTTTTGTACATGGCCTTACAAGAAGCTGTTTAGCAAAAGCGCCCGTGTGTGGTGAAACCGCGGTGTATTATAAACAATTAAGTCGAATGAGCCGTGGCCTTGCCTTCACCACCGATGTTGCCATGTTGGTGTTGGGCGGTGAGCTTAAACGAAAAGAAATGATTTCGGCCCGCTTGGGTGATGTACTAAGTCATTTGTATTTAGCGTCTACAGTGTTAAAGCGCTTTGAAGACGAAGGGCGCCAACAAGCCGACTTACCGTTTGTTAAATACGCTATAGAAAACTCATTGTATGAAATTGGCCAAGCGTTTGATGGTTTTTTCAAAAACTTTTCAAATCCTGTTGTTAACTTTTTACTTAAGCGTATTGTGTTTCCGCTTGGCAATCACTATCACAAGCCAAGTGATGAAACAGCGCAGAGTATTTGTGAGCATATGACGCAACCAGGTGTGTTTAGAAATCGTTTAACGCATTTGTGTTACATAGATGAAAACGCCGGCACAGGTGTAATGGAAAACGCGTTTTTAGCGATGCACGATATGCACGGGCAATTCAAAGATTTAAAACAATGGCAACGCAAGGGCAAGGTGCCTACAACGCTTGATATTGAAGGAGCGATAAACTACGCGCTTGAACATAATTTGTTGAAGCAAGCAGATGCAGATGCAATGCATCATACTAATAATCTCAGAAAACAAGCTATTGCCGTTGATAACTTTCAACCCGGTGAATTATAACGCTTAAGATTAGTGCTAAACGAAAAAAGGCCTTACGCTAGTAAGGCCTTTTTTGTTAGTAGTTAGCGTGCGTAAGGGTCTGCCACTATTTTATCGATATACCATTTGCCTTTTTTACGAAGCATTTTAACGCTGCGCATATCATCGACTTTATCGCCATTAAAATAACCCGTAAAAATAAGGTTTATTTTAGCGTTATCACCATATTGTTCACGCACACTCATATTGGTCATATCGACTTCAATGACAACCTCATCGTATTGCAGGTTTACTAAGTTTCGGGCAAATTGCTTAGCGGTGCCATAGGATTTCATAATTCGGCTGAGGTTAGGTGTGGCCATAGTGCTGGCTTTTTGTAAATCTTTTTGGTTATACAGTGCATCAAAGTAAGCGGTGGCTGTATCGCCCGGTGAGTCGCCAAGGGTTTGCACGTTATCGCCACAGGCGGCTAAAAATAAGCATACAATAAAACCTAAATAAGCTGTTATTTTTTTCATGTTGAATGTTTTTAATTAATTTTTTTAAAGTGTGTGATTAATTAAACAAGATGTAAAGCGACGCTTTAGAATAAATATAAAATTACACCATAAATAATAAAAAAGGATGCCATAGGCATCCTTTTTAGCGTCTCAAGGAGAGAAGTTTATTGTACAAGTTCCTGCTCGCTAAACTCGTCTGCGAACATTGGACTAGACAGGTAACGCTCTGTGGCGCTTGGTAAAATTACTACAATATTTTTGTCGGCATTTTCTGGCTTTTCAGCAAGGCGTTTAGCGGCAACAACCGCAGCACCTGATGAAATACCTACTAAAATACCTTCTTTTTTCATTAACTCATGGGCCATTGCAATCGCATCTTCGTTAGATACTTGCTCTGCACCATCAATCACACTTAAATCAAGGTTGCCAGGAATAAAGCCTGCGCCAATACCTTGGATTTTATGTGGGCCAGGTTTTACTTCTTCGCCAGCAAGTGTTTGGCTAATTACAGGAGAATTAGTTGGCTCAACGGCAATTGACTTAACGTCTAACCCTTTTTCGTTTTTAAGGTAGCGGCTAACGCCTGTAATTGTACCACCAGTACCAACACCGGCTACAAAAAAGTCAATGTTGCCATCAAGGGCATCAAAAATTTCTGGACCTGTTGTTTCAAAATGAATTTTAGGGTTTGCTGGGTTTTCAAACTGTTGTAATAAAATGTATTTTTCTGGATCGGTTGCTTGGATTTCTTTGGCTTTTTCAATCGCGCCATTCATACCCTTAGCGCCGTCGGTAAGTACCAAGTTTGCACCAAGCGCTTTTAACAGCTTACGGCGCTCTAAACTCATTGTATTAGGCATTGTTAGAGTGAGTTTATAGCCTCGCGCAGCAGCAACAAAAGCAAGGGCAATACCCGTATTTCCTGATGTAGGCTCAATGAGCTCTTTACCTTCAACAAGCTGACCTGATTTTTCAGCTTCCCAGATCATTGATGCACCAATACGACATTTAATACTAAAGCTCGGGTTACGCGATTCTACTTTAGCGAAAACGTTTCCGTCTGTTACACGATTAAGTTTTACCAGTGGTGTATTACCAATGCTTAGTGAGTTATCTTCAAAAATAGTAGACATAATGTTCCTTTGGATACAATCTGATCAATGTGTTAATAGCCTTTGCTATTAACTATATAAATACACTTTACTTCGAGTTTAAAAAAACTAAAGTAAAGTTTGGCTATAACATATATCTATTGGGCTTATAACTAGCCGAAATAAAAATGAGCCATTAATGCTGCTTTAGTTATTAAAGATGAGGGCTGATTTTTAAATTTAAAGACTCACAGAAACATCTTGCTCAAAAAGTATGCTATATGGGCTGGGGAACGAAAGCATTTGTGTGTTATTTGCTCACATGAATGCAAGTTGAATACTTTTATCACACAATGGGTCTAAAACATGTTAAAAACACACTATCTATATTCAATCAAGCAATCACAATGAAGTTAATCTTAAAATTAATTGCCGGTATTATGGCCGGTATTTTAGTCGGGCTTTATGTGCCTCTCACAGGTGTTGAGCTTTTATTTACTGTTAAAGAGCTCATTGGGCAACTAATTTCTTTCACTATCCCACTCATTATCTTATTTTTTATTGCATCGGGTATAGCAGGTTTACCTAAAGGGTCTGGCCATTTATTAGGAAAAACAGTGGGCTTTGCTTATAGCTCAACAGTTATTGCGGGCACGCTTGCATTTTTATTGGTTAGTGCGGTCATTCCATTATTGAGTGGCAATATTACATTTGAAGCCGAAGTGGCGACAGAAATTGGCAGTTTTATAGATTTAGAGATCCCGCCGTTAATGGGTGTTATGACAGCGCTTGTGACCGCGTTTGTTTTTGGTATTGGTATGAGCCAACTTGAACTAGAAACACTGAAAAAAGTCTCTGATCAAGGCCGAGATGTTATCGATGCATTATTATCTAAAGTTATTATTCCGGCATTACCATTTTACATTGCGGGTGTTTTTGCGGAGATGACGGTAGCAGGCACCGTGGTAGATACACTGCAAACCTTTGGCGTTGTACTTATTGCAGCGCTTGTGATGCATTGGCTTTGGTTAAGCGTACTGTATGTTTCTTCGGGTTTATTACTTAAACGTAATCCACTAGAGCTAGTTAAAAATATGCTGCCTGCATACTTTACCGCACTAGGTACAATGTCAAGCGCAGCAACTATCCCCGTTTCTTTGCAATCAAGTAAAGCAAACAATGTTAAAGATGATGTTGCAAACTTTACTGTACCCTTGTGTGCAACCATTCATTTATCGGGCTCTACAATTACCATTGTTACCTGTGCAATGGCGGTTATGTTTTTATCGCCAAGCATGGAAGTACCTTCTTTAATGGGGATGCTGCCGTTTATTATGATGTTAGGGGTAGTAATGATTGCAGCACCTGGTGCGCCAGGTGGTGCAGTAATGTCGGCACTGGGTTTATTAACCAGTATGCTTGGCTTTAACGAAGGCGCAGTTGCATTAATGATAGCCCTTTACCTTGCGCAAGATAGCTTTGGTACTGCGTGTAATGTAACCGGTGATGGTATTATTGCGTTATGGGTAGATCGTTTTAGTGAAAAAGTAACGTCATAACACGCAATACACCTTTTATAGTGTTGGCTAAATAATGCTAAAAGGTGAGAACATCAAAAGCGAAGCAATAATATTAGTTATTGTTTCGCTTTAACTGTGGTAATGTGGAAAATTAAATTGTTTGTCGCGTAATGTTAGGTTAATGAGGGTATTACATTGATTAATGTGCTTTTAGTTGATGACCATGAACTGGTACGAACTGGTATAAAACGTATATTGGATGACGTACGTGGTTTTAAAGTGGTAGGCGAGGCTAAAGATGGAGAGGCTGCGGTACAGTTTTGTCGCCAGTACACACCTAATATTGTATTAATGGACATGAACATGCCAGGCATGGGTGGCTTAGAAGCAACTAAAAAGATTTGCCGCTACTGCCCAGATGTAAAAATTATTGTGCTTACAGTTAATTGCGAAGACCCATTCCCCTCTAAAGTGATGCAAATTGGCGCACATGGCTTTTTAACCAAAGGCGCCGGCTCTGATGAAATGGTACGTGCAATACGCTCTGTCCATGCTGGGCAACGTTATATAGCTCCAGAAATTGCACAACAAATTGCGCTTGCCCAAGTTACTGGGCGCACAGATGAAAATCCTTTTCAAAGCTTATCTGAGCGCGAACTGCAAATTATGCTAATGATCACCAAAGGTGAAAAAGCACAAGATATTGCTGATCGCTTAAACTTAAGCTCAAAAACGGTAAACAGTTACCGTTACCGTATGTTTGAAAAATTAAACGTAGGGGGCGACGTAGAGCTTACTCATCTGGCTATTCGCCATAAAATGATTGATATAGACGTTTCGCATTAATTCGCAATTTATGTCTGAATTCGATCACGGCCAATTTTTAAAAACGCTATCAAGTGAACCGGGTGTATACCGTATGCTAGATAGCGAACAACAAGTTATTTATGTTGGTAAGGCCAAAAACTTAAAAAAACGCGTTAGTAGCTACTTTAGATCTAACCTAACTGACAGTAAAACTCGTGTGTTAGTAAGTAATATTTGTGATATTGAAGTTACGTTAACAAACACCGAAACCGAAGCGCTGCTACTTGAAAATAATCTTATAAAAAAATATCAGCCGCGTTACAACATTTTATTACGTGATGATAAGTCATACCCCTATATTTTACTTACGAGCCATAAACATCCACGTTTAGCTTTTCACAGAGGGAGCCGCAAAGTAAAAGGCGAGTACTTTGGGCCTTTTCCAAGCTCCGGCGCAGTGTCAGAAAGTTTGCGTTTAATGCAAAAAATATTTCCTGTTCGTCAGTGCGAAGACGCCTATTACCGTGCAAGAAGTCGCCCGTGTTTACAGTATCAATTAAAGCGCTGCTCGGCACCGTGTGTAAATAAAGTGACAGAGCAAGAGTATGCTGAGCAGGTTGACTATGTGCGAAAATTTTTAACCGGTAAGTCGCACGAAGTCATTGCCGATTTAATAAAAAAAATGGAAACAGCAAGTAAAGATCTCAATTTTGAGCTTGCTGCTAAAGTGCGTGATCAAATTATGCTGCTGCGCAAAATGCAGGAGCAACAATCTATTTCAGGTAATTTTGCTGAGATGGATGTGATTGGCTTTGCTCATTTAAATGGCTTAAATGGCATTCATTTATTAATGATCCGTGAGCATAAAGTGCTCGGTAGTAAAACTTATTTTCCAAAAGTACCTAAAGATTCAGGACAAGAAGAAATTCTCACTTCGTTTTTAGGGCAATATTATTTAGCGCCAGGTGCGACAGGGCGCATTTCCAAAGAAATTATTTTACCTTTCGAGATTGAAGAAGCGAGTGCACTGGGTGAAGCTCTTACACAAATTAGTGAACGTAAAGTTACGTTGAAAGTAGTTACCCGTGGTGAGCGAGCACAATACCTTCAACTTGCTAATAAAAATGCTCTCAACAGCATTACCGTTAAACAAAGTACGCAAGACTCTATAAATAAACGTTATGCACAATTAAAAGCAACGCTGCGCCTAGATGACATTAATAGAATGGAATGTTTTGATATTAGTCATACTATGGGAGAGAACACTGTAGCAAGCTGTGTGGTATTTGATTCACAAGGGCCTAATACCAAAGAATACAGGCGCTATAACGTTACGGGAATTACTGGCGGTGATGATTATGCAGCTATGGAATTTGCACTAAACAAACGTTATAACAAAGTGGTTGATGAAAACAAAATTCCTGACGTTATATTTATTGATGGTGGTAAAGGACAGCTAGGTCGTGCAGAGCAGTACTTTACTACGTGGCCACATGCGAAAATGCCGCTGCTGGTAGGTGTTGCAAAAGGCACGAGCAGAAAACCAGGTCTAGAAACTTTACTAATAGATGGCGGGCGTAAAACAATTCCTATGGATGCGGATGCGCCAGCACTTCATTTAATACAACATATTCGTGATGAGTCTCACCGATTTGCCATTGCAGGGCATCGTAATAAGCGCCAAAAACAGCGAACACAATCATTGTTAGAAGAAATTAACGGAGTGGGTTCAAAGCGCCGCCAAACGTTATTGAAATATTTAGGGGGCATGCAAGGCGTAAAAGCTGCTAATATAGAACAATTAAAGAAAGTACCTGGGATCAGTCCTGACATGGCTGAGAAGATATTTAACCATTTGCATGACAAGGGTTAGCCCTTCATGCGAATATAGAAAAAAAGACATATCCAAGTAGTTATGTGGAATATTCCAAACACACTTACAACCTTTAGACTTTTTCTTATCCCCATTTTTTTGGTGATATTTTATTTGCCTTTTAGCTGGGCGTTTTTTGCTGCCGCTTTTATTTTTTGGCTGGCATCAATCACCGACATACTCGATGGCTATTTAGCACGAAAGTTAGAGCAATCTACGCCATTTGGTGCGTTTTTAGACCCCGTAGCCGATAAGGTCATGGTGTGCGCAGCTCTGGTTGCGCTCTCAGATCATTATCAGTCTATGTATATGACAATACCGGCGCTCATTATTATTAGCCGTGAAATCGTGATATCTGCATTACGAGAATGGATGGCCGAACAAGGCAAACGTGGGAACGTTGCAGTATCAAACATGGGAAAAATCAAAACAGCAGCACAAATGCTGGCGATTATTGGCTTAATTTGGCAGTTTGATACGTGGATGGTCTATTTAAGTTTCGCTTTACTGTACATAGCCACCTTTTTAACGCTAAGTTCAATGGTGCAATATTTAACGGCAGCGTGGAGTGAATTGACCAAAAATTGATTGTAAACGTCTAATAACGCACCGTTTTAGATAAAAATTAATCAAACAGTTCAAAAGTGGTATTTTTTGTGTTGACGCGTTTAATAATCTCTGTAGAATGCGTCCGTGTTGAGAGGGCACAGCCCCTAAGATAAAGAAAACCAAAATTAATTAATTTAATGCATAACATCGCAAGGTGTTGAATAAAGCAGAAAATTAAATAATAATGCGGCACTAGCTCAGTTGGTAGAGCGCGACCTTGCCAAGGTCGAGGTCACG
>NZ_CAWUKC010000104.1:0-12479 GCF_963922945.1 uncultured Pseudoalteromonas sp. | reverse complement strand
TTTAAAAACCAGCAGCCTGCTCAATCACTATTGCATGGCGCTGCGCTAAACGCGTATGGTCTCTGTCGTAGCCGCCACCAATAACACTGGCAATAGCGGTGTTATGTTCAAGGCAGCGCTTAAATACTAAGTGGTCACGCTGTTTAATGCCGTCCCAGCTTATATTTAGTTTGCCTAAGCCATCGTCTTGCCAAATATCTACACCGGCATCGTATAGGACTAAATCGGGGTTGAGCTCTTTTAATAAAAACTGCAGGGTGTCATCCACAATGCCTAAGTATTCTGCGTCTTGCATATTGTTAGCAAGGCCTATGTCTAAATCGCTGGGGGATTTTCTAAACGGGAAGTTTTTTTCGCAATGTATAGAGCAGGTATACGCATAGGGCTGATGCGCAAGCATTGCAGCTGTGCCATCGCCTTGGTGTACGTCTAAATCAAAAATGAGCACATTGGTCACTTCACCGCTTTGTATTAATGTTTGCGCGGTAAAGGCTAAGTCGTTCACCATACAAAAACCTGAGCCAAAATCAGTGTGTGCATGGTGCGTACCGCCTGCTAAATGACAGGCTAAGCCATGTTTTAATGCTAAGCGTGCTGTTTGCAGTGTGCCTTGGGGTGCGGTGAATGTACGGTTCATTAGCGGTTGTGACCAAGGTAAACCAATGCGGCGCATGGCTTTTTCGTCTAGGCGGTTATGCCATAAATCGTGAATGTAGTTTTCGCAGTGAACCAGTTCAAGTGGCTCAGGAGTGCCTAAAATAGGTTCAACTAAATTATTGCCTGCAATGCCTAAACCTTTAACCTGCTCGTATAAATGAGCAAATTTACTCATTACAAACCGGTGCTTAGGATCAAAGTTAAATGAGTAATTAGAATGATAGACCAAAGGTAAGTGAGGGTTTAGGCGCATAACCGTATCAATAATAAAGTTTGGGCTATGGTAATAAACTTAACTAAGCGAGTCTATTGTGGGCCTTCAATTAATGAAGCAAGCTCACGATGAAGTAATTGTTCATTGGCTAAATTAAGCTCTACCAATCGTTTTAAATAGGTAATGCTGTTTATATCAATGTGGTGGCATTTGAGGCCAATATGCTTTTGTTCTATGTGGCAAATAAACACCTCCATTTTTATTTCTATATCGCTTTGTGGCAAGGTAAAGCGTAGTGTTGCGTCGCTGTCTTTTTTACCATTAAAAGCGTCACATTTTGTGATCAGCGCTCCGTGTAACGATACATCAAGCAACTTACATGGGTAAGTGCTCCCTGCAAATTCTAGCTGTGCAGAGGTTGAAAAAAGAATGCGCGAGAACTGACGACGGTTTTCCATAGAACGAGGGCCTTTTTTTATAATATTTAAATCAAGCATAGCGGTAAATAGCGCATAGCGATAAAAAATGGCATAAAAAAACCCCGCATAAATGCAGGGTTTGTTATATCAGTTAACAATTAACCAATTTTTTTGTACTTAATACGCTTAGGTTGTGCAGCTTCTGCGCCTAAGGTCTTTTTAAGCCATTCTTCGTATTCGGTGTAGTTTCCATCGAAGAAGTTAATTTGGCCTTCGTCGCGGTAATCTAAAATGTGCGTTGCAATACGGTCAAGGAACCAACGGTCATGCGATATACACATTACACAGCCTGGGAACTCTAAAATCGCGTTCTCAAGGGCACGAAGTGTTTCAACATCAAGGTCATTGGTTGGCTCATCCAGTAGTACTACGTTACCACCCGCTTTTAAAAGCTTAGCAAGGTGTAAACGGTTACGCTCACCACCTGATAAGTCTTTTACAAACTTTTGCTGGTCATTACCTTTAAAGTTAAAGCGGCTAACGTATGCACGGCTTGGGAACTCAAAGTTACCAATTTTTAGCACGTCTTGATCATCAGATATTTCTTGGAATACGGTTTTGCTTTCGTCCATATTGCCACGGAACTGATCAACCGTTGCAAGCTCTACAGTTTCACCTACGCTAATGCTGCCACTATCTGGTTGCTCTTCACCGCTTAGCATTTTAAATAGGGTTGATTTACCCGCACCATTGGCACCAATAATGCCCACAATCGCGCCTTTTGGCATACTAAAACTTAAATCGTCAATTAATACGCGATCGCCAAAGCTCTTACGTAAGTTATTCACTTCAAGCACTTGGTCGCCTAAACGCGGACCAGGTGGAATAAATAGCTCGTTCGTTTCGTTACGCTTTTGGTAATCAGACTGCTGTAGCTCGCTAAACTGCGCCATACGCGCTTTAGACTTAGCTTGGCGACCTTTAGGGTTTGAACGTACCCATTCAAGCTCTTGAGCAATTGATTTTTGGCGTGCTTTTTCAGATTTTTGCTCTTGTTGTAAGCGCGCATCTTTTTGTTCAAGCCAAGAAGAGTAGTTACCTTCCCATGGAATACCTTCACCACGGTCAAGCTCTAGTATCCAGCCAGCTACATTATCAAGGAAGTAACGGTCATGCGTTACCGCCACAACAGTGCCTTCGTAATCATGTAAGAAGCGCTCAAGCCAAGCAACCGACTCCGCATCTAAGTGGTTAGTAGGCTCATCGAGAATAAGCATATCTGGCTTTTCGAGTAATAAACGACAAATAGCAACACGGCGGCGCTCACCACCCGAAAGGTGCTCAATTTTAGCATCCCACTCTGGTAAACGCAGTGCATCGGCAGCGCGCTCTAAAACGTTATCGATGTTGTGACCATCGTGCGCTTGAATAATCGCTTCAAGCTCGCCTTGCTCTTTTGCTAGGGCGTCAAAGTCTGCGTCTTCCATTGCGTACTCGTTGTACACTTCGTCAAGGCGGTTTAGGGCGTGTTTTACTTCGCCTACAGCTTCTTCAACTATTTCGCGTACTGTTTTGCTTTCATCCAGTACTGGCTCTTGCGGTAAGTAACCAATTTTAGTGCCTGGTTGAGGGCGGGCTTCACCTTCAAAGTCTTGGTCAACACCGGCCATAATACGAAGTAATGTAGATTTACCAGCACCATTTAAACCTAGCACACCAATTTTAGCGCCAGGGAAAAAGTGCAACGAAATATCTTTTAAAATTGTGCGCTTAGGTGGCACAACTTTAGATACTCGATTCATCGAGAATATAAACTTATCAGGTAAAACCATGGAGGAAAGCCTTCAAATAATAATAAAAATTTCAATGTTGTATTGTAGTGGCTGACGGGTGAAACAGTCAATTAATGGCGGGTTTTAAAGCGGTAAAGGCTGCAGGTTAATAAAGTATAAAATCATGAATAAATTTCATTTAGACATCTATACATCTAGAGGTTGATATTTTTAGCATTCTGTTCATAATGAGAGCGTATAAATTCTCGGTTTTTATGAGTAGGAGTAAAATATGCCAATTACAGTGAAAGACGAGCTACCGGCTATTGCCCGTTTACGTGAAGAAAACGTGTTTGTAATGCCAAAAAGCCGTGCAAAAACGCAAGAAATTCGCCCAATGCGTTTGGCTATTTTAAATTTAATGCCTAATAAAGTAGAAACCGAAGTGCAGTTTATTCGTTTGCTTGCTAATTCTCCTTTGCAAGTAAATGTAGAGCTGTTACGCCTAGATACGCACCGCAGCAGTAGTAACTCAGAAGAGCACCTAGATACCTTTTACCGTTATTTCTCTGAGGTAAAAGACAATAACTACGATGCGTTAATAGTTACCGGCGCACCACTAGCACACCTAGAATACGACGATGTAGCCTACTGGGATGAACTAAAAGTGATTATTGATTGGGCGGAGCAGCACGTTACCTCTACGCTCTTCTCATGCTGGGCGGCGCATGCAGCGTTGTATCATCGTTACAATTTAAAGCGTGACTTAAAAAAAGATAAACTCTGTGGCGTGTTTACTCATCAGTGCTATTTTGATCACGGTGCACTTACTCGTGGCTTCGACGACACCTTTTTAGTGCCGCACTCACGTTATGGCCACATAGATATAAATAAAATTAATGCCTGCGACGATATAGTCGTGCTGGCAGGCTCTGAAAAAGTAGGCGCTTACTTAATGAAAAACAAGTCGGGCAGCCAAGTTTTTATAACCGGCCACCCAGAATACGATGCCGACACATTAAAAGCAGAGTACGAGCGCGATTTACAAAAAAGCCCAGACGCACCAAAACCCGAAAACTATTTTCCAGATAACGATGCAAGTAAAAAACCGTCAAAAACGTGGCAAAGCCATGCTTTTTTGCTGTTTTCGAACTGGTTAAATTACTACGTGTACCAAACTACACCTTATGATATTAATTTAGTTAGCCAAGATGTGAGGACTAACAACTATGCCGAATAGCGTGCCAAACAAAAATAAGCAAAGCGAATTAAGCGCTGCGCTAAAACAGCGTATTTTAATTTTAGATGGTGCAATGGGCACCATGATCCAAACTCACAAGCTTGAAGAAGAAGACTACCGAGGCGAGCGTTTTAAAGACTGGCACGTACTAATTAAAGGCAATAACGATTTATTAAGCCTAACAAAACCTGAGCTAATAACCGATATACACCGTAGCTTTTTAGCCGCCGGTGCAGATATTATTGAAACCAATACCTTTAACTCAACCACCATTTCGATGGAAGATTACGACATGGCCAGCATAAGCCGTGAGGTAAACTTAGAGTCGGCCAAGCTCGCGCGCGCTATCTGTGACGAGTTCACAGCCCAAAACCCAGAAAAACCACGCTATGTAGCCGGTGTGTTAGGGCCAACCTCTAAAACTTGCTCAATTTCGCCAGATGTAAACGACCCAGGCTATCGTAATATTACCTTTGATAAGCTGGTTACTGCGTATGTTGAGTCTACTCTTGCCTTAATGGAAGGCGGCGCTGATTTAATACTGATTGAAACCATTTTCGACACCCTCAATGCAAAAGCAGCTTCATTTGCAGTAGAAGAAGCGTTTGAGCAAGCAGGGTACACATTACCCGTGATGATCTCGGGCACCATTACCGATGCCTCAGGGCGTACGCTTTCGGGGCAAACAACCGAGGCATTTTATAACTCTATTCGTCATATTAAGCCTATTTCGATAGGCCTTAACTGCGCCCTAGGGCCAGACTTACTGCGCCAATACGTAGAAGAGCTTTCGCGCGTATGCGAAACCTTTACCTCAGTACACCCTAATGCGGGTTTACCAAATGAGTTTGGTGAGTACGACCTAGAAGCAGAGGACATGGCCGCCGAGATTATAGATTGGGGAAAATCGGGCTTTATAAATATTGTTGGTGGTTGCTGCGGCACCACGCCTGAGCATATTCGCGCGTTTGCCAAAGGGCTTGAAGGGGTTAAACCTCGCCCATTACCAGAGCTTGATGTACGTATGCGTTTATCAGGCCTTGAAGCTTGTAACTTAAATTAAGGAGCCAACATGACCCAGCAAATTGCAGTATTTACCAATGTTGGTGAGCGTACTAACGTAACCGGCTCCGCCATGTTTAAACGCTTAATCATGGAAGAAGATTATGAAACAGCCCTGAATGTTGCCCGCGAGCAAGTAGAAAATGGCGCCCAAGTTATTGATATAAACATGGACGAAGCCATGTTGGACTCAAAAGCAGCGATGATTAAGTTTTTAAACTTAATTGCCTCAGAGCCCGATATATCTAAAGTGCCTATTATGGTTGACTCCTCTAAATGGGATGTAATAGAAGCAGGGCTTAAATGTATTCAAGGCAAGGCGATTGTTAACTCAATATCACTCAAAGAGGGCGAAGAGCCATTTAAGCGTCAAGCTAAAATTATTAAACGCTTTGGTGCGGCTGCCGTTGTAATGGCGTTTGACACCGAAGGCCAAGCCGACACCGCAGATCGTAAATACGAAATTTGTGAGCGCAGCTACAAAATATTAGTAGAAGAGATTGGTTTTCCGCCGGAAGATATAATATTCGACCCTAACATATTTGCCGTAGCCACAGGTATAGAAGAGCACGACAACTACGCCGTAGAATTTATTGAAGGCACACGCCGCATTAAGCAAAACTTACCGCACTGTAAAGTGTCGGGCGGGGTGTCAAATGTATCGTTCTCATTCAGAGGTAATAACCCCGTACGTGAAGCTATTCACTCGGTGTTTTTATACCACGCGATAAAAGCGGGGATGGATATGGGCATTGTAAACGCAGGTCAACTTGCGGTTTACGATGACATCCCCGAGGAACTTCGTAAAGCCGTAGAAGACGTAATCCTTAATACCGACCCCGGTGCAGGTGAGCGCCTTGTAGACATAGCCCCTAAGTTTTCGGGTATGGCACAAGCCGAACGCGTAGAAGATTTAGAATGGCGCACATGGCCTGTTGAAAAACGTCTAGAACACGCGCTTGTCAAAGGCATTACCACCTTTATAGATGAAGACACTGAAGAGTGCCGCGCAGCTGCCGATAAACCTATTCACGTGATTGAAGGGCCACTCATGGATGGCATGAACGTGGTCGGGGATTTATTTGGTGCAGGTAAGATGTTTTTACCGCAGGTTGTTAAATCTGCCCGTGTAATGAAGCGCGCAGTGGCCTACTTAGACCCATTTATTGAAGCCGAAAAAGAAGAAGGTGCCACTAACGGTAAAGTGGTTATGGCCACCGTAAAAGGCGACGTGCACGACATAGGTAAAAACATTGTAGGCGTAGTACTGCAATGTAATAACTACGAAGTAATCGACTTAGGCGTAATGGTACCTGCCGAAAAAATACTGCAAACAGCGATTGACGAAAAAGCCGACATAATCGGCCTTTCGGGTTTAATTACCCCATCGCTTGACGAAATGGTACACGTAGCCAAAGAAATGACCCGCCGAGGTTTTGAGATGCCGTTAATGATTGGCGGCGCTACTACATCTAAAGCGCATACTGCCGTTAAAATTGAGCCACAGTACGATAAAGGCGTCGTTTATGTAAATAACGCCAGCCGGGCAGTGGGTGTGGTATCTAGCTTGTTATCAAACGATCTAAAACCCGCCTTTTTAGAAAAAACCAAAGCCGAGTACGAAAAAGTACGCGAGCAACAAGCACGTAAAAAACCACGTTCTAAACCGGTTACCATACAGCGTGCCCGTGATAACGCCGCCAAGCTTGATTGGGATAACTACACACCACCTGTGCCTAAAAAACTGGGCGTGACTGAGTTTAAAAATGTATCAATCGCCACGTTACGTAAATACATAGATTGGACCCCGTACTTTATGACGTGGTCAATCGCTGGCAAATATCCGCGCATAATGGACGATGAAGTCGTTGGCGAGCAAGCACGTAGCTTATTTAAAGATGCTAACGACATGCTCGACGACCTTGAAAAGTCAGGTGCTTTGCAACCTTTAGGTGTCATTGGTTTATTCCCTGCCAACCGGGTGGGTGATGATATAGAAATTTACACCGACGAAACTCGCAAAGAGTTGTTAAACACCTCGTGCCATTTACGCCAGCAAACCGAAAAAACCGACTTTGCTAACTATTGTTTGGCAGACTACATTGCGCCAAAAGGCATACCTGATTATTTTGGCGCGTTTGCCGTAACGGGCGGTTTAGAAGAAGACGACTTAGCCGACGCGTTCGATGCCAAGCAAGACGACTACAATAAAATAATGGTAAAAGCAGTTGCCGACAGGCTTGCCGAGGCGTTTGCAGAATACTTGCACGAACAAGTGCGCAAAGAGTATTGGGGTTACGCAGCCAATGAAAACTTAACTAACGATGAGCTAATTCGCGAAAACTACCAAGGGATTCGCCCAGCGCCAGGTTACCCAGCCTGCCCAGAGCACACCGAAAAAAAGAAAATTTGGCAGCTACTCGATACCGAAAAGCGCATTGGCATGCAGCTCACCAGCTCCTACGCCATGTGGCCAGGGGCTGCTGTTTCGGGCTGGTATTTCTCACATCCAGAGGCAAAATACTACGCCGTAGCGGCTGTGCAAAAAGATCAGGTAGAAGATTACGCCAAGCGAACCAATATGACGCTCGCAGAGGCAGAAAGGTGGTTATCGCCTAACTTGGGGTATGAGCCGGAATAAAAGAGCAGCGATCAGTTTTTAGCTGTCAGCTATCAGTTAAAACGAAAACGAGCCCAGAGAGGCTCGTTTTTTATTACATAGCGCTATCTAATATCTTTTCTAATTTAGGTAATTACTTGTCTACAATAAGTTTACTAAGTGGAATTATTGAGTGAAGAAATGGAGGCTCATTTTGGGAGCCTCTTCAAATGATATTTGAAAAGCTTTTTATACTTTATCAGCAAGAGATATTATGACTACCGAAACAATTCAACTAAATAAAACTAAACATAAATTTATGTTTTTCGACTTAGGGCTTCTTCGTAAAGCTTTATCTGGTCGGGCTCTGTCTTTTTTCACTATCTGCTGCTGATGGGATGGTTTTTATTATTCTCAAAAAGGGAAGTGTACATACTTAAGGGCTAGCTTTGGCTGTGCTTGGCCTTTGTAATTATGCTCTTTGGCATTTATGGGCTGTATCCAATTGAAAAGTTAATCAAATAACTGCTTTAGCCATACTCAATTTATTAATAGGTGGGAATATTGCAAGCTGCGTAATAATGTTCTTTATTCGCCAGTTTGCAGTTAAAGAAAGAGCTTTAATAAACATAGAAAAGCTTTAAATACTGGTTTTTATCTCAACCTTAATTAAGGTCATTTGGCTAATTACCTGTTTAAGTTTAAATAATTTAAAGGAATAAAATGAAATTTATACTCTGTATTATGATATGGGTTGTAAGCTCATTATTGGCATACGCTCAGCCTATAGAAACAGTCACTGCACAAAATGAGCAAAGTGAAAAAATTATGTTATTAACTAAAAAGGTCAATGAGTTAGAAAGTAAGTTATCGAGCTTGTCTTACGACACAGAAAAGTTAGAAGAGGAATTTAATCGTAGTGCATTGGCTGTATTATTTTTTGCTTTTTTCAGTGCTTGGTGGGCTAAATCTACAGGTCGAAGTGCTTTACTTTGGTTTGTTCTTGGCATTTTCTTTAATTTTATTACCGCTATTGTAATCGTTTGTAAAACCGAACGAGGCATTAAAAAATAGCTATAGCTTAATTCCTCAGCTAATCAAGATATTTTAGGATGACTGCTTAGTTCTTTTAGTAAACTAAAGAGGCAATTTTATGAAAACGATTGGCATGCTTGGTGGTATGAGTTGGGAGTCAACCACTAGTTATTACAAAGCGTTAAACTTGGGCGTAAAAAATGCGTTGGGCGGGCTGCATAGTGCCAAAATTTGTATGGTGAGTGTTGATTTTGCAGAAATTGAAACGCTGCAGCATCAGGGCGACTGGCCACAAACAGCTAAGTTACTTACCGAGGCGGCTAAATCGGTAGAGGCAGCTGGTGCTGATTTTTTACTTATTTGTACCAACACCATGCACAAAGTGGCTGACCAGATTGCCAGCAGTATAAGTATTCCTATTTTGCATATTGCCGATGCCACCGCAGCGCAGTTAAAACACGATAAAATAACGCGAGTAGGGTTGCTGGGCACGCAATTTACAATGGAGCAAAACTTTTACAAAGGGCGGTTAACCGATAAGCATAATATTGAAGTGTTAATACCCGAGCCTAATGAGCGAGAGCGTGTTCACGACATAATTTACAATCAGTTATGCCAAGGCATTATTAATGATGAAGCGCGAACTGAATTTATAAATATTATTGAGCGTATGTTTGAAAAAGGCGCACAGGCCATTGTTTTAGGCTGTACTGAAATTGCTTTATTGGTAGAGCCGCAACATACAACCGTGCCCCTTTACGATACCACGCAAATTCATGCACAGGCCGCGGTTAAATTAGCACTAACTAAATAACGAGCATTTAGTTTATGCATAAAAACCGCCATAGGGCGGTTTTTATGTTTAGCGACTTGCCAAAGCTTATTAAAGTCACTTACCGATAAAAATTTCAATAAATCAATCCTAAGTGGTAGGCTAAAAAAGTAGCAATTATTCAAACCGTTCTGGCGCAACAAGGCATTCCTTTAAAGCGCTTTGCCAAGGAGTTAAATATGATCACGCTTACCGTTAATGGTAATAAACATGAGTTTACCGGCGATCCGTCAACGCCTGTGCTTTGGTATCTTCGAGATGAATTAAATTTAACCGGGCCTAAATTTGGCTGTGGTATGGCGCAGTGTGGTGCGTGCACCATACATATTGATGGCGTAGCGCAGCGCTCGTGCATATTACCTGTATCGGCTGTGGCAGGGCGTGCTATTACCTCTATTGAAGGGTTAAGCGAGCAAGGCGATCACCCAGTGCAAAAAGCCTGGGTTGAGCATAAAGTGCCGCAATGTGGGTTTTGTCAGTGCGGGCAAATAATGCAAGCGGCAAGCTTATTAGCTGCTAACCCTAATCCGACTGATGATGAAATAGTGAGTAATATGTCGGGCAATATTTGTCGTTGTGGCACGTATCCGCGTATTCATAAAGCAATTAAGTCGGCGGCTAAAACCATTGCGGGCGTTGAGTATTTTGACCCAAATGAACAAGGGGAACAAGTATGAAAAACGACAATACGTACTTTGACCTAAACCGTCGCCAATTTTTAAAAACCAGCGCAATAGGCGCATTAGTATTAGGCACGTATTTTGTAGGCAGCGCACCAAAAGCGTTTGCAGGCGTGTTAGAACAACCGTCTGAGCAAGCAAAACGTGCCAACTTATTTATAGCGCTGCGCCCCGATGGCATGGTTGAAATAACCTGTCATCGCTCTGAAATGGGCCAGCAAATTCGTACAGCCATTGCTCAAATTGTGGCAGACGAAATGGAAGCCGCATGGGATAAAGTGGTTGTTATTCAAGGTAAGGGCGACCCTAAATACGGGGATCAAAATACCGATGGCTCGCGCAGTATTCGCTACAACATGCAGCGCCTGCGCGAAATGGGCGCAAGCGTACGTTACATGATGCAGCACGCAGCCGCTAAATATTGGAAAGTTGACCCGCAAACCTGTACAGCTAATCAGCACGTGGTAACCCACAGCTCAGGTAAAACGCTGGCTTATAAAGATTTAATTGACCTAGCGCTTGGTATTACACCGCCAGAGCCTGACAAGCTAACACTTAAAACACGTAAAGAATGGCGTTATATAAATACCGGTATGGCGCACATAGATTTAACCGATTTAGTCACCGGTAAAGCCACATTTGCTGCCGATGTACGCGAACCAAAGGCGCTGGTGGCTATGATTGAGCGCCCGCCGGTAGTAGGTGGTGTGGTTAAATCGTTTGATGCTAGCGCCGCTAAAGCAATTAATGGCGTAGTCGATATTATTGAAATGCCTGTACCAAAAGGTGCGCCGCAATTTCAGCCAAAAGGCGGCATTGCTATTGTTGCTAAAAATACCTGGGCTGCATGGCAGGCGCGTAAAGCACTAAAAGTAGTGTGGGATGATGGTAAAAACGGCGATTATAATTCAAAAGAATTTAAAAAGTCGTTATTACAAACAGTGAGTGAGCCGCAAGCGCATGTGCGCGAAAAAGGCGATACCACCAGCGTATTAGCTAAATCGAGCAATAAATTAGTTGCCGACTATTACGCGCCGCACCTGGCTCAAGCACCTATGGAGCCACCGTGCGCCACGGCAATGTACAATAAAGACCGCGTTGATATATGGGCTGCAACACAAAACCCGCAAGCTGATATGAAAACTGTGGCCGCACTACTTGGTATGGACGAGAGCCAAATTAACGTACATGTCACCATGTTAGGTGGGGGGTTTGGGCGTAAATCAAAACCTGATTTTTCGGCAGAAGCTGCTTACATTTCAATGAAAGTAGGGCAACCTATTCGCGTACAATGGACGCGAGAGGATGATATACAACACAGTTTTTATCATGCGGTGTCGGCTCAACATATTGAAGCGTCATTAGATGAAAAAGGTAACATAGAAGCTTACTTACATCGCACGGCGTTTTCGCCAATTATGTCTACCTTTCAAGAGGGGGCATCTGCACCTGGTGGCTTTGAGCTAGACCTAGGCTTTACTGATAATCCAATTTTAACACCCAATATGAAACTGGAACGAGGTGAAGCACCAGCAAAAGCCCGAATAGGCTGGATGCGCTCGGTCACAAACATTTTTCATGCGTTTGCCGTGCAGTCATTTATAAATGAGGCTGCCTACAAGGCGGGTAAAGACTCAAAAGATTATTTATTGGAAACCATTGGGCCAGCGCGTACTATCGATTTTGCAAACCAGAACGCAAACTATAATAACTACGGTGGCGATAAAGCGGTTTATCCACTTGAGACAAGCCGTTTGCGACATGTTATTGAAAAAGCAGCGAGTATGGCAAATTGGGGGAGAACACTTCCAAAAGGGCGCGGCTTAGGTATTGCAGCGCACCGCAGCTTTTTAACGTATGTAGCAACAGTGGTTGAAGTAGAAGTATCAGACGCTGGTGACTTAAACGTGATTAAATCGTGGGTGGCTATTGATGCAGGTACGGTTGTAAACACCGATACCGTTAAAAA
>NZ_CAWUKC010000103.1:0-12534 GCF_963922945.1 uncultured Pseudoalteromonas sp. | reverse complement strand
TTTGATCGCCCCTAGATTGAACAAATTTCAATCCGCAAAGATCAACACGCCCTAGCTATATAAGCTCAGTATTAAAAACTCTCATGTTGCAAACACTTAGCCACGCTTATTTGCGCTTTAAAGTAGTAAACTATCATCAATTAAATGAAACTGCTCAGCACTTTGCTTAAGTACTTCGGCAGTTAACTTATCCGCGCCATATACATCGCATGGTACATGATATTGGTGTTTTAAATGCCCTAATAATAAAGCAAAGTCACCATCACCAGAGAGTAAAATAACTTTATCGAGATTTTTACCTTGCTCTAGCATATCTATCGTTATGCCTACATCCCAATCGCCTTTTGCACTGCCGTCTCGGCGCTGAATAAACGGCTTAAGTTTTACCTCAAAGCCAATAGCGCGCAAAATATTTTGAAACTGATTTTGTTTTTCATCACCGCGATGAATGGCATACGCAAACGCACAATCAATTGTGTATTGTTGGCTCATATGTGCCCAAAATGCATTGTAATCAAAGTTTTTACGGTAGCTCTCACGGCACGTGTAATAAATATTTTGTACATCAACAAAAATACCAACGCGGGGCTTACTAATTTGCTGATCATTTTGTAAAGTCATGTGTTCCCTTTTTGCTTACTGCTGAGCCACCTAAATGAAAGTGCCACAATGAGTGAGCCTTGCAATTTTGCTTTAAGTAACCTAAATTGGTTACTTTATTAAATGTAACCAAATTTGGTTACCTGATGCTATGTAACTATTTTTAGTTACCTTTTGGATTTTTATGATTGGTGTGATCAGCGGCGATATAATTAAATCGCAAAAAATACCTAAGCAACAATACGATGCCATGCTTTATCAACTTGAGCAAAGCTTGCGTGCAATTTGTGATAAAACATCACGTTGGAACATATACCGAGGCGATGCTTTTCAGCTCCAAATAAACCAAAGCGAGCAATTAATAAAAACCGCTATTATCATTTATTTGCATTTAAAGTCGGCAGGTTACGACCTACGCCAAAGTATGGCTCTAGGTGAGGTAGATAACCCGCGCAGTGATATTAAAACAGCCACAGGCTCTGCCTTTGTGCTCTCTGGGCAAGGCCTTGATAAAATAGCCAACCAACGCTTTACCTTACAAATAGCAAACCATAGTCTAAACGAAGGCTTTAGCCTTAACCTGGCTTTTGTTGATACCTTGCTAAGTAAAATAACGCAAAAACAAGCCAATGCGCTTTATGTGTATTTAACTCATAGTGATAACAGCCACGCCGCTTTAGCAAAAGAGCTTAACACCAGTCGCGAAAATGTCACTAAGTTGCTAAACCTAGCAAATTATCAGCTAATAGAGCGCTTTATAGTACACGCTAAGCAAATCATAACAACGATTGCAAAAGGAAGTGAGTAATGGGGTTTTCGTTATTATTAGTGGCATTAATTATAGGCCACCTAGTCAGTGACTTTTTCTTACAACCAATGAGCTGGGTAAACGACAGAAACGCCCACCACTTTAAAGCTAAAAAGCTCTACCTTCATGTATTAGTACACGGCATGGTTAGCGCCGCAATTTTAGCACTTTGGGAGTATAACTATGGCTGGCAGCAACTATCTACTGTGGTACTTTCAACGGCTGCAATTATGCTGAGCCACTACCTAATAGATATTGCTAAGTCGTATTCAAATAAAGGGGTTGTCCCTTTTTTACTCGACCAAATAGCGCATATAGCCGTAATAATTGCACTGTGTATTTATATAACTGATAACCAAAGTTTAATCGCGTACATAGGCGCACTAGCCACAAACCCTAAAGCGCTTTGGATTGTATGCGGATATTTAATTATATTAAGTCCCACTGCGGTATTTATAAGAATGATGCTAGAGAAGCTCACCGCTAACTTTTCAAGCGATGGCAGCTTACCACTGGCTGGGCAAAGCATTGGCATGTTAGAGCGCGTATTAATGCTAAGCTTTATTTTACTAGATCAATTTGCTGGAGTTGGCTTTTTGCTCGCTGCAAAGTCGGTATTTAGGTTTGGTGATTTAAGTGCCAGTAAAGATAAAAAGCTCACTGAGTACGTAATGCTAGGCACCTTACTCAGCGTAAGTGTTACTTTATTTGTGGGTTTAGGTATTAATTATTTAATTAGGTAGAGCATACATAAAGTATAAATAACAGATAATAAAAAACGCGCTACTTCTATTAAAAAGTAGCGCGTTTTTTCATTGGCGCTTAATTAAATGCCAATACAATCATTAATAATGATTAATCGTTATTTGGGCGACGACGGCGCTGACCATTACCACCAACCGATTGGCGTTTTGCCCACGGGTTTTGTGCATTATCATCCGTTTTAGCAGCTGGCTTTTTAGACCCACCACGACGAGGGCCAGTACCGTTACCAGCATTGTTAGGCTTTTTGCTATTAGGCTTATCAGACTTTGGTTTGTTAAACGGCTGCTTGGCCTTTTTAGGCTTTTTAGGTTTAATAGGACGCGCATCTAATGCTCGCTCTGGTACTGGGTTAGTGGGTTCAAAACCGGCTTCCTCAGCGCGAGGGATAAGCTCACCTATAAAGCGTTCAATGCCGTACAAGTCGGCGGCATCGTCGGCTGTTACAAACGAAATAGCATGGCCCGATGCACCCGCACGGCCTGTACGGCCAATACGGTGTACGTAGTCTTCGTATACGTTTGGTAAGTCGTAGTTTACAACATGCGGCAGCTCAGCAATATCAAGGCCACGTGCCACAATATCGGTCGCGACTAGTACACGTACTTCACCACTTTTAAAGCCATCTAATGCTTTAACACGGGCACCTTGTGATTTATTACCATGAATAGCGGCACCTGCAATGTCATCGCGCTCAAGCTGTTTAACTAAACGGTTTGCACCATGTTTGGTACGGCTAAACACTAAAACTTGTTGCCAATCGTTACTGCGAATTAAGTGACTTAATAAAGCGGTTTTGCGCGATTTATCAACCGCGTAAACGCTTTGCGATACGCTTTTAGCCGTGGTGTTTTTTGCCGCAACTGATATTTCAACAGGGTCGTTAATTAACCCTTTTGCTAATGCACGTATATCATCTGAAAACGTTGCCGAAAACATTAAGTTTTGACGCTTAGGTGGCATTTTAGCAATAAGGCGTTTAATGTCGTGAATAAAGCCCATATCAAGCATGCGGTCAGCTTCATCAAGTACCAGCACTTCAACATTATCAAACTTCACCGCGTTTTGATTATGTAAATCAATTAAGCGCCCAGGCGTTGCCACTAAAATATCAACCCCTTTACGAAGGCGCTGCATTTGTGGGTTTATTTTTACGCCGCCGTACACTACAAACGAACTTACATCTGAATGCTTAGCGTACTGTTCAACGTTCTCGCTGACCTGCAAAGCCAGCTCACGCGTAGGTGCTAAAATAAGCGCGCGTACATGGTTACTTTTTGCTTTACCGCCTTTAGATAACAGCTCAATTAGCGGTAACGTAAAGCCTGCGGTTTTACCTGTGCCTGTTTGTGCAGCCGCCATCACATCGCGACGTTCAATAATTGCAGGAATTGCTTGAGCCTGAATAGGCGTTGGCGTTTCATAGCCCTTTTCTAAAACCGCGTTAACTAAAGACTGTGATAAACCTAAACCATCAAAACTCATAAAATCTCTCAATAAAATAAAGGCCAAACCGGCCAAGGGCGCATTATACGCAACTAACTTAGAAATGCATGGAAATATTCACTTAGCAAATTAAGTGCTAACCTTAGAGTAGCTAATAACAATACAAATCAATGCGATGACATTAAAAACTAAAGCAAACCAACTAACGCTTAAGCAATGCCTCGAAAGTATAGATTCAAAGCGTATTGAAGACACACATACCTTACTCTCTGTGTTTGAAAAAGTAACAAAGGCAGAGCCTGTTGTATGGGGTAAAGATATTATAGGGTTTGACCAATACAGCTATAAGTACGACTCCGGCCGCACAGGAGAATGGCCAATAACGGGGTTTTCACCGCGCAAAACTAAGCTTTCTATTTATATTATGCCCGGGTTTGAGCATCCTAAAATAGCGGCTTTATTAACTAAACTTGGTAAACATAGCCTAGGTAAAAGCTGTTTGTACGTGACCAAATTAGACAATATCGATTTAGCTATACTTGAGCAAATAATTGCTGAGTCAGTTTTGATAATGAAGCAAACTTACCCAAAAAATTAGTTGTTCTCGACAATTGCTCTGCATCCATGTAATTGTAATTGAAATTTTTTAAGCACAGATAGCGACAATATCAGCCCCTAAAATGATTAAACATTATTGCACATTGGTATAACCTTACTTAAAAACAACAAAAGCGGCTAAAAGCCGCTTTTGGTTTATATTTAACTCAATAAATATAACGTTATTTAACACCTAGCTCGCGTAGACGCTCTTGTAGGTAGCTGTCTGCCGTGTAACGCTCAGAAAGCACAACATCAGGACGTGGGTGTAAAAACAGCGGTAAAGAAATACGCGACTTAGTCGACGCTTTACCCGTTGGGTTAATTACACGGTGAATAGTCGATGGGAAGTAACCGCCCGACGCTTCTTGTAACATGTCACCAATATTAATAATTAAGCTACCAAAGTCACACGGTACGTCTAACCAGCCACCATCGGTTTTTTGAACTTGTAAACCAGGCTCGTTCGATGCCGGTAATACAGTTAATAAGTTAATGTCACCATGTGCTGCAGCGCGAATTGCACCTGGCTCTTCGTCACCCGTCATTGGTGGGTAATGCAAAATACGTAGCAATGTTTGCTCAGAATCAGCAATCATGTCTTTTAAATCAATAGAAAACTTGGCACGTACATCGGCTGGCGCCTCTGCTTGAACCCAGCTTAAAAGCGTTGCTGCAAATTCGTTAGCTAAGCGGTAGTACTCACGTACGTCAGCTTCAAGCTCTGCAGGCACGCGACCTTTAGGGTAAACATGAAAGTATTCTTTAATGTCTTTAACTGTAAAGCCTTTAGCTACCTCAGAGACAGAAGGCGGGAAATAACCGTCTTGTGTTTCTTTAGAAAATAAAAAGTCGTGCTTTTGCTCTGAATTAAAAAAGTCTTGCCATTTTTCATAAATAGACTCAACCAAAGATTGCGGGATTGGGTGGTTTTTTAATACACCAAAACCGGTGTTTCTTAACGATTCAACAAATTGAGCAGCCGCATCGGGGGCTTTATAATCAACAGTAGGTAATTGCATTGTACGTTCCAGTGAATAGGTTGTAAGAACAGTGCCGCTTTAAATATAGCTAATATGCCAAAATAAAGTAGCAAAGCCTTAATTATAGCGCTGTGCGAGGATAGACAAACCACCCTAAAAACATAAGGACAAATGTCCGCAAGGTGAATTAGTGAACACCTTACTTGATCGAGATCAAGTCATAAAAAACATTGAAATTGCACTCATTAGTGCTTATATCATATCTATTATTGTAATGTATTTTCATGAAAAACTAAGGCTCTTCTATGCGACAAAAAGTATCTTTTAAAAGCGGCGATTTAGAACTGGCAGGCCAGCTTGAGCGCCCAGCAGGTGATGTAAAGTTTTATGCTTTATTTGCACACTGCTTTACCTGTGGTAAAGATATTGCTGCCGCCACACGAATAAGCCGCGCCCTTACCCAACAAGGTATAGCCGTACTGCGCTTTGATTTTACCGGTCTTGGTAATAGCGACGGTGACTTTGCAAATAGTAACTTTTCATCCAATATTCAAGATTTAATTGCCGCAGCCGATCACTTGCGCACACACTTTGACGCACCACAATTGTTAATTGGCCACAGCTTAGGCGGCGCTGCCGTACTGGCTGCTGCAGAGCATATTCCTGAAGTATCGGCTATTACAACCATTGGCGCCCCTTCAGATGCAAAACATGTTGCACATAACTTTGAAGCCCACTTAGATGAAATTAACGCTGCAGGCGAGGCAAAAGTGAGCTTAGCTGGGCGCGAATTTACCATAAAAAAACAGTTTGTAGAGGATATAGCAAAGTACGACCGTAGCCACATAGGAAAATTAAAACGCGCGCTTTTAGTTATGCACTCCCCTGTTGATACCACGGTTAATATTTCAGAAGCCGAGAAAATTTACGCATCAGCCAAGCACCCTAAAAGCTTTATCAGCCTCGATAACGCCGACCACCTGTTAAGCAATAAAGACGATGCCGAGTACGCAGCCACGCTCATTGCTAATTGGGCAAACCGCTACGTTAAGTATGAGCAAAGTAACTACAGCGCAAAATTAGAAAACGGCAAAGTACTGGTTGAAGAAAAAGACCATATATTTACTCAGCACGTAAGTACTAAAGATCATACATGGCTTGCAGATGAGCCCTTAAAGGTAGGTGGCAGTAATTTAGGCCCCGATCCGTACGACCATATACTCGCAGGCCTTGGCGCGTGTACCTCAATGACACTGCGTATGTATGCAACCTTAAAAAAGCTGCCGCTTGATCATGTAAAAGTAGAACTTGAACACACCCGCGACTACTACCAAGATTGCGACAACGGCGAATGCACGCAAAACCTTGAAGCCATTACCCGTAAAATTACCCTACGCGGCGATTTAACCGAAGCACAACGCCAACGCCTGCTAGAAATAGCCGACAAATGCCCAGTGCATAAAACCCTGCATAACAGCCCAATTGTAGTCAGTGAACTAGTTGAGTAACTAAAACAAAAAAAGCGCAGCTGTGGCTGCGCTATTCAATAAAGCAAAAATCTACAGGTTTATTAGTTTATAAAAGCCTGCATCTCGTTACTTATTCTCTCCACCAGCCATGCTGGGCCGCCGTCGTACATATCGTTATGGCGCGATTTTTCTATCGTTACTTGGCTAACCGGAAACGCTTTAAGCTCTGTATCGTTTAATAGCACGTTAGCATCAGCTGAGTAATCACTACCACGCAGTGTAAGCACGCGTATGCTTTTATTACGTGGGGTTAACATACGGCGGTGATCGAGGGTAATTATTTGGCTTACTTCATTTGGATAGATTGCAGCGTATAAAGCGGATATATCGCCGCCGTTTGAGTGCCCAAATAAAGTGAGTTTAGTAAAATCATACGCTGGGTATTTACTCGATAACTCATTAACTAAAAACTTAAGCGTTACCACACCGCGATGCCAGTTTTCCATGCGAGTAGTTAAGTAAGGCTGTATGCGATTAAGCGCAGGGTCGGTTTTTAGCTCATGTGCAACTGCAATGCTTAAATAACCCTGTGCATTAAATAGCTTACTGGCAAATGAGTAGTTAGTGTGGCTAATGCCATAGCCTGCATTTACAAATGCTACAGGGCACTTTGCGTGTACGCTGCATTGATTACGCTCATTGGGGTATGTGATATTTATAGGGATGGTGCGATTGCGGCTTTGATCCACTATTACATCGTCATCAGCAACGCTTAATGGTGACATTAAACTCGCACTTAGGCTAAATGCGCTTAATGTTAGTAACTTTTTTATTATTTTATGCATGTTTTAACTTGTATAAATTATTGTTTTTAAATAAAAATAACTTTTACTATAAAGGTTAGCGCGCGCCATTGCTAATGTATGCGATAATACAGGTATTATTTTTAGTTAATTTAGAAAAGTACCCCATGAAATCATACAGCACTATTGAACAACGTATCGACATTTTGCAAAGTCGAATAGAAGCCTATAAAGAAGAAATCGCCGTGTTACAGGCCGAGCCAAAAAGTAACAACGAGCGTATTATTTTTAAATTCATTGAAACGGGCAGCACAGGTAAAACAAAAGACTTTGTTCGCGAGCTTGGTATTAAGTCGCCGCGCGATAGCTTATATTCATCGGGTGATGTAACCAAATTGATCAAAGACGGCGCTGATGACATTACCCCTGCCCTGCTTAAAATTGCTCGCACATTAGCAAGCGCACGTAACAAAAATGGCCCTAGCTGTTAATACCAAGCTACAGGCCACTGTTTAATCTTATTGAAGGTTATTCATTGTTTAGAGGCTTGCAATATGCAGCTTCTAAACGCTCCTCACATATTAATCGCAAAGCTCAATATTAAGGCTTGTAAGTAAATTAAGGGCTTCAAAACGCTCAAACTTAGCTCCCGCTAACGCATTACTGTTTAAATCTATATTAAATTCTGTAGCCCCTACAAAATCACAGTCAGTTAACGTAGTTTGAAAAAACTCACTATCGCGAAAATTACTCCCCGCAAATTTACTTTTCGCTAGGTTAGCGTGTCTAAAATCAACATTCTTTGCAAAACAGTGAATTAATTTTAGTGATTTTAAAGTTAATTCAAAAAAAGAGCTGTTACTAAGCTCACAGCTATTAAAGCTCACCGGCGCATTTATACTTAGCGCTCCCCAATCAGCATTGCTCCATTGCACGCTGTTTAACTTACAATGGCTAAAGCTTGCATTTTCAAGCGAGCTGAATCCCCATTCAATGCTTGATAAATTGCAATGCTCAAAGCTGCACTCTATAAATCGGCACGTTTTAAATTGCCCCTGAGATACGTCGCAATTTATAAACGTACATGCTTCAAACTCTGTGTTTTCGAGTGTGTGTTTTGCTAGCTGTAAGGCACTAAATTGCTGATCGCAATAATAGCTATTATTAGAAATTGGCACTGTAACTACGTGTCCGTATTTAGGGTTGTTTAATGGGCATAAGGGCTGTTTTTTGGCAAATCTTGTTTAAGCGCTAGTAAGGCGATAAAAATTAAGCCAAAGAGCGGAAATATCGCTAAGCATCCGCCCACAAAAGCTAAAACGCCCGGCATGGTGCTTTTGTGTTTACCTATTTTATAGCTAATCAGCGCAAAAATTGGAATGCAAAACAAAATAAAAAAAGCTAAAAATTCACCAAATAATGTGAGATTAAACGACATAAGAACTCCCTCTCTTTTGAATAATATGTGATACCAATCAACTTAAATATTTAACGATTTTAGCGTATTAATAAACTAGTAACTTAACATGAGTGGTATGAATTGCTTTAAATTTAACCATAAAAAAACCCCTAGGTATACTCCTAAGGGTTTGTAAATCTAGCCAAGCGCATTTGTTACGCGCGGTGTTACTCTTCGCTAGGAATTGCTTTTTCTACCACACTGATTGCAAGCTCAGTTAACGAGTCACTGTTCGCTTTACTAGGCGCATCGGTTAATAAACACGATGCTTGTGTAGTTTTAGGGAACGCAATAACGTCACGAATGTTATCGGTACCACATAAAAGCATAACTAAACGGTCAAGACCAAACGCAAGACCTGCATGTGGTGGTGTGCCGTATTTAAGAGCATCAAGTAAGAAACCAAATTTGTCTTGTTGCTCTTGCGCTTCAATACCTAAAATTCTAAATGCGGCTTCTTGCATATCAGCATTATGAATACGTACCGAACCACCACCTACTTCATAGCCGTTTAATACCATATCGTAGGCATCTGAAATAGCCGCTGCTGGATTTGCTTCAAGCTCTGCTGCGCTAATACCTTTTGGTGCTGTAAATGGATGATGCACTGCATGTAGCGTGCCTTCGTCATCTTCTTCAAACATTGGGAAATCAACAACCCAAAGTGGTGCCCAGCTATCAAGGTTAGTGATTTCTAAATCAACACCAATCTTCAAGCGAAGCGCGCCCATTGCTTCGTTTACAACGTTGCGTTTATCGGCACCGAATAAAATAATATCGCCCGTTTGTGCGTTAGTACGCTCAAGTAACTGGGTAATTACCTCTTCGTTTAAAAACTTAGCCACTGGAGATTGAACACCTTCAGCGCCTGCATCACGGTCGTTTACTTTCATCCACGCCATACCTTTAGCGCCGTAAATGCTAATAAACTTAGTGTAATCGTCAAGTTGCTTGCGTGAAAGCTTAGCGCCACCTGGCACAGTTAATACCGCAACACGGCCTTTTTCATCATTAGCTGGGCCTGAAAATACGTTAAACTCTACGTCTTTTACTAAATCAGCTACATCAACAAGCTTCATTGGGTTACGTAAGTCTGGCTTATCAGAACCGTAAAGGCTCATTGCCTCGCTGTAAGGCATGATTGGGAAATCGCCTAAATCAACGTTTAATAATGATTGCCACATTTCACGGATCATCTTTTCAGTCATTCCACGAACTTGATCAGAGCTCATGAACGAGGTTTCTAAATCTATTTGGGTAAATTCAGGTTGACGATCGGCACGTAAATCTTCATCACGGAAACATTTAACAATTTGGTAGTAACGGTCAAAACCCGACATCATCAACAATTGCTTAAACAACTGTGGCGACTGTGGTAATGCGTAAAAGCTACCTTTATGAACACGGCTAGGTACTAAGTAATCGCGTGCACCTTCTGGTGTTGCTTTAGTAAGTACCGGTGTTTCAATGTCTAAAAAGCCATTGTCATCTAAAAAGCGACGAACAAAGCTACTTGCTCTAGCACGCAGTTTAATACGGTCGCTCATTTCAAGGCGACGTAAATCTAAGTAGCGGTATTTTAAGCGGCGCTCTTCAGAGTTTGTTTGATTAAAATCAAGCGGAAGCGGTTCAGAGCGGTTGATAATAGTAAGCTCAGTACCTAAAATTTCTACTTCGCCTGTTGCCATGTCTTTATTTACTTGGCTGTCTGGGCGTGCACGAACAACCCCTTTTAACTGCACACAAAATTCTTGACGAAGTTTGTTAGCAGTATCCATTAGTCCTTCAACTTCTGGATCGAATACCACTTGTACTAAACCTTCTCTATCGCGTAAATCGACAAAGATAAGTCCACCAAGGTCACGTCGTTTGTTGATCCAGCCACATAGTTCAACTTCTTGATCTACGTGAGTTTTATTTAGCTGTCCGCAATATATAGAGCGCATAGTTTTCCTGTCAGATAAAAGGCTTAAACGGTTATATTTATTTGTTTTAAGGCGTGTGATTTAAAAAACTGGTCACCACAATACAAATAAAGCCGCTAGCAATCTAAAAATAATCAAATTAAGCCCTGCATTATACCCAAGTAGTATCAAGATGCTAGGGCGTGTTGATCTTCGGTGATTGAATTTACAGCAAGCACCACATGTATTTGTTACACTAGCGCCACCAAGTCATTAAACCACGCTTTTTATGTTATATATTGGATGCCCTCAGTGGTCGAGCAATGCCTGGAAAGGCAACTTATTTACCCGCCAATGTAAAAACGCCGATATGCTCAGCCAATACGCCCAGCATTTTAATTCAGTAGAGGGCAACACCAGCTTTTATGCAGATCCAGCACCAAGTACAGTTTTACGCTGGGCACAGAGCGTACCCGATGACTTTAAATTTACGTTTAAGTTTCATCGGCGTTTCAGCCACGAGCTGGCGCTTACTAATGTGCAAACAGAGCTTACCGATTGGTTGACGTTATTTGCCCCCTTACTTGAAAAAACAGGGCAAATAATGCTGCAATTACCCAAAGCATTTGGCCCAAACGACTTGCCTAAACTTACACAATTTATTGATTTATTACCTAAAGAGCTAAATTACGGCGTAGAAGTACGCCACAGCGATTTTTTTAAAAAAGGTGAGGCCGAAATTGCCCTTAATCAGCTATTAATGGCAAATAATATAAACCGTATTGCTATGGATACCCGTGCGCTTTTTGCAGTAAAGCCCACCACCGAGGCTTTAATAGATGCACAACAAAAAAAGCCCCACTTACCGGTACATGCAATAGCTACTGGCTCGCAGCCGATGGCCCGCTTTGTAATAGCCGATTTACAAAACGACTATAAACCCTTTTATAAACCCTGGCTCAATAAAGTAAAACAATGGCTTGATGAGGGGAAAACCCCGTACGTGTTTTTTCATACTGCCGATAACCAAGAGTCTCCGTTACTTGCTAGGCAGTTTTGTGAAGACCTAGGGTATAATCACCCGGTATTAAACCCATTCAGTGGCGAAAAAGAAGCCCACCAGCCAACGCTTTTTTAAATAGAGAATGAAAATGAGTGAATACGCACGTTACTTTACCGGCTACCCAGCTAACATTGTTGAGCAAGTATTAAGCCTTATAAATAATAACAAGGTATGTGACTACTTACTTAAAAAATACCCACACGCGCACACCATCACCACCGATAAACTGCTTTACAGCTACGCCACTGATTTAAAAAAACAGTATTTAAAAAATGCCCCACCGTTTGGCCGCGCTGCATTTAAAAAACAAGGTGATATGGTCACTAATGCACTCGGTACCCACACTTACCGCATGCAAGGTAAAACCCGTAAACACGATTTAGCCATAAACAGCGATTTACTGCGTGCGCCCGAGCCTTTATTAAAAGCATTAGTGGTGCACGAACTCGCCCATTTTAAAGAAAAAGATCACAACAAAAGCTTTTATAAATTGTGCTGCCACATGGAGCCGCAGTATCATCAGTTGGAGCTGGATTTACGGATATTCTGTGTGGTGGTCGCGATGGGAGAGAATCCGTATATATGAGCGGTCAGCGGTCAGCGGTCAGCGGTCAGCGGTCAGCGGTCAGCGGTCAGCGGT
>NZ_CAWUKC010000102.1:0-12760 GCF_963922945.1 uncultured Pseudoalteromonas sp. | reverse complement strand
TGTTCTTGAGCAATACGCTCTTGTTCTAAACGTTCAGCTTCGGCCTCTGCAGCAATACGCTCTTGCTCTAAGCGCATTTGCGCTTCTTGCTCTGCTAAACGTGCAGCGTGTGCTTGTTGTTGCGCCTGTGCCTCAGCTTGCTCTTTTGCAAGCAACTCAGCGTTCGCTTTTTCAATCGCCAAACGCTCTTCTTGTGCTTTTTCAGCAGCGATACGCGCTTGTTCTTCACGCTCCGCCTCGGCCTTTTCTGCCGCTAAGCGCTCAGCTTCTTGTTGCTGAGCTAATGCCTGTTGTTTATCAGCTTCTGCTTGTTTTTTATCTGACTTACCAAAACCGAGCCAAGACATGAATTTACTTTTTTTTGCCATACTTGCTAATAACCACTTATAAAAATCTGATAAACTAAAATTTGAAATAGCTTAGTGTGGCTCAGCAAAGCATGCCGGCCAAACAACCGTTCAAAACGTAAGTGCTAAATAATAACACTTTTAGTGCGGTTGAAAAATGAAGCTAAACGTAAACTACGCACAATATTATCTGAGCTAGATCCCATATACCATTTTTTAGTGACTTAAATGAGAAAAAAAACAACGAAAAATAAAGCAATTAGCAAATCTTCTGGCGGCTTTATTAGAGTAATCAGCGGGCAATTTCGAGGCCGTAAACTACCGGTAAAAAATGTAGAAGGACTACGCCCAACAGCAGATCGCATCAAAGAAACCGTATTTAACTGGTTAATGCAAGATACCCGTGATGCAGCCGTACTAGATTGCTTTGCAGGCTCAGGTGGGCTCGGCTTTGAAGCGCTCTCACGCTTTGCTCAAAGTACCACTTTTATAGAATTAGATACCTCAGCGGCACAACAAATTGAGCAAAACATAAGTATGTTAGCGCTTAAAAATGCACAGGTAAAAAACACTAATTCACTTTCCTATTTAGCGCAAAAGAATACAAATTCACCATTTGATTTAGTTTTTGTTGACCCACCATTTCGTAAAAATTTAGCGCAAAGCAGTTGTGACCTACTAGAAAATAACCAATGGCTTAGCGACGATGCCCTGATTTATGTTGAAGTAGAAAGTGAGCTAAGTGACTTTTTAGCCCCTAACAACTGGTTGTTATTAAAAGAAAAAAAATCAGGACAAGTATTCTGTAGGCTGTACCAACGCCAATTAAATTAACACTATTTAAGCTGCTGCATTTCTGTTAATATTATACTTTACATGTGGTGTTGCTTCGGATTACAATACCGCACCATTTTTGAACCACTTGATCAATGTTTGATCAACTTGAGCAACGCTCATAATTTAGGTAGGTGAATTTTTAATGCCAGTAATTAAAGTAAGAGAGAACGAACCGTTTGACGTAGCACTTCGTCGCTTCAAGCGTTCATGTGAAAAAGCAGGTATCCTTTCAGAAGTTCGTCGTCGCGAGCACTATGAAAAGCCAACAGCTGAGCGTAAGCGTAAAAAAGCTGCAGCGGTTAAGCGTCACATGAAGAAGCTTTCTCGCGATAACGCACGTCGCGTTAAATTATACTAATCGTATTTGGTCTTGTATAAATGAGCCTTTTAATAACGCTAAAAGATGCGCAAAAAGATGCGATGAAAGCAAAAGACAAACAACGTCTTAACCCTATTCGCATGGTACTTGCCGCAATCAAACAACGTGAGATTGATGAGCAAATAACACTAGATGATGCAGGTATAACCTCTGTTATAGTGAAGCTTGTTAAACAACGTCGTGATTCTTACACTCAGTACAAAGATGCTGGGCGTGATGATTTAGCCGAAGTTGAAGCCAGTGAAATTGCAGCACTAGAGACTTTTTTACCTCAACAATTGAGTGAAGAAGAAATTGTTGCTCTCATTGATGCGGCTATTGCTGACACTAATGCAGCAGGTATGCAAGACATGGGTAAAGTAATGGGTATAATCAAAAGCAAAGCCGAAGGACGTGCCGATATGGGCAAGCTTTCTGGCTTAATAAAGCAACGGTTAACAGCCTAATACTCCCACATACACACAGTATGATTAAAGCAAACCGAGCCTAGTGCTCGGTTTCTTCGTTTTTAAGGTGAGTATGCTTAGACTAGGCATCACTTTAAATACACTTCACTCTTTTATAAATGCGCGCATTGTGTTGAAATTAAACCTCACCAATTGTTAGGACTACTTACGAAGCATGGCTGGAAAGATCCCACGAAATTTTATTGACGATTTACTCGCCAGAACAGATATTGTAGAGCTAATAGACTCTAAAGTGGGTCTTAAAAAGGCAGGTAAAGATTACCAAGCTTGCTGCCCTTTTCACAACGAAAAATCTCCCTCGTTTACTGTTTCTCAAGATAAGCAGTTTTATCATTGCTTTGGCTGTGGGGCCAATGGCAACGCAATTTCGTTTGTAATGGAATACGACAAGCTTGAATTTGTTGATGCTATAGAGGAGCTAGCAAGCCTTTTAAACTTGGACGTTCCTCGAGAAAAAGGTAACAACTCAGCCCCAGAGCGAACAGCTGCGCAAAAGCGTTCTGATTACGATTTAATGCTACACACAGCGCGTTTTTATCAACATCAATTAAAGCATCATAGCAACTCATCTGCAGTGATTGATTATGTAAAAGGGCGTGGTTTAAGTGGCGAAACTGTTAAAAAGTTTATGATTGGTTATGCCCCTAGCGAATGGGAAGCGCTTTGCCAGCAACTTGGCCGAACTAAAGAACAAAAAGAACAGCTGGTCGAGCTTAAGCTCGCCTCAGAAAAAACCCCAGGCAGACAGTTTGATTTTTTCCGCGATCGATTAATGTTCCCGATACGCGATAAACGCGGCCGTGTAATTGCGTTTGGTGGGCGAGTAATGCAAGCTGACCAAGGACCTAAATACCTTAACTCACCTGAGACCCGCATTTTTCACAAAGGGTTTGAGCTATATGGTCTTTATGAGGCAAAACAAGCGCATAAAAAACTTGAGCATATTCTGATAGTAGAAGGCTATATGGATGTTGTTGCACTTGCTGAGCAAGGTATTGAATATGCCGTGGCCGCACTTGGCACCGCAACAACGAGCGAGCATATGCATACGCTGTTTAGAACCACTGATAAAGTTATTTGTTGTTATGATGGTGACAGAGCTGGGCGCGACGCTGCATGGCGAGCACTAGAAAATGCCCTACCCTATTTAACCGATGGCAAAGCATTACACTTTGTATTTTTACCTGACGGTGAAGACCCTGATTCACTGGTTCAGCAAGAAGGTAAAACACAGTTTGAGCAACGCTTAAGCCAAGCAGACGATTTTACTAAGGTAATGTTCAATAAGCTTAGTCAAGAGGTCGATTTGACTCTCGATTCAGGCAAAGCAAAACTTTTAAGTGCCGCATTACCATTAATTGAAAAAATCCCCAGTGAGTTTTACCAAGAAAATATTTTAGAACAATTAGGGAGATTAATCGGTCGGACACGCGAACAACTTAATAGCCGCTTAAAAACACCTAAGCAACAACACGCTGTTGAGAGAAAATTTAAAATTACTCCGATGCGTCAGGCTATTGGTATTTTAATTCAGCACCCTGAATTAGCTAAAAGCGTACCTTACTTGCCAGAGCTTGCGCAAATGAATATAGCCGGCATAGGCTTGTTATTGCGCTTACAAGAGCGTGCCCTGCAAAAAGACAATACAAACACAGCCATGCTACTTGAATCATTTCGTGATACAGACGATTACGAGCCGCTGATGAAGCTTGCCACATGGCAGCATCAAATTAGTGATGAGCGCTTAGAGACTGTTTTTCAAAATACTTTTAAATTTATTGAAGATCAGTGTTTAAATTATCGACTCGAGACCCTATTAATAAAGGACAAGACACAGGGCTTATCAAGCGACGAAAAACTCGAATGTCATTTACTTATGACAGCGCTAAAAGCGAGTAATGGCTAGTCAGACTTGATTTAAACTGTTATACTGTGCTATTCACTGCGTCACATTATTTAAGTTGGTTAAACCACTAACTCTATGATGGCGCCTGTTGTATCAACTTATCAGAGTGGAAGAAACAATCTCTATGGATCCAACTCCTCAGTCACAATTAAAACTTCTGATTCAAAAAGGTAAAGAGCAAGGCTACTTAACTTTTGCTGAAGTAAATGATCACCTTCCACAAGACATCATCGACTCAGATCAAGTAGAAGATATCATTAGCATGATTAATGACATGGGTATCAAGGTTAGCGAAAACGCACCTGATGCTGATGAATTAATGATGCAAGAAACCACGACAGACGAAGACGCAGCAGAAGCTGCTGCTGCAGCCCTTGCAACTGTAGAAAAAGAAATTGGCCGTACTACTGACCCTGTTCGCATGTACATGCGTGAAATGGGTACTGTTGAGCTTCTTACCCGTGAAGGCGAAATTGTAATCGCTAAGCGTATCGAAGAAGGTATCAACCAAGTACAAATTTCTGTTGCTGAGTATCCAGAAGCAATCACTTACTTACTTGAACAGTGGGATAAGTTTGAAGCTGAAGAAATGCGCTTAAGCGACATTATCTCAGGCTTTTTCGACCCTAACGAAGACGAAGCACAAATCTCTGCAACTCACATCGGTTCAGAATTGAGCGAAGATCAGCTTGATGAAGACGATGATGAAGATGAGAGCGACAGCGATGACGAAGATGATGAAGAAGTAGATACAGGCCCAGATCCAGAAGAGGCCCGTGTTCACTTTGAAAACTTGCGTGATCTTTATCTAAAAGCGCGTGCAACCTTTGATGAAAAAGGTCGTTCACACCCAGATTCTCAAGCTGCTATTTTTGAAATTGGCGAGCTTTTTAGAACCTTTAAATTAGTACCGAAACAGTTTGACCGCATGGTAAATAACATGCGCGAAATGATGGATAGAGTGCGTGTGCAAGAACGCCTTATCATGAAACAAGCGGTACAGATTGCCAAGCTACCTAAAAAAACGTTCATTAAGCATTTTGCTAATAACGAAACTGACACAGCATGGCTAGATTTAGAAATTGCTGCTAACGAAAAGCACTCAGCTAAACTTGAGCAAGTTAAGCCTGAAATTATTCGTTGCATTCAAAAGCTATGTGTAATCGAAGAAAGCACAGGCTTAAGCATTGAGCGTATTAAAGACATTAACCGCCGTATGAGCATTGGTGAAGCAAAAGCGCGCCGTGCCAAAAAAGAAATGGTTGAAGCTAACTTACGTCTTGTAATCTCAATTGCTAAAAAATACACAAACCGTGGTTTACAGTTCTTGGATTTAATCCAAGAAGGTAACATTGGTTTGATGAAAGCGGTCGATAAATTTGAATACCGCCGTGGTTATAAGTTTTCTACTTATGCTACGTGGTGGATTCGCCAAGCGATTACCCGCTCAATTGCTGACCAAGCAAGAACAATCCGTATTCCGGTACATATGATAGAAACGATTAATAAACTTAATCGCATATCTCGTCAAATGTTACAAGAAATGGGTCGTGAGCCAAATCCTGAAGAATTAGCTGAGCGCATGATGATGCCTGAGGATAAAATCCGTAAGGTACTTAAAATTGCCAAAGAGCCAATTTCGATGGAAACACCAATCGGTGATGATGAAGATTCGCACTTAGGTGACTTTATCGAAGATACCACTATTGATTCGCCAATCGACTCGGCAACAATGGAATCTCTTCGTGGCGCAACAAACGATGTACTAGCAGGCCTTACAGCCCGTGAAGCCAAAGTACTACGCATGCGTTTTGGTATTGATATGAATACCGACCACACCTTAGAAGAAGTTGGTAAACAATTTGACGTAACACGTGAGCGTATTCGTCAAATAGAAGCGAAAGCACTGCGCAAATTACGCCACCCTTCTCGCTCTGATTTACTGAAAAGCTTTTTAGACGCTAAGTAATTTAGCGCTTTATATAAACTAAAAAGGCCGCTGTAGCGGCCTTTTTTCTATTTAAAGGAAACCACTATGGCTTGGATCCAAATTCGTATCAATGCCAATGCAGCTACTGCAGATGCGGTCAGTGATTTGTTAATGGAAGCAGGCAGCGCTTCTGTTACTTTTATTGACGCAAAAGACACGCCTATTTATGAGCCTAAAATTGGCACAGTTGAATTTTGGGCTGACACGACGGTCATTGGCCTTTTTGAAGCCAATCACGACATGAATGACGTGATTGCGTTATTAAAGCGTCATGATGAGATTAAAGACTCACTCGTATATAAAATTGAGCAGCTAGAAGATAAAGATTGGGAGCGTGAGTGGATGGATAACTTTCATCCTATCCAGTTTGGTGAAAAGCTATGGATATGCCCAAGCTGGCGCGATATTCCAGACCCTGAGGCCGTTAATGTACTCCTTGACCCAGGTCTTGCATTCGGCACAGGTACGCACGCTACTACAGCACTGTGCCTAAAGTGGCTTGAAGGCCAGGACTTACGGGGTAAAACTGTGGTTGATTTTGGTTGTGGCTCAGGCATTTTGGGCATTGCAGCCATCAAGCTAGGCGCAGAGCGTATGATTGGTATTGATATTGACCCGCAAGCGCTAGAAGCAAGTTTAGATAATGCACAGCGCAACGGTGTAGCCGATAAGCTTGAGGTGTACCTACCAGAAAACCAACCTGAATTTAGTGCTGATATAGTGGTTGCTAATATTTTAGCGCAACCACTGCGTGAGCTTCACAGTGTAATTTTAGGGTTACTTAAACCAGATGGCAAAATTGCTATGTCGGGTATATTAGAAGAGCAAGCCCAATCGGTTGCTGATATTTACGCGCCGTTTATTGAACTTGATGATATTGCCATCGAAGGCGATTGGACTCGAGTAAGTGGTATAAAAAAGAGCTAGTTTTACCACACTAATAAATTTAGAGTTTTAACTCAAAACTTGCATGTAAAGCCTGTATTTAACAGGCTTTACTATTTTTTTACAGTTTAAAAATACTTAGTCAAAAAGTAGTAAAAATATTTTTTGCTTAAATTTCAAACAAATCAAGCCACTTGTCATGCGGTTATCAAAAGTCAATACGAAAAGTGCAAAAAAAAGTCACTTTTGTTCAATTTATAGCCTTTGATTTTTGCTAAAAAAACCGTAAACTTAGCGCCCCTTGAAAAGAGGCCTATTGAATACAGTGCGTATCGGTTCATACCAACTTGAGAATAAAGTAATAGTCGCGCCAATGGCAGGTATTACAGACAGACCATTTAGACAGCTTTGCCGCCGCTTAGGCGCAGGTTTAGCCGTGTCTGAAATGTTATCGTCAAACCCGAAGGTTTGGAAGACTGAAAAATCGATGAACCGTATGGATCACAGCGGTGAGTCGGGTATACGCGCGGTGCAAATTGCAGGAGCTGATCCTGAGCTTATGGCGCAGGCCGCACAATTCAATGTTGCTAACGGGGCACAGATCATAGATATCAATATGGGGTGCCCAGCAAAAAAAGTGAACAAGAAGCTCGCAGGCTCTGCATTATTACAGTTTCCTGAACTTGTGGAAGAGATCGTTGATGCAGTGGTAAACGCTGTTGATACACCGGTCACGCTTAAAATCCGTACTGGATGGGATCAGGACAACCGTAATGGTGTAGAGATTGCGAGAATAGCTGAACGTTATGGCATTTCATCACTTGCCGTACATGGGCGAACACGCGCGTGTATGTACAAAGGTGAAGCAGAATATGCCACGATTAGGGATATAAAACGTTCAGTGTCGATACCTGTGGTTGCTAATGGCGATATTACATCACCAGAAAAGGCAAAGCAGGTTTTGGACTACACGGGTGCAGATGCCATCATGATCGGCCGAGCCGCCCAAGGTCGCCCTTGGATATTTAGGGAGATAGACCACTATTTGCGAACTGGAGAACATTTACCAGCACCCACTATTTCTGAGGTGCAAAGTATTTTAATGGAGCATTTAGATAACCTCCATGCGTTTTACGGTGAGCCAATGGGAGCGCGAATCGCTCGCAAACATGTATCTTGGTATTTGCAAGCCCATGACAGTGATGGTCAGTTTAGGCGAGTATTTAATGCGCTCGACAACCCACAAGCACAGGTTGACGCATTAACGCAATACTTTAAAACACTAGCAGCTAACTAAGAAAGAAAGAGATTAAATAATGTTCGAACAAAACGTGACTTCTCCATTTATCACAAACCCTCATGTTCAGTCACACGAGAAACCGCAGCCATTGCGTGATGCAGTAAAAAAAGCTGTTCACCACTATTTAAAACAGCTTAACGGTCAAGATGTGCAAGACGTTTACGATCTTGTTCTTTCAGAACTAGAAGCGCCATTACTTGAAGAAGTAATGACATACACACGTGGTAACCAAACTCGTGCAGCGATCTTACTAGGTATCAACCGCGGTACTTTACGTAAAAAGCTTAAAAAATACGGCATGAACTAATAATAAGTTGTGAAAACCACAGCTAATTATTTTAAAAAGCACCTTTGGGTGCTTTTTTTATACCTGTAATTTATTAACCAAATTGCAAAATGCTCACGCTTATTGATGCTTTATAAGTCGTCTTTTTTGGCGTAATCAGTTAAAATGCCCGCTTCTAAGCTAGCTCATTAACTGAGGAAATCAAACTACAATGGATACTCATCGTCCCATTCGTCGCGCACTTTTAAGTGTGTCTGATAAAACCGGTATTGTTGAATTCGCCCGCGCACTTGAAGCGCAAGGTGTAGAACTTTTATCAACTGGCGGTACCTGTAAACTCCTTGCTGATAACGGCATAAAAGTGACTGAAGTGTCAGATCACACAGGGCATCCTGAAATTATGGATGGTCGCGTAAAAACTCTTCACCCTAAAATTCACGGCGGTATTTTAGCGCGTCGCGGACAAGATGAAGACGTAATGGCAGATAACAACATCTCTGCTATCGATATTGTTGTAGTTAACTTATACCCCTTTGCGAACACTGTCGCTCAAGAAAACTGCAGCCTCGAAGATGCTATCGAAAACATTGATATTGGCGGCCCAACCATGGTGCGCGCAGCAGCTAAAAACCACAAAGATGTAACAATTGTGGTAAATGCAAACGACTATGACCGCGTTATTAACGAAATGCAAAACAACAATGGCTCTACCACATATAAAACACGTTTTGACTTAGCCATTGCTGCGTATGAGCACACAGCTCAATACGATGGCATGATTGCAAACTACTTTGGCAAAATGGTACCTGATTACACAGAAGAAGCCGTTGAAGACACTAAATTCCCTCGCACTATCAATATGCAGTTTACTAAAAAGCAAGATATGCGTTACGGTGAAAACTCGCATCAAGATGCCGCCTTTTACGTTGAAAACGATGTGCAAGAAGCCTCTGTTGCAACAGCTACTCAATTACAAGGTAAAGCGTTGTCATTTAACAACATTGCAGATACCGATGCTGCACTTGAATGTGTTAAAGAATTTGATGTACCAGCCTGTGTTATTGTTAAACATGCTAATCCGTGTGGCGTGTCAATTGGCGAAGATATTCTTAGCGCTTACGACCGCGCTTTTAAAACAGATCCAACCTCAGCATTTGGTGGCATTATTGCTTTTAACCGTGAGCTTGACGCTGAAACAGCACAAGCCATTGTTGAGCGCCAATTTGTTGAAGTAATTATTGCTCCTAGCGTTTCAAGCGACGCTGCAAAAATTGTTGAAGCCAAGAAGAACGTACGACTATTAGCGTGTGGACAATGGAGTGGCAATACAACCGGCCACGATATTAAACGCGTCAACGGCGGTATATTAGTACAAGATCGCGATTTGGGCATGGTAACGCAAGGCGATTTAAAAGTGGTATCTAAGCGCCAGCCTTCAGAGCAAGAATTTAAAGATTTACTATTTTGTTGGAAAGTTGCCAAGTTTGTTAAATCAAACGCTATTGTATATGCCCGTGATGGTATGACGATAGGTGTAGGCGCAGGCCAAATGAGCCGTGTTTACTCAGCTAAAATTGCCGGTATCAAAGCCGCTGATGAAAACCTGGAAGTACCAGGCTCTGTTATGGCATCGGATGCGTTCTTCCCATTCCGTGATGGTATAGATGCAGCCGCAGAGGCGGGGATAACCGCAGTTATTCAGCCAGGTGGCTCAATGCGCGATGAGGAAGTTATTGCTGCTGCTGACGAAGCTGGTATGGCAATGGTATTTACCGGCATGCGTCACTTCCGCCACTAATCACACAAAGGGTTAAACACAACGTTTAGCCCTTTTTGTTTGCAAACAATTCACGTATTCTGGGTAAAAACCCATCTATAATGTTAAGGAACAAACGATGAAATTTGCACTAAAGTCACTACTCGTTGCCTCGCTTGCGCTTACATCAACTATGGCACTTAGCCATAATCATGAGTCAAGCCTAAGCCAAGCTGTTCAATCAAGTGAGCGTAGCGCTAAAAATAGCGCCCGCGATGAATACCGCCACCCTGAACAAACACTGGCATTTTTTGGTTTTAAACCAACAATGACTGTGGTTGAAATTGCGCCAGGCGGTGGGTGGTACAGTGAAATATTAGCTCCCGCACTTAAAGAGCAAGGCCTATATTACGCTGCGCATTTTCCGAGTGATTCATCGGTGGGATATTACCAACGCTCATTGGCCAACTTTAAGAAAAAAGTGGCTGAAGATGAGCGTTTTAGCAAAGTAAAAATTTCTGAGTTTGCCCCGTTAACGCACACCGATATTGCCCCTGCTGGCACTGCCGACATGGTATTGACCTTTCGCAATGTACATAACTGGTACATGGGTAAAGACACAGAAGGCGCGCTGAGTGCATTTAAGTCTTTTTATAAAGCGTTAAAACCAGGTGGCATATTAGGTGTAGTAGAACATCGCCTAGATGAAAGCCGTGCTGATGAGGATCAAAAATCAACAGGCTACATGAAACAAAGTTACGTCATCGATTTAGCTAAAAAAGCTGGGTTTGAATTAGTTGCAAGCAGTGAGATTAACGCCAATCCAAAAGATACAGCTGATCACCCTAAAGGGGTATGGACGCTACCACCTAGCTTACGCCTTGGCGAACAAGATGCCGATAAATACAAAGCTATTGGTGAAAGCGACCGTATGACGCTGAAATTTAAAAAACCGCTTTAAATAGGAATATTTCGCCATGAATGTATTAGTCATTGGCAGCGGCGGCCGCGAACACGCACTTGCGTTTAAAGCCGCTCAAAACACGAAAGTAAACACGGTATTTGTAGCACCAGGTAATGCTGGTACTGCACTAGAGCCAAAACTAGAAAACGTTGCAATTAACGTTGAAGACTTAGATGGCTTATTAAGCTTTGCACAACAAAACAATGTAGAGCTCACTATTGTTGGCCCTGAAGTACCGCTTGTATTAGGTGTTGTAGATAAGTTCCGTGAACACGGCTTAGCTATTTTTGGCCCAACAGCTGGTGCAGCACAGCTAGAAGGCTCTAAGTCGTTTACTAAAGACTTTTTAGCTCGCCATGCCATCCCAACCGCTGATTACCAAACGTTTGAGCAAATTGACCCTGCCCTTGCTTATTTAAAAGAAAAAGGCGCGCCAATTGTAATAAAAGCAGATGGTCTCGCTGCAGGTAAAGGTGTAATTGTGGCAATGAACGAGCGCGAAGCAGAAGACGCTATTCGCGATATGCTTGCCGGTAATGCGTTTGGCGAAGCTGGTAGCCGCGTCGTGATCGAAGAGTTTTTAGAGGGTGAAGAAGCCTCTTTTATTGTTATGGTTGATGGTAAAAACATTTTACCATTTGCAACAAGCCAAGATCATAAGCGTGCATACAATGGCGATGAAGGTCCAAATACTGGTGGTATGGGCGCGTATTCACCAGCACCTGTAGTAACCGACGAAATCCACCAGCGCATTATGAACGAAGTAATCGTTCCTACCGTTAAAGGTATGGCAAGCGAAGGCCATCCTTACACTGGCTTTTTATACGCTGGTTTAATGATAGATGCTCAAGGCACGCCTAAAGTGATTGAGTACAACTGTCGTTTTGGTGATCCTGAAACGCAGCCTATGATGCTTCGTCTTAAATCAGACTTAGTTGAACTCATTGAAGCGGCTAACCGCGAAGAGCTAGATAAAACAACCATTGAGTTTGACCCGCGCGCAGCCGTAGGTGTTGTACTTGCCGCTAAAGGTTACCCAGGTAATTACCCTAAAGGTGATACAATATCTGGCCTTCAAGTTAACTACCCTGATGATGAAAAAGTATTTCATGCAGGTACTAAGCAAGATGGCGAAAACGTTGTTACCGCAGGTGGGCGTGTATTGTGTGCAACGGCACTTGGCAATACCGTTACCGAGGCACAGCAACGTGCATACGAGCTGATAAAACAAATTAGCTGGGAAGGTATGGAGTACCGCACCGATATTGCTTATAGAGCGATTGCTCGCGAGCAGTAGCCTGTAACTAAATTATTGGTTTAACTTAGGGCCTGTTTATCTTTCGAGATTAAATTTGCAGCAGTGTGTTTGGTATTTAGGCAAGGCAGCGCCTATGTAGTGTGGTTATTCCCCATAAATAGGCGATAACGCAGTATAAATACCAAACACGCGCTGCACGAAGGTTCGTCCTAGGGACGATTAACTCTTTGTTGCTCGGTTTTTACTTAGCCCACTAGGTTACAAACCTCGCGCCGCGATTAAATCGTCCCTAGTTAGAACAAATTTTAATCCTGAAGGATAAGCAGGCCCTAGGGCCTGTTTATCTTTCGAGATTAAATTTGCAGCAGTGTGTTTGGTATTTAGG
>NZ_CAWUKC010000101.1:0-12853 GCF_963922945.1 uncultured Pseudoalteromonas sp. | reverse complement strand
AGAGCTTGGTGGTGAGAGTTACCGTGTTGTAGCACGTTACGATGGCAAACCTGCATCTGGCCTAGGTATTAAGCTTGCCAGTGGTGCAAATGCCCTTGACACAGCCGAAGGTGTAAAAGCTGCGATTGCAGAGCTAAAAGCGTTTTTCCCTGAAGGGTTAGACGTGGTTGTCCCTTATGATACTACTCCATTTGTTTCGTTATCGATTGAAAAGGTAGTGCATACGTTAATAGAAGCGGTCGTGCTGGTATTTGTTGTTATGTATCTGTTTTTACAAAACTTCCGTGCTACGCTTATTCCAACGATTGCCGTGCCGGTGGTGTTACTAGGCACTTTTGGTATTTTGTACACGTTTGGCTATTCAATAAATACATTAACCATGTTTGCCATGGTACTTGCCATAGGCCTACTGGTTGATGATGCCATAGTTGTGGTAGAAAACGTTGAACGTGTAATGAGCGAAGAAAAGCTTTCTGCACTTGAGGCAACACGTAAATCAATGGATGAAATCAAAGGCGCGTTAGTGGGTATTGCTATGGTGCTCTCAGCGGTATTTATTCCGATGGCGTTCTTTAGTGGCTCTACCGGTGTTATTTATCGACAGTTCTCTATTACGTTGGTATCAGCAATGGGGCTATCGGTATTGGTGGCACTTATTTTAACACCTGCGTTGTGTGCCACGCTTTTAAAACCAAGCCATGTTCACGATAACAGCTCGTTATTCGGTCGTTTTTTCAGTGGCTTTAACCGCGGATTTGATAAAACTAATTCAGGTGCGCAAAGCTTTGTCAGTCGTATGATCCGTTTATCTAAGCGCTATCTTTTATGTTATGGCCTTATTGTAGCGGGTATGGTGTATATTTTTTCAAGCTTACCAACGGCATTTTTACCAGATGAAGACCAAGGTATTTTGTTTAATCAAGTCTCATTACCTGCAGGCTCAACAACTGAAGAAACCCTTGAAGTAGTTAAAAAAGTAGAAAAGCACTTTTTGAACGATCAATCGGATGCTGTAAATGGTATTTTCACAGTAACTGGATTTAGTTTTGCAGGTTCTGGTCAAAACTCAGCAATTGCCTTTGTTAACTTTAAGCACTGGGATGAGCGCCAAGGCGAAGGTTTATCTGTACAAGCAGTTGCAGGTAAAGCAATGGGCTATTTTTCTACCATTAAAGAAGCGTTTGTATTTGCTTTTCCGCCGCCAGCGATTGTGGAACTAGGTACAGCTAATGGCTTTAATATTTTCTTACAAGACCGTGTTGGACTTGGCCACGACGCACTACTGGCCGCACGTAACCAGCTATTAGGATTAGCAAGCCAAAGCCCAATTCTCGCGGGCGTACGCCCTAATGGCCAAGAAGATATGCCTGAGCTACAACTTGATGTAGACCTTGCTAAAGCTCAGGCTCTAGGCGTCTCGCAAGCTAATATTAACAGCACGCTTGCTACGGCATGGGGCAGTAGTTATGTAAATGACTTTATTGATCGCGGCCGTGTAAAAAAAGTATACCTACAAGGTGATGCTGAATCGCGTATGGTGCCAGAGGATTTAAACAAGTGGTATGTACGTAATGATAGCGGTGATATGGTGCCATTTTCAGCTTTTGCCAGTTCGCATTGGACCTATGGCTCGCCACGTCTTGAGCGTTACAATGGTTTTTCAGCTATGGAAATTCAAGGTACTGCTGCGCCGGGTTACAGTACAGGTCAAGCAATGGATGAAATGGAACGTTTAGTTAAGCAACTCCCTAACGGCATTGCCTCTGAGTGGACCGGTATTTCGTTTCAAGAGCGCTCAAGTAGCGGCCAAGCGCCATTGCTATATGGTTTATCACTGTTGTTTGTATTTTTATGTTTAGCAGCGCTTTATGAAAGCTGGTCTGTACCGTTTGCGGTTATGCTTATTGTGCCACTGGGTATATTTGGCGCTATGGTTGCGGCAGTAACGGCTGGATTATCTAACGATATATACTTACAGGTTGGTTTGTTAACTACCATAGGTCTTGCCTCTAAAAATGCCATATTAATTGTAGAGTTCGCAATTCATAAAATGCAAGAAGGCTTAGGGTTGGTCGATGCGGCTATTGCAGCAGTACGCTTACGTTTACGCCCAATATTAATGACCTCAATGGCCTTTATTTGTGGTGTTATACCGCTTGCTATTGCCTCAAGTGCCGGCTCAGGTGCGCAAAATGCTTTGGGTATTTCGATTATAGGTGGAACGCTTGCCTCTTCTATTTTAGTGGTGGTATTTGTGCCGTTATTCTTTGTATTGGTTCGTCGTTTATTTCCTATGGCAAATAGCGAAGACAAAAAGGAGCGCGAACAATGAGCATAAGACGTTTAAGTTTAAGCGCTATTACGCTTGTTATTTTAAGTGGTTGCCAATTAGCCCCTGAGCAAAAAGAGCTTACTTTACCAGTTCCAGATGCATATGCATCTGGTACTGAGCAAGCAGCAGCGCAACAGTTACAGTGGCAGCAATTTTTTAACGATAAAAAATTAAAAAACCTGATCAGCTTAAGCCTTGAGCATAATAAAGATATACAAATTGCAGCGCTTAATGTGCAGCGTGTACGTGGCTTATACCAAATTGAGGACTCGGCTTTATATCCGTCGCTTGATTTAAACGGTAGCGGCACACGTCAACGTTTACCGGCTGATTTATCAAGTACGGGTGAAGCCGCAATCAGCTCACAATACAGTGCAACAGTGGGTATTACTTCTTATGAGTTGGACATTTGGGGCAAGGTACGTAACCAATCCGAGCAAGCCCTGCAAAACCTTTATAGCACTGAGCTTACTCAGTACAGTACGCAAATCTCACTCATTGCTCAGCTTGCTAATGCCTGGCTAAACTATGCCACTGACTTGCAATTATTAGAGCTAGCTAAAGATACACTGAAATCGCAGCAAGAGTCGCTTTCGCTTACGCAAAAAAGCTTTGATTTAGGCGCTACATCGGCCATTACGCTTGAGCAGCTCAAAAGTACTGTCGCCACAGCAAAAGTAGATATAGCAACATATAAACGTTTGTTAAAACGGGATAAAAGCGCGTTAGATTTACTGGTAGGCCAGCCTGTGTCGAGTGATTTATTGCCGACTAACTCGCTAACAAATTTACTCGATTTACCAGAGGTGCCGGTAGGTTTGCCCTCTGACTTATTAACGCAGCGACCTGATATTAAAGCCGCTGAGCACGCTTTATTAGCCGCAAACGCGAATATTGGTATAGCACGTGCGGCTTTTTACCCAAGTATAAGCTTAACGGCAAATGCGGGCTCTGCATCAAGTGACTTAAGTGGCTTGTTTGATTCAGGCTCAGGGACGTGGAACTTTGTACCGTCAATCAACTTACCCATTTTTAATATGGGGCGTAATCAAGCAAATCTTGATGTAGCAAAAGCCGACCAAGAAATTGCGGTGGCTACATATCAGCAAAAAATTCAAACTGCATTTCGTGAAACTGCCGATGCACTGGCAGATAGAGAAGGGTACAAAGAGCAGCTTGATGCACTTGATATGCTAATAAGCTCACGCCAATTAACTTACGATTTATCAAAAATGCGTTATGAAAAAGGTGCCGATAGCTACTTGCAGGTACTTGATGCTCAGCGCACGTGGTACTCGGCTCAGCAGCAGTTAATTACGGGAAGACAGGCTTATTTGGCTAGCCAAATTAATTTGTATAAGGCCCTAGGTGGCGGTTGGAATATAGCTAATACACCTAAGCAAGAGCAGTAAAATGAAAGGTAATACAACGTTAGATTATGCGATGCCTATGCCGAGTATGATTGTCAGTTTAGTACTGGAGTTGTCTCATGAGTATTAAAGCTAAAAGGCATACAGACCCTGCTCTGGCGCAAGCAAGGCGCGATCAAGTGCTTAGTGCGGCAGCAGAGTGTTTTCGCCGCAAAGGGTATCATGGCGCAGGTATGGCCGAAATATCTCGCACTGCGGGTATGAGTGCTGGGCATATTTATAACTACTTCGAAAGCAAAGAGGCAATAATTGAAAGTATTATTGCTAAAGACATGGAAGAAATGTTTTCTATCTTTCAGGAGTTTGAAGAACACCCAGGTGATGTACTGCAAGCACTTATAGATGGCTTAAACATGGGTGTTCAAAGGCATATGGATACCGGTGCTTGTGTTATTGATTTAGATATGATGGCAGAAGCAGGTCGCAATAATAAGGTGGCCTCGCTTTTACGTGACATGGATATTCAAGCACGCGCTCGCATGCGCCAACTGCTGACCAGTGAGCGTAGTTCACTTAAAAACACGGATGAACAAGAGCTTGAAAGTCGCATTAACGTTATTTTTTCAATGATGGCGGGGTTACTGCTACGTAAAATGCTCTACCCTGAACTCACCGAAGAAACGGTGTTAATTGCGCTAAGGCCTGCAATGAAAACCTTACTAATGCCGTTCGATAAAGGCCAGTAATTGAAAATAAAAAAGCGAGTTTCAGCACTCGCTTTTTTTATGCTAAATGCGTTCTACGCACCACAATAGTGCCATTGCAGCGATAGCAAAGGAGCCAATTGGGATCACCCATTTTATGTAAATAGGTTTATTGCGCATTGTTAGTAACAACGGCAATGCAATACACAATATACTCAGCTGCCCAAGCTCTACACCTAAATTGAACGCTAAAATGCTAAGCAATTGATAATCACTCGAGAGCCCAAGCTCACCAAGCACACTGGCAAAGCCCATACCGTGTAATAAACCAAATGCAAAAGTTAGCCAGCCAAGGCGCAATATAACCGGCCATACGTTATTTAAAGCTGCAAATAATACTGAAATTGCAATACCAAGCTCTACCCAGCGGCTATTCGGCGACACCATATTAAGTGCAGTCGCTGTTAAAGTAAGTGAATGGGCGAGGGTAAATGCCGTTACAATCCAGGCTGTGTGCTTAATTATTTGTTTTTTAGAAGTGATTGCCTGCCATTGTTTGTTAGTACGATACAATACACAGTTTAAAAGTAAGGCAACTAAAAATAAAATATGGTCAATACCAATCCAAATATGCAATACACCTTGGTAAACATATTGGTTAAATGTGCTTAGGTAACTTGCTTGCTGTGTAGAAAACGTTTGTTGTTGCTCATCTTTGGTAAACACGCGCGATACCTGATTTAGATTAACAATCACCTTGTGATTAGCATCGTGCTCAAAAAAAGCACTGTAGTTAAGGGTGATATCGGCATTATTGGCGCAATTAAATAGCAGCGGTAAAACTAAATAAGCCTCATTAAAATGGTTATCTAATTGGTAGTTATCAGCAATTGTTAGCGGGCAAGTTTGCAAGTTTTGTAAAACAGTAAAATTAGATTTTGCATAGCGATTAATGGCTTCGTTTTGTGACTTAAGTTCGGCCCAGCTTATTTGTTGGTCTTGGTTTAAATCAAGCGCAACGCTTTGTTCTAAGTCGTTAATATTTATTTGCCATGTACCTGTATATTGCTGCGGATTTTGCACGTTATCTAATGTAATGTAACTAGTACTTAGTTGGTGTGCATATGTACTAAAAGTGCATATTAGTGTAACAAGTGAAGCGGTTAAAAAAGAGCTTATTGTTTTCATAAGGTGTCCCTAGCCATGGCATTAGCTTGGTGTAATAGGTGTTGATCTATGCTCATTTTTGCTTGCTGCCAATTTATATTTGCCCAATATTGTGCCTTGGCTTTATCTACTTTTACATGAATATAATAGTTAGCTAAGTCATTGGCATGAAAAGTATCTTGTCGTTGTTCTCGAAAGTTAACTCGTTGCTGCATACGTGTTTGCCACTGTTTACTTCCTTTAAGTGTGCTGCGTTTTTCAGCTATGGCGAGCCTAAGTAAAACAGCATCTTCAAGTTGACTCTTTAAATTACTAAATTGACTCAAGGTATTAAGTACCTGCTCAGGGTTGTTTTGGCTTAGCTGTATATCAGCCCATAACACAATGAGGCTCACAGGTGCTTTGCTTAAATCAATACTCTTAATGTGCTCAAGCGCTTCATTGAGCTTGTTAAGCCTAAACGCCATCTCACTAAGTACCTGCTTGGTTGTTAAGCTTATCTCTTTATTTTGAGTAATATTAAGTAATGATTGATAGCTTTGCTGTAATTGCCCTTGCTGACTTTGAATATCAAGCACACAGGTTGTTGCGGTGATAACGCTTGCTGCACCAATAACAGACACACAGTGTTGCTTGGCTTGTTCAAACTTACCTTGTGTCATCAACATATTTGCCAATAAAAGATGGGTATTGACATGGCTTGGGTGTTTTTTTATTACAGTATTGGCAACTTCAATAGCGCGTGTAAATTGATGTTCTTTTTGTAACACTCGTGCATATAAATAGCCTATTTGTGCCGTGGGCTCTTGTTTATAAAGTGCTGCTAAGCGGTTTTTTAGCACGCCTTGATAACGTTCAGTTTGCCCTATGTATTGGCTGTTTAAAACTAAAGTGTTGAGTTGCTCTAGTGTTAAATTAGCGCTAATTAATGAATTACTGGTTGCAATAATATCGTCATCATTTGGAATTGTGGGCTTTGCAAGCACGTTACTTACAAACAGTGCAGCGCAAAAAGCAAAGAGCATTTTTTTATAATGACAGTGCATTGTTTTATCCTCTTAAAAAAGCCATCCATGGCCATCAGCTTAAATTACTTACCTGACGAAATAGTACTTACATCGGTATCTGTATTGGTAAAAACACGCCCATTAGTCGACAGTGGCTCATCGTTAGGGCTTTGATTAAATGCATCACTGGCAAATTGTGCAAAATCTACTTGCAAAGCCTCAATGGTAATATCAACCATAGCTGTCACTTGCTGGTTTACCCCATCAGATACGCCAAATATAAAGCTGTCGCTGCCTGTTGCTTCTTTATTGGGAGTATAGGTAAAGCTGCCATCGCTATTGACTACTACATTGCCAAGTGACGGCTCTGTGGTGAGTGCATAGGTAAGTGAGTCGCCATCGGCATCGGTAGCCACTAACATGTCGTTAATTTCAACTTCTGTTTGTGTGGTTAGCATTACATCACTTACACTGGGTGCTGTATTTACCACCGGTGTAGGCAGTTTATTGTCATCATCGTTGCTACATGCGCTAAGCGTTAGTGCGCCAAGTAGTACACCGATATGAGTAAGAGTTAAATTACGCATACGTTACTCCTTATTTAGAGCCTGCAAGTGGGGTGGCTAAGTATGGGAAAGTGGCATCCATCATGCTTGCATCAACTGGCGCACCATCAGTGAATGGCACTGTACCTACATCAGCATCCTCTGGTGTACATAGACCTAAGTCGGTGTCTTCACCATTTACAGGAATAGGATGACATAAACGCCCCATTACTACGCGAAGTGCAATATCTACTACATCATCACCTGGGCGACGGCCATTTGGAAAGCCCGCTAAATCATCACCAGCAACACCAAATGCAGATTGCTCAGCTTGGGGTGTGGCTGCAATTGCGGTATTTAAGCGTAACATTTCTGAAGGTGTTACCGTTGCTTGTTGGTTTACTCCAGCAAAACCGGTTAAAAATGCAGTAATTAAATCAGTACGTGGAAAATTAGTGGGGGCGAGAGTGTCTAAATTAGCGCCAAGTGTGGTGTTGACTGCATCTTTAAATAAAATATTTAAAAGCTCAGGTAAAGAGGGGTGCGAAACATAATCTAAAAATTGCGCATCATCTTTAGGGTGAGCTGTTGAGAAGGTATCTTTGTCTTTAATACCAATAACAAGCTCGTTAACTAAAGGGTTACCTAAGCGTGAAACCTGTGTTAATGCACCGCCATTTACTGCGTTATCTGCAAACTTAGCGTTCGGGTTTAAAATGCGTGCTTGAGGTAGGCTCGCTGTAGTCCAAGAGCCAATTACGCCGTTGCCATCACCCACAATACAGCTTTTAGGCATTTCAATGGCAATTGATGTCACATTTTTATCAATAAGGTCATCATTATCAGCCGATTGCGTAATACCTCCAGGGAAACCACTACCATCGCCCGCACCTGGCGCACTATCACCTTCTACAGGCACATAGTTAACTAAATCAAAAGTTTTACCTAAGTTAACAACAAATGGGTCTTTACGTTGGCCTACAAATACTTTGGCCATATTGTCACAGCCTGGTACCGACACTTGATAAACAAACTGATCGGCATAAGTTTGGTAATCAGCCATTGAATTAAATGTTTTATCGCCTACATAATCTAGCGGTTTGTTGAACGTGGTTGAGCTGGTGGTGGTATTGCTTAGTGTGGTACTGGTACCTGTGCGTTGTGGGCCGTTAATCATGCTTAGTGTATATGACTCACTAAAATTTGCAGCGCTATCATCACCAGCTGCAACGCCACCTACGTTTTTAAGCGGTACAGATACAGTGCGTTGATTACCTTCTGGGCCAACAGTTAACTGAACACCCTGGTTATCGTTTGGCAGCATACTGGTAAAATTAAAGGCAAAAGTAATATCTTCTATTGCATCACCATCATTATCAATATGAATACTGTAGGTTGCATCTGGATCCATAGCAAAGTAGTTAGGGCCGCCGTAGGCATCTTGTAATGGAATATAATTGGCAATAAACGTAACGTAATCGTCTCTGCCTGCTTCATAACTATTAAATACGTAAAAGTCGGTAGAGTCTAAAGTTGGAAAGCGGCTAATGTTCGGCGCTTCACGATGACTGGATGCCTCGCTAGAGGTGCTTACTAAGGTACTGCATACTACTACTGCGAGTATAGATGGAGTTAAAGCTTTCATGACTTTTTCCTTTAGTTTTGATTGGAGTCATCATTAATAACGAAGCAAAAAGCATAATGGATGCAAAAAAGTTAAAATATTTTATTTTTTGTTAAATTAAATAATGAAAGAGGAAGCTAATGCGCGATTAGCCTCCTCTTTTTAGAGCATGCAAAAAGCTATAAAATAACTAGCTCAGTGGTATAAAGTACCTCAGTTGGTGAGCCATTAGGTGAGCCACCGAGTGGCTCTAAGCTTACTGCAAGTAAGGCAATGTTTTGCGCGTTAAAGCGTGTGTCTTTTAATAATAGTTTTTCGCCTTGTTTAGGCAATAAGCCTAGCGAAATAGGTGCATCTTGTCCTTTTAAAATCATCCAAAGTTCGTAGTCTTTATCTGTTTGAGCAACTAATTGAGTGCTGGCTTTAACTGATAATACTTGCTCGTTCACATTAATAAACCACAGTGATTGTTTATTTTGGTTTTGCACCAGCGCAATTTGCTGGCTATCTTGGAGTTGTGTGGTTGGCTGAATAATTAAAAATGCTAAAATAATACAGGCTGCTGTGGCTATAAATGACCAAGTACGCCATAACGATGGAGCTGGTTTTATGACTGTTTTAGCTGGCGGGGAAGTGTTTTCTATTTTATCTAAGATGTGTTGCCATACATGAGCGCTGGGTGCTTGTGGTGTAATTGCACTGGCTAAGTCATTTAAATTTTGCTCCCACATAACGGTAGCTTCGCGCGCTTGTGGTAGGCTCAACATTAAACGCTGAAAACGCTTTCGGGCAAGCCCCTTTAATGTGCCTAGCACATATTGAGCCGCTAAAGTCTCAAGTAGTTCTGGTTTGTTATAATTCATAACGTTAAACACCTCTGCAACTGCTGCAAACCACGCCTGATCCAGCTTTTAACCGTACCTAAAGGCGTTTCTATGTAATTGACTAGTTCACCATGGCTCAAGCCCTTGTAATAGGCTAAATGTATGGCTTGTTTTTGCTGTGGTTCGAGTTGTTCAATACAATCAACAAGTTTAGTTTGTTCGTCGTAACTAACATCGATTGCTTGTTCATCGTATTGCTCATCGCCCATGGCTTGTTCTTTTCTGACCTTATGATAGCGCAGTGCATCTAAACATCTGTATCGAACTATGCTTATCATCCAGCTTATTACAGTGCCTTTTGTGGCATTGTACTCAGATGCGTTATGCCAAATTTTAATAAATGCCTCTTGCAATACTTCTTCTGCGTGAGCGCGGTTTGAAAGCATATTCAAACTAATCGCAAATAATTTCCCACTGGTTTGCTGATATAAATCGGCAAAAGCGGTTTTGTTACCCTGTGCAGTTTTACACAAGAGGGGGAGTAAATTATCGTTTTCCATATAGATCCTGTTGTTTTTATTATTACTGATTAAACGTTTAAGGGTGGGAATTGGATGCACACTTTTTAGCTGACTTTTCATATTAGCTGTTATGCGCATCTAAACAAGTTTTAATCTTAAAGAATGCACTTTAATGATGAGAAAAAATGACCGACTTAAATGTAAAAAGCACATATTAGTTAACTAATTTAGAAGGGAGTGAATTATAGTTATTAATAATCAGTAGGTTACAATGATTTCTAGGCGCTAAATTCGTGTTTTATTGGCGTGTAAATTGCTACTAAACTTGCACAAGGCTGTTAAAAAACATAAAAACAGTAAATACAAAGGAGCATTTATGTGGGCTGCAACGAGTTATTTAATTTTAGCGTTAATTTTTATATTGATAGGCTGGGAGGTTAACTCGGTTTATTTTGCTGTGGTATTTTATTGGAGTGCACTTTCGCTGTTATTAGTTAGCGGTGCTTACATTTTCAACATAGCTAAAATTTTTAGAAAGCGCGAAAATGGCGTTATTCCGTTTTATATACGTTGGGCGTTTGTGCCCTTTTTGCTCGGTGCCCAGATTTACAATGCCTATTCTAGAAAGCACGATAAAGTCCCACCAATTCAAAAAATTAATGATCACTTATTTTTAGCGTGCCGATTATTTCCCTCCGATATTGATACATTAAAAGAAAACGGGATAACAGCAATTTTAGATGTTACCTGTGAGTTTGATGGTTTAGAGTGGAGTTCAACGCAAGAAAATATTAGTTACTTGAATATCCCAGTACTTGATCATAGTGTGCCTACGCATTCGCAGTTAAATCAGGCAATAAATTGGATCCATCATCACATAAAAGACGACCGCCGCGTGGTAGTTCATTGTGCACTAGGAAGAGGACGCTCTGTATTTGTAATGGCAGCGTATTTATTGAGCCAAAATAAAGATGCAGATGTACATCAAATACTTGCACAAATTAAAGAAACCCGCCAAACAGCCAATTTGAATAAGCACCAGCTTCGCCATTTAGTAAAACGACATAAAAAGGGTGAACTGGTTATTAAAAATAAAGCCGTTATTATTGCAAACCCTGTGTCGGGCACTAAACTGTGGCAAGACAAAGAGCCCTTAATAGTGGCTAGGCTGTCGGAATATTATGATTTAAACGTTTTAACTACCTCTAAAGAAGTAAATGGAATTGAACTTGCTAAACAAGCTATTAAAAATAAGCCAGACATAATAATTGCCTGTGGCGGTGATGGAACCGTGACAGAAGTAGCTAGTGTGTTGGTAAACACTCAGTGCAAGCTGGGTATTATCCCAATGGGTACAGCCAATGCTTTAGCCCATGTGCTTATGGGTATTAGCTCTAAAATAATTCCTGTTGAGCAGGCCTGCGAATTAATTATAGATGGTCAAGCACATACAATCGATACCGCCTATTGTAATGACGAGCTCATGCTGCTGTTAGCAGGCGTTGGTTATGAGCAGTCTATGATAGAAAAAGCCGACAGAGAAGCAAAGAATAAATCGGGACAGCTTGCGTACTTAAATGGTTTTTTTCAGGCATTTAGCGAACAAAAAGCGCAAACACTTTATGTCACTCTTGACGATAATCAAACCCAAGAGGTGCATACAAATAGCTTTATCGTGGCCAATGCGGCACCGTTTACAACGCTACTCGCTCAAGGGGGAGGGCAACCCGATCATGAAGACGGGTTATTAGACATAAATTGGCTGCTACCAAGTGAAGAAAATACAACCAGTGTATTGAGTATCGCCGAGCTAATGTTTAGCAGTATTACTCAAACCCAATTGGCTATTAGCTCGCATCATACCAACGCTAAAAAAGTAACGATTACTGCAGATGAAGACATAAAGTACGTGCTAGATGGTGAGGTAAAAACAGCTAAAACACTGGTTATTAAAATAGACCCAGGATCGCTAAAGGTTATTAGCAAAGAGTTGTAAATACAAAAAGCACGGTTAAACGTGCTTTTTTATTGCGTTTTGTTTATTACTTTTTAATAGACGGCCAAACAAAACCGCTTGTATCAGGCTTGCTCATGTGTTTAGGCCGCGCGGCGCCTTTAGGCTTACGTAGTGGCTTGTTACTTAACGTATGAAGGTAAAGCGCTTCTACTTTATCACGCGCCCAAGGGGTTTTACGTAAAAACTTTAAGCTCGACTTAATACTAGGTGAGTCGGTAAAACATTTAATGTTTACTTGCTCGCCCATGGCTTTAAAACCTAAGCGCTGTTCAAGCTCTACTAAAATTTGTTCTAAAGTCACCCCGTGAAGAGGATTTTTTGGTTGATTATCCATAGCCATACTACTTATTTAAACTGTGCGCATTGTAGCGTAAATCCGCATATAGCGCTAATTGACCCTAATGGTTTTAGGCTTAGAGGAATAAACAAGATTGCCTTTTTTATCTAATTTTAACCAAATGAGCTTACTGTTATTATGCTGAGGGTTACTAGCCGCGCACACTAAGATAAAAGAATGTACTTGTACCAACGCGCCTTCACTATAACGTTTGTTGTCGTACCAACAAATATCACCAGCGTTAATAACCTCGTTAGCGTCAATAATAGAATGTGTTTTAACTGTTTTTGCATAGCTGCTAGGGGCTAAAGTGAAAGTAATTAAAAAAATAAATAAAACCATAATATGGCGCATGGGCGACCTCGAATTTTGATAGTTTAAAAATAGTACACACGATTAAAAAAC
>NZ_CAWUKC010000100.1:0-13175 GCF_963922945.1 uncultured Pseudoalteromonas sp. | reverse complement strand
TCCAAATACAAGAAAGCCCGATTCGAAAGAGTCGGGCTTTTTTACATCTGTAAAAAATGAAATGCGCAGCAGTTATTTAGGGATTCTTTTAGCATCAGTAGAACAAGCGAAAGACATATTGTAAGTGTTTTAGAATAATTACGCCTGAGCGTAATTAGATTTATTACCTAGCCAGCGATGAATTAAAGGGTCTACAAGGTCGGGGTTTTGTTTTAGCATTTGCTGTGCAATAGGCCTGACTTGATTTAGTGTGTGTTTGTCGCGAGTAAGGTCCGCTATTTTAAATTCGGCTAAGCCAGTTTGTTTAGTACCAAGCACTTCACCTGGCCCACGTATTTCGAGATCGCGCTCTGCGATGACAAAGCCGTCGTTACTATCTCTTAATACGCCTAAACGTTTTTGAGCAGTGTGAGATAGTGGTGCATGGTATAAAAGCACACAATGAGAGGCGGTGGCTCCTCGCCCTACACGGCCTCGCAACTGGTGCAATTGTGCGAGCCCTAAACGTTCTGGATTTTCTATAATAATTAAACTGGCATTAGGTACGTCTACACCCACTTCTATTACTGTTGTTGCCACAAGTACGTTAATATTACCTGCTTTAAAGTCACTCATGATTACTTGTTTTTCTGCAGCTTTCATACGACCATGAACTAATCCGACATTAAGTTCTGGCAATGCTTCTTTTAATTGTAATGCGCTGTCTTCTGCTGCTTGGCATTGTAGGGCTTCTGATTCGTCAATTAGGGTGCATACCCAATAAACTTGCCTACCTTGCTCGTTACAGGCTAATTTAACACGGTTTATTATATCGTCTCGGCGTGTATCAGGTATAGCAACAGTTGTTATGGGTGTACGCCCAGGTGGAAGCTCATCTATTATCGAGGTTTCTAAATCGGCATAAGCCGTCATCGCTAATGTGCGCGGAATGGGTGTTGCAGTCATGACTAGCTGATGAGGGTAACAATTCCCAAATTTGCCTTTTTCACGCAGAGAGAGGCGTTGATGAACACCAAAACGATGTTGCTCATCGATGATGATAAGCACAAGGTTATTGAATTTTACTTCTTCTTGAAATAAAGCATGTGTACCCACTATCATTTGCGCCTCGCCTGAGGCTATTTTTTCAAGTGTATGAGCGCGCTCTTTCCCTTTTGTTTTACCACCAAGCCAGGCAACTTCGATTCCAAGATTTTCAAACCACTGTTTAAAATTTATGTCGTGCTGCTCAGAGAGAATTTCTGTAGGCGCCATTAGTGCAACTTGAAAACCTTGTGCTATTGCTGTCAATGCACTTAATGCGGCAACCAGTGTTTTACCTGAGCCTACATCACCTTGTACTAATCGCATCATGGGGTAGGGGTGCTGTAAATCCCCTTTAATTTCGGCTACTACTCTATTTTGTGCATTGGTCGGCGCAAAGGGGAGCTGTTTTAAAAACTGTTCTTCTAATGGGTTTGTCGGTACTAAAGAAACTGCGTTAACTTGTTGCCCTTGCTCACGTACTTTTAATAGGCTCAGATTTTGTGCAAGTAGTTCTTCAAACACTAAGCGCTGCTGCGCAGGGTGAGTACCTTGCTCAAGTGAAATTACATCTACATCATTTGGCGGGCGATGAAGTAACAGTAAAGCTTCACTTAATTGCATATGAGAAGGTTGCCATTTTTCGGGTATGAGCTCTTGTACAGAATACTTATGTAATAAATTTATTGCTTGTTCACTCAACGCTCTGATTGATAGTTGTTTTAAGCCCTCGGTGGTTGAATAAACAGGTGTGAGTGTTGTAGCTGTTGGCTGCTCATTTGGGGTGTCGCTGATGCTGTATTCTGGGTGGCTCATTTCAAGGCCAACGCGCCCACGTCTTATTTCGCCAAAGCAGCGAATTATTTTTCCTGTGCAAAATGCGTTTTTTTGCGCTGCGGTAAAATTAAAAAAACGTAAAGTGAGTCTACCTGTACCATCGTTTATTTGTACTACCAACATACGGCGCTTACCAAAGGTTATTTGGCTAGATTCTATAGTCGCCTCAACAGAGCAGTGGCTATGCAAGGCAACATCGGTGATAGCATAAATACGAGTACGATCTTCATAGCGTAACGGCAAGTGAAAGAGCATATCTTGCACGGTAGCTATACCTAGCTTGTGAAGGCGATCGGCCATTTTCGGACCTACCCCTTTAAGTTCTGTAATAGGGTAATGGCTTAAGCTAGGTTTAGACAATGTAGACTCAAATCTGTTTATTTGTGAATGAGTTAAGTGTACTCACAGGCTTGCTAAGCATCAAGCATGTTTTAAGGCATGCCAAAATTGTTCAGTGGCGATTATTTCTCCTTCCTCATCAAGTGGTGGATAAGGTAAGTTTTTTAATCTGCATTGTTTAGCAATAACTGGGTGACAGCCTTCAAAATACATAGGGTGTTTAACCTCTTCACTTAGCATATCGCGCTTATATAGCCCTGCCTTTTCTCGTTGCTGCTGTGCTTCAAACAAAATAAGGGCAGCAGCAACAGATACGTTAAGTGATTGCACCATGCCTTGCATAGGAATAATAATATTTTGATCGGCGTGTTTAAGTGCTTGCTCAGAAATACCGGTTTTTTCTTGGCCAACTATTATAGCAGTCGGTTTTGTGTAATCTATTTCTCTAAAATCAACAGCATCTTCGCTCAAGTGTGTTGCTAATATTTGCACATCTGGATTATGCTCTCGCATCATAGCTGCGGCATCATCAATATTTTTATGCAAATGTGTTTCTAGCCAATTTTTACTGCCTCCAGAGGTGTTATTTGTTAGCCATTTTTGGTTTTCTGGCCAAACAGCGTGCACGTGATGACAGCCCACGGCATCGGCACTTCTTACAATAGCCGAGAGGTTATGATGTTTGTGTACCTCTTCTAAGCAAACCGTTAAATCTGTTTGGCGACGTAATAGCACGTCTTTAATTCGTTGGTAGCGATTTTGCTGCATGGTGATCCTCTTTTTTTAATAATTATACGTAATTTTATTAGTTAAGGCATTACAGTGCGGCTAATTGGGTTTTGTAATGAGATTAGCGTCTCGGTTGACTGAATTGCTTCAATAGCTTGTATTTTATTAATAAGAACATCTTGCAAGTGGTCGATAGACTTGGCCATTACCTTTATAAAAATACTGTAGTTACCCGTTGTATAATAAGCTTCAACGACTTCTTCTAATGCTTCAAGCTTAATTAGTGTTTCTGGGTAGTCGCGCGCATTATTTAAGTTAATACCAATAAAGCAGCATACATCGTAACCGAGTTGCTTTGTACTAATACTTAATTGGGTGCCGGTAATGATGCCTGCTTGTTTCATTTTTTCTACGCGTACGTGAATTGTGCCTGCACTTACGGCAAACCGTTTGGCTAACTCTGCATAGGCTGTACGGGCATTGGCCATTAAAGCGTGAAGTATCTGTTTATCGAGATTATCGATTTGATAATTTTCCATGGATTTTTCTTACTTAAATTAGTGAATCTATATTTTTATAGTGTTTAAATTAATTGATTTTATATATTAAAGCTATTTTTATTGTGGGTTATTGAATTAAATCTTTGAATCGTTAAATTAACCTCATTAAAGGCGCCGTTTAGGGGCTTTTTCGTAATCAGCAAGTAACAATAACTGGGAATGAGGCCAATTATTATGAGTTCACACTATGTGCAGCAGCAGCAACAAATAAGCAAAGTTAAGCAGTTCTTTTCACAGCAATTAGAGCAACAACTTGGGTTAGTAGAAGTGCAGGCGCCTATTTTGGCAAAGGTAGGCGATGGCACGCAAGATAACCTTAGCGGTCACGAAAACGCAGTGGCTGTTAAAGTTAAAGCAATTAGCGATAGTACGTATGAAGTGGTTCATTCACTTGCTAAATGGAAGCGTAAAACGCTGGCGACTTACGAGTTTTCTGTAGGTGAGGGCATTTACACGCAAATGAAAGCGCTGCGCCCAGATGAAGACTCTTTGAGCCCAATACATTCTGTTTATGTTGATCAGTGGGATTGGGAGAAAGTAATTTGCGAACGTACTGAGCGCACGCTCTCTACATTACAAGACACAGTTAACGCCATTTACACTGGCATTAAGCAAACAGAGCAATTTGTAAGTGATAACTTTGGTATAGCCCCATTTTTACCCAGTGAAATCACCTTTGTTCACAGTGAACAGTTACGCAAAATGTACCCCGACTTTAGCGCAAAGCAACGCGAAAAAGCCATTGCACAAGAGTACGGCGCGGTATTTTTAATTGGTATTGGTGGTGTGTTAGGTGATGGTAAAATCCATGATGTACGCGCTCCAGATTACGACGATTGGTCGACCCGAACGGTTGACGGATACACAGGATTAAATGGCGATATTCTGGTGTGGAACCCCGTGTTAGAAGATGCCTTTGAAATATCATCTATGGGTATTCGTGTAAGCCCTGATGTATTAAAAGCGCAATTGAGCATCACAGGCGATGAAGAACGCCTAGCATTCGATTGGCATAAAGCGTTGTTAGAAGAGGCATTTCCACAAACAATTGGCGGCGGAATAGGGCAATCGCGCTTAGCAATGTTATTACTGCAAAAGCAGCATATTGGACAAGTGCAAGTAGGTGTATGGCCTAAGCAAATGCATGAAGCGGTAAGCGGGCTATTATAAGTTTTAAAGGGCGCTGAGTGCGCCCTAGTGAGTTTTAAAGTCTATTTCTATTTTATTATTTTGCAGATTTATATTACAAGGCGGGTAGTTACGGGTCGTTTTTAGTACTTTATCAAAAATATGGATCTCTACCCCTGAGTGTAATGAAGTATTAACAACAAGGTTTGCATCGCTAAGTAGATCGTGTAGCTCATTATCTAGGCTAGATAACTTTTTTTCTAGCTGCTCAGCTTGTTGGCAGTAATGTTGTTGTGTTGCGCCAATTTTTTTAATAAGCAGATTCTTCTTTTCTATATCTTTTACTTTATCTGCTTTTTCTAATGCGGTTTGAAGAGTATCAAGCTGTTCATCGGTTTTAGCTAAGTCTTTAAAGCAGTTATCTGTATCGGCAGTTATTTCAGCGCCAGAAGCGGCTAAATTAATTGCCATTTTAGCACCTGATTCATTACCTATTTCGCCAGCAATTAATACGGTTGCGTCGAGAATCTCTCCACCAAAAATTTTCCCCTTGGGTAACTCTGTTTGGCCAACTTGTAATAAGTGTTTAGCTTTAATAGTACAATGGCTGGCTTGGCGGTCTACAAAAATATTATTGCCCTGTATATAACAATACTGGGCGTGGGATACATGAATATCCCCTTCGCTTTTAATTGAGCACGATAATGATTTATCTTCGAGTTTTTGATGGCCAATAATCCCTTGTTTCACAGTGATGTTACCGCCTGCCGTCAACTCCCCTGATTCAACCGTACCAAACACCGTGATATCGCCTTTTGCTGTTACTCGCATGCCAGGGTCTATGTTTTTAGTAACAATAACGCTGCCTTCAAAATCAATGTGACCACTTTTAACACCTACATCCGAAATAGTAAAAATATCATCAACACGCATGCCATTGGGCAACTCAACAGGGACACCCGCAGTTGTAGAAAGCAGTTCAAGCGGATTTACTTTTGATATTTCAGTCCCTTCGCCTGCAACAAGTTTTCTATTCTCTCCGGGTTTAGCTGGCAATATATCGCCTACAACAGTAAACCCTTCTTTACCCGGAGTAGCAGGCTGCTGGCGAATCAAAACTGTACCTGGCTCTACACTTGCGAGCTTTCCAAAATCACGCATATCAACACTGCCATCTTCCATCACTTTGGGAGTGTTTAGCCGATCTTTGAGAGTCTCTACCATAGTCACAAATTTTGTTGGCATCCCTTCAGCTGGCAAGCGCCCTTTAGCTAAAGTTCCTTTTACTACTGTGCCTGGAGGTAAATTAAATTGTTTATCTAAAAGCTGTTCTAAAAAAGCTTGTTTATAGCCACGTATAACGCCTGCCTTTATAAGTTGCTTTTTACCCTCTTCTAATGAAAGTGTTTTTCCGCCGTAAGCTAAAGTAAGCTCACCTATGGCTTGCATTTTATCTTCACTTAACGTGACCACAAGCGATGCATCGTGCTTACTTGCTACAACCAAAGTTGGCTCATTATTTTGCGCTTTAAAAAAATCATTAATAGCCTCGTGGTTAATTTTGCATTCGCAAAACGTCGACTTCTCAAGTGCATCAATGATAAATGCGGCGCTAGGTGGAGCGTGTTTACTTACATCAAGTAATACGTTTCCATTATTGGCAAGCTTAAACACTAGTTAATCCTTTTCTACTACTAAAGTTAAGGTTGATTTTATGCGTGTTTACAGAGTGCTAGATATTTACATGTGAGTCAAGAAAGGGAGGTAAACAAAGGTTGGCTGTAAAATTAGAGCTATAAAAAAATTTATAGCTCTATATGTATTAATTAGTTGATGGTAATTCCATAATGCCATCAATTTCAATCTGAGCGCCTTTGGGAAGAGCGCGAACGCCTAGCGCTGCACGAGCGGGGTAAGGCTGTTTGAAATATTGGCTCATTACCTCGTTAACTGTGGCAAAGTTTGATAAGTCAGTTAGGTAAATATTAATCTTAACAAGGTCTTGGATTTTGCCGCCTGCCTCTTCGCACACCGCTGTAATGTTTTTAAATACTTGATGTGTTTGTTCGCTAAAGTCTTCTGAAACCATTTCCATAGTTTCTGGTACAAGTGGAATTTGTCCAGATAAATAAACGGCAGTACCTACTTTAACCGCTTGGCTATAAGTGCCGATAGCAGCAGGTGCTTTTTCGGTAGAAATAAATGCTTTATTCATGAGTTTCCTATTTTACTTTTTACGATAGACTCTTTGCACATCAGGCATCACACGAATGCGGCGCATAATATTAGCAACATGGACACGGTTTTTAACGGTAACGCCCAAGTCTATCACATATAAATTACTTTCTTTTTCGTCGGTGGTGATCTCAACAATGTTGGCTTGCGTTGTAGCAACAACATTTGTGAGTTTAGCCAAAGCCCCTTGGTGGTTAATTATTTCCACTCGTAGCGCAGCTATATATTCTTTTTCTGGATTGTCATCCCATTTTACAACCAGGTATTTTGAGCGTTCGTTTTCCCAGCCGCGAATATTTTTACATTCTTGGCGATGAACCGTAAGCCCTTTACCTTGGCTAATATGTGCAGTGATGGCATCCCCAGGTACAGGTCGGCAACACTTGGAATAATTAACCAACATGCCTTCGGTACCAATAATGGTTGCTTTGGCTTGTTTGCTAATATCTGACAAGTCGTCGCTTTCTTCTTGCAATAAGCGTTTAGCGATTAATACGCTCATTAAGTTACCTGCGCCTATTTCTACCAGTAATTCTAATACGGTAGATAGCTCGTGCTCTTCGAGTACGCGGGCTATGTTTTCATCGGCAATGCTGTCGAGCTTATTTTCACCCAAGGCAGAATCGAGTAAGCGGCGGCCTAATAACAATGCTTCTTCTTGGTGTTGGCTCTTAAGGTAGTTTCTTATCCCTAAACGAGCTTTACCTGTAACTATAAAGTTTAACCATGTTGCATTAGGGTGTGCACCCGAGCTGGTAATAATTTCAACACTTTGCCCAGTATCTAAGGCTTTGCTTAGCGGGTAAGGTTTACGGTTTACTCTTGCCCCTACACACGTATTACCTACATCAGTATGCACTGCGTAAGCAAAATCAACCGCGGTAGCGCCCATTGGCAGCTCTACAATGCGGCCATCGGGGGTAAATACGTATATTTCTTCTGGGAATAGCTCAGTTTTAACGTTCTCGACAAATTCGAATGACGAGCCGGCACTTTGTTGAAGCTCTAGCAAGCTTTGCATCCATTGGCGAGCACGTTGCTGCGCGGTATTACCTGCACCATCACCGGCTTTTTTATACATCCAGTGCGCAGCAACCCCTTTGTCGGCCATATGATCCATATCATGCGTACGTACTTGGATCTCTACCGGAATACCATGTGGACCAACTAATGAGGTGTGTAAAGACTGATAGCCATTCGTTTTAGGTACGGCAATGTAATCTTTAAAACGTGTTTCAATTGGTTTATACAGGTTATGCGCAACACCGAGCACACGATAACAGGTATCCATGGCATCTACGTTTATTCTAAAAGCGTAAATATCCATTACCTCATTAAATAGCAGCTCTTTATTTAGCATTTTTTTATAAATGCTATAAAGGTGCTTTTCGCGACCAGAGACTGTTGCTTTAATACCTGATTCTTCAAGGCGTGCTTCTATTTCGGTTTGAATATTAGAAATAACTTCTTTGCGATTACCACGCGCTTTAGCCACTTCAGATTTAAGTGCACGATGACGCATAGGATATAAAGCCTGAAAACCTAAATCTTCAAGTTCATTTTTAATATCGTGAATACCTAAACGGTTTGCTATTGGTGCGTAAATTTCAAGTGTTTCACGAGCAATACGGCGGCGCTTATCAGGGCGCAAAGCGCCTAATGTGCGCATATTGTGTGTACGATCGGCCAGCTTAATTAAAATAACCCGAATATCTTGGGTCATTGCCATGATCATTTTACGGTAGTTTTCAGCTTGAAATTCTTTTTTGTCTTTAAAGCTGAGTTTATCGAGTTTACTTACCCCTTCAACAAGTTCGGCAACCGTATCGCCAAATATTTCGGCTAAGTCCTGTTGGCTAAAGTCGGTATCCTCAATTACATCGTGCATTAGCGCGGCCATAAGCGTTTCATGGTCAAGGTGCATACCAGCAAGAATTTGAGTTACTTCAACAGGGTGAGTAATGTAAGGCTCGCCGCTTGAGCGAGTCTGCCCTTCGTGAGCCTCTCGGGCTACCACGTAGGCTTTTTGCACTAGCTCTACTTCTGCAGTAGGCAAGTATTCAGATATTTTCTTTTTAAGACCTTCAAAAAGATACATTCACACTCCAATGTTCTCGTGAAGCAATAAGTAACGGTAAGTAATAGAATATACGATGAAAAGAGGGGATTGCCAACGGCTAGCGTACAAATACTAAGCCGTTGACTAAATCAAGCCGGGTGGTTGATTATTGATTACCGCCAACAATAGCAGCAACGGCAGCTAGTTCAGCTGCTTCTTGGTGTTGTTGTTCTTCATGGTCAATAACGTCCATTGATGAACTATCAACTAAACCTTTTTCGATTTCACGCAGAGCGATAACGGTAGGTTTATCATTTTCAGCGTCTACTAGTGGGTCTTTACCACCAACAGCAATTTGGCGGGCACGACGAGCCGCAACTAAAATTAAGTCAAAACGATTACCAATTGCATCTACTGCATCTTCAACTGTTACGCGAGCCATCTCAGCACTCCAAAATAATTTAAAAGCAAAGGCGTAGTTTACTGCAAGCAGCTTGTTTCGCCAATAGCCAGTGGTTAATTTTTACCAGTTTTCCCGCTAAAGGGCATAAATGGTCTATTCAAGTAAGTTTGTAATTAAATCGTGATGGCGATTAGCTTGGGCTTTTAAAGTTAAACGTTGTGCTAATACAATGGTTTCAATATTGCTAAGCGCGGTTTCAAAATCATCGTTAACCACAACATAATCATATTCATCGTAGTGCGATGTTTCTGATTGCGCTTTGGCCATACGCCCAGCGATTACCTCGGCAGAATCTTGGCCTCGGTTATTTAAGCGCTGCTCAAGCTCTGCTTTTGAAGGAGGCAAAATAAAAATTGTTTGTACGCTTGGCATAATTTCGCGCACTTGCTGCGCACCTTGCCAGTCAATATCTAAAAATACATCAATACCTGCATCTAGCTGCGATTCAATAGCCTGCTTTGAAGTACCGTAGTAATTATCGAATACTTGCGCCCATTCAAAAAAATCATCTTTGGCAATTAATGCTTTAAATTCATCGGCGCTTACAAAGTGATAATGCACCGCGTTTTCTTCACCCGGGCGAGGGGTTCGGGTGGTATGCGATACTGATACTTTCATATCTGCGTGTTTTTTTAATAACGCCGTGATTAAGCTAGATTTCCCCGCACCTGAAGGCGCCGATAATATAAATAAGTTTCCGCGAGTCTGAGCCATATTTTTCTCTACTTAAAATAAACAGGCTTGGACTAAATCAATAATCCAAGCCTTTAATTACGCTATTGTACTTTATTTAACTAATTATGCTCAAGTAAGTAGCACACAAGTACGGTTACTCAATATTTTGGATCTGCTCTCTCATCTGCTCAATGAGCACTTTTAGCTCCACGGCCGCATTAGTAATATCACTATTAATAGACTTAGAGGCTAGGGTGTTTGCTTCGCGGTTAAACTCTTGCATCATAAAATCTAAACGGCGGCCACATGCTCCGCCTTTTTGAAGAATTTTTTTAGTTTCTTTAACGTGCGACTTTAAGCGGTCGAGTTCTTCGGCAACATCTTGCTTTTGCGCAAGGTAAATAAGCTCTTGTTCAAGGCGAGATTCGTCAATGTCGGTTTTTAAGTCTTCCAGCTTTTGATTAAGCTTTTCACGCTGCCACTTTGCTATTTCTGGTAAGTGGCCTTCTACAACAGTAACTTGCTCTAGGATGGCATCAAGACGAGTGGTGATCATTTCTTCTAAATTTGCGCCTTCATCGCCACGGGCTGATTTAAAATCTTCAACGACTTGATCAAAGCCAGCTATAAGAGCTTTGTTAACAGTGTCTAAATCGAGTTCCTGTGCTTCCATTACACCAGGCCAGCGTAGTATATCAACAGGGTTAATGTCACCATTGCTTTGTTGCTGCACCCATTTAGCACTATTTATTAGTTGCTCTGCAAGTGACTCATTAATTGATAGCTCACCTACGTGTGCAGGGTTGGCTACAAATTTTAAAAACACTTCTACTTTACCGCGTTGTAAATTTTTACGTAAACGCTCACGAATTACCGGCTCCATGCCACGAAATTGCTCTGGTGCGCGAATAAACGTTTCAAGGTAGCGCTGGTTTACTGAACGAATTTCCCAGGTGCCAGTGCCCCAATCGCCTTTAATTTCGCGACGCGCATAAGCAGTCATACTGTGGATCATGGATAAGTTCCTAAAATTTATTAATACAATATTGCGATGATTATACCGTAACACTACTTAACCTCTAGAGAAAATTTATTCCGCTGAATATTTTACAATCAGCATGGCATCTACCTGCACATGCACTTATAATGTCGCAAATTCAGAATTAAGGGGATCGTCAATGCGTCCAAGCGAAAGAACACCTAACCAAATTAGACCGGTATCATTTACTCGTAACTACACATTACACGCTGAAGGCTCTGTGCTTGTTGAGTTTGGTAATACCAAGGTACTTTGTACTGCTACGGTTGAAGCAGGTGTGCCACGTTTTATGAAAGGCCAAGGTAAAGGGTGGATCAACGCTGAATACGGTATGTTACCGCGCTCAACACACACGCGTAATGCACGTGAAGCAGCACGTGGTAAACAAGGCGGCCGTACTATGGAAATTCAACGCTTAATTGCTCGCGCATTAAGAGCAGCCGTTGATTTAAAAGCGCTTGGCGAAAATACCATTACAATTGACTGTGATGTAATTCAAGCTGATGGCGGAACACGAACTGCATCTATTAGTGGTGCATGCGTTGCATTAGTTGATGCTTTAACACATATGCGCGCTAAAGGAATGATTAACTCTAATCCACTTAAGCACATGATTGCTGCTATTTCAGTAGGTATTTATAAAGGTCAACCTATTACTGATTTAGAGTACCTTGAAGATTCTGAAGCCGAAACCGATATGAACGTAATTTTAACTGAAACAGGTAAAATTATTGAAGTACAAGGCACCGCAGAAGGCGAACCATTCTCGTTCGACGAATTAGATGAGCTACTTACATTAGCTAAGCATTCGATTCGTGAAATCATCGACGTACAAAAACAAGCGTTAGCATAAGCGAGTACCTTAATGAAAGATTATCAAAAAGAGTTTATTGAATTTGCTTTAGAAAAGCAGGTTTTAAAGTTTGGTGAGTTTACCCTTAAATCAGGTCGTACTAGCCCATACTTTTTTAATGCTGGCTTGTTTAATACAGGACGTGATTTAGCACGTTTAGGTCGCTTTTACGCATCAGCCCTTGAAGATGCAGCAATAGAATACGATGTTTTATTTGGCCCAGCTTATAAAGGTATTCCTATTGCAACCACTACTGCAGTAGCGCTGGCAGATCACCATGACAAAGATGTACCTTATTGTTTTAACCGCAAAGAGAAAAAAGCACATGGTGAAGGTGGTACATTAGTTGGCTCTGCATTAACGGGCAAAATTATGCTGGTGGATGATGTGATCACAGCGGGTACTGCGATTCGTGAATCAATGGAAATCATTGCCGATAACGGCGCAGACCTAAGTGGTGTATTAATAGCACTTGATCGTCAAGAAAAAGGTAAAGCTGAGCTTTCAGCTATTCAAGAGGTTGAGCGCGACTTTAATACCAAAGTGATCTCTATTGTAAAATTAGCTGATCTTATTAGCTACCTTGAGAGTCAAGGTACAATGGACGAGCATTTAGCCTCAGTTAAAGCATACCGAGATCAATACGGTATTGCCTAACTAAAAAGCCTCGCAATTGCGGGGCTTTATTTTGACCCCAGTTGATAGAGCTCATAATGAAAGATGTATTCAAACCTAATGGCCTTGGTATAAAGCGTGTATTCAAAGCAACGTATTGTTCATACCTTGGTTTTAAAGCAGCCTTTAAAGAAGAAGCCGCCTTTAGACAAGAGCTTCTGCTGAGTATTATTTTGCTACCCATTTCTTTTTGGCTAGCTTCATCAGTATTACATTGGGCACTATTAGTAAGCACATTGTTGATCATTTTAATTGTAGAGCTACTTAATTCTGCCATAGAGGCATTAACCGACCGCGTAAGCACAGATCACCATGTGTTATCAGGACGTGCTAAGGATATGGGATCTGCTGCGGTGACACTCTCATTAATGATCTTATTGATCGTCTGGGGTGCAAGCCTATACATTAAGCTGTTTAACTAAACTCGGTCGTAAAACGACTTTAACGCGGCTTTAATGTTAAAAAAATGATACTTATGTTGTATTTTTAGCGTGTTTAGCTCAATTACTCAACGAACAGTCATTTATTTTAAGTTTTCTTCAAAAAAGGGTTGATCTGTT
>NZ_CAWUKC010000099.1:0-13194 GCF_963922945.1 uncultured Pseudoalteromonas sp. | reverse complement strand
TTTGTGTTAGGACGGACTCGAGCGCCACGCAGAGTGGCGCTAATATCAGTTACAGTCCGCCCGCTGGTACCACTTTTTACGACCCTAACCAAATTGGTTAGGGTTTTTTTATGTCTGAAATTTGTGTTAGGACGGACTCGAGCGCCACGCAGAGTGGCGCTAATATCAGTTACAGTCCGCCCGCTGGGTGAGAGTGAACCGAAACGAAGTTTCGCAGTTACTCGAAGTGAGTTCATGGATGAACGATGGATACTGCTTCAGGGATGAATTAAGTATTCGTAATAAAATTTGTGGGGCGGACTCGAGCGCCACTCAGGGTGGCGCTAGTATCAGTTACAGCCTATCTGCTGGTACTTAGTACGGGTTATATTTGTTTTTTCACCACCGGCGGCACCATGCATGTTGCCTTGAAGATTTAAATTTATAATAAGGTTTGCAGCACTTAAAAAGAGCTTGGCGTAAATGTGTTTTTAATAAAAACAAGCGAGCTCATCAAAATACACCGCCGTAAAAAACAAAAACCAGCAGTCAAGCTGGTTTTTGTAGGTTATGTGCGATTAGTTTTTTAAATCTATGGTGTATAGCGCAAAACCATTTTCGTCTGTTTTAAGTGGTGAGGTAGGCGCAACAGCAGGGAGTGTCTGCGCAATAGTAGCTACCTCATCAAGCGGTGAAGTTCTAAACACAACGTTTAGCTCTGTGCTGGTGGTCACGGTGCTAAAGCGCCAGTTATTATCGGCCGACGGGTCAATACTGCCCGTGCTACTTTTAGCGGCTTCGCTAATAATGTAACTACGCAGTACACCGCGGTTCTCATCTGGGCCTTCAAAGGTTTCACGGCTAGTGCCATCAATTGCAGGGAAGTTTCCGCCACCCGATGCACGATAGTTATTCGTTACAACTAAAAACTCGCCATTTAAATCTATCGCTTCACCTTGGTATTGCAAATTAGTAATGCGTGAATTGTTTTCACTTATTAATATACCATCGTTGTCGTAACGTTTTGGCTGTGTCACGTCAATTTCAAAAGTTACACCGTCAATAATATCAAAGTTAAACGTGGGAAATGAGGTATCGAGTAGGTTTTGCTCAGCGCTGCTGTTTACATCAATCTGGTTAAACTGGCCCGCAGAGCGTTCAAGCCACTCTTTAACATCGCTACCTGTTACTTTTACCATACGAATAGTGTTTGGAAACACATACAAGCTCACAGTATCAAGCAAGGTAATATCGCCTGCTTTTACATTGGTGTAATCTTCAATACCATTGCGGCCAGCTCTAAAAGGGGCTGCTGCCGAAAGTACCGGTAAGCCATCAAGCTCAGTGCCTTGAATAAACGCTTTACCCCACGCTATTTGTGCATCTGATACTATTTGAATTGAAGGGTCATCTTGCACCAAAGCAAAAAAGCTATAAATTGGGTTTGAAATTTTAGCAAACGGTTCGCTCACCCAATCAATTGTTGCTTGGTGTTCAAGCTCAATTGCGGCAGCTACATCGGTATCTACAGCAGCTAAATCAACAAAGTCGCCGTTTTCATCTGTACCACTAATGGCGCGGGTTTCTACTTTTGAGCTGGTTACTTCCCAGCCGCCTTCATCGTTTGGCTCAACAATTAAATCGATAATTCCTAAGTTATTGCCAAAAAAGCCAGGCATAACAGCGGGTACGCCATTAAGTTTACCGTTTACGTTATCAATACCCGCCGATTCATAGCCATCGTATGACGAATCCCCCGGAAACAAACGGTGGTTATGACCAAACAAAATGGCGTCTACGTCATCTACTTTAGACAGGTACAAGGCGGTGTTTTCAGCTAGATCTTCTTGGGCGCTGGCTGTTAACCCAGAGTGCGGAATGGCAATAATAATATCGGCGCCTTGTGCTTTCATTTGCGGAATGAACTTTTCAGCAGTAGTAACAATATCTTTTGCAATAACCTTGCCTTGTAAGTGTGCGCTATCCCATTGCATAATTTGCGGAGGGGTAAGGCCTAAGTAACCAATTTTAATTGTTTGTTCGTTGCCGTTTATATCAAGCACGGTTTTGTCTTGAATGTAATAGGGGGTGTAGCGGTTTTCATCGTTGCTGTCGTCATCATCACCATCATCAACGTATACATTGGCATTAATATACGGGAAGTCGGCACCACTTAATGTGGCATCTAAAAACTCTAAGCCAAAGTTAAATTCATGGTTTCCTAAGTTAGCTACATCGTAGTCAAGCAAATTCATTGCTTTAAAGGCCACGTGCGTTGCGCCATTTAAAATATCGTCTTTGCGTACAATCGCTTCGTAATCGCCAAGCGGGCTGTTTTGAATTAAATCGCCATTATCAACAAGTACACTGTTTTGCACTTCACTGCGCGCTTCTTTTATAAGGCTAGCGGTATTAACAAACCCTAAAGTTTCTGATGGGGCTTGTGCAAAGTAATCGTAGTTAGATAAATACATGTGTATGTCGGTTGTTTCCATCACGCGCAAAGTAACCGGTGCAGGCTCTGGAGTTACAACAATAGGGTCGTTATTGTCGTCATCATTAATGTCGCAGCCACTCAATGCGAGTGCAATAGTCAGTGCCAATGTTGATTTTAAAACGTGCTTTTTAGCGATTCGATTTTTCATGGTCATTCCGTGTAATTTAAAAAGCGTACAGTAAAAAAGGTTTGTTAAGTTATGATGAATTAAAATGTGAATCCACATTTACATTTTTAGATGGTGCTATTACAGTAAACAGTGTTTTAGTATTACTTTCAAATTTGCACGCCTTAGCACTCGTAGTCAAAAAGTAAATTTAAAAATGCTGTAGGCTATAACTCAACAGCACCTTTCGATAACACTAAATCGGTTGTTGGGTTTTATACCAATCCGAAATAATACTTAATCATTTTGAGGGGCTAAACGTGTCGCTATCTGCGTTAAAAAATTCTCATTTAGGACAACTAAATAGCAAATTTTTTGTCTTGCTATCAACACGTTTATCCATCCTCAAAATAGGTCACTTAATTATGCGGATTGACATTATAAAATAACAAAGGAAAACAGGATGAAAAAATCATTACTCTCAGTGGCATTAGGTTTTGCTGCACTTGGTGCGTTTAACGCACAGGCGAACCTTGATCAGCACGTTAAAAATGTAGAGCAGCAGGTAATTGAGTGGCGACGCGACTTTCATCAAAACCCTGAGCTTGGTAATCGCGAAACGCGTACCGCAGGCATTGTGGCTAAACACTTAAAGTCGTTAGGTATGCAAGTACAAACCGATATTGCTTACACAGGGGTTGTGGGTATTTTAAAAGGCGCAAAACCTGGCCCTACAGTCATGCTACGCGCCGATATGGATGCACTACCGGTAACAGAAAAAACAGATGTGCCATTTAAATCAACCAAAACCACAACTTACCGTGGCGTTGATGTAGGCATAATGCACGCCTGTGGCCACGACACACACGTAGCTATGCTAATGGGCGCAGCACAAGTATTAGCAAACATGAAAGATGAGCTGCATGGCAACATTATGTTTGTGTTTCAGCCTGCTGAAGAGGGCGCACCTTTAGGCGAGGAAGGCGGTGCAGAGTTAATGCTTAAAGAAGGTATATTTAAAAAATATAAACCTGACGTAGCCTTTGGCCTGCATATTACATCGAGCCTACATACGGGTAAAATTGGTTATCGAAGTGGGCCGTTTATGGCCAGTGCCGACCGCTTTGAAATAACCGTACATGGTCGCCAAGCACATGGCTCTGCACCTTGGACAGGCGTTGACCCTATTGCTGCCGCTGCGCAAATTGTAACGGGCGTTAACCATATTGTGAGCCGCCAAGTAAATATAACCAAAGAGCCTGCTATTGTGTCGTTTGGTAAAATAGCGGGTGGTGTGCGTAATAATATTATTCCTGAAGAAGTTGAAATGGTTGGCACTATTCGTAATTTTGATATGGATAATCGCGCACAAATATTTGAAAATATTAAAACAACCGCTACACATATTGCTAAATCGTCGGGGGCTACGGCCGATGTGCATATTCACGAAGGTTACCCGGTAACGGTTAATAACCCTGAGCTTACTGCGCAAATGTTACCTAGCCTAGAAAAAGCAGCCGGTAAACAAAACGTGCAAGAAATGGGTAAAATAACCGGCGCAGAAGACTTTTCGTTTTATGCCCTAGAAATACCCAGTGTATTTGTGTTTTTAGGTGGTACGCCTGACAATCAAGACTTAAAAACGGTAGCAAGTAATCACTCACCTTATTTTTATGCCGATGAATCGTCGTTTAAAGTGGGTACCAAAGCGCTTAGCCAATTAGCGGTAGATTATTTAAATAGCCAAAAATAACGACATAACTACCCAGCGAGTAAAGTAATTGCTGGCTGGGTTTTGCTGTTTATATATACAAGCTGCACAGTGCGTGCGCTTACAACTCAATATGTTTGAATGTATGTCTGAACCCCCTTTTTTGGCGCCTAAGCAACAACGCAGCCAGCAAACCCAAGAAAAACTAGTAAAAGCGCTGCATCACAGTTTAAAAAGTAAGTTTTTTGAACACATAAGTATAAAAGAGCTGGCCGATTACGCCGAGGTATCGGTAGGTACGTTTTACCGTCGCTTTAAAAATAAAGAGTCGCTACTGCCTATGTTGTATCAAGACTTTGGCATTGAATTAGATAACTGGGTAAGTGAGCTTGAGGCGCAGCACTATAAAAGCCTAGACGATGTGGTTAACACTTTATGCCATAAAACCTATGTGTTTTTATTATCACAGCAGGGGGTATTTAGAACCCTGCATTTAAAATCGCGTTTACACAGTGAGTTACTAGGCACTGATAAACACATAAACAGACGAGTAATTTATCAGCGTTTAGCGCAACTAATTAGCCAAACAGATACTAAAGTAAGCGAAGCGGCTGCAGGTACTGCCGTGTTTTTAATTATTAGCTCACTGCTTGAAAAAGTGCTTTATCACGATTTAACGCCTGCGATTGCTTGCCCTTTAAGTGCAGCGCAATACGCGCAAGAACTACCTAAAATTGTGTTAGCTTATTTAGGTTAAACACCTTTAAACATACTCAGGAGAGTAAAATGAAAATTACTGGAAGCTGCTATTGTGGTGAAATTAAATACCAAGCTCAGTCGCAAAACAATAATATACTTGTGTGCCATTGCAGTGACTGCCAGCGTATGTCGAGCGGGCCATTTAGGGCGGTCATTATGGCTGAGCCTAACTCGGTGGTATTTACCAAAGGCGAGCCAAAAGAGTACGTTAAAACCGCACAAAGTGGTAATAAACGTGCACAAGGTTTTTGTGGTACGTGTGGCACTACACTTTACGCAACCAACGAAGCAAAAGCCGATAGGGTGTACGGGTTGCGCATAGGGGCCGTTGATCAGCGTGATGAATTTACCCCAGCTGCGCAAATTTGGTCACAATCAACGCTTACATGGCTAAATGATTTACACCAAGTGCCTTCTTTTGCAACTACGCCTAACTAAACTGGTAAGTTACTTATGAAAACACTGATAAAAGCAGCTTTCATAGCAAGGTATTACTTAGCGGTTTTGCGCAGGCAAAACCCAATAATATTGAGTTTTTAAATACAAGCAAAGCGAATCCTAACTTACCATTTTCGCAAATAGTCAAAGCCGGCAATACGTTTTATATGTCGGGTCAAATAGGGATTAACCCTGCAACCTGTAAATTAGCTGCGAGTGGTTTTGAGGCTGAAGCTAGGCAAACTCTTGAAAACATTAAGCGCACTTTAGAGCAGCATAACTACAGTATGAGCAATATTGTAAAGTGCACGGTTATGCTTACCGATATAAACGACTTTAAAGCGTTTAACGCTATTTATACGCAATATTTTAGTGCGCCGTACCCAGCGCGTAGTGCATTTGCAGTAAAAGCGTTAGCCCTTGGCTCGTTAGTCGAAGTTGAATGTATTGGAGCTGTATAATCCTAATATTTAACTACTCTAAAGAGTTAAATAGTGTACTAACAGCGTTATAAATTTATTTGAAATTTTTTTAACCAAATGACTGTCTATTTATAAGACAGTCATTTGGAGAAAAATATGTGCAGCTCACTAAAATCTAGTCGGGCAGTTAAACACACAGCCATTGAATTTAATGACGAGCTAACTCAAGAGCAACGTTTGCGTTTTGCTGCAAAAGCTAATTTAGCGCAGCTGCGCCGTGAGCAGCGTATAGCCGCTAATAAGCGATTTGAGCAAGAGCATTGCCCTGTAAAAAAGCCGGCAACAGGCTTATTTTTATGGCTACAAAAGCTAATAAGTTAACTATTATTGAGCGTAATGTTTTTGCCGCTAAACCATCCGCATGTAGCACATAACACACCTGCACCCGCGCATAACCAAAGCGGCGCACTCCAGCTGCCTGTACTTGTATGCAATGCCCCCGCTACCATAGGGCCAACAGCCGCTAACAAATAACCAATACTTTGTGACATACCCGATAGCGACGCGGCTTGCGTAGAGTCATCAGTGCGTAGGCTAATAAACGACAGCCCTAAAATAAAACATGCCCCTGAGCTAAAGCCAAGTAGTAGCGTCCACACTAATGCAAAACTTGGCATATAAAGTAACCCCAGCGCACAGCACGCACTTAATGATGCGAGTATAAAGCTAAGCGCACTTTGATCTTTTAACTTTCCTAGCAAAGGTATAAGTACAAGCCCTGGTATGGCGGTCGCAATTTGAAAAGCCCCATGATACGCGCCTGCTTGCGTAGCGCTTAGGCCTATTTCGGTGAGTATGCTGGGCAGCCAAGTAATAATGATATAATTTAAAAATGAATTTAAACCCAGCACTAAAGTAACTTGCCAGGCAAGCAAGTAGCGCCATACGCTTTTATTTAGTGTTGAGGTATGCGCTGATTGTGCCGGTTTTGTGTGTTTATTTAATTGCGCCATCCATATAACTAACGTGGTAAGTGTAATAAGAGCACTTGCCCCTAAGGCAAGCTGCCAACCTAACCCTTGATATTGACTAAGCGGGTAAACTAGTGCCGAAAAACCACCCGATGCAACGCCCATGGTGAGTACATAAGCAGAGGTCATAACGGCTACTTTTGCTGCAAAATCCCGCTTTATTAGACTAGGTAATAGTACATTGGCAATGGCAATTCCAGCGCCTATAGTCGCAGTGCCTATAAATAGCATGCTAGATGCATCAAGCATGCGACCTAAAATACCCAGTAATATTAAAAACACAGCAAAAAATAGTGTGCGCTCAAGCCCTTGGCGCTTAGCCAGGCTTGCCGCCATAGGCGATATAATGGCAAAGGCAATTAGCGGTAACGTGGTAATAAACCCCGCTTGCGAAGCGGTTAAATTAAAATGCGCAATTATTTGTTCAAGCACAGGCGCAATGCCTGTAAAAGGCGCACGTAAATTGGCAGCAATAAGTAAAATACCTATTACTAGCAATACGCTTGAAAAGCGCGACATACCAGCATTACTGTGAGGTGTATGAGTCATTATTACAAAATTAGTTGGTAAATTATTGGCGCTAGTATAAACAAATAAGCCCTATTATAATTTAGCTATACTGACATTAAATAACTAAAAACCGACAAAATATGTTTGAGCCTAAAGGGTGGGGATACCTACAAAACTACGAGCACATGGCACAGCCTATAATTGCCAAAGTAGATACCGCACAAGGCAGTAAAGAATACCCGTTACACACTCACCCTAAGGGGCAGCTAATTTTAGCGCTTGATGGTTATGTTACCTGCGAAGCGGCTAACAAAATGTGGATGGTGCCAACGCACAGTGCTATTTGGGTACCTGCAAATACCTTACACAGCAATCGCGCATCTGATAACGCTAAATTATGTTTTGTATTTATTGATGCCAATATGCACGGCATGCCAAAGCATACCTGTACATTAGCCATAACGGGGCTGGTGAAAAGTTTAATGCTAAAACTCGCCAGCGAGCACCAAGCCTATAATGAAGGCTCTAAAACAGCGCGTTTAGCTCAGGTACTATTTGATTTATTAATTGAAATGCCCGCCCAGCCGCTCGACTTTGTGTTATCTAAGCACGCGGTTATTCAAGCAATGGGGCAGCAGTTACTCGCACAGCCAAATAATCGCAAAACCCTTGCGCAATGGGCACACGATTTTGCTTTAACCGAACGTACCTTGGCACGACTCATAAAAAAGCAAACCGGCATGACCTTTGGTAAGTGGCGAATGCAATTACATATAATTACCGCGCTGCAGGCATTGTCAGATGGGCAAAGTGTACAGCAAGTGTCGGCATTATTGGGGTACGAATCGGTGAGTGCGTTTATTACTATGTTTAAAAAAGTGATGGGAAAATCGCCCACTAAATACATGGGCGATTTAAATTAACGCATTACCACGTGTACGTAGCTGAAAGCATAGCGTTACGCGGTTTACCAGGAAAGTACCTATCGCCAGTAAAGCTGGTGTAATCAGCACGCTCTGCGTAAGCTTCGTCGCTCAGGTTAATGATACGGGCAAGCACTTCTAGGTTATTGGTTACTTGCCATTTAGCACGCAAGCTTAAAATATCATGGCCCTCGTAGCTATGTAGGTTTTCTGGGTCGGTATAGTAACTACTTACGCTATGCCATTGCAGCGCAAGCGCTAGGTTATTAAAAGCTTGCCACGTTAAATCAAGGTTAGCCACATTGCGCGGCGCGGTGTCTACGTTGTTACCGTTTATATTTAGCCCATTAATTAACTGATTATTAGTATACGTATGCTTTGCATGTGTGCCTGCAAATTGTAAGTTAAGTGTTTTGCTTAATGCATAATCGAGCTCAAGCTCAACACCTCTGTGGCGTGAACTGCCATCATTAACGTTAAAAAAGTCGCTATCGCGATAAATAGTATTGTGTTTGCTCATAGCATACATAGCCAATGCGTAACTTACATTGCTGTAATATCCTTTTAAGCCAAGCTCGGCATTATTGGCTATTTCGGGGTTTAAATCGGCGGTGGTTTGCTCGCGTTGTAATTGGTAAAGCTCTGCCGCTTGCGGCGCTCGGTAGCCACGCGAAAAGTTAGCGTATACAGTAGTGTTGTTATTAACCTTATAACTTACACCAAGCTTAGGTGAAGTATTGCTAAAGCTATTTTTACCACTGGCTGGGCGGCTATAACGGCAACCGCCAAAACCACATTCTGTGCCGTCTTCTGTTGTGCGCCCTGTGAGCATATTATTAGTGTAATCATATTGCATGTGCTCATACCTTAGACCGGCACTAATAAACCAGTTATTTAATTGCCACTCAACTGATGCAAACGGTGCATACAGGGTTGCGTTTACATCGTAATCGTAGTGTTTACCTTGCGGTACTGTGGCTACTAAAAATGCTGAGCCTTGAGTTGGTTCGTTTTGGCTTTGGGTAAAATCGCTGCGAGTGTATTCGCCATCAAGCCCTAGGTTTATTTTTACATTACTTTGCAAGTTATGTTGATAGAGCGATTGCACACCTATGCCTGTTTGACTATTGGTTTCAAGCGGGGTGCCAGGTAAAAAATGCTTAAAAAAGTCCATGCTTTGGTCGCGCACATAAGGCGTGATAGAAAGCACATTGCCGTTTTTTAATTGCCACTGGGCGTTGCTCCACGCTCGAAATGAGCGGGCTTTTCTAAAGGCGTCGGGGTCAAAGTTTTGCTGTGCTATGTCTTCGTTTTTATAGTTTTCAAAACCAGTGATAAAGCCCGCAGTTTGCTGATCTAAATTTGTGTATGTAAGGCCTGAGGTCAGTAGCAGGTTATCGTTTTCAAAGCGGTGGCGAATATTTATTTTTTGCTGTTTAACGCTTTCATCATCACGGTAACCTGTATCGTCGGTAACACTTGCGTTAATGCCAATCCCACTGTTGCCGTAATCTTGCCCAGCGCGAAGCTTATAACGGGCGTACCCGTATGAGCCATAATCAACGCCAACTAATCCACCGCCTTGGGTGGTGTCGGGCGTTATTACGTTAATAACACCGTGTACCGCGTTTGAGCCATAAAGTGCAGAGCCTGGCCCTTTTAATACTTCAATACGCTGCGCCATTTCACTATGCGCTTCAAATAGCTCGTTAATATTACAAAAGCCTGCAGCGCGTAGTGGAATGCCATCTTCAAGGGTGAGTATACCGCCACAGGCTGCCGCGCCAGAAAGCACCGGCGAGCGAAGAGCTGGTAAATATTCTTGCCCGTTGCCGCGCTGCACGTTAGCACCGGCAATACGTTGTAACGACTCTTCAACATGAGTTGGCGCAATAGTGTTTAATTGTGCCTCCGATAGGGTGCTAATTGTCAGTGGAAGTGGTGTGGCAATGACTTCTGTACGTGATGCGGTGGTGGTTATGGTTTCTATTGCATCATCGTTTTTATTATCAGCAATTGCAACATGGCTTAGTGGCAATAACAGCGGCAAAATATAAGGTTTCATACATTCCTTTAAGGTGAGTAACGCTTTATTAACGCCATGGTAAGGTGTTTTAAACTGTTTTTAAACTGCTTGCGTTAAAGTGCGCGTATTCTATAAATCTTATACGTTACAGATAATACAAAACACGCCAGTGCAGGCACCACTAAAGCGAGTATTGAGTAATTGCCTACCTTATTAATGCACACCGAATTGCGCTTTATAGCGTTTTATTTGCTCATCAACGAGTGTGGTGTCGACCACACCCTGCTTAAAAGCAATATAAACAGGTAGGGCGTAGCCCTCAAGCTGCTTAGCATATATGTTTTTATAGCCTTTTGAGTACCATAAACCGGCTTGATAATTAGTAATTGCGTATTCAACACGTTGTTTATCAAGTAAATCAAATGTGGCTTTTGTTGAGAGTGAGCGCATCAAATTACTATCATCAATATTATAGTGCGCAGCAATAATATTAGGTAAAGCAACGCCTCTTAGCATAGCAATGCGTGAACTTGATAAGTCATTATTAAGGTTTGCTTTTTCTGTGCTAAATAAACCAAATTGGGTGGTGTGCAGAGGCTCAGTGGTAAAGTCTAAATATTGAGTACGTTCGGTATTATTAGCCAACGCAAAGTAACAGTCGTAATAACCTAACTTTATCTCTTTTTTAATGCGTGCCCAGGGAACATGTACCACCTCAATGGTGACTGCCAAATTACGCTCTATAAAGGCTAAATAGTCTATATCTATGCCTGTAAAGGTACGTGTTTTATCGTCATAAATTGTAAAAGGCGGGTAATGGGTAGTGGCACAGCGCAGCGTTTTATTAGGCGCTGCTAATAGTAGCGAAGAAAAACTAAAAGCTAAAAGCAGCAGTAACGTGCGCATAAGTTAAATCCAATTTTTTACTATGTTAGTGTGTTTATTATACAGTGATATTCGGTTTTTAGGTGATGATCTATGTATTTTTTCTGCTCGTATAAGCTTACATTTTTAAGAGATAACCATGTTTAATGCCGAGCAGCAGTCGCGAATTATAGAAATGGCGTGGGAAGACAGAACGCCCTATGAGGCTATAGAGCAGCTATACGGGCTCAATTACCCGCAGTTGGTATCATTTATGCGGCAGCATATTTCAAAGGGCAGTTTTAAAGTGTGGCGCAAACGCCACGCGGGGCGTAAAACCAAGCACCTAAAACTGCGAGACCCAGCCATAATGCGCAGCCATTGCAAAACACAGTATAAGCCGCGTTAAACCCGTTAATGTGGTTTCATACAATGTTCAGCCGTGTTTGATAATCTTTAATTATTAACATTATTAGAGATTATTTATGAAAGCGTTTTTATATACGGTTTTTTTAGCGGCTGCCTTGGTTAGCGTTAATGCCCAGGCAAAGCCCGACAAAAACAATCACGGCCATAAAAATGGTCACCATAAACATCAGCAGCACAACTATAAAAGCAGTAAGAAACTATCTAAAAAGCAGCAAAAAAGTTACGGCGTGCTGGGTGGACGCCACCAGGATTAAGTAAGCGTTACCACAAAGGCGATTACCTAGATCGCAATGTATACAAACAAGGGCGCGTTATTGAACGCTCAAGAGATAATGGTACAGTAAGTATACAAATTGACCGTACAATTATTCATATGGTGCACGATACCCGAGAAATACTTTCAATTTTAACGCGTTAAGTACACTTTATAAGGATATTAAAATGCTCATTGCACTGGCTATAATCATTGGCTTTTTTTTATTAGTGACCTTGTTACCTATGTCGTACAGCCAGCACTACTTAGTGCGCAGCTGCGACTTTGTTCGACTACAGGTATTTTATATAGCCAGCGCTGTTGCAATTATATCGTTTTATTTACTGTGGCAAAGCGGCCATAGCGGGTATTTGTATACTGCTTTAACCGCATTACTGACCATGGCATTACAAGGTAAGTGGATATTTCCTTACACTTGGCTTGCTAAAAATGAAGTTAAAACGGCCTCAGTGAGCGAAGATCACAGTGTCAGAATCATGTCGGCTAATGTGCTTATGTCAAACCACAATAGTGAGCAACTCATCTCACTGGTTGATAAACACCAGCCCGATTTACTCATTACCCTTGAAAGCGATAGCTGGTGGGAAAACAAGTTATCGGTACTTAAAAAGCATTACCCATACTTCATAGAGTGCCCAAAAGACAATCGCTATGGCATGCACTTATACAGTAAATTTAAAATCCTTGATGCGCAAATATGCGAGCTCATTGAAGATGATATTCCTTCAATTCACATCCTGTTCGAAAACAATGAAGGCTTGCAAATGCAAGGGCACTTTATTCACCCTGCGCCACCAAGCCCCACTGAAGAAGACTCATCGCGCCCACGCGACTCAGAGCTAATAATGGTCGCTAAAGCACTTAAAAACCCAACACGCCCAACCATTGTTGCCGGTGATTTAAACGATGTAGCATGGTCGCGCAGCACCCGTTTATTTATGCAAATAAGTGGTTTTTTAGACCCACGTAAAGGCCGTGGCTTTTATAACACCTTTCACGCAAGTTACTTTTTTATGCGCTGGCCGCTCGATCATTTATTTCACAGCCAAGGCTTTAAAGTAAAGCGTATTAAGCGCCTTGCAAAATACGGCTCAGACCATTTTGCACTACTCACCGAGCTGGTGTTTGAAAACGCCAAGCAGCATTCATTAGAAGATAAACCAAAAGAGCTTAAGCAAGAAGAAATACAAGAGCTGGCTATGAGCAAAGCCGATAAACGAAAGGT
>NZ_CAWUKC010000098.1:0-13235 GCF_963922945.1 uncultured Pseudoalteromonas sp. | reverse complement strand
CGTAAATTTAAAAAAAATCACCCAGCATACCAAGGTATTGTTGAGCAAATTCAAGCGGTAGAAAAACAAAAAGACCAACTAATTGGTGAGGTAGGTAGCCTGCCCGAAACCCAACAAGAGCTACTACGCCTTAAGCGCGATGTTGAGGTAAGTAACCAAATATATACCTTGCTACTTAGTAAAACCCAAGAGCTCGACATAGTACGTGCTGGTACTGTGGGTAATGTACGCGTTATTGACTACGCCGAGGTAAACACCACAAAACCAGTTAAGCCTAAAAAAGCATTAATAGTGGTTATGGCAACTATGCTAGGCGGTATGTTGAGCGTTGCAATAGTACTTATACAAAAAGCCATGCACAAAGGGGTAGAAGACCCAAGCGAAATAGAAGCCATAGGCATACCTGTTTACGCAAGTGTACCCCACTCAGAGTATCAAGATAAGCTAACCGGCTTTACTAAAGCGCGTAAAAATAAAACCGCAAAAGCAAAAACCATACTTGCGCTTGATAACCCCGCAGACCTTTCAATAGAGGCATTACGTAGCCTACGCACCAGCTTACATTTTGCGATGATGGAAGCTAAAAATAACATTATTGCTATCTCGGGCCCAAGCCCTGGTGTGGGTAAATCGTTTATATCGGTTAACTTAGCCTCAGTACTCGCGCAAAGTGGTAAAAAAGTACTGATTATTGACGCCGATATGCGCAAAGGCTATTTGCAAACACAGTTTGGCTTAAAATGGGATGATGGCCTAAGTGATTACCTATCGGGCCGATTAAACCTAGCGCAAGTAACTAAAACAACCAAGGTTGAAGGGTTAAATGTAATTACCCGCGGGCAAATACCGCCAAACCCATCTGAGCTATTAATGCACTCAAACTTTAGTAAGCTGGTTGAAGAGGTAAGTGCAGCTTACGATATAGTAATTATAGATACACCACCAATACTTGCAGTAACCGACCCAGCTATAGTGAGCGCACACACCGGCACTACGTTATTAGTAGCACGCTTTGGCCAAAACCACTTGCGCGAAATAGACCTAACCCGTAACCGTTTTGAGCAAAATGGGATAGACGTAAAAGGCCTAGTATTTAACGGGGTAGTTAAAAAAGCCAGTAATGCATATGGGTATTATGGCTATTATAATTACGAATATAAGTCAGATAAATAAGTATAAGAAGAGAAGTATATGACTTTGAAAGTAGGCGATCCAGTTACAACAGACCAACCTTTAGATAATAGTTTAAAGGAATTGGAATCTATCTTCATAACAGAAAGTTTTAAATCTAAATCAGAGGCATTAAAGCAGAATACCATATATGTTTTTTGCCCAGAGGAATGTGCTAAAAAAATAACCACAATTATAGATGACTATTCATTCAATATTGTTATGAATGATTACGCGATAACTGATTTTACTAAAAAAGTTGTCTGTCATTACCAAAGTGCACACTTGACAAAGGAACAGCGAAAATTTCTGGTAAATGCAACAGAATGCGGAGCTTGGGTTGAGCCACTAGTTAGTTATTTGGATGATAGATTAAAATATACAGAGGTGCGCTTACTGCACAGTAGTTACTTTTTGCACCAAAAAGCGTTTTCAATATTATCAAATCAACGCACCCAAGTGGCTAAACGTTTTGTAGACGTATTTAGTGCTATTACTTTATTAATACTTACAATTCCATTTTCTTTGATTGCAGCGCTGCTCATAAAGCTTGAAAGCCCTGGGCCTATGCTTTTTAAACAAAAACGAACGGGGCAATATAATAAGGAGTTTGAAGTATATAAGTTTAGATCAATGCGTAATGATGCTGAAAAAAATGGGGCACAATGGGCTTCAAAAAATGATTCCCGCGTTACAAAAGTAGGTAAGTTTATACGTAAAACTAGAATAGACGAAATACCGCAGCTTATAAATGTATTACAAGGCACTATGTCAATAATCGGTCCAAGGCCAGAGCGTGAAGTGTTTATAAAAGACTTAGAAAAGGAAATCCCCTATTATCGTTTTCGTCATGCAGTTAAGCCCGGTGTAACGGGGTTAGCCCAAGTCAGTTACCCTTATGGTGCATCGGTTGAAGACGCTATATGGAAGCACAAGTACGATATTCACTATATTAAACACCACTCAGTATTATTAGATTTTAAAATATTACTTTTAACAGTAAAAACGGTCATTTTTGGTATGGGCAGGTAATGCAAGAGCCTCTAGTATCAGTAATTATGCCTGCGTACAATGCGGAAATATACATATCGGAATCCATTGAGTCGGTCATTACACAAAGCTATGCAAACTGGGAGCTATTGATAACTGATGATCACTCGACCGATAAGACTCAGCAAATAATTAATGAATATGCTACTAAAGATCCGCGAATAAAACTGTTCATAAATGAACAAAATGGGGGGGCAGGTGTTGCACGTAATAACTCTATTAAACAAGCAAGTGGACGATTTATTGCTTTTTTAGATGCAGACGATAAATGGTTACCAGAAAAGCTAACTAAACAAATTAGTTTTATGCTTACTAATAATTATGCATTTACTTTTACTGCTTACCAAAAGTTAGAGCAGGGCGAGCTGAGGGGGACGATTAAGCCCCCTGTGTTTACAACCTATAAGAAGCTACTAAGTAGTAATGTAATTGGTTGCCTTACTGCGGTATATGATACACAGGTATTAGGTAAGCTATATATGCCATTAATTCGCAAACGACAAGATATGGGGCTTTGGTTAAATATTCTAGAGCAAGTACCTAAAGCATACTGTTTAGAAGATGTTTTGGCTTTATATCGAGTTGATTCAGGTATGACTCAAAATAAATTAGAGATATTAAAGTGGCAGTGGCTATTTTACCGCAAAGTCAAGAAACTCAGTATATTTAAATCAGCCTATCACTTTGTTATTTATTCAGTTAAAGGTTTTTTAAAACATTCCACATGAAAATATTAGTTACAGGCGGTGCAGGCTTTATCGGTTCAGCTGTTGTCCGCCATATAATAAACAACACTTCAGATACAGTTATCAATCTAGATAAACTAACTTATGCAGGTAACTTAGAATCACTCAAAATTGTTGAAAATAATGAACGTTACTCTTTTGAGCAAGTTGATATTTGTAACCTTGAAGAGCTTGGTCGGGTTTTTAAATCGCATAAACCAGACGCAGTAATGCATTTAGCTGCAGAAAGTCATGTTGACCGTTCAATCACAGGGCCTGCCGAATTTATCCATACTAATATTGTAGGAACTTATAACCTTTTAGAAGCGGCTCGTGATTACTGGAATACATTGAATGACGATGATAAAAAAGCGTTTAGGTTTCATCACATCTCAACTGATGAAGTATATGGTGATCTCCCACACCCGGATGAGCAAGAAGGTGAACTTCCATTATTTACTGAACAAACATCTTACGCACCAAGCAGCCCTTACTCAGCAAGTAAAGCGTCGAGTGACCATTTAGTTCGAGCATGGCTTCGCACGTATGGCTTTCCAACGATTGTCACTAATTGTTCGAATAATTATGGGCCTTACCACTTTCCAGAAAAATTAATACCTCTCGTGATACTTAATGCACTAGAAGGAAAAGAATTACCTATTTATGGTAAAGGCGACCAAATACGTGACTGGTTATACGTAGAAGACCATGCACGCGCTTTATATAAAGTAGTGACCGAAGGTGTTGTTGGAGAGACCTACAATATAGGCGGGCACAATGAAAAGCAAAACTTAGAAGTAGTTCAAACTATTTGTGAAATTTTAGATACCTTAGTACCGAAAACGGCCAAGTATGCCGATCAAATTATATATGTAAAAGATCGCCCCGGTCATGATAGACGCTATGCCATCGATTCAACAAAAATGAGTAAAGAACTTAATTGGAAGCCTATAGAAACATTTGAAACAGGGCTCCGTAAAACAATTGAATGGTACTTGTCTAATCAACAGTGGTGCAAAAACGTTCAGGATGGCTCTTATCAGCGTGAACGGCTTGGCGAATTATAAAAGGAGCAATTTAATGAAAGGAATTATTTTAGCGGGTGGTTCAGGTACCCGCTTACACCCGATTACAAAAGGTGTATCGAAGCAGTTACTACCTATTTACGACAAACCAATGATTTACTACCCGCTTTCAGTTCTAATGCTAGCCGGTATTAGAGAAATACTAATAATTACAACACCAGAAGAACAAGAAGGGTTTGTTCGTTTGTTAGGGGATGGTTCCCAGTTTGGGGTAGAGCTATTTTTTGAAGTACAAGAATCTCCTGATGGCTTAGCACAAGCCTTTATTATTGGAGAATCTTTTATTGGTAAAGATAATGTGTGCTTAGCTTTGGGGGATAATATATTCTTTGGTCAGTCATTTGGAAAACAATTAAAGAGTGCAGCACAAAACTTATCTGGGGCTACTGTTTTCGGCTATCAGGTAATGGACCCTGAACGTTTTGGGGTTGTAGAGTTTGATGACAAATTTAAAGCTTTGTCAATAGAAGAGAAACCTAAAGAACCAAAATCAAACTGGGCTGTAACAGGGTTATATTTTTATAATAATACAGTTGTAGATATTGCTAAAAATGTAAAACCCTCATCACGTGGAGAGCTAGAAATTACTTGTATCAACCAAGCCTATCTAGATCAAGAAAAACTTAATGTCGAGCAGTTAGGACGAGGCTTTGCATGGTTAGACACAGGCACTCACGACTCATTACTTGAAGCATCACAGTTTGTACAGACGGTAGAAAAAAGACAAGGTTTTAAAATAGCGTGTTTAGAAGAAATTGCTTTGCATAATGGTTGGTTAACTAAAAAGCAGGTAAGGGATATAGGCAGCGCATTGTGTAAAACGGGTTATGGCCAATATTTATTAAACATCACTAAGTAATCAAATATGAATGTAATAAAAACGAAAATTAAAGACTTGCTGATTATTGAGCCAAATATTTTTGGTGATGATAGGGGTTTTTTTTACGAAACATTTCAAGCTGAACGCTACAAGCAAATTGGAATTGATTTAAGCTTTGTGCAAGATAATCGTTCTCGTTCATCAAAAGGTGTTTTAAGAGGGTTACATTTTCAGAAAAACAAACCCCAAGGAAAGCTTGTTACTGTAACAGACGGTGAGGTATTTGATGTAGCTGTCGACTTGCGACCTAAATCAGAAACATTTGGTCAGTATGAAAGTATTCTATTGACAGGTGAAAATAAATTACAGTTTTACGTTCCTCCAGGCTTTGCCCATGGTTTTTGCGTAATAAGTAATACAGCTGATTTCCAGTATAAATGTACAGACTATTATGACCCTAATGATGAGAGTGGTTTACTTTGGAGTGATAAAGAATTAAAAATCCAATGGCCTATAAGTACTCCATTGTTATCAGAAAAGGATAAAGTACAGCCAACTTTTAACGAAATAAAAAAGCAGCTGATTAATGGATGGAAAAAGTAATGGCACTTTATACAGTTTTTGGTGGTAGAGGGTTTATAGGATCTGAGATTGTTAAACAGTTGAAAAGTTTAGGGCACGATGTTTTTGTGCCAGAAAGAAATGATGAGCGCATTTTCAATCAGGATCTGGGATGCATAATATATTGTGCTGGTTATGGTGATTGTAGTAAGCCTTTCGATGTGCTTGAAGCAAATGTATCTTTATTAGCTAGCGTTCTTCAAATGTGTCAGTTTGATAGATTACTATATATTTCATCTACACGAATATATATGAATCAAAGAAAGACAGAGGAAAAGACAGATCTAACTATTTGTGCAAATGATAATCGGCGACTTTTCAATTTGACTAAGCTTGTTAGTGAGGAGTTGTGTTTAAAAAGTGAGCGCGACATTATAATCTTGAGGCCTAGTAATGTTTATGGCCTCACGTTAACAAGCCCACTATTCCTGCCATCGATAACTAAAAGTGCCATCGTTGACAAAATGGTTGATATGTATATATCAAAAGACTATGCAAAAGATTATGTCTCGGTTTTTGATTTAGCGGATTGCTGTATAAAGATTGCAGCATTGCCTGTTTTAAATCATCGTATATATAATATAGCAAGTGGCTACAACATTACAGCTCATGAAATCGCGAACATTTTACAAAATAAGACCGGATGCAAAGTAAACTGGCATGAAACTCTAGGCGATGATTATTTCCCAGTAACTAATATAGATCGACTTGTTAGTGAGGTTTCTTTTAAACCTAGTAATATGCTTGATGATCTTGAATTGTTAATTGATAAATTTAAAGCAGAACTAGGTTCATAATAGATGTATATTTTTAAATTAGTAATTAAAAAAATTTATACTTTACTTATAAAACTATATTTAATGATTTTTAAGAATGACATTAAAATAGGTAGAGGTGTTTACATAGACCGCGAATCAAGTTTAATGGGGCACAATTTAATTAATGATTATTCAAGGCTTATTTCGGCAAGTTTAGGTGAATACTCATATGTTTCACCCTTTTGTATACTAATCGATACTAAGGTTGGGCGCTACTGCTCAATAGGGCCGGGTGTAAAAATCGGCTTGGGCTTGCACCCTATTAATGAATTATCTACCTCTCCTTATATTTACAATCAAGTGCTATTTAAAAAACGAAGAAAAGAGGATTTTTCGCCTGTAGAAATTGGGCACGATGTATGGATTGGGGCTAATGCCTTGATTATGGGGGGTATAAGAGTGGGCATCGGGGCTGTTATTGGGGCGGGCGCTGTAGTAACAAAAGATGTGCCTGACTATGCAGTGGTAGTTGGTTGTCCTGCAAAAGTAATAAAGAAAAGGTTTTCAGAAACTAAAATACAAGAACTTATCGATTCAAAATGGTGGGAAGAGAATTTAGACGTCATCAAAGGGATGAATAATGAGTAGATATATTGTTATAGGCTCTTCTAATGTTATATTTACACACTCATATTGTCTCGGGCTTAATGATAGGTCTTTACTTTCTGGGTATATTGATACTGGTAAGCATAGTATAAAGTACCCTAGCTACTTAAAAGAAATTAATACGCTACGTTTATATAACAACTTTGAAGTTGGTAAAGTTAGCTTCAAAAGAAGACTAATAAAATCTGCAAAATTGTTATTGAAGATACTTCGATTAGATCAAAGTAGGCTTGTTACTAATTTAATTAATAACCATAGTATTGAAAAAGTAGATAGAAAAAAAAGAAGTGAAATTGAGAGCTTTCTTGAAGAAGAAAATATTAATAATTTTTTATACCTTTGGAGTACAACAGTAAAAGATGAAAAGACAATTATTGATGATATATATCCAAATAATAAAAGTGTTTTGATAGTTAATACATATCCAGTTAGATCAAACAATCGACTTGATGAGAATTGTGATGAGTATTCAAGGGATGCCCAGTATTTCAATTCGTTTGATAGACTATTAGTACCAACCATATTAATGAAGGATTTACTCTGCGACAAATGTTTTGTTGATAAGACAAGGATCACTGTTATGCCAGACTACCTTCATCCTAAGATGTATCCTACGTCTATATCTGCTGAAAACTTAAATAAAAGAGAAAATAAAAAAATAGTTTTTTTAGGTACGACAAATTTCTCAGAAAGAACAATAGATGATATATCCTCCTTAGTTAGAGAGTTAAGCAATAGCAATATTGAAGTGCATTTACAAGGTGACCCTGCCAAGTCATCTAAAATGATAAAATATTTTTTGCCTTTTGATTATGATGAGATCATAGCTGGCAAACTTTCGCACTACATTAAAGACTTTGATGGGGTGCTTGTTGCTTATAATAACTTGAATAATGCTAGAAGTAATATAAGTTATCCTACTAGATATGCATTAGGACTACTTTCCAACAGACCTATATACATGAAAGAAGGTGTTTTTAAAGCTATAGAGAATAACGATATAATTACAACCTATACTTCTACTGATGATTTAGTTGAAAAAATAAAGTCTCAAGAGGTTTCAAATAAATATGATCGTGATCACATAAAAGATAAGTTTAATATGTTAATAGACGCTGTGGTAGGTGATACTTGATAGCAAATAGAAATATTTTTGTATTCATATCTTTAATCGTAGTATTTTCATTGTTTTACTTCAGTTATTCGAATTTGGTTGGTCCTAACTTTGGCTACATGGGGTTTAAAAATAAATTTTCTTTCGACAACTTTCTTTTAGCCTTGTTTTTAATTTTTAGTGTGGCTTTTTTTATAGCTATGCTTAAAAGTGACTTTGATAAGTACATATCTTCACTATTATTTGTGTTTGTAACCGCACCAAACTTAGTTATTTCTTGCTTCATGGAAACTAACGCAACAATAGTAGCCTGGTCAGCACTATGTGTCCCATTAACTGTAATATTTATCAATATACTTCCAGTATTCAAAACCAAAACAGTTCCCTTATTAATACAACAAAAATTCTTGTGGAGTAGCTTAATATTTTTATCGTCATTAGTTTTCGCCGCTCATGGCTTGAAATTAAACTTTGACGTATTTATGTTAAAAAATATATATGAGCTTAGGTTGGAGTCTCGAGAGTCAAGTACAAAGGCATCTGTTTATGCTTATTTTACACTTGCTAAGGTTATTTGTCCTGTTGCTATAATTTGGGCAATCGATAATAAAGATAAATTTATGGCTTTATTTTCGGTATTAATACTTACTTATTTATATATGACAACGGGGCATAAGTCGGTTTATTTCAGTGTTTTTATAATCCTTGCATTCATGGTTGGTAAAAATACGCACTACTCAAAATTACGATTGTTTTTACTGGGTATAGTGCTACTTTTTTGCTGTTTGAGGATTTTAAGTGATTTTTTAGGTTTTACACTGCTTGAGTCTTTATTTATAAGGAGATTGTTTTATATACCGGCACTTTTAAATATTTACTTTTTTGAATACTTTAATGACTTAAAGTTATTGTATTCAGGGTCCTTTTTAAGTTTATTAATAGACTATCCTCTTGAAAGAGTACCAGCAAGAGAAATCGGTTTCGTTTATTTTAATAGCGAGGATATGAGTGCAAATAATGGCTACTTAAGTGATGGTTTCGCCAATTTAGGGTCTGTTGGTATAGCTATTTCAATATTTGTTACTTCTTGGGTTTTCAAGTTTTTTAAAGCGTATCATGTTTCCCCAAAATACTACGGTTTAATTTTTGTAACTTTCTATGCGTTTCAAGGTAGTGGCTTAAGTGCATCTCTATTTACTCACGGTGTTTTACTTTTAACACTCCTTATACCTTTTTTCTTAAGGGGTGAAATAAAAGAGTGAAAAATTCTTTATTCTTTATAACTTCTAAAGCGCTTTCGCTTCTTTTAGTTTTTTTATGCACCGCACTAATAGCCAGAGAGTTAGGACCATCTGATTTTGGCTTATTTACTGAGATAAAAGTTTATATATCTGTAGTTTTTATTGTTTCTTTATTTGGCAATGATGCTCATGTTATCTCTTTAATGGGTGAAGAAAATGATAAAGAGAAAATATTTACTATTATATTAGCTAGAATAAGCTTATTTATAATACTTTGCATTCCTGGTTACTTTCTCTTTGATTTTAGATATTTCTTGGCTTTATTTTTAATGTATTTTTTTCAGCTTTTTAATTTAAGTTTTTTAAAATTAAGTGCATCAAAAAAAGGTAAGGTGTTTTTTTCTTTTAATGTGGTTGCATTTTTAATTGTTTTACTTTTAGGTGGGGTTTCTGAATTTTATCACTACAGTTTATATCTTTATTTTATTCCTTTTTACTATTTTTTACTTTTTATCTTGCCAATTAAGCTTTTTGCAAACTGTATCTCTTTAGTGAATTTAGCTGTTTTTTTTAAATATACAAAATTAATATTTATGGAAGTTTGGCCTCTTATTCTTTCGTCTCTTTTAATCTTTTTTTATACAAAAATTGATTTTATTTTGATTTCTCATTTTTTACCACCAAAAGAGTTAGGTATTTACAGTGTCGCAGTTCAATTGTCAGAGCCCTTTTCATTTGTTATATCAGCATATGCGACATCAATAATTTCTGATTTAAACCTTATAAAGGGAAACGTTCTAGAAAAATCACGCTTTATTAGTCACAAGTTACGATATATTCATGGGTTTGTATTTTTTTTTTTAGTATTCTACTTTCTGTTTGGTGATTTTTTGATAGAAACATTTTTCGGTAACCAGTATGAAAGCTCTTATAATTTTCTTCTTATTTTGATATTTAGCAAGCTTTTTGTATTTTCAAATCTTTTTTTTAGTGTGATTATGGTTGTAGAAAATAATTATTTAGCTAGGCTAAAAAGGATCTTTATTAGTATGCTAATTGCTATACTCATAAGTATTATTTTAATACCAAACTATGGTCTATATGGTGCTGCTACTAGTGTGGTGTTATCACAATTAATAGCGATAACTTTTGTTAATGCTTTATCTAGACAAACTAAAGATTATTATATGATCTTTGTTAGGAGTTTTATATTTTGGAAGTAGTACATATATGTAATAACTATGTCGGTACAAAGGTCCATCTCAATCAGATTGCTAGCCTTGCAAATAAACAACCAAACTTAGTTCAAAATGTTATAATACCCGTATATGACCCAGAACATAAAAAAATCAATAATATTGAAGTCCGAGGCGTTTCACTTCATTATGAGGTGTTTAACTTAGGCTTGCTTAAGTATTTCCCGTTAATAAAGTTACTCTACGTTTCGGTTTTTTTGTTGTTAAAATACAATAACCTTTTAAAAAATGCTGACGTGGTATTTGCCCATACGTTATGGACGAATGGCTTCCTTGCTTATTTGTCAAATAAGCTTTATAAAGTAAATTATATTGTTGCAGCCAGAAGTAATGATTACCATACCTTTCTAAAGTTTTTGCCTCACTATAGGTTCATTATTAGAGCTATCACTAACAATTCAAATAAAGTGATTTTTATAAGCAATGTTTATAAAAGAAACTTTATCCAAAGCTACCCTCGAGTCTTTAAAGGCGTATCTTCAACAGTTATACATAATGGAATTGATAAATTTTGGATCGAAAAAGCAGCCCAGCCGCTAAAAGCTAAGGATAAAAAAAGTGAGGTTTTATTTGTTGGGCGTTTTAATAAGACAAAAAATATAAATTTGGTTTTAGATACGATTGTAGAGGTCAGAAAGTTATTTCCTGAAGTTAGTTTAAGAGTAGTCGGAGGCGAGAAAGATGAGCTTTTGTCTTTACTTAATTACAAAAAACTTCCGAGCTGGGTACAAGTTGAAGGGAAGGTTAATAAAGAAAAACTATACAGCCTTTATAGTCAGTCCTTATGTTTATTTGTTCCCTCAGTTCAAGAAACATTTGGTTTAGTATATATTGAAGCTTTAGCTTCTGGCTGCCCAGTAATACATTCTGTAAATGAAGCTATTGATGGGATCTATAGGTGTGACTCGAATGTTTTGGCTGTAAACCCTCATAGTCTTACCGAGATGACTGAAGCAATAATTCAATGTATACATAACTCCTTTGATTTTGATAGGAGTGATATAATTGATAAATTTAGCTGGGAAACTTTTTCTTTAGAGATAACTAAAGTACTCTATAGCTTTTATCCTGAAAACTAATTTATTGATATACATATGTGTAGTTTTGTCCGGGCTAAGGTCAATAGATAAATTTTTTAAAAACTAGCATTATACGTTAACTATTCCCAGCGCTTCTTTTAAAGGACACTTTCCAACTTTTATTGGTGCCATATTGTTTTGATGGTTGGTATAGCTTAACTCTGATAATATTATTTTTTTAACCACTAACTTAATCTTAAAGGATTAACATGAAAATTGCCGTGGTAGGTACAGGCTATGTAGGCCTTTCGAACGCTATGCTTTTATCGCAACACAATGAGGTGGTTGCACTTGATATAGATGAGCAAAAAATAGCGTTATTAAACAATAAACAGTCACCTATTGTTGATACCGAAATAAGTGAGTTTTTAACGCGTGATGACTTAAACTTTACAGCCACTACCGACAAAGCTGCCGCTTATAAAGATGCTGATTACGTAATAATAGCAACGCCAACCGATTACGACGTTGAAACAAACTACTTTAATACCAGCTCGGTTGAAGCTGTAATTAAAGATACGATGGTGCATAACCCTAATGCGGTTATGGTGATTAAGTCGACTATTCCGGTTGGCTTTACGGCTGATATTAAAAAGCAATTAAACGCTGACAACTTGATATTCTCTCCTGAGTTTTTACGTGAAGGCAAAGCGCTTTACGATAACTTACACCCATCACGTATTGTTGTAGGTGAGCAAAGCGAGCGCGCAAGTATTTTTGCTAACTTACTTAAGCAAGGTGCAATTAAGCAAGATGTTGACGTGCTATTTACTGACTCAACAGAAGCTGAAGCAATTAAGTTATTTTCTAACACTTACCTTGCAATGCGAGTGGCTTACTTTAATGAGCTAGATAGCTACGCAGAAGCACACGGTTTAAATAGCAAGCAAATTATACAAGGCGTAGGCCTAGACCCACGTATTGGCAGCCATTATAACAACCCGTCGTTTGGTTACGGTGGCTACTGTTTACCAAAAGACACTAAGCAGCTACGTGCTAATTACCAAGACGTACCAAATAATATTATTGGCGCGATTGTAGATGCAAACACCACTCGTAAAGACTTTATCGCAGATTCAATTATTAAGCGTAACCCTAAAGTGGTAGGTGTGTACCGTTTAGTAATGAAAACAGGGTCTGATAACTTTAGAGCCTCTGCCATTCAGGGCATTATGAAGCGTATTAAAGCCAAAGGTATTGAGGTTGTTGTATTTGAGCCAGTGCTTGAAGAAAACGAGTTTTACCACTCGCGCGTTATAAAAGACTTAAATGAGTTTAAGCAGATATCGGATGTAGTGGTTTCTAACCGTATGGTAGAAGAGCTTAGCGACATTGCAGATAAAGTGTACACACGCGATTTATTTGGTAGTGATTAATAAACAAAGGTTAAAGACTCAAGGTTAAAGACTGAAGGTTAAAGACTGAAGGTTAAAGACTTAAGGTTAAAGGCTTGAGGTTAAAGACTGAAGGTTAAAGACTGAAGGTTAAAGGTTTAAGGTTAAAAACCTAAGGTTAAAGGCTTAAGGTTAAAGACTGAAGGTTAAAGACTTAAGGTTAAAGGTTTGAGGTTCAAGGCTGGAGAGTAAAGAGAGTAGGTTAAAGGGTGTAGGGTAAAGAGTTTAGGTTAAAGAGTGGAGGGTGGGGGGGGGG
>NZ_CAWUKC010000097.1:0-13261 GCF_963922945.1 uncultured Pseudoalteromonas sp. | reverse complement strand
TTAGATGGATAATTAAGCAAGCAGGTTTTTTAAGCTTTTATAAAGCAGCTATCAGCTATCAGCTATCAGCTATCAGCTATCAGCTATCAGCTATCAGCTATCAGGAAAACCCTATTACGTAAATTTGTAATATCAACAAGCAAAATAAAGATAAGTGTTTTAATTTTTTGTGGTAAACGCCGAGCTTGCTCGCGTGAAAAGCGCAGCTTTTAAATCTAACAGTTAATCAAAGTTTTTATTTTGTGCATTAAAAACAGTTAATTACTGCTAGGACGGCCTTTATTAATTAACCCTATTAGATAAAAATCCGGCTTATATGCTTCTAAAAGGTTATTGTCATAAAAGTCGCGTATGCATTCTTTCAAAAACTCACTCTCTGTAACCTTTGACAAAGTTTTGTATCTAGATTGATAGAAAATGAAAAGCCCCTTTAAAGCTAGGTTTCCACCTAGCGACTTAACTAACTCTTTATATAAGAGTAATCGAAGTTTTTTGTCTGTAACGGAGGAGATAAACTCAAAAATATTTATAAAGTCTCTATCAAAACTTTTCAGGAAGGTATTATCCGATAAATAGATAAGCGCTATCATTTTATTATAGATGGTTTTAATCAAATCCCTCCCATCATTAGATAAAATAACAAATTGAAATGCTTGAAACTCTTTACAATTATTTCGACTACCATAAGCCGATAGATGTTCGAAAACGTCCACACCATATTGAGCCTCAAGATCATCTTGATTAATCAGTTTATGGTCTTTTATGAGGTAACTAAAATCAGATAGCTTAGATCTAAAAGTACACTGATTCACATCTTTGTTCTTTGATGGAATATCTTTTACGTTATTGTTTTGCAATGACTCTATAAACATAGGCAGGGTTTCTTTTACCTTATCAAAAAGTAAAACGTCAGTTTGAGTTTTCATAAGCGTTCTGGTTTCTGATAATTCTTTTTTACTCGTCTGCCACGTTTTATATAAAAGAAAAATACTCGTAATTAAGAGTATAGGCTGAAGCATATTATTAAGATAAGTGGCAGTATCAACCCAATTAGAAAAGTTTTTATTATTTATTAAATCAATTCCAAAAGTTGCGATATAGAGCCCTATAATAGCTATACAAGAGACTACCAACAGACAGAAAAGTAGGAAACTTGAGGCATTATATTTAAATTTTTTTTTCATTAATCTTCCTGATTACCTTATTACTATCCATAAAAATACTAATAGCTAAAAACTAACCACTTTACTTTATCTGTTGGGTTTCACTTCGCTCTTCCCAACCTACGTTATTTGCCTATCGCTTCTTTGGCAAATAGGTGTTTTATTGGGCCTAGGTTATCAACAAGTGACAGCCCTACTCCACGAATCAGTTTTTTAACCGGATTTGCCCCTTCAAATAACTCTTTAAGCCCTTGCATCATGGCTATGTGCTTTTGCGCGTCAAGCTTGCGGGTGCGCTCGTAATCGCGAAGTGTACGGGTGCTTGCAAACTCTTTATTATCACTTGTGAGTAACTCAATTAAATACGCGGCGTCTTTTAGGCCTAGGTTCATACCCAATCCTGCAAGGGGGTGAATGGTGTGTGCAGCATCGCCTATTAACACCACTTTGCCACTTACCCATTGCTGGGCGTAGCGCATTTTAAGTGGAAATGCTGCGCGCTTACTTTGCACTTCACACAGCCCGCACTGACCGTCTATGGCTGCCATTACGGCTTTATTAAAAGTAGTGTCGTCCATTGCTAGCAACTCATCGCAATGATTAGGGCTGGTAGACCACACAATAGAATGGGTGCGGTCATCGCTCAGTGGTAAAAACGCCAGTGGCCCAGTTGGTAAAAACACTTGGCGCGCAGTGTTTGCATGTCCCTCTTTGGTTTTAACCGTAGCAACAAGTGCATGGTGGTCGTAATCTTTAAAGCTGAGCGCCATATTAAATTGTTTACGAATAGCCGAATTTGCACCATCGGCCGCCACCAGCAGCTTAGCAATTATAGGCTCACCGCTTTTTAGGGTTATAAATACGTCGGACTCAGTTTGGTGTATTTGCTGATACTGCGTATCAAACATGAGTGTGGCAGCTGGCTGTTGCTCTAGCTCTTTTATGAGTGCAAAACGAATAATATCGTTCTCTACTATATGACCTAAATGTTCAAGCCCAAGTTGCTCATTATTAAAGGCTATTTTACCAAAACTGTCGGCGTCACGTACATCCATATGTGTATAGGCACACGCTCGCTCTGCCATTATGTGTGGCCACACGTTTAATTGCTCAAACAAAGTTTGGCTTGCAATACTGAGCGCACTTACGCGTAATCCGTACTCATCACTTGGCGGTAATTGCTTTGGCGCGGCATCTAGCACCACAACAGTAACATTGGCTTTAGCCAGCCCTAACGCGAGGGTTAAGCCTACACAGCCACCACCTACTATACAAACCTGTGCTTGTTTCATAAACGTGTACCTTGTTTAACTTGACCCATTAGCTGCTTTGCCAATGGAGCCTTTAATGCGGGAAATAAATCCATTGAGAAAAGCCCAATGCTGCGTCCAAGTGCTAACACGCGTGACGAGTTTGAAAAAAGCCTAACTAGTGCATCAGTTAATGTCATTACGGTTTTTATATCGCTACTGCGCTTATGTGAATACTCTCGGTTAAACGCATAACTACCCAGCTCGTTTTTGCTTGATGCAATTAACTGGCTGAGTACTTGTACATCACGCAGACCTAGATTAAATCCCTGCCCGGCGATAGGATGAATAGCATGCGCGGCGTTGCCAATTACTACCGTGCGATGCGCCGTTAATGATTCTGCTTGGCCATAAACTAGCGGATAGCTTGCCCGTGCGCCTACCTTGGTGAATTGGCCTGCGCGGTAACCAAACGCACTTTGCAGCGCATTTAAAAACTCATTATCGTTTAGCGCAATGCATTGCTCAACTCGCTGTTTTGCCATACACCATACTAGTGAGTAACGATTATTACTCATTGGCAAAAGCGCTATAGGGCCGTGCTCAGTAAAGCGCTCGTATGCATGATTGTTATGCCCACCAGCGACTTCAACATTAGCAATTATAGCGCCTTGCTCATAAGGCTGAGTATAAAAACCTAAACCAAGCAACTTGCGGGTTGGTGATTGTGCGCCATCGGCAATAACCAGTAGCTTAGCACTGAGTTGATCGCCGCTTTGTAAAGTAAGCTCGTTACTGTTTAGGCTTTGCTTAATAGCGCTTACGCTATCGGGGCAATAAACTGCAATATTCGTTTGTGCTAAGCGCTGGTAAAGCGCACGGCCAAATGGGTTTACCTCAACTACGTAGCCTAATGAAGGTTTAGCAAACGCATCGCAATTAATATGTGTTTTACCAAAGTGTCCGCGATCTGACACGCTGACTTTTTTTATTGCGGCGCTATACGACGCGTTTGTTTCAAATAGATTTAGCTGCTGTAAATACTCAACCGATTGCTGTGCAAGGGCTATGCTTCTGTCGTCAAAGCTTGGGTGGTAATCGCCCGTTACTTGGTTTGCCTCTACCACCGCAATAGTCAGTGATGGATTTGTTTTAGCAATACTTAGCGCGCAACTTGCGCCGGCAAGCCCGCCACCAATCACGATGACATCAAACTGCTTCGCCACTTTACTCTCCCACGCTTATGCGTTTTTTGCACTTTGCATAAGTGCTTCTATATCGTGTATGGTTTTTGGCACGCTTAAGGTAAGGTTTTCATGCCCTGATTCAGTAATGAGTAAATTATCTTCAATACGAATACCAATGCCTTTATATTGCTGCGGTGCGTTTGAATCTTCGCTGATGTAAAGCCCTGGCTCTATGGTTAAAACCATACCAGGCTCAAATGCACGCTCAACGTTATTTTGTTTGTAATCGCCTACATCATGAACATCAAGGCCTAACCAGTGGCCAAGGCCATGCATGTAGTATTCTTTACAAGCACCTTTTGCCATTAGCTCGTCAAAATCACCGCTTAAAATACCTAAATCAAGTAACCCTTGAGTCATCACTGCCATTGCACGCTTATTGGCGTGCGACATAAACCCACCGGGTTTAACTTCTTCAAAAGCAACTTCTTGTGCTTTAAGTACAATATTATAAAGCGCGGCTTGAGGGTCGCTAAACTTACCATTTACCGGGAAAGTACGCGTTATATCGGCAGCGTATCCTTGTAGCTCACAACCGGAGTCAATTAACACTAAGTCGCCATCTTTTAGCACATCGCTATTTTGCGTGTAATGCAAAATATTAGCGTTATCGCCACTGCCAACAATGGTGCCGTACGCTGGGTGGCGGGCACCGTGCATTGCATAATGATGATGCAGCTCTGCCTCTAACTGAAATTCAGTTGCACCCGGGTGTGAGTAACGCATAGCTCGCATATGGCCGCGGGCACTTAGCTCGCAACCTTCACGCATGATGTTTACTTCGCTTGGCGATTTAAATAAACGCATTTCATGGATTAGGCCTCGCACATCTTTTAAAGTGCTCGGTGCTTGATAGCCTTTTTTAGTGCCGCTACGCAGTGTGTTTAATAAGGAAAATACTTTTGTATCAAAACTTGGGTAAGCACCTTGTGCATAAAATAAAATCTGCTGACCGTTAACCAAATCTAATAATTGTTCACTTAGCTCACTTAATGCGTAAGTTTCGTCGAATAAGTACTCATTTTTAGCTTTTTCAAAGCCAATTCTGCGGCCGTGCCAGATTTCGGCCAATTTATCTTTATCAAGACAAAATAACGTACTTGGCGTGTCACTGTTGTTGCAAAGCACTAAAACGGCGTCGGGCTCGTTAAAACCAGTTAAGTAAAAAAAGTCGCTGTCTTGTCTAAATGCATATTCGGTATCGCGGCTACGCGTTACTTCGCTGGCCGCTGGAATAATGGCTACACTGTTTGCATCCATTTTTGCAAGTAAACGCTCACGACGTACTTTAAATTCTGACTTTTGTATTTCAACCATGCTTTAACAACCCGTTTTTATTTAGATTAGTGTAGTGTTTTTTTAGGTGCTTTTTCCTTGCCAAGTTCGGCAAAACAAAGCAGTGCTGATACACGTACATATTCAATCACCTCATGAAGGGCTTGGCTGTCTTCTTCGGTTTCGTCAAACATGGTATCTAGGCGGGTAATTTCACTAAAGTCGCTAATAACTTCTTTTACATCAGCCGATAGCGCACCGTAATCTTTTTGCTTTAAACCAAAACCAAGCATAAAACCTGTAACCCATGATACGAGGCCATTTGCTTGATCGATGAGTGTTTCATCATCACTTGGTAAAAATAAATCAAACGCAAACGCTTCATCATTAAAGCTTGCTACTACCTGCTTATAAATGGTGCCAAAAAACTGCTTTAGATCGTTGCTAAACGCTTGACCATCATTAAATACATCGCTTAACAAGCCTAAGTATTCTTTGTCATCAATGCTCAACCCGCAGGCAAGTAATCCACTAATTACGCCATGGGCTTCTGCTGGTGAGACAAATATTTCGTTTTTTTCTAAAAGTAACTGGGCTTTTTGGTAGTCTGGTAAGTCGCTCATATTTATATCTTCGCTTTGCAAGTTATGGCAATGCTACCACTCGATAAAAAGCAACTCCAATTAATTGTATGATCCTGCTCAAAAAGTACCACGATAAGTAAATAGCGGGTTACCAGCGAGCAAAAACTACTCGAACAGTTCAAATTTTTGCGTTTAGGGTTTGATGAATTGATTATGTCTTATATACTGAACTTGTTCCCTGGGGTGTCGGAGTTTGGTTAAGTCCCTGAGCCGATAAATTTTATACCAGGATTTCTGTTCGTCTACTATTGTGCAAGCTCGGCATGTACCGAGAAGCCTACGGTAGACCGCAGCTTTCCGCCCTGAAACCTTCTGGTTTCAGGACTGACGCCGAACACCACACGCTTGGGGAACACCTTTCTTGTTTTGCATTTTTTGCTACCTCCCTTTTTTAAATACCCTTTATTACCTTATAAATTTTTAGCAAAAAAAAGCTGCAATTGATATTAATCAACTACAGCTTAGTCCTAGAACACATTTCGTTATTTATCTAAACCAGCTTTGAAAGCGCTCCATCAGCATATAGTTTACTGGCACTAATATAAGTGTAATTAGCGTTGCAAACACAATACCAAAGCCAAGGCTTACTGCCATTGGAATTAAGAACTGTGCTTGTGTGGCTTTTTCAAATAATAGCGGCATTAAACCAATAAAGGTGGTTAAACTTGTGAGCATTACGGGGCGAAAACGTGCGGCCCCTGCAAGTTTAACCGCATCAATAATCTTGCCGCCTTCGCTACGTTTTTTATTAATAAAGTCGACCAATACAAGTGAGTCGTTAACCACTACACCTATGAGCGCCAACATACCCAGCAAGCTCATAATGGTTAAATCCATACCCATGATCCAATGTCCTACTACGGCACCTATCATGCCAAACGGTATAACGCTCATAACAACAATAGGTTGCATGTACGATTTAAGCGGTATCGCTAATAGTGAATAGATAATAAAAAATACAAATAACAATGCCCAAGCGAGTGAGCCAAACGATTCTCTTTGCTCTTTAGCTTCGCCTTCTAGCGTGTAATCAACACCTGGGTATTGCTGCATTAACTCATCTAAATACTCACTTAAATCGGCTTGCAGCGCGGTCATGTTGGTATTGCTTTTTTCTATGTCGGCGGTCACGTTAAGTGTGCGATAACGATCGATGCGGTTAATAGTTGACGGGCTCTGTCCTGCAATTAATGTCGCCACATGCGACAGCGGCACCGAGCCACCTGAAGGCGTAGTGATCAATATATTTTGTAAGTCAGCTACAGAGCGACGCTCCTCAATGGGTAGGCGTACCATAACACGTACATCGTCACGTCCGCGTTGAATACGCTGTACTTGCGAGCCAAAAAACGAGTTGCGAACTTGGTTTGCGACATCCACTCGGTTTAAACCCAAAGCATAGCCTTGCTCGGTAAGCTCTATTTGCAGCTCTTCTTTACCATCAGACATGCTATCGGCTATATCAAACACGGTTGGGTAAGTGCTTAAGCGTGTTTTTACGCTTTCGGCAATTTTTTGTAGGGTATCTAGTGAAGTACCGCTTAATTGCACGTTTATTGGGTCAGAGCTACGCCCTATTTCGGCTCTAAAGGTTAAGCTTTCAGCCCCTGGAATAACGCCAATTAAGTCACGCCATTCACTGACCAGCTCGCGAGAGCCAATATCTGAATCACGACTTTCGGGGGGCGTTATTTCAAAACGCACGCTGCCAGAGTTAGACACGCCACCGCGCCCACCTGTAGAGGCGAGTATATTTAATATTACGCTTTCATTGGTGTTTTCATCACGGTATTTATCTTGTAATAGCTGTGCTTTTTGCGACATATCCATTACATACTTGTTAGTTACTTCAAACGGCGTACCTGTTGGTAGGGTTAATGTTACCCGTACGGTTTCACTAGGAATACGCGGGAAAAATACAAACTTTGTCCATCCACTGGTTATTAACGTTAAAATTATAAAAAACACACCAATAAACAAGCTTATTGTCGCTAATTTATAGCGTAATGCTTTTGTTAAAACTGGTTGGTAGTACTTTAAAATGGCACTTTCGAATCCGTCTGCAAATCGCTGCTGAATTACTTCAAGTTTGGATGATTTTGCTTTTTGGTTACGAAGCTTTATGTACTTTAAATGCGCTGGTAACACAAATTTAGATTCAATGAGTGAAAACAATAATACCGGAATAACCACCACCGGAATTTGCGCAAACAAAGCACCACGTGCTCCTTCTATAAACGCTAGAGGTAAAAAGGCTGCAACGGTTGTAAGTACCCCAAAGGTAACCGGTGTTGCAACTTCTTGCGTGCCTAAAATGGCAGCTTGTTCGCCCGACTCTGCGGTTTTTAAATGAGTATAAACATTTTCCCCTGTTACTATGGCGTCATCCACTACAATACCTAGTACTAAAATAAAGCCGAATAAACTCATTATGTTAAGAGTTACGCCAAAAATAGGCATTGCAATAAAAGCGCCCATAAACGAAACCGGAATACCAATAAATACCCAAAAGGCAATGGCTGGGCGTAAAAACAAGGTAAGCAGGGCTAATACTAAAATCCCCCCCTGAAGGGCGCTACTGGTTAGCGTGGCAATACGACTTTTTACTACTTGAGAGTCATCATCCCAATAACTTAACGCGAACCCTTGTGGTAGTAAGTTTTGTTGTTTTTCAATGTAATTTTTAACATCATCTGCTACATCTATCGCACTTTGCGGCCCAATACGGTATACATCTATAAAAGCGGCTTGTTTACCATTAAAACGGGTACGTACCGGGGTTTCTTCAAAGTCATCATTAATACTGGCTATATCACCTAGACGTATTACTGTACCGTCACTTTGGTTTTTAACCACAATATTTGCAAACTCATCTTTACGATAAGCTTGCCCTTTTGAGCTGATAAGTACATCACCCCCTTCAGTTTTTAAGTTACCAGCGGAGATATCTGAGCTCGACTTTGCAACAGCAGTAGATATTTGCGCAAGCGTTAAATTGTATTGACGCAGTGTATCTTGACTTACTTCTATAGCGAGCTCATAGTCGCGCACACCACTTAGCTCTACTTGTGTAACATTAGGAAGGCGTAAAATATCGTCGCGTACTTGCTCGGCATACTCTAACGTTTCTTTTTCACCGTAATCACTCGATACGGTAACGGCTATTACTTCGCGTTTTCGCTCAGCAAGCGCTACTATGGGTTTTTCAGCATCGCCCGGAAAGGTATTTATTGCATCTACACGGCTTTTTATATCGGCTAATAACTCGCGTGGGTCGTAGCCACTTTCAACTTCTATAGACACCGATGCAGAGCCCTCAGATGAACGGCTAGATATTTGCTCTATTCCCTCAAGGTCTTGCACAGCTTCTTCTATTCGAATGGTCACCCCCTGCTCTACATCTTCAGGTGTTGCACCACGTAAAGTAACACTGACACTAATACGGTCTGTTTCAAAAGACGGAAATACTTCTAACGGTATTTGAGTCGATAAACTAAATAAACCCGATAACAGTAAAGTGACGAGTAATAAGTTTGCCGCTACGTGGTTTTTTGTAAACCAAGCGATCATGGCTTATCTCCTTGTGCGGCACGGCGTTTTTGTATTAACTCTTCAACGCTAATTCCTAGCTCTTGCGCTTTTTTCTTAAGCTGCTCACGCGATGGGCGCTTACCTTTGCCTACCCCATTAGGGCCTTTTGCTTGCATATTTTGCGTATCGGTTTCGCCTAAAATACTCACAGCAGTACCTGAGCTTACTTGCCCAAGCGGTGTAATGACTAGCTTATCGCCTGCATTAAGGCCTGTTTTAACCATAGCTTGAGTGGCATTTTGCCATGCAAGCGTAATGCTTTTGCGCTTTAACAGCCCCTCTTCAACCACATACACGTAACTGCCTTGGTAAATAGTACTATTAGGGATTATTAACGCATCTGGCACTGTTTTACCGCTAATTTGCGCAGTGATGTATTGACCAATTTTAATGGGATATTGGTTATTTGCTGTGGCTTTGTATGGGTCATTTATTTGCGCAACAATATACAATTGCTGAGCACCTTCATCGATGGCGCCTTCAGTGCGTATTATTTGCCCCTGCCATTTTTGCTCGCCCACTAAGTCAGACTTAAATTTAACAAGTGAGCCTGTTTGGTTTTTACTGCCATCTCTGTATTGCTCTGGCAAATTAATATACGACAGGTCTTTATTTTTAATTGGTAGGCGTACTTCTACGCTGTCTATGGCATATATAGTTGCAAGTTCAGTATTGTCACTCACCACTTGGCCAAGGTCTACATTACGACTAAGCACACGCCCAGCGTAAGGCGCAGTAATTTTGGTACGCTCTAAATCAAGCTGTGCTTTTTCAAGTGTAGCTTGCGCAGAAAGCACCTGAGCTTGTGCAGCCGCTAATTGGGGTTTGCGAAGTACTAAACTACTTGCTTGCGATGAGCCCCCTAAACGCTTCCAATCGATAATTGCTTGTTGGCCTCGTGCTTTTTCTTCTAATAAGCTTTGCTCAGCAGTTAATAGTGCTGCTTGCGCCGATTTAACCTCTGCTTGATGATCCCTATCATCTAGTTGCAGCAATACATCCCCTTTTTCAAAAAAACCGCCCTCTCTAAAGTCATCACTCACTTTATTAATTTGCCCAGATGCTTGAGCAACTAACAAACTTTGAGTACGCGGCTTTACCGTGCCGTAGCTGTCAATAAAAATAAGGTAATCTTGTGGGTCAATTTTTTGTATCGATACGCTAACTGTCGCTTTAGGCGGTGAGCCAAAACGCTTGGCTTCGGGTGGGTTACCCTTAATAAACATAACAATAGCAATCGTGATCGCCACGACTACGGCTGGAATTAAAAGTTTTGCTGATTTAGTTTTCATCGTTATTGCTCTGAGGTTCGCTTGTTGGGGCGTTAAAATCGCCACCAAGGGCAACGTATAGGTTTATTCGGTTCGCAATTAGCTGGTTTTTTGTTTCAATAAGCGAGCTTTGCGCATCAAAGGAGCGTGACTGGGCATCAAGCACGGTTGTGTAAGTGACCAGGCCACTTTGGTACTGCTCAAACGATAGTTGCTCTGCTGCAAGGGCGTTTTCTTGCGCCTCTAATGTGCTTTTATAACTGACTTGCAAAGATTGCTGTTGAGTAATTGCGTTTTCAACATCGCTGAATGCATCGTACAAGGTATCTAAATATACTTGCTCTTGTTTTTGTGCATTTAAGCGAGCTATTTCTTCATTTGCTTTTAGCTGGCCACCACTAAATATTGGTGCAGAAATATTGCCAAGTAATGACCACGCTAAACTCGATGGCGAAAATAAATCGCTCACTCTATCGGTGCTATCACTTAAAGATGCTGATAAGTTTAAACTTGGGAAGCGCTGTTTATGTGCATAGGCTAGGCCTGCATCGCTTGCTAATAACTGATACCAACTTGCGCGCAGTTGAGGCTTGCGGGTTATAAGCTCTGAGGGAATACCAGTATTAATTGGCGCAAGAAAAACAGGCAGTTCAACCTCTGCTGTAATATCACCTTTTGGATAGCTGCCTAATAAGCGTTCTAAAGAACGCGATGCGCTTACAAGCGTGGCTTGTTGATTGGCAATACGCGTGCGCTCGTTATTAAGCTCATTACGGGCTAAATATACATCAAGAGCCTCATTAATACCTTGGCGGTAGCCCGACTCAATAATATCTAAGTTTTGCTGTGCGTTTTCTTCTCGGCGTTTATATAAATCGAGTAACTGCTGGGCGGTTACTAAATCAAACCAGCCAGTGACCACATCGGCCACCAATTGCTGCTTAGCTTGCTCAAAACTAGCTTGTTGCGCTAAGTAGTTTAAATTGGCTTGGCGTTTAGCATCAGATAACTTACCCCATACATCGACTTCATAGCTTAGCTCTAAACTCACAGAGCTGGTATTATCATAACTTACCGGTCGATTGTCTTTACTGCGCCTAGTTTGCGCAGATAAATCAAGATCAGGCCAAAGTGCTGAGCCAGATACTATTAATTGCTGCTTTTGTATTTGTACATCGTAGGCACTTTGTAACAAGGCCTGATTATTATTAAGTGCTTTATTAACAAGTTCTTCAATGTATGGATTGTCTAACGTTTGCAGCCATTGTTGATCTACTGCAAGTGTATTTTGTGCTAAACCGTGTTGCCATGTCGCTGCAATGTCGCTGGGTGCTTGCTCGCGCTGCTGAGGGTTTAGCGCACCCGCACAGCCGCTCAGCAATACCAAGCTAAGAGCCAATAAAGTTGGCTTAGTTTGCCAAATCATAGTTAACCTAAATTACTGCCATTTATGAATGTAATTCAAGCACTTTGGCAAATTTTGCTCAACTTACTTTACATAACATTACATACGTTGCGATGAATTAACATAATAGTCAGTTATTATAAAATAGGCAGGTAATTTGGAGGGGGTTTATACAAAAAAGCAAATAGCGTGTAATACACTATTTGCTAAACAGGATAAATAATGTTGTTAAACACAAACCTTTAAATTTCTTTAACGAAGCTCATGTATTGCTTCATGTCACCCACAACAGCTTGCGCTAGTAGCTCACTCGTTTTAATTGAGTACGGCTGATTGAAGTGAATGTCCCACAACGCCGATTCGTTGCGCCAATGCTCATACACAACAAGTGTGTCGTCACTATTTTCAATACTATATAAATCAAACACTAAGTTACCCGGCTCTTGGTTTCGGGTTTGCTCTACATGCGTTTCAAAGCGCTCAATGACTTTATTTTTAAAGCTTGGCTTAATTTTAAAAATAAAGAATAAACTAAATACGTCATCTTCAGGATTAACTACTTTAGGGTTGTTTTCGTGAAGGGGAGCGGGTGCTGTATTTTCAAGCAGCATCACCTCAGGCTCTGATTGACTATACTCAGGCAGTACATTTAACAACGTTTGTGTATAATCTTGTGCGCTATGGTAATCTACCGCATTTTGATCTTCAAATCGCTCGTAAGCAAAAAATACTCCTGGGGCATTTTTGTCTTGGTATAAACGCATTTCTAAAAGACCAGGCTCAGCCTTAGCGCCTTGCTTATCTACTTCTAGAAGTGCTTTAAATTGTGCGATGTGCTCGTCTTTAATATCAAACTTAACAATTTGCGTGATCATAATGTGCTCCAGCTTTAAGTTATCTATACCAATACGCGTAATTAAGTGATCTATTTTGCGGATTGGCATTAGCAGGGCTAAAGGTACTCTGCACTTTATTACTTAAATCAATCATATGAGTGAGTAAATGGAGTGAGTAACAACAGTCCCTAACCTTTCGATACGGTAATTATGCGCATGCAAGCAAAGGAGAAAAAGAGAGGATATACCCAATTAATATGGACTGTTTTGTCCATAATGAATTTTAAGTAAAAAAAAGCCCTGCATGTATATGCAGGGCTTTAATATAAATGGTGCCTCGACCCGGAATCGAACCAGGGACACGAGGATTTTCAATCCTCTGCTCTACCAACTGAGCTATCGAGGCACTTAAACAGTGCGATTAAATGTTTAAAACATTTAATTTTAATAAATGGTGCCGACTAACCGAGTCGACGGGTAACTTGAACAGGCTACAGATTACAGTTCCCTTTTCAAATTACTAAAATAAATGGTGCCGACTAACCGAGTCGAACGGTTGACCTACTGATTACAAGTCAG
>NZ_CAWUKC010000096.1:0-13274 GCF_963922945.1 uncultured Pseudoalteromonas sp. | reverse complement strand
AACTCGTGACCTCGACCTTGGCAAGGTCGCGCTCTACCAACTGAGCTAGTGCCGCCTTATAGTTAGTCAGTAATTTTTCCGTTGGTGCGCGACAGGTCGCGTCCAACATTCCGGCAACTGAGCTAGTGCCGCTTTATAACTTGCTCAAACACATTAACCCCGCATGGGTTATCGTCTTGAGCGGGGCAGGATTCTACAATAATCCGATGTGTTTGCAAGTGTTTTTTACAAATTAAAGAATTTTTCTCTATAGACCTTTAATTCCATAATAGAATCTTTAATATCATCAAGCGCAAGATGAGACCCTTTTTTATTCACCTGTGCTAACACTTCAGGCTTCCAACGTCGGGCAAGCTCTTTAATTGTACTTACGTCTAAATTACGGTAATGAAAAAAGTCTTCAAGCTCACGCATGTACTTATTCATAAATCGGCGGTCTTGCCCTATAGAGTTGCCACACATTGGTGATTTTCCTGCCGGCACCCACTGCTTTAAAAAATTGAGCGTTTGTTCTACGGCATAGGCTTCATCATGTGTACTCGCTTTGCAGCGCGCCGTTAAACCCGACTTACCATGTTGTGTCGTACACCACTCATCCATACCATCTAACAGCTCATCACTTTGATGAATTGCTATAGTAGGCCCTTCTGCGAGTATATTTAAATCAGCATCAGTCACTACCGTTGCAATTTCGAGTATTTTATCTGTTGCAGGCTCAAGTCCGGTCATTTCCAGATCAAGCCAAATTAAATTAGATTCATTAATAGTCATAGTAACCTTAAACAGTGCTTTTCTTTAGATCCAACGCATTTCGATATATCATATTAGCATCAACCGTTGAGCTAAAGCTTTTTTTATACCGTTTTGGTTAATTAAGTAATCTATTTCGAGGTAGTAAAACCTTGTCGATAGCAAGGCAAAGATTTTGTTATTTAGTTGTTCTAAATGAGAAATTTTTAACGTAGCTAGCGTCAGGTTTAGCCACTCAAAATGGTTAAGTATTACCAACTGGTATTAACGCAAAGCCAACATTTAAACCAAGGTTATAGGCCAAAAGTGGCAAAACAGAAAAAATTAAGTAAAGGCCAATCTCGCAGGATCAAGGCTAATCATCAAAAGCGCCTAAATAACGCCGATACAAAATCAGCAAAAGGTGGCGCACAAGAGTGGCAAACAGATAATTTAGGCGCAACCGAAAACGCAGTGGTGATCAGCCGCTTTGGTCAACATGCCGATGTAGAAACACAAGAAGGTGACGTATTACGCTGTAATATTCGCCGCACCGTTACTAACTTAGTGTGTGGTGACGAAGTTTTGTTTCGTCGTGCTAAAGTAAGTGAAGGTGATTTAGCAGGCGTTATTGAAGCAACTCAGGAGCGTCGCTCGCAGCTAACACGCCCAGATTTTTACGATGGCGTCAAAGTTATTGCGGCCAATATAGACCAAATATTAATGGTCTCAGCTGTGTTACCAGAATTCACGCCCAACATTATCGACCGATATTTAATTGCTTGTGAAGATATGGGCATAGAGCCTATTTTAGTGCTTAATAAAATCGATTTAATCGACGACGAAGGACTGAGTGAAATTCAAAAAATACTCGATATATATCGAGGTCTAGGTTATCAGGTACTACTTGTCAGTAGTGTAACTGGTGAAGGTATTGATGATTTAAAAAACGTTTTGGTTGGCAAAAACAATATTTTTGTTGGCCAAAGTGGCGTAGGTAAATCAACCTTAGTTAATACTGTACTCCCTGAGGCCGAAATATTAACGCAAGAAGTTTCACAAAACAGTGGGCTTGGGCAACATACCACCACTGTATCGCGCTTACATCACCTACCTAGTGGTGGTAACCTAATTGACTCACCTGGGATACGTGAGTTTGGTTTGTGGCACTTAGAGGTGGAACGCGTTACTTGGTGTTTTAAAGAATTTAGAGAATTTATAGGCGGATGTCGTTTTAGAGACTGTAAACATTTAAACGATCCTGGCTGTATAATTCAACAAGCGGTAGCCGATGGCGAAATTTCGCAATTGCGGTTCGAAAGCTACCACCGTATTTTAGAAACAATGGCCGATGGCCGTGCTGGTGCACGCGCACCTCGCGTTTAATTTAGGAAACAATCTGTGAGTTTAGACAAATTTAAAATTGCAATGCAGTACGCAATGCCAAAGCACTTTATTTCACGCGTAGTAGGTAAGTTAGCAGCAGCTAAAGCAGGTGCATTAACTACAACGCTAATCAAATTGTTTATCAAACAATATAAAATAGACATGAGTGAAGCAAAATACTCAGACCCTGCCCATTACAAAACATTTAATGAGTTTTTTACTCGCCCATTAAAAGACGGCGTGCGCCCTATGGCTGAGGGTGACAACATTATTACCCACCCTGTAGATGGCGCAATTAGCCAGTTAGGCGATATTGTAGATGGACAGCTAATACAAGCAAAAGGTCACGACTACAGCTTACAAGCGCTACTAGGTGGCTCTGAGGACGATACCACGCCATTTTTAGGCGGTAAGTTTGCAACAATTTATTTAGCGCCTAAAGACTACCATCGTATTCATATGCCTATTGACGGTACGCTAAGTAAAATGATTTATGTACCGGGCGACTTATTTTCAGTAAATCCACTCACAGCGCAAAATGTACCCAATTTATTTGCTCGTAACGAGCGTGTAGTCGCTATTTTTGAAACCGAAATTGGCCCACTGGCCATGGTACTTGTAGGCGCAACAATTGTAGCCAGCATAGAAACCGTTTGGGCAGGCACAGTAACACCACCCGCAGGTAGCGATGTATTTAGCTGGAACTACCCAACGAAAGGTGACAATGCTATTACCCTTAAAAAAGGTGAAGAAATGGGCCGCTTTAAACTAGGCTCAACAGTGGTACTAGCATGGGGTGCAGATAAAGCAGATATTTTAGAAGATCAGCTCCCAGAAACAGTAACACGCTTAAATACTGCGTTTGCTACAATTAAAGAAAGTGAAGAGCTGTAAGCATATAAAGCAGTTGTTTCACTATGCCCTGTGCTCAAAGCATAACTGCCTTGAGCACAGGGCAATATTAACTTTACTATAATGTAGCGTTTCTTATTTTTTAAAGTAGCTTAATATAGTTGAGCTCACGCCCAAAATATACTTAGGACGTAAGAAGCTGATGTAGCTGAATCAGTTTGAATTTATTAAGCTCACCCATCTGTTCGCTATTACTAAGTGCATAAATAACCCCTTCGAATTCAGCGCAGTCTATATCGTCGCGAGAATCAATAACATTAGCCCATAGCTCTAAATCATCTATCTCAATTTCGTGCTCTATACAGCGTGTTAGCACGTCAATCAAAACTGATTTTGAAAGTGTATAAATCGGCGCACCTTCATCTATAGCTGATGAAGTCATCACACTGATGGCTGCTTCTCTTTGCTCACCAAAAGTAATAAATTCGGCCAACGCTTTTTGTATATTCATAATATTTGTTATTCTTGCTGCTCTATTGCTGATAAGAATTAAAATGACGAGATTAAACTGCTCACAATGTAACACTGAACTCAACTGTAGAGTAAGCAATATAAGTGATTGTTGGTGTAACCAATTACCTGCTATTTTACCGCTTGATGAGTCGACAACAAGCTGTTTATGCCAGCAGTGTACGCTAATTAAAATAAATGCTTACCTAGCCAATATTTACACTCAACCAATAAAATCACAAATTGAATTTGCTAGGCCATTTAGAGGAAATGACAATTTAATCGAAGGACTTGATTACACCATGCAAAATGGCTACATGGTGTTTAGTAAGTGGTTTTTTTTAAAGCGAGGTACATGTTGTAAAAATGGTTGTAAGAACTGTCCATACAGATAATTTATAACGTTTAAGCATTCAATACCCTGTTAAATAGACTGACTGTTATTAAATTGTGCAAATTTATCCGCATTTTTAAAACGTAATTCAATTGCTTTTATATGCTCGTCTTCTGTGTGCTTCCACACACCCGGCACACTGTAAACATGTTTTAAGTAGCAAAAAAATTTATCGCGTAACTGCGAATTAAATTGCCACCCTTTAGCGACATCTGCGATTTGTGCACTCAGTTGCTCACTCGTATCCGCGTGTTTAACTAATCCTTCAATGTTGTAACAGGCCTGCCCTACTGTAATGACACGTTTATTTAATAATAGTGCTTCTAAACCGACCGTAGAATTGATAGTAATAACCGCTTCTGCACATTCAATTAGTTCACAGGTTTTATTGCCGTTTGCAAATAATGCAATAGGGTCCTTATTGTATAAATGAGTGTAATGCTTATGCCATGATGGATGCTCTTTAAAAACAACCTTTAAGCTAGGATCATTTAATAATTTCACAGCCTTTACAACTTCGTTGTATAGCATTTCCATAGAATCAATCCATGGTGAAAAACTTGCTAATTGCGTATCATGAGGGACTTGAAAAGGCACAAAAATGTAGCGTTCAGGTATGTTTTCAGCTGAAAATTCGCAGCGTTTTTTGTGATTTGCTCGAGGTATCAGATCCGGTGCATCAAAATTTAATGTGTTGTTGCGATTAAAGTTTAAATAAAATTCAGGGTCGCGACTTAGCGACGCGTGATAATTAATCCCTTGAGGATCTAGACTAGTTGTGCCTGGTAGTAAGCCATTCTCATAATAAAATTGTTTAATCCCTAATGCTTTAGCTGCCATAGCAACCGTTGTATTAGGGAGCTTATTACCATTCCATATTACTATTGCTTCTGGGTTAGTTTCAGTTAATAAAGCTAAGTATTTTGCGTAACGTAAACGCTCAAAAAAGCGCAATGCCGCTTTGTATACAGTCGATAATAGTGAGTTATTCCAAAGGTTATTGCGAGCACATTTACGCTTTAATTGAGTGCTGATCACATCACTAAAATCAACCTTAAATGCTGCACTTAAATAGTTTAAAGCTGTAAGCTTAGGCGCCCCCATTACGTGCAATTGGCAATCCATATTCAGTTTTTTTATGATTTTTTTATAGTACTTTGCGTGTACGTTTTTACGGGATATAAATAGGTAAGACATACGAGCTGTGCGCGCCAATTATTGTTTTTTGAAAAAGAGTACTAAGTGGACACTATAACAAAAGTAAGGTTCACTACTAAGACTAAATAATTTGAAGGTGTTATTTAAATTCTTATTATTTTACTTCGCAGCGGTGCCATTCTGAATAGGATCTCGTTTTGTATACTATGACTAATATTTTGTTCTTCCATGGCGTTAACAAGCAAGTCCACAACATGATTAAAGTCTTTTTCAGTTATGTGCATACCTGTGTGAATATCTACCATAGAATCACCTTTGTACTCACAGGGGCCATCAACAAGTGCACACATGTGCACGATAAAACCTTCTCTGAAGTGATCAATATTGCTGTGCTCAAAATAATGCAATACCTGATCGTCATTACCTATTTGGTAAATAAAACTATCTACAATACGCGCAAGCCCAGCACGACCATCAAGCTGTTGATAAAGCGATAAGTTGGTTGAGCTGGCGCATCCACTCAGCACAGCTAAACTCAAGCATAAAATAACAACGTTTTTCATTACCAATACCCTGTTACAGATAAATACCACCCTGTTTGATCGCTCGCACCAGCAATGCTGCCTAAATCTAAATATGCGGCAGTAACACTTACATGCTTGTTTGGCATCCAGGCAACAAATAAATCTTTCCAGTCTTGCTCACCTAAATTAAGGTTATTCGACTTTTGCCTATATTCTAAACCTACAGCAACACTTCGGCTTAAAAATAAAGCGGTGCTGCCCTCAAATAAAATTTTTGCGTCATCATTTGCGCCACCATAGCCAAGCAAACCAAGTTGATTAGCCTCACTGTAGCGAGTTGTGACGTTCCAAAACCAGTTAAGCCCACCAACAGCACCTAAATGAAGCTTACTTGCTGCAAGGTAGTAATCAGTGCCGCTCGTATCCTTTGCCCCTACAAGCGTTGCAACAGCGCCATCATCAAGGGATTTATGCTGAACCCCTAAGCTCAATTGCGGCCATTTGCTATACACTATATCGCCGTATAAACGAATTTTAGCGCCCGTGATAGATTGCTCTATTTCGTTATCTAGGGCAGGCACGTCAAAGCGCTGTTGTGCATAGCTAAGTTCTACTCGATTAAATAGATTAACTTGCGCTCCACATACGTCTAACGTGTAATCTGTAACATCGGCATGGCTACAAAAACCATTTACCGAGAACTCGTCTTCACTGGCGTACCCCGCAAGTTGTGCCCACGGCACAATACCACCACCGCCGCTACCCTCTATTTGCGATACCCCGGGCGTTGCTAATAATTTCCCATCGCTTGCTAAACTAGAAAAGCTCGAACTAAACAATAACCCTAGCAATAAACACTTAACTTTTTTCATAATATTCCTTTAGCCACTGCTCTAATAAGTCTGCTTTTAAAGGCCGGCTCAGGTAGTAACCCTGAGCATGGTCGCAATGCATCAGTTTAAGTAAGTCTAATGAATCCCTGTTCTCAACACCCTCTGCAACGACACTAAACCCTAACTGATGCCCAAGAGTAATAGTCGATTGAACTATGTGTTGATCTTTGCGCGACTCATCTAGCGTTAAAATAAAACACTTATCTAACTTTAGTTCATCAATAGGCAGCATTTTTAATCTCCCCAATGACGTTTGTCCTACGCCATAATCATCCAGTGAAATCTTTACGCCAATCGTTTTTAAATTCTGTAACGCCTTTATCCCTTTTTCTTCATTTTCAATCATGTCACGTTCTGTGAGTTCAACTGTAATAAGGGTTGGATCAACAGTATACTTTTTTAGAGTGCGCACAAGCGCAGAGTGAAATGTTGGTGAAGCAATATCTTGTGCTGATACATTGATTGCAGCCTGCATTTCAATACCTTTGGCTTGCCACTGAGCCACCTGAGAAACCACAGTATCAATAACCCACGACGTAAGCTCTACAATAAGTCCTGACTGCTCAGCTAAATCAATAAATAGTTCTGGGTTTACCCAACTGCCATCTTTGCGTTGCCAGCGGATGAGTGATTCGACTTTATTTATTTTTTGTGTTTGTAAATGCAATTTGGGCTGATAGGTCATAAATAGTTGCCCATCGTCATCGTTAATGGCTTGTTTAAGCTCATCTAACATTTTAAGGCGATCTAAATGCGCTTCGTCTTCCCCATTTTGATAATAATGAATGCTCTCAGGGCTATCTGTTGCACTATCAACGGCAATAAGTACGCGACGCATTAAGTCGTCGCTAGCAAGCCCTTGCGTTGGGTACTCTACAACGCCTGCGCTAAAGCGTAAGTTAATTTTTAACGTTTTAATGGTATAGCACGCTAAAAGTTGAGCCATTAAGCCCACTATCCCACTTTTTCTCTCTCTGGCTGCAGCGCTTGGAAACACTGTTAAAAACTCATCGCCGCCAATACGTGCATGAAAGCCACCCAGCTCATCCGAAAAAGCACTTATTCGATTAGCTACCGCCTTTAAGCATTCATCACCTACACGAGGCCCAAGTTTATCATTTATATGTCGCAAGCCTTTTATATCAATTGCAACTAAGGTGTACTTTGTAGAGGGACTAAGCTCATCATCGAGCACCTCAAGCATCGCCGAGCGGTTATAAAAACCAGTGAGTGAATCATGGCGTGCCTGAAAACTAATTTTTTGTTCACGCTCGTTAATATCGTTACCCATGTTATCAAAAGCGTTAGCAAGAGTTGCTATTTCAATACTTTGTTTAGCTGCATTAAATTCGAATGTGTAATTACCCTGTGCAAACTGCCTTGCAATAACTGCAAGCTGCGATAATGGCGTTGTTAAATTGTTAGCGAGCAAACTGCTGGTAATAACCCCTACTAACATAGTTAAAATGGCCATAATAATTAGCGTCAATAATAAATTTTCAAAATCGTTATAGCTTTGCGTTAAATCAGCGCTTAGCAAAATACTTACCGTATCCCCTTGCAAAGACGGCAGCATAATGTCTCGGTTTTTATATACAGGATAATCACCAAATAAACGCGTTGTAGAGGCGGTATTAAAATAGTTTTTCGGTACAAAAACATCTGGTCGCTTAAGCAAAGAACTCCTTACAAAGTTGTCTTTCTCAGCAATAAAGCTAACATCCATTCCTGTTAGGTTTTTAAGCTCTAGGGCGACTTCGTCATCAATTTTAAAGCCCACTAAGCTGTATGCAACCGTTCTAGGCGCTCTTACCGGCAATAAAATAACTTGATATAGCTGCTTGTTAAGCACTACAAAGCTCGATTGCTCTGGCGAAGTTAATAACTCATCCAGGAGCGACTTTAAATTTTGAGGGTATAAATCTGCATTAGTATTGGCTGAAATTAATTTACCCGATAAATCAATCAGTAGCATAAGCTCTGCATCAATACGCTGACTGTGATTAAACAGTACACTGCTTATGGTGCCGGCATCGCGAGTGGCAACCGCTTGCTTAAAACCAAAGTCGGCAGTGAGCACTTTGGCAGCAGTAAGCAATAGGTTTTCTTTAGCGCTCAAATACTGTTTATATACATTTTGCGCTACGCTAATATCTTGATTTACTTTTTCTTCTTGAAATTTACTGGTAGACCACCAAAAACTGGCAATACTTACCAGCGTAGTGAGTAACACTAAACCTACACATAAAACAATAATGCGGTTTTTTAAACTATTAGTCATTACCGCCCTTAAACTTACTGCCAAAGGTATTACGTGGCGGTGGAGCGGACGTATTAACTTCAATCAGTAATTTATTATTATCATTAATCATTATCATTTTCTTATTTTCTAATGGGGCAGTTTGCAGCGGATGCCACACGCTCAGCGTCGTTGGTAACGATGTTATATCTAGACTTAGCTTACCCATACGACTGGTTTTATATACGTGTTCGCTGTTTGCCACGTAAATATAACCCACCATAGAGTCATGAATATTACAGCCTAGTACAACGACACCTTGTTGATCAAAAGTCACAGGCTCTTTGGGTTGGCCCGAATAAAGCTTAAGCTGAAAAGGCTTTGCCTGAGAAAAAGAGTAAACATGATGGCGAATATTATCGCTATTAGGAAAGTTGACTTGCTGGCCTTTTTGCACCACGAGTAAATTAGGCACAAACGCTTTATTTACTTGATCCATAACCCCAATAGGTAATTTAGTCTGTTTTTGCGTTGCTGCCTTGTTGAGCTCAATAACGGCATTTTGTAGTGGCTGACCATGTTGATCTTGAACAACTAGCTCAACATTTTCACCCAGTACACTTTGGCTAAAAAATAAAGTCGCGGCGAGTAAATAACCTTTTTTATTAAAAACTTGCTGCATTTGCCTAAACATACCAACACCTAAAAATTAATCCTAGATTAAGTTAATTAGAGACCGGCGCTAATTGCAAGAAATATAGCCCAGTAACTAAAAATAAAGACTGGGCTTCGTTTAATTTAATACTTTAGTAGTGCTATTTTACGATGAGGCCGTAATCACTATCTAAAATATTAATAACTTCTTGGCGAGGATCTTCTGGAATTACAATCTCTTTGCCAATAATTTTACTCGCTATACTCACATACGTATTAGATACTTCAAGCATCACTGATTCAGGTAAAATAAAGTCTTTAGCGAGCTGCTCACGTTCATCCATACGGTCTTTATTTAACAATACGTCACTTTCTGGCACATTAGAAATTAGTAACTGACGAAACCCTTCTTTAGAATTTTCGACTATTTTACCATCGCGGTAAGCCGCACCATCCCATATGCGCGAAGAATCCGGAGTACCTACTTCATCAATATAAATAAGCTGCTGGTTACCGTCTAAATCCTCTACATAACCAAACTCAAATTTTGTATCTACAAATATTTGATCAAGTTTTGCCAGCTCATCACTAATTAACTTAAAGCCTTCAACCAACAGTTTTTCGTATTTAGTCACATCCTCTGCCGATTTAAAATTAAATACATCTAAATTATCAGTGATGTTAACGCGCGTAATATTCACATCATCAACAGCTGGAATATCAGCCACGCCTTCGATAACCCCTTTTGTAGAAGGCGTTATGAGTACATTTTCTAGCTTTTGGTTTGCCTGCAAACCTTCAGGTAAATCGATACCACAAAAGTTACGAACTCCTTTGCTATAATCGCGCCACATGCTGCCAGTGATATATTGACGCGCAATCGCTTCTACTTTAACGGTACTTGCTTTACGTACAATCCATACGTAGGGATGCGGAATATCAACAATGTGGTTACCCGCAAGGCCCGCTTCATCAAATAACTTAAACCAATGAGATGCAACAGAATTAAGCGCAATACCTTTTCCTGGTACGCCATTTAAACCATTTTCGCCTTGCCAAATACAGTCAAAAGCAGAAATACGGTCTGAAATAACCATAATTGCCAACTCAGTTCCTTGCGGAACTTTATAGTTTTTTTCTTCAATAAGGCGTGCGCTGTCTTCATCTGTTAGCCAGTAAACAGAACGAACTTTACCGCTGTGTACGGCACCTTTAGTGCGAATGGGTAAGTCATCGTTTACGTCTAAAACTTTATAGCTAGTCATGCTATCTCCGGGGTTAGGGATGCTCAAAGAGCAAAGTATGGTATGGGGTTATAAGCGCTATATAATAAATCAGCCTACCCTAAAGCTCAATCAACCCTTAAAACTAAATAACCACGCAATATTTATATGGCTGTAATAATGCGGTAAACTTAGCGTGCTAACTAGAGGAGTACCGCTTGAACTACCTAACCGCGACCGCAAATAAAAAATACCTAATGTATATTTCGCAAAATTATTCATACGCTATTTTAAGGCCGCTTCAGGCGCAAATATTAGCCCATGGCGGAGAGGTTCGGTGGTTTTTGGCAGGAAGTGAGGTCAATCCCGATTTTTTAAAAGAGGATGAGCAGCGTTTAAACTCAATTCCCGCTATCCAAAAATGGAATCCAGATTTAGTTTTTATTCCTGGTAATATTGTTCCAAGTTTTATCCCTGGTAAAAAAGTAGCTGTTTTTCATGGATTTAATTCTGAAAAGCGAAGCTCTGAAGGGAACAGAGGCCATTTTACCATTAGGGGCTGCTACGATTTATATTGCACTCAAGGCCCTAATACTACTGAGCGCTTTAAAGAGCTTGCACAACAACATGGTTTTTTTAAAGTAACAGAAACAGGTTGGCCTACTCTTGACCCTTTGTTTAACGAGTCACAAAGCAATCCATACCAAAGTAACGACCCACGCCCTACTTTACTTATTTGTTCAACCTTCTCTCGTAAGTTGTCACTAGCACCCAAATTATATGAGCAAATAAAGCGTTTTAGTGAACAAGGTAAATGGCGAATCCTAATGCAGTTTCATCCTAAAATGCCAACCGAGTGGGTAAATAAGTACAAAGCACTAAGCAATAAAAATTTAACCTTTATTGAAACCGATAATGTGTTACCCCTGCTAAAAGCAGCTGATGTAATGCTCTGTGATACCTCATCGGTGTTACTGATGTTTTTGTTACTTCGCAAACCTGTAGTTACCTTTTGTAATCAAAAGCCTATGCCCCATTTACTTAACGTTACCAACGCAAATGAAGTTGAGCCTGCAATTGAGCGTGCATTAACGAAGCCTAATGACTTAATGCAATATATTGAAGACTATTGCCAAGAGCTGCACCCTTATACGGACGGAAAATCTAGCCAACGAGTGCTTAATGCTGCAAATGAATTTTTGCATAAAAACGAAAAGCTAAAATCTAAGCCTCTTAACCTATTTCGAAATCTTAAAATGCGAAAAGAATTCAACTTTTGGGGTTGGTAAAAATGATAAGCCTAAAGAACGTAACCTTTAAATGGCATAAAAATGATGCCAATCCAACGCTTAATATTCCTAGCCTTAGTATTAATAAAGGTGAGCATGTTTTTTTACATGGTCCAAGTGGCTCTGGTAAATCAACCCTACTTTCGCTATTGGCAGGTATAAACACACCAAGCAGTGGTAGCATACGTATTTTAAATGGCGATTTAAATACACTTAGCAATACGCAAAGAGATGTATTTAGAGCGGAGAATATTGGCTATATTTTTCAAAACTTTAATTTATTACCGTATTTGACCCCAATTGAAAATGTCACCTTGGGTTGCGAGTTTTCAAAAAGCAGAAAACACAAAGCCTTACAGCAAACAATAGAGCCTAAACCAAGCTTACAAAAAGAGGCAATTCGTTTATTAACAGCATTAGGCTTAAGTGAGTCTTATCATAGTAAAGATGTTGCTTCGCTCAGCATTGGTCAGCAACAGCGGGTTGCCGCTGCTCGCGCATTTATTGGCAGCCCAGAGCTCATAATTGCTGATGAGCCTACCTCTGCACTCGATAATGCAAATCGAGAAAGCTTTATAAAGCTATTGTTCGAACAAGCAAAGCACGCTAACAGTACACTTGTTTTTGTAAGTCATGATGAAACATTAAAACCACTATTTAATCGCACTATTAGCTTGGTAGATTTACAGGAGCAATTATGATCCTGACTAAATTGGCATACAAAAGCTTATTAAACCGCAAAGCCAGTGTATTACTCACGCTGTTTACCATTGCCATTAGCGTCATGCTGTTACTCAGTATTGAGCGAATACGCGTTGATGCCAAAACCAGCTTTAGCAATACAATTTCTGGCACTGACTTAATTGTTGGTGCCCGTACTGGCGACATCCAGCTTCTGCTTTCGTCTGTATTTAGAATAGGCCATGCTAACAACGGCATCAGCTGGCAAAGTTATCAGTACATAACGGCCCAGCGCGGTGTTAAGTGGAATATTCCCATTAGTTTAGGCGACAGCCATAAAGGCCAAGCAGTCATCGGCACTACCCGCGATTATTTTACTCATTATCGGTTTGGTAAAAAGCAAACGTTAAGCTTTCAGCAAGGCCATACGTTTGAGCATATAAACCAGGTGGTACTTGGCAGCGACGTAGCCAGCCGTTTAGGGTACACACTAGGTGATAGTATAGTAATCTCACACGGAATGGGAAGCACGAGCTTTCATCATCATAAAGATAACCCGTTTATTGTCACCGGTATTTTAAGCCCCACCGGCACGCCTGTAGATAAAACCTTGCATATCCCCCTTGCTGCTATTGATTTAATTCATGGCGGTTTACACACAACCCACAGTGAACAAGATGAACATGGTGAACATGGTGAACATGGTGAACATGGTGAACATGGTGAACATGGTGAACATGGT
>NZ_CAWUKC010000095.1:0-13933 GCF_963922945.1 uncultured Pseudoalteromonas sp. | reverse complement strand
AATCAACGTAAACCACACTGACGACATTATTGCGCCAATTGTTTACACACTGCCATTGCAGTTACTGTCGTACTACGTAGCAGTAATTAAAGGCACTGATGTTGACCAACCACGTAACTTAGCTAAATCTGTTACTGTTGAGTAAAATCAAAAGGTTATATATTTTTATTAATGTTAAAAAAGCGCTTAAGGCGCTTTTTTTGTGCCTAAAAGTCTGTTAGCTTTAATAACTTATTATTCTCTAAGGGATTAGTCATGCGTTTATTTGCAGTCATTTGTTTTGTTAGCTGTTTTGCTTTTAGTTCACAAAGTGTTTTTGCCCAACCTGGCGCTAAACAGCAACGTACTGATTACTCTCAGTTCACGCACACTATTAAATCGGCTGTTTTAAACGAAGAACGCACAGTTGTCGTTAAGTTACCTAAGAGCTATCAATCTGAGCCAAACAAGGTATATCCTGTTATTTATCGCTTAGATGGCGCGGGTAATATACCGCTTGCCAGCGCTGTTATTGAGCGTTTACAAAATGATAATCGTGCGCCAGAGGTTATTATTGTCGCTATTGAAAACATCAATCGCTTAAGAGATTTATACCCCACAGTGAATAAAGAGCCACAAGGCCCGGTAGGTGAAGGCGGTGGCGCAGCAACGTTTTTAGCATTTATAGAGCAAGAGCTTATACCCTTGATTAATAAAAGTTATCGTACGCACAATTATAAAGTGATTGCTGGCGCATCTGCTGGAGGTGTATTTGCGCTATATGCGTTGCAGGCAAAGCCCGAACTATTTCAAGCGCATATTGCTTACAGCCCTGCCGTTTGGTGGAACTATGGCGCATCTGTAAAGGCGACTAAGTCGTTCATCAATAAATCAAAAGACCTGAATAACTACGTTTATATCAATATAGGCGAAGAAGCCGGCATAATGCGTCAAAGGTACGATGAATTACAGCAATCACTGCAATCGCATAAAGTGCGAGAGCTACGCTTCTATAGTGATGCGTTTGATGGCATCTCGCACGGTTTAACCTCTGCTGCAGGCATATTTAATGCTTATTACAACTTATTTTTACCTAAACAAATGCCTATAAGTGCTTTAACTGACGATGTAGCCTCTATCGATGCTTACTATCAAACATTATCTCAACAATGGGGCGAGCAAATATCTCCACCAGATCGCGCTGTTAGAGCGCTCGGTTATAACTTAACGGGCAGCAAGCAATTTTCCCGAGCTATTGAGGTGTTTAAATACAATATAAAAAACCACCCAAAATCAGTTGATGCGCTTTCGGCATTGTCCTACGGTTATGAAATGCAAGGGGATACTCGCCAAGCGCTTGAGCAGATGGAGTCTGCTTTAACGATTGCAGACGACTCATATCCTTATATAAATTACTTAAAAGAAACTAGGGCTAGGTTAAAAAAGCATGATAAGAGGCAATAATTTAAGCTATTAACTTTTAAAAATTAAGTTGTTGATTATCGTATATAGCGAAAGTGAAGCCTAACTTTAGGCTTTAAATCACATAATAAGAAGGATATTTAAAGTGGCAGATTTATTAATTGAACACTTAAAAACAAAAGGAACTGAACATTCCGATTTAAGTTTATTAGTGAACCAATGGGGATTTGATCAAAAAATAATCCCAAAAGCTTTACAGAGTATTGGTAGTCTTTTCCCACACTTCAGCCGCCATGATGAATCGCATAGCAAACAAATTTTAATAAATATCGAAAGAATCTTAGGTAAAGAAAATATAGCTAATTTAACAGCTACAGATACATGGCTTATCTTAGAGTCTGCTTATTGGCATGATATAGGTATGGTAGTCCCGCAAAATGACCTAAAAGAAGCTTTTAGTGATCCTGATTTTCGTCACTACATTGATTCCGTAGTTACAGATAAAAATCATCATTTAAATGAGTTTTGCTCAAATTTTGATAATGAAAATCTGATAGGTAGCTTTCAATTCATGGGATCGCCCATTGAGGCCACTGATAATTTCCGACAGCTAATGGCTGAATGGTTCAGAAGAAAACATGCCAATAGAGCTGAGCAAACGGTAAATACTCCTTGGGAATCCGCTGGTATATCTTCCCCAAGAACTGAGCTGATCCCTAAGAGGCTTTTCAGAATACTTGGGCAAATTTGTGCATTACATGGGGCAAATTTTAAAGAGATTGTTGGTGAAAATGGCTTACCTTATAAAGAGGCAGGATTGGGACAAGAAGATTGCCACCCTAGATTTGTTGCCTGCATGCTAAGAATTGGCGACTTGTTGGATTTAGATGACAACCGTTTTTGTCCTGTAATGAAAAAAATTGCTGGTGATAGCAGACCATCATTAAGTAAGGCTCATGAAGATAAACATGCTGCTATTAGGCATTTGCGCATAGACAAAGATAGGATTGAGGTTACGGCAGAGTGCAGTAGTGTTGATAGTTACCTTGAATCTTATAAGTGGTTTGAATGGTTAAAGCAAGAAACTCAGGCGCAAATGAGCCTTTGGCAAGAAATAGCACCTAGCAGGAGCTTTGGTTTATTACCTACTTTAGGGAATATACAGGTGAAACTTAGTGGGCAGCAGCAAGTACTGTCTGAAGGGGAAAGGCCTCAATTTAAACTTGATAGTGAACAAGCAATTAAGTTACTACAAGGAAGTAACCTTTATGCTTCAAAATTTGCCTGTATCCGAGAGCTTTTACAAAATGCTGTCGACGCAACTTTAATAAGTGTTTGGTTAAGGAATAAAAATAAGATTAGTTGTGAAAAATGGAAAAACCCAAGTGATCCAGAGGTGAAGAATGCTATTGATAATGAAGCCATCGAAATTTCACTCAAAGAAATGGGAGAGTGTCCAAAAGAAAATGAAAATTCATTATGGGAGCTAACTATAAAAGATAACGGTACCGGCTTCAGTATTAAAGACTTTTCATACTTATTAAGCATTAGTAGCTCTAGTAAAAATAAAACAAAAAAAGATATTGTGGATTCAATGCCTGAGTGGATGAAGCCATCAGGAGCATTCGGTATTGGTTTTCAGAGTTCATTTATTCTTGCAGATAAAGTGAGCATTACATCAAAAAGTCTCTTTACTAATGAGTGTAGCCATGCAGAACTATATAACCCTCTAGGTGAAAAAGAGGGGTTAGCACTTTTAAAAAGTTTGCCTAATGATATATCTACTCAACATGGGTCTGAAGTTAAGATTATATTTTCGCTTAAAAAAATTGCTACAAGTTGGAGTATAAGTTTACATAGAGAGCCTAGTGTTAAAAGCATGATTTTAGATAACCACGATCCAAATTTAGATGAATCGTTTCCATTTGAGTCAGCACGAATTGCTGACTCGATAGTTGATTTTGCGAAACACTCACCAATTAGAATTAATGGTCATTATAAAGCGAAAGATCAGAAGGCTATGCCTCTTTATATTAAAGGTGAAGAAAAAAAAGGATATTTTATAGATTTAGGAGGTGAACAAGTCGAGCTACTTTTTTACCCTACTAGTCGGTTTTCGCGGGTTAAAACTTTATATCGTGGACAGGAATTTGATTCTGGAAATATCAGATTTCTTTTTGCAGATATAACGATAAATTTACTTTCAGGTAAAGCTGGTGCTTGGCTTTCAATTAATAGAGATGAAATAAACAAAGAGGCTAGTGCAAAACTGATACAAGTTATTGAAAATTCTCTTTTCCATATTTCTGAGAAGTTAGTCGGAAATTTGAAAGCTAATCAAGAGAGCTCAGATGTTAAAGAAGAGTTTAAAATACATTTTTCTTTATTTTTAAATGCCATGGCTTTAATGGATTCTAGTAATAATCCTTGGGAAAAGTTATCTGATGACTTTAATCGTTTTGATAAATTTTGGCTCAAATATAAGGTTGCTGATAAAGCTTTAGACGAGTATTTAAATGGAGAGCTATTAAGAATTGGAGAAAAAAACCTTAATGGTGATAACGTTTCTATTTGTGATATCTATTTGGGGAATCACCCTGATTATGATGATTTGATAAAATGTTTATTATTTAAAGAGTGGCAAGTAAGGTATGGAGTAAATACAATTGAAGTAATTGAATCAGGTGACTTTAAAAATCAAAAAACAGATTTAGTTTATTGCTGTAAAAAACAAAAGCCATCACAACCTTATAACAATAATGCTTTGCTTTCAGCTTTAATGAAAGCAAACTCAAAAAGTAATTCAAACTCTAGATTTTTGCTGCCACCTCCTATAGGTTTTGAATCATTAGTACTAGATAAGTCCACCACGTTAAATGCTAATTATTTATTTGATACAGGAGTAGGTGATTACGAATACATGCTTTTGCCCCATTTATTTACAACCCCTAAAAGTGGGTATTCTACTGAAGGTATAATTTTTGTATCCGAAGAGAAGTTAGATAAGTTTTGTGAGTGGATAAAACCCAAATTGAAAAACATGTTGACTGAGGCAGAAATTAAAGAAAAATATGATGAGTTAATTAAGTATATAGATGCCTTGATGGCCGAATCACCTTACAAAGATAAGTGGGTTAAATTATTAGCTAAATAATAAAATTGATAGCCACGAACTAAGTTGAGTCCACCAAGGTTTGTTTAAGGAAAAAATTATTTTTCTAGAGCGTGAACCTTCGCTCTAGAAAACTTGACCTGATGAAGTACCAATATTATCAAGTCAAGTTTATTACTTACAACACGCAGCTGTTACCTCAAAACATTAAAATCACTAATCCCTACTTAATAAGCATCAAATACGCTAAAATTACAGGCTACTTTTTTAGCAATGAGCCCGTACTATTCATGACCTCAGCAACCAGCCCTAGCACCTTTAACGATCTTGGCCTTATTCCAGAGCTACAAGCGCGTTTAACCGATTTGGAATACAGCCAACCTACGCCAATTCAAGCTAAGGCGATTCCAAGTGTACTGGCTGGTAGCGATTTAATTGCGGGGGCAAATACTGGCTCAGGTAAAACAGCAACATTTGCTTTGCCTATGCTACAAAAGTTATTTGTAGAGCAAGGCGCTAAAAAAACAGCGAGCAAAGGTAATTTTGTCACTGGGCTTATTTTAGTACCTACCCGTGAGCTTGCAACGCAGGTGGCTGATAGCGTTAAATCGTATTCTGCACACTTTAATGGCGCCATTAAAACGGTGGCGGTATTTGGTGGTGTGTCGGTTAATACACAAATGCGGGCTCTACGTGGCGGCGCCGATATTATTGTTGCAACGCCAGGGCGTTTGCTCGATTTAATCTCAAGTAATGCGATTAAGCTCGATAAAGTAACAACCTTAGTGCTTGATGAAGCCGACCGCATGTTAAGCCTTGGCTTTACCGAAGAGCTTGCCGAGCTATTAGCGTTAATGCCTGCTAAAAAACAAACTATGTTGTTTTCAGCAACCTTCCCGGAGCAAGTCACTCAATTAACGCAAGAGCTGTTAACCAACGCAGTTGAAATACAAGTTCAAAGTAAAGACGAAAGCACCTTAGTACAGCGCGTATTTACGGTTAATAAAGGCGAAAAAACCACGGTTTTAGCGCATTTAATTAAAGCGCATAAATGGCGCCAAGCACTTATTTTTGTAAACGCTAAAAAAGACTGTGAGCACTTAGCAGGTAAGCTTGAAAAGCGTGGTATTAACGCACAGGTATTTCATGGTGATAAAGGCCAAAGTGAGCGTACTCGCGTAATAGAAAAATTTAAAGCGGGCGAAATAGACGTACTTATAGCCACTGATATTGCAGCCCGTGGTTTAGATATTGCCAAACTACCTGTTGTTATTAACTTTAACTTACCGCGTAGCCCCGCTGATTACATGCACCGTATTGGCCGAAGCGGCCGTGCCGGTGAAGTTGGCTTAGCGTTATCGTTAATTGATTATGAAGACTTTCATCACTTTAAAATAATCGAAAAGAAGAACAAATTCCGTTTGGAGCGTGAGGAAGTAACGGGTTTTGCGCTAAACCAAGCAAATCTTGATGCAGCGAAAGCACTTAAAAACGATAAGCCAATGGCAAAGCCAGCTGGCACTGGCAAGAAAAAGAAGAAAAACAAAGCTAACCCCAAAGATGACGTATGGAGCGGCTGGAGAAAAAGCTAAGCCTTAATACATATAAGTCATTAAATCCAAGTCATTAAAAAACCCTGCAAATTTGCAGGGTTTTTATAAGCTAATAAGTTAAAACTTAGAAGGTGCTGGTGGCACGACTAAAGGTTGCTTAGGGTTTGCTTTAAGCTCCTTTAATAACTCCTGTACAGCACGCTCTATAGATGGATCTTGGCCTTTATAAATAAGCTCCGGGCGATCAACCACTTTAATATCAGGTGCAACGCCTTCGTTTTCTATAATCCAGTTGCCATCGTTGTCTAAAATACGGAAAGTAGCTGCAATGACTTGCCCGCCATCTACAAGGCTTGGGTTGCCAGAAATACCAATTAAGCCACCCCATGTCCGCGTACCAATTAGCTTACCTAAACCCGCTTGGCGGAAGTAGTAAGGAATTGCATCACCGCCTGAGCTTGAATAGCCGTTTATTAGCATGGCTTTTGGGCCGTCGTGTGCAAACTGTGGCGTTTTGGTAGGCTCAACACCGCGGCGTTTCCAGTAGTTAAGTGGTTTACGCGCAAGCCAGGTGATCATGTGCTCAGGAATAAAGCCACCGCCATTGTAACGGTCATCAATAATCATGGCGTCTTTAGTTGTTTGCGGCATGTAATTTTTAAACATGGCGCGGTTACCTTCATACGCGGTATTTGGCAGGTGCACGTAGCCAATACGCCCGTTTGATAGCTTATTAACGTAGGCTGCACGTGAGTTAACCCACTCTAAATAACGTAGGCCTTGCTCACTGGCTACAGGTTTTACAGTTACTTGCCATGCGCCTTTGCTACGCGGTTTGCTATTTAGCACTAGCTCTACTTGCTCGCCTTGAGTGTTTTCAAGGAGTTCGTAAAAGTTAGCAACGTTTTTAACCGAACGGCCATTTACCGCAATTATGTAATCGCCGTTATGTGCTTTTACGCCTGTAGTACCCAGTGGTGAGCGGAAGTCTTCGTGCCAGTTTTCACCTTTGAAGATTTGCTCTATTTTTACGTAACCCGATGGATCGCTTTCAAGCTTAGCCCCTAATAAACCGTGGTTTTTACGTTCGGCTTTTGGCATATCACCCGATTGCACATAAATATGGCCTGCGTTAATTTCGCCGGCTATTTCACTTAGTACGTAATCAAGGTCGCTACGGTGGCTAATAGCATCAGCCATAGGTTGGTATTTAGCTAAAATAGCATCCCAATCTTGACCGTGGTGGTTTTCGTCGTAGAACCAGTCGCGCAGGGTGCGCCAGCCTTCTACGTACATTTGTTGCCACTCAGCTTGTGGGTTAATTTTAAGCGTCATTTTGCTTAAATCGAGCTTGTTGGCGTTTAGGTCTTGCTTTGGTTTAGGCTCAATTAAGCTGTAACCGCCACTTGTACGTACAAGCAGGTGCTCGCTGTTGCTCGATATAGTGTAATTGCTAACACCTTTAGCAACGGTTTCTAGCTCGCTATCGTGCTCGGTGCCTATAAGTTGTAAACCACCATTAGCAAGTGTCAGTACGCCGCCTTTTACTGCAGTTAAGCCACGGTAGTCGCCCGCGGGTGCATTAAGTGCGGTAACACGCTGCATAAAGTCGCTGCTTTGCAGTGCGTTTTTAACTTTTTTATCGTCCTCTTTTTCGTCTTTTTTATCTTTTACAATCGTGGTTTCGTCACTTTGTAAGGCAATAAGCGGTTTGATGCTATCGTTTACTGCGGCCGCATAAATACGGGTGGCGCGGTTAAACATGTAGTCAAACTCGTAACTGCTAAAGGCAAGGTTAAAGTCGCGCTCAGAGCTAAAGTAAAGGTATTGACCATCTGGCGAAAAGGTTGGGTTTTGCTCGTTACTCATTTCGTCTGTTAGGCGAGTTACCTTTTTCTTTTTAAGGTTGTAGTGCCATAGTGAGGCATAACGGTTTTCGTTATTTTTAACATACACAATGTCTTGGCTATTAGGCGACCACGTATATTGAGTAATGCCGTCTTCGTCGTAAATACCAGTATCAATTTTGTGTTGCTTGCCCGATTTTGCATCTAACCACCACAGTGTGTGGTTTTTATCTGCAAACAACAGCTTTGAGCTATCGGGTGACCAAATAGGAGTAAAGCGCCAAATAGTGCCATTACTAGTGAGTTGTTTAATGGCATTATTTTTACTGCGATCTTTTAGGTAAATTTCGTACTCGCCGCTTTCATCGCTCATGTAGGCAATGTAACGGCCATTTGGCGACCAGCTTGCGTCTATTTCGCGGCTTTTTTGAGTGTACGATAAGTTACGCGTGGGCCCTTGCTTAACAGGTACACTAAATAGCTCGCCACGGGCTGTAAATACAGCACGTTTGCCATCATGAGAAATCGACATAGAGTCAATAAAGTCGCTTACATTTTTACTGTACGGCATAGCGTATTGGCGAACACCGGCAATGTTAATGCTCAGCTTAGTGCTTTTTTGTGTTTTTGCGTCAAAGCGATATAAGTAACCGCCATTCTCGTACACAACCGCATTAGGGCCTGCTGAGGGCCAAAGTACGTCAAAGTCTTTAAAATTGGTGAGCTTTTTAGGCTCATTGCCTTTACGGTATTGATAAAGGTTTAGCGTGTAATTACGGTCCGATACAAAATAAATGTTGTCGCCAACCCAAGTAGGTTGCTGGTCGGTTGCACGGTTAGTGGTCAGTTGCTCTGAGGTGTTATTTTCTAAATCATAAACCCATACGTCTTGCGCACGGCCGCCTCGGGTGCGTTTCCAAGTACGAAACTCACGGTCAATGGGCGTATAAACATACTTACTGCCATCTGGCGAGAGCATACCGCCGCCCGTTTCTGGAATAGCTAAAGGCTGCTCAAGGCCACCGTCGGCAGGGACCATATAAGGGCGGCCCATACGTTTGCCCCACGGTGTGCGGTTAGCTCTAAACACCACATTTTTGCCATCAGCAGTCCAATCTAAAACGCGGTAATCAAAACCACCACGCGGCGGCATTGGGCCAACATCGTTGTAGTAGGTAAGCTGCTTAAGGCCTGAGCCATCGCTGTTGATCACATATACTTGGCGGCTGCCGTTATACTCAGCCGAAAACGCAATGCGCTTACCATCAGGAGAAAACTTAGGAAATGTTTCAAAACCAATATGGTCGGTTAAACGTTTGCTTTCGCCGGTTTGTGTATTAGCAATATAAATATCGCCGCTGTAAACAAAGGTCACGTTTTGGTTATGAATATCAGGAAGGCGTAGTAAGCGTGTGTCTTTAGTTTCATAGGCCGATACACTCGGTGCAATAACTGCAGCCAAGGCAAGCGCCAATGTTGTTAATTTTTTCATGGGATTACATCCTATATTAATAGCTGTTACATCATAACAATAAGGTGATAAATAGCGATGTACTTGCGATAAAAGGTCTGTTACAAAATGTGAATAAAAAAGGTTGGCATTAAAACGCCAACCTTCAAGGGAGTACTCTTTTTAAAGAATAAAATTAGTGGTCGTGATCGTCTTCTTCTTCCTCTTGCGCAATACCAAGCCAAGTAATTGCACTAGGCGCAAAAGTAAGCTCAACCTCACTCTCAATTTCTAAGTCTTCAAGGTGTACTTGCACAACATGCTGAGCAATCGGGTCGGCTACATAAGCAAACTGACCATTTTGCGCCACTGTCATGCTAAAGTTCATGCCCTCTGGCATGGTTGATATATCTTGCTCAGTAATATCAACTTGACCTTCAAGCTCCCAATGCATTTCGCCATCATGGTCGTGTGCGCTAAATACATTTAAAAAGCCTAAGCTGTCTAATATTAAAAAGTGCTCGCCATGGGCAGAAAAAGAGTACGACACAGCACTTGCGCCATCGGCTAGTTGCCACTCTAGTTCTTCCATTTGGGCTGTTGCAGGGTTAATAGTGACAATTACGGTTTCGCCGCCACCATGGCCAGACGCTACGCCAATAAAGGCCTCGCTATTTTCGTGGCCATAAATACTACCAATACGTAAATCGCCAACGGCTGCTATGTTCGCTATTTTTTCAGCTTCGTATTCATCATCGTGCTGGTGGGCTAATAACACACCATCGCTACAGCCAAATGCTACGTAGTCGTGGTTTTGTGCCGCGCCGTGTAAATCAGGGCATGTTAACTCTAAGGTTTGTTCAAGCTCGTATTCACCATCATGAAAATGATAAACACCTACTTGATCTGGCAGTACTTTAGCAACCGATGTGCTTTCGCTGTCATCACGGCGAAGTGTTGATAATAAATGTTCACCGCGAGGCTCTGCTACACCGTGCATATTAATATCGTAGCTAATACCCGGTAGTGTTGCTGTTGCGCTGGTTATGTCGTTATCTGTTAATACTTCAACAGAGGCAACCGTGCCTGAGTCTGCATCACCATCATAAAAAATAGCTAATTGGCCGTCATGTTTTACAAGGTGAGTAGGGCGGCTGCCACTTGTTAGCTCATAGCTGCTAGCCGCTGGGCTTTGCTCGTAGTCGTGTAAATGCTCGCCATGGTCTTCACGCCATAATCCACCATCAATAAAGCCTAAGTAATCTTGTGCGCGGCTTGCAATAACGGCATAACGAAAATCAGGTGATGACGACAGCGTGTTTGAATCGTTCGTCAGGGTAAATGTTTCAAGTAAAGTGTTGTCATCAAGGTCATAAAAGCTGGCTTCGTTGCTATTGCCTGCAAGCACCGCTAATCTGCCTAATGAGTCAATTGTGTAGCCATCATCATGGTCGTGATCATCATCGTCATGATCGTGCTCGTCTTCTACAACAATAGGATCTTTTTCTACAATATTGGTTTCTGCATCGCCACAGGCTGTAATAAATGTAGTGCTAATGGCCAGCGCAATAAGCTTTAATTTGTATAGTTTTTTCATGTTTATTTCCTTTAATTATAATTTTTTAACGCTTAAAAATAACCGCGAATGCCTAGCGCAAAACTACGTCCTGGACGTGGCGCTATATTTTTTACAAACGAGCTGTGCACGCGTGCTTCTGTATCTGTTAAGTTGCTGCCTCGCAGGTAAACAGACATATCTTGGTTTAATACTGAAAGGTCGTAAGAGATGCTTGCATCAACCAATGTGTAGCCGTCAGTTGATGTTTCTTGTGGGGCGGTGCGGTCTTGCTTTTGATAGCGAGTAACGTGAATATGCGCACTGAGTTTATCTGTTTGGTAGCTTAGCTCGCTACCAAAACGAAGCGGTGGAGTGCGGGGTAAATCGCCGCCGTCTTTAAGGCGTGCACGAACGTAATCTGAGAATAAATCTACTTTAAATTCATCGGTTAATTGCCACGCAATTTGCGCTTCAAACCCGTGTAAAATCACATCGTCTGTTTTAAATAAGTAAACTGGTAGCTCTGCTGAATGGTCGTGCTCATCAGCGTGATCATGCTCTTCTTCATCGCCATGATCGTGGCCACTTTCAGCATATAAACCGGTGTTTGTTTGGTAATAATAATTATCTACTTGGTTGTAAAAGGCATTTAAAATAAAGCCAACATCGCCTTGGGTTTTACGCAGGGTTAAATCAACATTATTGGCAGTTTCTAAATCAATTGTTTGACTAGATAAACCCAAATGGCCGTCTTCATCTAAATCAAACAGTGCGCCTACTTCGTAAGTGCCAGTACCAATGTGCGGTCCAAACGATAATAACTCAGAAGCCGAAGGCGCACGTTCAGAGCGCGATACAGAAAGCCCTAAATTATAGTTAGGGGTAAAATCCCACACTACGCCTGCAGATAAACTGATTGGCGTAAATTCATGCTCTACGTCAAATACACGAGTGGTTTCTGTGCTTTCTTCGTGGTCGTGATCATGCTCGTCGGCTTCCTCTGCTTCATCATGTGCATGAGCGTCAATATTTGCTAGTAATACGTCGCCTGATTCAATGGTTACACGCTCAATACGCCCACCTAGCTGCACTAAAAAATCACCAAAGTGCCTTTCTTCCATCAGCGCTACAGCAAAGCTTTCGGTTTCTGATGGAGGCGTAAAGGCTTCTTCGCCTTGTGCTTCAACATCGCTTTGTTTGTAATGAAAGCTAATGCCGCCATTCCACTCGCTAAATTGGTTATGCATGAGGTCTATACGAAGTTCGTTGGTTTCGTTTTTAAATGTGGTGCCTACAGCGCCACCTTCAATTTCAGCGTGTTCGTAGTCGGTGTGGCCTACGCGCAGGTTGACTTTGTTTAGCCATTTATTATCTAGGTTGTATTCACCTAATAATTGCACTTTAGTTTGCTCTAAATCGGCAAATACGCTTTCTTCGTCGTCGCTGTGTTCTTCCTCTTCATCGCCATGCGTATGACCCGGAATACCGTATTGACGATTAAATTGCTCTACTGCTATGCCAATAAAGCCGTTATCCATTAAATAGCTAGCGCCAACAGTAAAACCATCAGACTCTTCATTACTGTTTTCAACTTTGTAATCGCTACTATGCTCTTCACCGTCACTATCTATATCGGCCGCTACAGGTACCTCGTAGTCGTCGGCTTCACGCCAAAACGCATCGGCATAAAAAGCCACTGAGTCTGTGCCTGTGGTGGCGTTAAACGAGGCCACTTTTTGGTTATCAGCAGAGTTATGTTCTAGGTTCCACTCGCCGCGTGTTGTGCTGTCGGTTGGTACGCGGTTATCTACCACATTTACTACGCCACCAATCGCTCCGCTACCATAAAATAGTGTTGCAGGGCCGCGTAATACTTCAATTTGTTGTGCGGTAGAGGCTTCTGATGCAACAGAGTGATCGGGGCCAACGCGCGACACATCGCTTACATCAAGGCCATTTTGAGTAATAAGTACACGCGGGCCACTCAAACCACGAATAATAGGGGTACTGGCTACTTTGCCATGAAAGTTAGTGTTAACGCCTGGGAGTTTTTCAAGGCTATCCCCAAGGGTTGCAGCTTGTTGGCGCCTTAGTTGTTCACCAGATAAAACACTAACAGGTGAGGCAGATTCCATTGCCGACATATGAATAGGGGTTGCTTCAATATCAATAACTTCAATCGGCGAGCGCTTTAAATTAAACGTAACTGACTGGTTTTCATCATTCGTTATTGTTATATCGCGATGAAGGTGCGCATAACCCGGGGCTACAATATGAAGCTCTTTTAAGCCATTGTTTAGCTCGGTTAGTACAAATTTACCATTTTCGTCGGTGGTTACTTTAAGGTCTGAGCCTTCAACTTCTATTGTTGCATTAGTTACTATTTTATCTTGGTTGTTTAATACAACCCCTTCAAGCGTACTTGCCAGCACACTTGCAGGTAATAAAGCTGCAATGAGCACAGCTAATTGTGATTTATTTTTCATTTGACTACCTTGTTGGATGTTATATTATATCAATTATGCGAGAAACGTTATAATGTATCAATAGTAATTCATAATTGTTACTATAACGGGCCTTATAAACCAAGCGGCAAAGCCCTTGGTTTAAAAATGATCAGAAGAGGAAGTAATGAAGTCGAGTCAAAGTGTTATGGATCGTATGGCTATTGGGCTGTCGGTAATGTGCACAGTGCATTGTTTTGCAACCCCAGTTATATTAGCGTTATTGCCTAGCTTTGCTGTATTACAAATAGATAGCGAGCAGTTTCATTTATGGATCCTAGCGGCGGTATTACCAACGAGTTTATTAGCATTAAGCCTAGGCTGTAAAAAGCACAAGCGTTTACGTTATATGGGCTGCGGCGTTATTGGGTTAGCCTTTATGATATGTGCGGTATTACTAGGGCATGAGGTGGCCGAAAAAGCGCTTACTTTAATAGGATCGGCTTTTATAGCTGTAGCTCATTGGTTTAATTACCAACAATGTCTTAAACAGAATGACGATAACTGC
>NZ_CAWUKC010000094.1:0-14032 GCF_963922945.1 uncultured Pseudoalteromonas sp. | reverse complement strand
GAGCGACGGACTGTTAATCCGCAGGTCCCCCGTTCGAGTCGGGGAGGGGGAGCCAATCACAAGAATTTCATAGACATTTCAGTAATTTTCCACTACTCTTCTGCATTATAACTAAAACATAGTACGTGCTCTTATGTGTTGCTAATTAGTTGAATAATCAAGGACCTGATTCCTTTCCTTTTGAACTATTAAAAGATTGATAACATGGCTGGCTTTAAAAAACTTATTTTTATACAAATCCTGTCTTGGCTTTTGTGCGTTGCGGCTGGAAGCTACTTCATATCTGTAAGCTTTAATAATGCTGTAAGTGACGCACAAACGTCAGCGCAAACGAGTGTAACTCGCTACATTAACAGCTTAACAAGCGATAATCTGTCATCAGAAAGTATAAAAAAAGCAGTGGCTAACGGTGAGGTGTTTTCAAGCTTTATACTAAGAGACTACCAAGGGGCTGAAGTATTTTCACTCAACTCCCCTGCCCAGCTTCCTATGTTTGCTGAATTTGTTCAATCTAGCTTTAACTCTGTTCGTCCACAATTTGCTGTCAATGATGCTGCAGATATAAAAGTAGAATTTATACTTAACATTAGTCATTTAGCGCAGCAGCTACAAACCTCACTGTTTATTGTTATTCTTATCTCTGCCCTGCTAGTGATTATTCCCATTATATTAATGAAGTCTATTTTTCATAGCTTAAATAAAAACATCAGTATGACCGTAGCCGATGTGATAGATATTTACATTAACCAAAATCAAATTGGTGATGATTTAAGCACAGCACTGGATGCCAGTAAAATGAAGAAGCTAGGTAAAGATTTAGTGCCTAGTTTTAACCGCCTTTCGCATTTTTTAAAAAATAAAAACGATGATATTCAAAACGCTGCATTGAGCATTAAGCAAGAAGCGTATAAAGATGTAATTACCGAGCTGGGTAACCGTAATATGTTTGTTGAATATTACGAGAAACACATTGAAAACACTGAGCGCAGCACTTTTGGCTCATTAGCACTTGTACGCTGTAGTGAATTGCAATCTATAAACCAAAGCCGTGGTTACCAAAAAGGCGATGATTACGTAAAAGGTGTTGCTGATATTATTAAGCATTTGAGCGGCACATACACAGGTAGCCAAGTATTTAGGCTAAATAGCTCAGACTTTGCAATCGTATTACCTAATACCCCGCTTAAAGAAGCTGAACGTTTTGGTGAAAACCTGCAATCGCGCTTTACTCAGTACCAACAAAACCAAGAGCTCAGCTCTGTGGCTAATACCGGCATTGTGGGGTATGAAAAAGGCAAGCCGCTGGGCGAGCTATTATCTGTTGTCGATAACGCGATGAGCATGGCGCAGTCTAAACAGGTTAATGCATGGCATGTGCAACGCGAAACCGATTTAGTCAATAATGTAAGCGCAGGATTTGGTAACCAAAATTGGCGTAAAGTGATCAACGAAGTGATTGAATCAAAACGTGTTCACTTAGTAATGCAAAATATTATGCCACTGGGTAAAAGCATTAAAGCTTATGCCGAAATACAGGTTCGCTTTAAAACCGAAGACAACCAAGTGCTCCCTACTGCCTCATTTTTAGCTATGGCTGAAAAGCTCGATATGGCCATAGAGATTGATCGTTTAATTATAGACTCATCACTTGAAAAAATTAAAAGCCGTAACCTGTCTGAAAAGTTTTTTGGCCTTAATGTGACCGCTTCAAGCGCCCATAACGACCAATTTGTGATTTGGTTAGAACGTCGCTTACTAAAAGATACGCATATAGCCTCTAAATTAGTATTTGAAGTAAGTGAGTTTGGTCTACAGCAAAATATTAAAGCCAGTAAACGCTTTATTGATATGGTCCATCGTGTAGGCGCCCGCGTAACAGTTGAGCGCTTTGGCGTAGGGTTAACTTCGTTTAAGTTTTTCCGTGATTTAAAACCCGACTTTATTAAAATGGATGCCAGTTACACACGCGGCCTAGAAGATGACAAGAACAACCAATACTTTATGCGACTAATGGTTGATTTAGCCCACCGCATTGGTGTGAGTGTGTTTGCTGAGGGCGTTGAAAGCCAAGAAGAAAAGCACATAGTAGAAACGCTCTGCCTTGATGGCGTACAAGGTTATTACATAGAAAAACCAAAAGATATTTAAGCTAGGCCTAAAAACACAAAAAGAGCACATGTTGCTCTTTTTGTGTTTTAAACGCTTAATTTTTCACTTACTTTAAAATCACATAAATTTTACAGCTTTGTGATCGCAAGATTATTTTACCGTGTTTATTTAACTGATAACGACTCGCATATGTTGTTTATCGGGGCAGAAAAAAGGATAATACACAGGATTTTAATAGCGCGAGGCACACATGACTGAATATGTCTTGTTATTAATTGGAACGGTTCTAGTTAATAACTTTGTATTGGTACAATTTTTAGGCTTATGTCCATTTATGGGTGTATCAGGCAAGCTTGATACCGCTATTGGCATGTCTTTAGCAACTACATTTGTGCTTACACTTGCCTCTGTAACCAGCTATTTAGTCAATCAATATATTTTAGCGCCGCTTGATATCGAATTTTTACGCACCATGAGTTTTATTTTAGTGATTGCCGTTGTGGTGCAATTTACCGAAATGGTCGTGCGTAAAACCAGCCCAACTTTATACCGTTTATTAGGTATATTTTTACCGCTGATCACCACTAACTGTGCAGTATTAGGTGTTGCGCTTCTTAACATAAAAGAAGATCACACATTTTTGCAATCAGCCGTCTATGGATTTGGTGCAGCTGTTGGCTTTTCATTAGTGCTTGTATTATTTGCAGCCCTGCGCGAACGTCTTGCCGCTGCAGATGTTCCCACCCCGTTTAAAGGCGCCTCAATAGCCATGATCACCGCCGGCTTAATGTCGATGGCGTTTATGGGTTTTACCGGATTAGTGAAGTTTTAATATGACCTTGATGTATGCCTTGATAGCGCTTGGCTCGCTAGCGCTTGTATTTGGACTTATTTTAGGCTTTGCAGCTATTCGCTTTCGTGTAGAAGGTGACCCGATTGTAGAGCAAATAGATACTATCTTACCACAAACTCAGTGTGGGCAATGTGGCTACCCGGGCTGTCGCCCCTACGCTGAGGCAATTGCCAACGGGGATGAAATTAATAAATGCCCACCAGGTGGTGAAGCAACGGTTAAAAAGCTGGCCGATTTAATGGGCGTTGAACCTAAGCCCCTTGCTGGTGGCGAGCAAGCGGAGCCAATAAAAACCGTTGCTTATATACGTGAAGACGAATGCATAGGCTGTACTAAATGTATTCAGGCATGCCCTGTGGATGCCATTGTTGGTGCTACACGCCAAATGCACACCGTATTAATAGATGAGTGTACTGGCTGCGATTTATGTGTAGAGCCTTGCCCTGTAGATTGCATTGATATGCTGCCTGTAGCCGAGACAAAACAAAACTGGAAATGGCAACTTGATGCTATTCCCGTCACACAAATAGATTAGAGGTTTGAGTGGAAAAGTTACTTGAACAAATTAAAAAAGGCATAGTTTGGCCATTTCCTGGCGGCGTGCATCCACCACAACAAAAAACACTCTCTAATAGTGCGCGTATTGCAAGACTACCGCTACCAGATAAGTTAGTTGTACCTATTAAGCAGCATATTGGTGCTAACGGTAAATTAATTGTCGAAAAAGGCCAACAGGTACTGAAAGGTCAAGCACTCACCAAGCCTGTGGCAAATTGGTCTGTGCCTGTTCACGCCCCAAGCTCTGGCACCATCACTGATATTTCTTCGATGCCCTCGGCGCATCCATCGGCTTTACCTGAGCTAAGTATTATTATTGAGCCTGATGGCAAAGATCAATGGTGCGAACTGACCCCTACACCTGACCCAAGTGAGCTTAGTCACGATGAATTAGTCGATATAATTCATCAAGCAGGTATTAGTGGTATGGGGGGAGCAGGCTTTCCTACTTATGTAAAAGCCGATATAAAACAACCTATTGAGTTTTTAATTGTTAATGCTGTTGAGTGTGAGCCCTACATAACAGCCGACGATGTATTAATGCGTGAACATGCTAAGCAAGTTGTGCAAGGCATTGAGTTAATGCAGCAAATTTTAAGCCCAACGCTGTGTATTGTTGGCATAGAAGATAATAAACCTGAAGCCATCGCGGCTATGAAAAGTGCTGCAGAGCATAACGCTAATATTATTATTCAAACTGTGCCTACTGTTTACCCTTCAGGTGGCGAAAAACAATTAATTAAATTACTTACAAACCGCGAAGTACCCAGTGGTGGCATTCCTGCCGACATTGGAATTTTAGTGCATAACACCGGAACTTTGTTTGCTGTGCAGCAGGCAGTGTACGAAGGTAAACCGCTTATAGAACGCGTTGTTACAGTAACAGGTAACACTATCCATAATGCAGGTAATGTATGGGCATTATTAGGTACAGAAGTTAAACACTTGCTAGATTGCCAAGGTTTTTCACCCGTACCACAGCAGCGCGTTGTTATGGGCGGGCCGATGATGGGCTTTACCTTACCCACAGTGCGTATTGGGGTTATTAAAACCACCAACTGTATTTTAGCCCCTGATCATAAAGAGCTAGCAGAGCCTGGACCTGAAAAAGCCTGTATACGCTGTAGTGCCTGTGCAGATGCCTGCCCTGCTTCGTTATTACCACAGCAATTACAATGGTTTGCAAAGTCAAAAGAGTACGACAAACTACAAGAGCACAACTTATTTGATTGTATTGAATGTGGTGCGTGTGCCTATGTGTGCCCGAGCGAAATCCCACTGGTACATTATTACCGTGTAGCGAAAGTAGAAATAAAAGAACAACAGGCAGAAAAAATAAAAGCCGATAGAGCAAAAGAGCGTTTTGATGCACGTAAAGAGCGCCTAGAGCGCGAGCAGCAAGAACGCCAAAATCGCCATAAACGTAAACCGGCCGCTAAATCATCAGATGAAAAACAAAAAGTAGCAGATGCACTAGCTCGTGTTAAAAACAAATCAGATAAAGGCGATGAAAAATCAGCTGTAGCTGCTGCAATTGCTCGCGCTAAAGCGAAAAAACAGCAAGGCGAAGAACTAGAGCCAGATAACAGTGAAGTTGCAAAAGAACGTGCGCTTCGTAAAGAGCAAGCTCGTAAATATAAAGAGCAAAAAGCTGCCCAGAGCGAATCATCACCAGCACCTGATGATAAAAAGTCAGCGGTAGCGGCCGCTATTGCCCGTGCAAAAGCGAAAAAAGCGGCGCAAGCTGAGCAAAGTGCTGAGCCACAAAACGATGCAGCAAGCGCCCCAGCTGATGATAAAAAAGCAGCAGTAGCGGCTGCTATCGCTCGTGCAAAAGCTAAAAAAGCGGCGCAAGCTGAGCAAGATGCACAGCCACAAAGCGATGAAGCACAAGCTCCAGCTGATGATAAAAAAGCGGCACAAGCTGAGCAAGATGCACAGCCACAAAGCGATGAAGCACAAGCTCCAGCTGATGATAAAAAAGCGGCCGTAGCGGCTGCTATTGCCCGTGCAAAAGCTAAAAAGGCCGCTAAAGAAGCCGAGCAATCTGCTCAAAGTGAGCACTCAGCTTCTGAGCAGAGCGACGAGGCTGCCTCTGAGCGCAAATCAGAGCCAACACAAACCGCTGAAGAAAAGAAAAAAGCTGCCGTGGCCGCCGCCATTGCGCGCGCCAAAGCTAAAAAGTTACAAAAAGAAGGAAATGATCAGTCATGAAATTAACCATGGCCAGTTCGCCGCACAACCATAGCCATAAGTCGTTAACGCGATTAATGCTAACTGTTATTGCAGCGTGTATTCCTGGGTTGATAGCGCAAGTGGTATTTTTTGGCACCGGTGTACTTATTCAGTTAGTACTGGCACTTGTTGCTGTGAGTGTATTTGAAGCTGCCATTATGTTAATGCGAAAACGTCCAATTTGGCCAGCTTTAAGTGATGGTAGTGCATGGCTTACTGGTGTGTTATTAGCGCTGAGCATTCCGCCACTGGCACCTTGGTGGGTGATCATTATTGGCTGTTTATTTGCCATCGTCATCGTAAAACAGCTTTATGGTGGACTTGGGTTTAATTTATTTAACCCAGCAATGGCTGCATATGTATTATTACTTATATCTTTCCCAGTGCAGATGACCGGTTGGTTACCCGTTACCGATTTACTTAATGCGCCTATTGGCTTTATTGACCAGTTACGCCTTATATTTACCGACTTTACCGCGCTGGGCTTTAGTGTTGATCAAGTCCGTGCCGGCGTTGATGGTCTCACCATGGCCACGCCGCTTGATACAGTTAAAACCGATGTAGCACATGGCCTAACCGTTAGCGAAAGCATGCAAAAACCAATATTTGGGCAATGGACGGGGCTTGGTTGGCTATGGGTTAACCTAGGCTTTTTAGCCGGTGGTTTATACCTATTAAAAGCTAAAATTATAAACTGGCATATTCCAGTAAGCTTTATAGGCTCACTAGCACTGTGCAGTGCCATTGGCTATATTGCCGCGCCAGGTACCGAGCCTGGTATGGTCTTTCACTTATTAAGTGGCGCAACCATGATGGGTGCATTTTTTATCGCCACTGATCCTGTATCCGCTGCTACAACCAATAAAGGGCGCTTAATTTATGGCGCGTTAATTGGCTTATTAGTGTATTTAATTCGCACCTTTGGTGGTTTCCCAGATGCAGTCGCCTTTAGTGTATTACTCATTAATATTGCTGTACCACTGATTGATTACTACACCCAACCACGCACTTACGGCCACGGAGCAGTAAAATGATTATTTCATCAATGGCTAAAAATGGCGCGATATTAACGGCCTTTGCACTGATCACAACAGGCTTAGTTGCCTCAATTGATGCCTTTACCGCCGATAAAATTGCCGAGCAAGAACGCTTGCAATTAACCTCACAACTACAAGAGGTGTTAAACCCACGCAGCTACGATAATCAGCTCAATACCAATTGCGTAATTATGAGTGATGAACAACTTGGGCCCTACCCTGATCAAGTTATTTACCGCGCTTATAAAAATGAGCAACCTGTTGCACTGGTAATCAGGCACGTAACACCTAGTGGTTACAGTGGCGATATTAACTTATTAACCGCCGTACTTGCTGATGGCACCATTGCTGGCGTGCGAACCACTAAGCACGAAGAAACGCCCGGCTTGGGCGATAAAATAGAAATTAAAAAGTCATTATGGATCACAACATTTAACGATTTAACCGCTCAAAGTGAAGACGATGCACGTTGGGCGGTAAAAAAAGATGGCGGCCAGTTTGACCAATTTACCGGCGCTACTATTACCCCTCGCGCCGTGGTGGGCTCAGTAAAAAATGCTGTATTATTTGCCAAAACCAACTTTGACGATATTTTTGCCAAGCCTAATGCTTGCCAAGAGGTAACACCATGAGTGAGTTAAAAACTTTATATAAAGAAGGCGTATGGGTAAATAACCCCGCGCTCGTGCAGCTACTCGGTTTATGCCCGCTTTTAGCCGTTACCTCAACAGTAACCAACGCACTTGGCCTAGGGTTAGCCACGTTGTTGGTGTTAGTTGGCTCTAATATTACTGTTTCAGTTGTGCGCAATTGGGTGCCTAAAGACATTCGTATTCCGGTATTTGTAATGATTATTGCAGGCTTTGTGACCATAGTTCAGCTACTTATGAATGCGTACACCTTTGGCTTATATCAATCATTAGGCATATTTATTCCACTCATCGTGACTAACTGCGCCATTATTGGCCGTGCAGAGGCATATGCCTCTAAAAACCCAGTTCACCTATCTGCATTCGATGGCTTTATGATGGGCTTAGGCTTTATGGCCGTACTGTTAGTACTCGGTGCAATGCGCGAACTGATAGGCCAAGGTACATTATTTGATGGCGCCGATTTGCTCCTAGGGTCATGGGCACAAAGCCTACGCTTGGAAATATTTAGTTTTGATAGCCAGTTTTTACTCGCTATTTTACCACCAGGTGCCTTTTTAGGGCTTGGGCTGTTAATCGCTGCAAAAAATGTTATTGACGCACAAATAAAATCAAAACAAGTAACGCCGCCAGAAGCCGAAAAAGGGCCACGCGCACGTGTTACTAGCTTAACTTAAGGGGAAAACGCATTAACGCTATTAGCTAATGCGTTTTAAGTTGCATGAATAAAGAAAAACGTCACCAAATACTCTCGCGCTTGCGCGAACAAAACCCGCATCCAGAAACCGAGCTTGAATATTCAAGCCCATTTGAGCTACTTGTTGCCGTTACGCTCTCTGCACAAGCTACCGATGTAGGGGTAAATAAAGCAACCCGTAAATTATTTCCGGTTGCTAATACGCCACAAGCCATTTTAGATATTGGCCACGATGCGCTTCGCGATTATATAAAAACCATTGGCTTATTTAATTCAAAAGCCGCAAACGTGTTCAAAATGTGCCAAATATTGGTTGATCAACATAACGGCATTGTTCCCGAAAACCGCGAAGCCCTTGAAGCCCTCCCCGGTGTTGGCCGCAAAACCGCAAATGTCGTACTCAACACGGCTTTTGGCTGGCCAACCATTGCCGTAGACACGCATATTTTTCGTGTTTCAAACCGCACCAAATTTGCGATGGGCAAAGATGTAGTCGCCGTAGAACAAAAACTTGAAAAGGTTGTCCCTAAAGAATTTAAAGTAGATGTGCACCACTGGTTAATACTACACGGGCGCTATACCTGTGTTGCACGAAAACCTAAATGTGGCTCGTGTATAATAGAAGACTTGTGTGAGTTTAAAGACAAGACTGATTAACTAGCAAGGGTTTATGAAGTTTGTTATTAATAGTTTAATTAAAAAAGTGAGAAATGTTGCAACAGAATCCTATGCAATTAACTCATTACTAAATTAATTTAACAGAATAGTGTCACGCTCATGATTCGAAATATCACTGTAACCCTTCTTATATACTTTGCAATATTTTCAACGGCTTATGCAGTCGAGGAAAATACACAAAATAAGAATATGAAAGTGTCTGAAGTTGCAGATAAAATCGCAATTCAATACCAAAAAATGGGGTGGTTTTCAGGAAATGTGCTGATAACGAAAGAAGGTAAAGAGGTATTTTCATCTTCCTATGGTTTTCAGGATATTGAAAAAGAATTAAAGAACAGTACTCAAAGCCGCTATAATCTTGGATCAATAATGAAAGACTTCACCAAAGTCCTAATCTTGAAACAAGTAGAAGCTGGAAAGCTAAAGTTAAGTGACAAACTCATTACGTTTGAGTTAGGCTTTAAACAGCTTCATGCCGAGAAAATTACAATTGAACATTTACTAAATCATAGAGCTGGATTTGCTGATATCTTTGTAGCTGAATATCGTGAGAATCAACTCGCGTTTGATACTATAGAAAAAAAACTAAAACTGTTAATACACACCCCTCTCTTATTCGAACCTGATAGCGATTATAAATATTCAAACTACGGTTATGTAGTGTTGGGAGCCATTCTTGAAAAAGTAACAGGCCAATCATTCGAAAAATTACTTGCAAACAATATTTTTAATCCAATTGGCATGTCATCAACAACCTTCAAGCCTATGAACTATCATGAGCACCAGTCGATACGATATACCTATAAGTACAATAATACGTTGAAACGAGTTGGTGTTACAGAAAATCCAAGCCCGGATGGCGGCATTGAGTCTACAGTTATAGATGTTCAACAGTTTTATCGAGCGCTCTTTTACACCGATAAACTACTAAAGAACTCTGACCATACAAATCGTAAGTCATTTGCAATGGATGGCTCCCATTGGGCCTCATATGGTGGAGGGTTGGGAGTGAGTGCTGCTGTTGAGGTTGATTTGGAAAATGGTTATGAAATTGTCGTCTTGGCCAATTCCGATCACCTAATTGCAGAGCGAATTTCTAGCCGAATTTTGTCTTTTATTCAAAATGGTAAATATGAACCGATAAAGCCATTGGAAAAAAACTTTGCTTTCGAGTTTTACCAATCAAGTGGTCCAAAAGAGTTTTTTAAACACTTTAAGAAGACATACCGCGAGAACGGTTATAAGCAGTTTATTGGTCGAACAATCAATGAATTAGGCATGGAGCTGCTTAAGTCAGAGTCATGGACAGCAGCGTTTGATATGTTTAAGTATTTAATATCCCTTTTCCCTAATGCGCCGCAAGTATACGATAGCTTAGCATTTGCTTACTTATCAAAAGGAGACTTTGAAACGGCGAAAAGCACTTTCCGTAAGTCGTTAGCGATTAAATCCGATTTTAAAAGTGATTATGTAAGTGACAATTATGGTCATAATAAGCAACTGTAAGTACGTTTATCGCACAAAAATGACCGTCAATATGGGTATGCTGCGAGGCCATAGTTTAAAATAAAATCTATTTTTCTTACCTTTAGGCTGGCCGATCATTGCCGAAGACACGCATATTTTTCGTGTTTCTAACTGCATCAAATTTGCTATAGACACAGATGTAGTCGCTGTTGAGTAAAAGCTCGAAAAGGTTGTCCTTAAAGAATTTAAAGTAGACGTACACCACTGGTTAATACTACAAGGGCGTTACACCTGCGTAGCACGTAAACCTAAATGTGGCAGCTGCATTATCGAAGACTTGTGCGAGTTTAAAGAAAAAACTGAGTAATTAAAGGGAGTTAAATAATATTCAAACAGCGGGTTTGCATCAATGAACCGTAGCTATTAACGAGTACTTTTACTCTTAAACATTTTTTGCCATGCTTTGGGAGCCACCCCATACTTATGAAAAAAATGTTTTCGATAAATTTGCTCCGAACTAAAGCCTGATTTTTCAGATACTTCTGTGACAGACAAACTTGTCGATTCCAGTAATTCCAAACTGTGATTAAGACGAGCATCGATTAACCAAGTATTAAAACTGATGCCATTGGCTGATTTAAAGTTTCGGCTAAAGCTACGAACGCTCATCATGCAGTAATTGGCTGCGCCGTTTAATGTGTAATTATCCGAGATGTTTTCTAATACAAGATCGATTAAATTAGCAATTCTTGCGTCGCTTGGCTTTTTTATTGCTGGGTTTTCAATATATTGATTTTGCCCCCCACTTCGCTCGGGAGAAGAGACCATGACTCGTGCGATTTGGTTTGCCACTTTGGCGCTATAATAATGCTTCACAATGTGAAGGCAACAGTCGATAGCCGCTGCACTGCCAGCTGATGTAATGATGTTATCTTCTACTATATACAATGGGTTTATATCGCAGGTAAGCAAAGGAAACCTTTTTTTAAAATCGTCCCCGTACTTCCAGTGAGTTGTAGCTCTCAGACCATCTAGTAGCCCACTATAAGCTAAAGAATAGGCTCCGAGGCATAAGCCAACAATTAATTTTTTATCCTTTTTAGCTTCGATAAGTTGTTCTTGCAACTGGCTACTTGGAACTTGGTTAGGCAGCCAACTTGGTACAATAATAAGGTCGGATTGCTTAATAATAGAAATGTCATGATGAATAGCAATACTTAAGCCATCAGATAAATGAACATGTCGGTTCGTTTGAGAGCATATACGAACATTAAATAACTTTTGCTCACTTGGAACCGCATCTCTAAAAATGGCAAGTGGTACAGAAAGGTGAAACAAACTAATCCCTTCAAAAGCAACCACGGCAACTTCAATCATATAAATTTGGCCTAATAGTATAATTATTTGCCATTATAGCCATTCCAAGCAAATTTCATATAATTACAATATATGTGTTATTTAAATTATATGAGATTAACTCAATGAAAGTTGTTACTAGTTACCCGCTTGTGGATGAAATTTTAGAACAATACCGTGATGTTATTAAATGCGATTACTTTGGTTACAGAAATCACATAACCAGAATGCTCAATTTTTGCCATTATCTACTGCCTGATATTACAGATGAAGAAAGTATGAAAATACAAGTAGCGGCAGTATTCCATGATATTGCACTATGGACTCACGATAGAGTCGATTACCTTGTGCCATCATATCAAGATTGCCATCAGTGGTTAGAGAACCAAGGGTTGAGTGAGTGGAAGGAAGAAATTCAAATAATTATAGATATGCACCACTTAATTAGTGAATACAGTGGGCCATATGCAAAGCTTGCTGAGACATTTAGAAAAGCAGACTTAGTGGATTTTTCACTAGGTGTCTTTAGAATGGGGATCAGTCGCTCGTTTATTAAAGACGTTAAAAGCGTAATTCCAAACGCAGGGTTTCATAAAGCTTTGGTGAAGTTTACTTTTATTCAGCTTGGTCGCAATCCATTCAAGCCATTTCCAATGATGCGAGTTAAAAATATATACAAAACTTAACTAGCACTTACCTGCTTATTTAAACCAATATTGGGCTGGTACAACTCACCTTAGGTACATTTAATGCCTCAATGGAATAGCTATGTGTAACTTGAAAGTAAGACAGCTAATTATTTAGCTGTCTGTCGAGTCTATATTATTTATAAATTGCGCCATAGTTACTAAACGCTCACCGACAATAAATGCAATGCTGCTTTTAACCCAAGGAGTTGCGATATTTTTGTAGTTTAGTTTAGCTAATACGCAGCTTGTAATTATTAAAAGTAGAAGCGATGACACGCTGTAAAACCAAACCATGTGTTGTTCTAGGTGTGCATACAAGTCAATTTCAAATAGCACATCAAACCCAATAAACACATAAGCCATATAAAAAGGTGCAGACATAAGCAACAACTTAGTTAGTTGTAATTTATGTGAGCAAAGGCGGTAAACGTCTTTTTGAAGTTGGCTAATTGGCTTTGCATAATCAACGTTAGCAATATGCACTATTTGGCCAATATTACCTGCAAAGCCAGCAATGGAAAATACACTCAGTATCAACACAGATATTGAAGGCGCTGAAACACTAAAGTTATTTGCAATATACTGCCCCAATAAAACAATAATAAAAAAGAAGGCTGCGCTTTCAATAATACGTGCCCACTTCATAGTATTAAGCTCTTTCATTTGTTTATTCACTTTTGTTTCGCTCAGCAGTGATTGATTTATTGTAATGGCCGATTCGTTAACACTATTTTGCTGCTGCCATGTGTTTTTTATGTTATCTAAATTCATATTAAGCCCCTGTTTTTCAAATTGATTTTTTAGTGTTTCTTTAATGCGGCCAATTCGCGTAGCGACGTTGGTTTTACTTATGCCTAAACTCGTCGCTATGCTTTGATGGGGTTCGCCTTCTAAATACAGCAATACTATGGCTTTATTTAACTTATCGAGCTTTGCTATAAATTCATAAAGCTGCTTAACCTCTTCGCTTTTATCATTGTGCGCTGAGAGGTCGGCTATGTGCACAATGCACTGCTCACTTTCATTGGCTTTATCTTCTCGTTTACTGTCTTTGCGGTAATAGGAAATCGCCACATTAAGTGCTATTCGGTACATCCACGTAGAAAACTTATAGTCTTTGTCGTAATTATCATAAGCAAGCCACATGGTGGTGAGTATTTCTTGCGCTAGGTCTTGCCTGTCGTGTTGGTTTTGACAGTAAGAGTTAACAACTTTATAAATAATGCCTTTATGCTGCTCCATTGTTTGAGCAAACAGTGCTTTTTTATTGGTGTTCATGTAGGCATAAATCCATCATTTAATTAATCTCATCACGTATTATTTCTAATGTATCTGTTTTTAAAAGCAACAGGTGCAAAGTTGTGGCTAATGCAACGCAGCCTGTACATATTTAAATATAAAGACTTTAGCTGCACTGTAATACTCACATAATCGTCTTATCTAGTTATTCGCAGTATCGCTGAAATAGTCACAACTAGTTAAAAAAATAATTATTGGAGGGAGTAGTAAGCTAAGTAAGAGAGCAAAGCGAGGAGTTAGCTCTTTTTTCTGCCTGCTATTAAAAGCGCACTCCTAGTTAAAAGAATTTTTTAATATAGCAATAGGCGATGAAATAGAGCGAGAAAGATTTCACTTAGGTGAACACATAGTATCGATGGTTCCTTACATGAACTTACAAATAACAGTTCATGCACGTATGGATG
>NZ_CAWUKC010000093.1:0-14901 GCF_963922945.1 uncultured Pseudoalteromonas sp. | reverse complement strand
ATAAAAAAGCCCAACTGAGTTGGGCTTGTTAAAGTAATTACGTGCTTTTAACGTTATTTTTCAAGCAGTGTATTAATTTCGTTTATTAATGCGTTAATACGCTCTGCGTTTTTACCTAAATCGCTGCGCCCTACGCGAGATTTACTGCGTATGTCTACAAAGCGTTGGCTGCCTTCGTCATTTATACGCACCACTACATCATCTTTAAAACCAAACCAGGTTGTTGTATCGGTGGCTTCTACGAGACCTGTAGCCGCATTTACATTAACAAGTTCAAAGCCTAAGTTTTTAATAGCTTGCTCTGCAGCGGCTATTAGCGCTGTTTTTGACTGCGCATAACTAAGCGTTTTAAGCTCTGGGTAAGCTTTACGTTGCTGAGTAGCCGTCTCTTCCCCTGCGTACTCAACAGGGTTTTTAGCGTCCGCTCGAAGCGGTGCAATGGCCACAAACTTTGGTGGGTTTACTAAATCGGTTGATATATCATGAATCGCCGGTACGCTTTTCGCTTTGCTCATCATACTTAGCGGCATTGCAATCGCAATGGCTGAAAACACAAGTACCATTAAAGTGCTGCCCATGCTAAGCGTTTTACGCATAAAAATAACCTGTATAACAAGCAGCACTAATGCAGCGCCCCCCACATAAACACCAAATCTAAATCCGGCAAACGCAGTACTCAGTTCAACAACCCCATACTTGTATAAGGGCCCTGGCAGTAAAACGAGTAAAAAAGCGATAAAGCTGACTAAGCTCACTAAAATTTTCATTATTATGATTCCCTTATTATGTGTGGTCTTTAATTTTAAATGGGTAAAACGAGTACACTATACTGCTAATCACCTTGTTTAGATTACTATTAGTGACTAATTACACAAAAAAATCTAATGTTGCACTGTTAAAGTTACTTAAATTAGGAAAAATATCAACCAGCTCCGAAACAGGCACGCCAAACCATTGCGCGAGCGTTGCAAAGTACTGCTCGTTAGCCACTTGCGGAATTAGCCGCCCGCCTCCGGTATCGTTTGCCCCGTCTAATTGCTGAGTAAGTAGCTCACCATAAATATTACGCCCCTTTACTGCGCCACCCATTACTATTTGGTTTCCTGCCCAGCCGTTATCGGTGCCATCGCCATTTGAGGTTAGTGTACGGCCAAAGTCCGACATAGTAAATGTGGTTACTTTATCATTCATGTTTAGCTCTTTCATGGCACTGTTAAACTCGCTGAGCCCTTGAGCTAACGTATTTAACAACGCGGGATGCGCCGTCAGCTGATCATCGTGAGTATCAAACCCACCCATAGAGACAAAAAACACTTGGCGCTGAGTACTCAACGACGACTGCACACTAATTGTTTTAGCGACCGCAGCTAATTGCTCACTCAAGCTGGTATCGCTAAAAGAAGTAGTTAGCTCGGGCGCTTGTTCGAGCGCACTGTTCATAGTTTGCGTATTGGTAATTGCATTATTTAAACCATTTGCATATTCACGCCCTAGCACATGGTTTGCATTGCCTAACACACGATTCATTATGTTAGTAACGTGCTCTGTACGCGGCTGGTAACCACCAAAGGCGTTAATAGTACTTATACCACTTTTGTTAAGCGCAAAAGCACTGGTATTTGTGCCTGTTTGCCACAAGTTTGTACCATCGAGTGAAATATTGGCTGCAAACTCGTCATGCACAGCTAATCGCTCTAGCATACGTGCGCCCCACCCACTGTTTAAAGACGCTTTTTCGCGCCCATACATCCACGATGCCTGCTGATCATTGTGCGAAAATAAATGCTTAGGTAAAGGTACCGCGTTATTTTTGTAGTCTGTTAATGTGGTGGGGGTAAGTAAAGTGCCTACGCCGCCAATAAAGGCTAAATCGTCAGATTCAAACACACTTTGTAAAGGCGCAAGTGAAGGGTGAATCCCCACCCCTCCTGCAAATTGCGAGCTAACACTTAGCGCTAACGGGTTTTCGACTGCGAGGTTTTGCCGGCTTTGCTCATATAAACTACGCTGCTCTCCCTCAAGGGGTAGCAACATATTAAGTGAGTCGTTTCCGCCGTATAAAAACACACAAACGAGGGCTTTGTAATCACCGAGCTCTATTGCATTAGTTGCCCCCGTTAACGCTTGTAGCTGCAAGCTAGTTAAAGCCGCTGCCGAAACCCCGCCTTTTAAACATAATGATAAAAATTGTCTTCTATTTAGGCTCATTATGCACTCCTAATACTGCACGTTAAATTCAGGTGAAATAGCAATCATATATAACAAATACGATACCCTTACGCGGTATTGCTCCTCGTTAAAATAGGCATCTAAATCAAGCAAAGCTTGGGTCGTGTCAGCGCTCATGTTGCCGGCAAAATACAGGGTATTATATTGCTCTATCAGTGCGCTAATGCCATTTTGCGCCAAGTAATCCATATCGCTTTGCACATAAACATAAATTCCGGCAGGGTTTAAATCGGTATGCGCTTCAGCGGTACTCCAAACCAAACTTGCAAATAAGGCATTCATTGTGCCTATTAGAGTCGCATCGTTGGCTATTTGTAACTCAGGCGCTACCAAACCTTGCGAGCGCAAAGCCGCACTTTGATAATCGGGTCTAAAAAAGTTAAACACTGAAGCAGACTGCATTGGGCCTTGCCCGTAGCTATCGACTAAGTTCCACGTTTTATAATAACCTTGCAATGACCTTGCATTAAGGTTTCGCCAAAACTGCACTGTTTTTAAAAGCGGTTCTTTAATTTTACCTTGATAGCTTAATACGCTACCAAAATGACGCGCTTCATCATCTAAATAAATCGCTTTAACAACCGCAGCTAAATCGCCTCGCACACCGCTTCCATTGTTATTAAATACACGCGCAACGCGCTCTACATACTGCGCTGTAGGGTTTGAGGTAATTAACCGCTGAATAAGTTGCTTAGCAATAAATGGCGCTACGTTATCGTGATTAAATAGATTATCGAGCGCTATTTTTAGCGATTCTTCTGGCCCATAACCAGGCGGTATAACCTCATTATTTAATAGTACTTTTTCTTTACTCGAATGGTATTCATCAAACGGCTCCATCGGGTTAATATAGTCACGACTTTTGCGTTTAAAGGTTTCGCTGCCGGCAAATGTCCAACCTGTAAATACACGGGCAAATCCCTGTATTTGGGCCTGCCCGTAAGTTGCTATACTATTGCCGTTGGCATCTAACTTAGCGCTGCCATCAAGGTTTAATTCATCAAGCCCTATAGTAAATAGTTGCATAACCTCGCGGGCGTAGTTTTCATCCGGGCGAATATTGAGTTCTTCGTCTTCTTTTTCGTTACCTAAATGGCTTAGGTAAGTACCCATAACGGGCGAAAGGGTTACATCTTCCAATAGCTCTCTAAAATTGCCAAACGCATGTTTGAGTAATAAATCGTAGTAGGTGATCATGCCCTGTGGTTGCGCACGTAAATCACTATTCTCATCCGACACAACCAATATTTCACTTAGCGCAAATGCAACGCGTTGACGCAGCTGATCGTCACTTTGTAGCACCGCTTTCCACCATGCATCTATACGGCTTATGTATTTAAAGTCTTCATCATCTTCAAGTGTGACAAGGTAATCGCGGTGGTAGCCAATTGGCAGTGCTATTTGGTTATCTAGCCATTGCAGCTCACTTAAACCTTGGGCGTCATTTATTTCAGCAAGCGTTGGGCCCATGCTAGCTTGGTGTAATAACCTAGCAGCGCTGTGTATGTCCATGCTGTTTTTGGCTACAAATGTAACGGTTTGAGTGTTTGTTGCCCCTTCATTGTCGGTGGCAGTTACGTTAAATGAATACGTTATAGGCGCATAACTTTGTGCTGCGGGTATGGTAAGGCGGGTACTTAAGGCTTCTAATGGCTCACTCAATAAGGTTGTGCCTGCAGTTTGTTGCCAAATCACGCTGCTTATAGTGCCGTCTTCATCGTTGGCTGTTGCAATTAGCTCAATGGTTTGTCCTTTAGTTAGTTCGCTAGGAATATTGGATACGGACAAGGTAGGCACTTTATTTGAATTGACGGTGGGCGTATCATCGCCGCCTGAGCCACCACAGGCACTTAGCAATAAGACACAACTTGCTAATAAAACTGGTTTGTAATGCATGGTTATTCATCATCGTAAATTAAAAAAGGTACGCTTAGGTGTACCGAGTTTGATACGATTATTGAAACACAAAATTTACAATTTAACCCTTTATTTTTTGTAACTGAGCTATTTAACTGTTTTGTCGGTAATGTTTACCTCAATAATGGGCTTTTTTTTGTTAAAAACATTTACCTTGTTTGTCGCTTTAACCACACGTTGCCAAGGGTCTTGCAAGCTCTCATAAATGGGTCGCCAATAAGCATCTAATACACTGCGGTGCCCGCGGTCGTTATTACCAACGCCTACAGTAATTTTACCGACTTGATGTGCCTTTATTAGCGTACCACATGCTCTATCCCAAATGGCGAGGGCTGAGCCTAAATTGCGATCAAAATGCTTTGGATTGTCGCTGTGATGTATTTGGTGTTGAGCTGGGCTAATGAACCAGTTTTCAATTTTTTTACCAAAGCTCCACCAGACATGTGAGTGACGTAAATTAGCGCCTAACGCGTTAAACGCAAATACAAATACATTGGCACCAAAAATATCTAGCATTGTTAAATTTCGGCCAAAACAATACACACATACACCCACCACAAAACCTTGCGCTAATGCCATTCGGCATGCATACAAATAGCTCTCAAACGGGTGGCTGCGATAAATAGTCATTGGAGTAAGCACTAAAGCACTATGGTGCACTTTATGAAAGTGCCATAAAAATGGTACTTTATGCAAAGCTAAGTGCAATAAAAACCGTGTTAAGTCATCAAATATAAACAATAACACGGTAAAAATAATTAATACCGCAGAGCTTGGCAGTTGCCATACCGCGCGCTCACCAAAAAGCCATTGCAAAGCATCGCTTACACCAATCGCAACAGGCACCATAGTTAATACTATAGGCACCCACAATGCAGCTTTAAGTAAGCGGTTTACAATTAACAATTGATAGTCGAGCTTGGCGCTTTTACTAAGCCAAATCCGCTTACTAAATAAATAACGCCCCAACCCGCGCCATGTACGCTTTTTTTGTTGCGACCGGCCCGAGAAATACAGCAACATAGCAATTACTAACGCCGCAATGCTATAACCAATAAAAATGCGTTTATTGGCATCAAACAAATAATCAGGCGTTTGCAGCAATGTTTGCCATAAAGTCTCGAGCATGACTTACCTCTTAAAATTGATATTTGTAACCCACAGTAACACTGCGTGGTTTACCAGGACGTGCACCATACGGGCGACGACTAACAATATTGTCTTGATCAAATAAGTTATCTACTTTTGCGTAAATATGCCCGTATTGGTCAAGCTCATAACGCGCGGCAATATCAACTACTGTGGTTGATGGCACATCTACACCTGCTAATGGTAATGCAAAGTCGTTACCCGTTGTATTACCGGCCTCACCCGCTGAATAGGCGACGCCTGCAGCCTCTGGCATATCTGAAGTGTATTTTATTAACACATCCACAGACCAATCGTTATGCGCAAGCCCTAAGCTAAGTGCGGCTTGGTGATCAGGTAAATACGGGAGGTGATCGCCTGGGCGAATATGCCCCCACTGTGTAAACTCACTGAATAGCTCTTCTTTGAATTCACTCTGAGTGTAGGTGTAAGTTAAGCGAACGGGCATATCGATATTTTTACTTAGCGAAAAAGTTTGTGAAAACTGGGACTCCACGCCCCATACATCCACTTCACCACCACTAAACTCACGATCAAACTCGTTTTCAATACCACAGTTTGATTGTCCACAGCTTTCAACTAAGTTTGAGTAATCATTAAAAAAGCTAACCACCTCAATTTGACGATTGCCATCGTTATAACGACCACCGAATTCGTAGTTAACGCTTTTTTCAAATTCATCATCGCCTTCGCGTACTGGGCTCGATGGACTCGATGGCACAAACCCTTGATGTACACCAAATAATAACCCTGCGTTTTCAGATAACTGATAAAAACCACTTAGCCCAGGCAACCAAATATGGCTCGTTTTGTCTTGCCAATCGTTCTCTTTGCCAGGCGAGTCGTTTTGATACGACATATCCATAAATTCGCCGCGTACACCTACACCGAGTGTTAGCTTATCGAACGTCACTTTGTCTTCAATATAGACAGACCAAGCATCGGTAGACTCTGTATTTTGCGTGGTAAATACACTGGCTGTATCTGTGCGGGTGTTTACTGAGTCGACCATAGCGTAGGTATCTTCAAAGTGGTCGCGCTCTATTTCATCTTGATGAAAACGCACACCAAATGAGAGAGAATGATCAAGCCCAAATGCGCCCACTTGCCAATCACCATCAAACTGAATACCTTGCGAGAAAAAGGCTCTATCGTTTGTACCCATAGTTAAAAACACGTTACTTTCACCACTTTTAACCGAATCAGCTTGGCCACTAATAACCATGTACTCACGCTCAAAGCGAGCTGGGTCAGCCAAAATATCTGACAAACTACCAGCGCTATTTGTAACTGAGTTAAGCTTTAACCAAGCTCGTTCAAAATCATTACGGTACGCTCGGGTAGTCAGTGCAAAATTGTCAGTGCTTAACTGATGAGTAAACATAACCTGTGTATGCTCAGTGTCCATCTTTGCCGGGCCACTAGCAGCGTACCGACGATATGGGTTTTGCTGGTAGTCTTCTTCAGTTAAACCAAGGTAAGTTTCATTAGATAGTTCATCTGAGTACGCTAACTTTAATTCAAAACGTTGATTAAATTGCTCGCCATCTAGCTTGTAATCTAATTTAACTAATAAATCATCTTTTTCAAAACCAGTATCTTGGCCGCCATCAAGTTCTTTAAAGCCGTCACTTTCTAAGTGAACACCTTCAACTAAAAAGCCAAATTGCCCTTGGCGGCTGCCATAATACGCATGCGCTTTTTTATAGCCGTCAGACCCTGCTGATACATCAAGCATACCACTGGCTGCATCGGGTACTTGGCGCGAAACCAAGTTAAGCGTACCCGCCACCGTTTGCGGGCCATAGTGTATGGCTGCTGGGCCTTTAAATACCTCAACTGCGGTCATGCGTGTAGTTAGCGGAAAATAATAAGCGGCAGGTGCTGAGTAAGGTGCAGGACCAATTAAAACACCGTCTTCTAAAATGGTTATTTTTTTACTACGCTCTGGGGTTACGCCCCTAAAGCCTATATTTGGCCTGAGTCCAAAGCCATCCTCTTCACGTATATTTACGCCAGGTACCTGCGACAAAATACGATGAATATCATCAAATTCAAATTGCTCAAGCTGTGCTTCACCAATCAGCGTTGCCGAGCCCGCTTCAGTGCGCAATTTATCATTGTGACTAATAATTTGAATGTGTTCTAAATCGCTTTGCTGCTCTGCCGCGGCTTGGCAAGTCACAGCCATAAGTACTGCAATTGTAAGTGTATTATATTTCATTGTCGCCCTTAGTCGTTATCGCCTGCAGAAGTGGTCGGTAGCTCTAGTGCTAGCTCATTAATGAAGTCATTTTTTAGCTCATCAGTAAGCACTTTTACTTCACCGTGTACATCGCGTACTTGTTGCTCATTGTTTATCAGGAGATCTGCTAACGAGCTATCAATCTGGTTAAGCGTCGTTTTTAGTGCAGCAATACCTTCTACTAAACGTGTTTTGGTGGCTTCAGCCTGCTCTGAATCCAAGAAGTCGTCAAAGCCTGTACCTGCTTCTTCACCCGCTAAATTACCAATTATAAGCGCTTCAAACGCCGCTAAGTTGTTACGAATATTATCTAAAGAGCTTTTAGCATCTAGGCTTTCAACATCTTCTGGACATGCCGATGTACCGCACGAATTTGGAAAAATGCCAATTGGCTCTGCTAATTTTTTATCTTTGACGAGTGTGTCGATATAAAACAACGCATTGCTAATATGATTAAGTGCCTCATGTGTAGTGCTAAAACGCGCTCCACTCGCCCCTGTATTTTTTAATTCATTCGCAAAACCATTATCACCTTGCCAAGCTTGTAATAATTGCGCTGACGAATTTAAAACATCTTCACTTGCCACCACCGCAAACTCACAGCGGGCCTGGCGACGCGCTAAATCTGTACGGTTATTCCAATCTGCAAGAGCATCGTTTGTCACACTACAGTGATGATCTAATTGCTCGTTAAATAAAACGTGTTGGATTGCAAACAAGCCACGGCGTGTAGCTGTTCTTTGTGAAATATCGTAAGGGCGAGTTTGATCTTGGTTAATCACTCCGTCTTGGTTGTACACCACATCTTGGTCTATCCCGCAACGGCTAAACGTTGGCCATGAATAAATTTGATTACGTAATTGGCTGGAGTTATCGAGTAATGGCCCCATCTGCATCATCTCAGCCTGCTGCCAACTAGCCATAGTATCTAGCCAGGCCTGTTGTGCTTGAGTACGCAGTGCGATAGCCTCTTCAGAGCTTTCTTGGACGCTCTGCAATTCGGCTTGACAATAATTTGCAATGGCTTGAGATTGTGTTTGCGCTTGTTGATTAAACAAAACAAATGTAGGTGTAATTACATTGTCCACTAAGTTGGCAACCAGTTGGGCTTCATCGAACTCTGTCACCACAGGCGTAGTAGTCTGTCCGCTATCACCACTTTGAAAATCACTGCCCGCACTACTTGAGCTACTTTCACCACACCCGCTGAGTGTTAAAACAGTAGCAGCAACTACGACCCCTTTTTTTGCATAATTGATCATTATTTCAACCCTAAAAACTTCGAAAATTAAACGGCAAAAGGCCAGCCCGTGGGCTGACCTTCCTTGGTACTAAAACAGGTGTAATTACCAGTTTTCAACGTTTTGAGCATCAAAGCCGTATACTTGCTGCATCAAATCACGTGCCTCTACTAACTGCGCTTTGTATGCATCTGTTAGCAGTGGCGCTTCACCTAATAACCTATGTAGCTCGGCAAATTTACCTGCGTTATCGTCGCTGTAAAAAGGTGAGAATGGGTTAAATTGAAAGTTCAGTGCAAAACCTTTCATTTCACTAAAGTGCTTAGCTAAGTTAGCAAAGTCTTCAGCGCTTGCCTCTGTACCTTTAACTGTATCAATGTCTGCTAATGTATCGTTAATGTAATGAACAACCGTCGCTGCAATGGCATTTTCCCAATTAGCTACAGCAATATCGCGCTGTGCTAATAACTGCGTTTTTTGCTCATCAGTTAATTCGCTCGGTGCGGCATCATTAATAATCTTACGGCCCGCAACAAACGCCGTCATTGCTGCGCTGCTAAAGTCAGTCGCAACTGCCGCACCGTTATCACGTTTTGCCGCATTGACTGAATTACCCCAGTTGTACTCACTGGCTAAATCAATTTTGCCATCGCCATCAACATCTGCATTTGCACTACCATCAGCAATAGCGTCGTCGCTAAACTCTAAGTAATGACGAGCAGCGCCAAAGTAACCAAAACCTTCATCATATTGATGCTCTAAAGTGCTGTAATTGTTGCCAGCGGCTGCTGCATCGGTGTTATCTTCTTCAAGCCCTTCGTCTAGGTAGTCATCTGTACCTTGCGAGAACATTAACGCACCTAGTGTGTGTTTTTGAATAAGCTGGTTTAAATCAAGGCCACTTGTTGTGATATATGCAGCAGTAATGTCATTACCGTTTACATCTTCAGACTGCGTTCCATTAGCAATGGCATCTACATTCGCTGCTAATAAGTCAAAGTAATGAAAAATAAGACCTTCAGGTGTTTTTGCTTGAGCACCAAAGTCACTCCACCCTTCAAATGTGCCTTCTGTTAGCCATTCTTTATCCATTTTTGATGCGTCGTTACCGGCAACTTTACCCGTTAACGATTTACCTGAACTTGAAATTTCAGAAAATGATTGCTGTAACGTTGTGCTGCCATCAACAAACAAAAAGCTATTGTCTTTTACAGCTTCGTAATCACTCCAATACGCCATTAACTGCGCTTTTACTGCATCACCCGTTAAGCCTTCGCTTTCAATGTAATCAACACTTAATAAGCCGATGTAAGCTTTAATTTGCGCCGAAAGCGCATGACGAGCCACTTGTCCTGTGTAACTTACAGCCGAATTACTCGCATCGACTGTTGAAGCAAACTCGTAAACATTTACGCCATCTTGCGCTTCAATATCTGTTACAGATACAGTTAATGTTTGCGTAAAGCTTAAATCACCCGCATCAGTTGCGGTAACAGTTACGTCTACGGTTTCTACTTGCTCAGCATTAAGCGCTAACGTGCTTTTAAGCGTTAATTCATTGCTGTCGTTAATTTCAAAATACTGCTCATCATCTGATAGCGTAAATACCATGCCTGTAGCATCGTCATCGGTGGCAGTTAAAGTACCTACTACTGCACCAATTACATCTTCTGTTACAGCTGCTGTTGATAAGCTAATTGCGGTAGGTGCCGAATTAGTCACTGTTGGAGTGGTCGGTGTTTCATCGCTATCGTTGGAGCTAGAGCCACCACAGGCAGTTAAACCCAAAGTTGCAGTAATTACTGCACTAGCAAGGAGAGATTTACGCAAATTCATATTGAACCTTAATTTTGTATGTGAATCATTCTTATTTGTAATAGCGACTATTCTAATTACAAATAACTAACAATCAACACAAAATGTATATTTTTTGTTTTATTTTTAAAATAATTTCAATTTTTAGAATAAAAACCTCTAACAAAAATAATACTTAACATGAATAAACAACGTTTAAATTGTTTGATGAAAAATCAAACTACCAAATTAAAAATCTATAAAACAACTTAATTACAAGAAGTTAAACAACATAAGAAAGGGCGAAAGGTAAGTACTTTCAAAGCGGGTTACTTCAATTTAATACTAAATACGCACATTTTGTGAAAAAATATCAAATCAATTTTTTAGACAATAAGGTTATTTGTAATAATTATTATTTATTTAAAAACGCATCATTTATAGCTTCTAGGTGTATTTTTTTGCTTTACTTACTGTTTTAGAGGCTTATATCAGGGTGTAGATTAAAGGTATAATAACGATTATGAGAGGTGGTAATGCATTGAATAGTGTAATTTTACTACTCACTTTTAGCTAAGCTATACACTGACAGAGCCTTTATATGAAAACAGAAATTCGCTACCGTTTTGAATCCTCGCAAGTTGCCAACCGTTTTGTGCATGTACTTAAAGATTGGCCCGTAAACCAAGTTAAAACTCGCCTATTTAATGGTGGCGACAGTGTAAAAGTCACTTACGAGTATGATGAAAGCGGGTTTGATTACACCTCTGCCGAGCTTGATGACTTAGCCGAGCAACACGGTGGCAAAGAGGTTTAACCAATAAAATTACTCGTGGTATTTGCGGATCATGGCCACTTTACCATTTTCAACCTCAATTACTTCCATCATTACTGAGGAGAACTCTATTGGCTGTTTGCTTTGTGGATGAATACCTTTAGCGTGGTTTTTATAACGAATCGCAAAACCGCTATCGTTAAATATAAAGGTGTTAAGTAGCTCACTTTCATAGTGGGTATGCGCGCCTAAATAAAAACTCATGCCCTCGCGCATTAACTCTTTGCCATTAGCTGTGCGAGAATCATCTATTTGATAAGGTATATGCTGACTGCCAACATCGTCTGTTAATAAAGCAAGGTAGGTTTCAAGCTCTTTAGCTCCTGCATTAGGAGCTTGCGTGGCGGTCATGGTTTTGTAGTAATGCAGTGCAAATGCCTTTAAATCAAATCGCTCTTCGGCTAAGGCTGAAAAGCTAGCAACCAATACCAAACCTAATGTTAATAGTAATCTCATTGACTATTCCCTGTAGCTAAAAGTATTTTATAGGTACATTACCTGAGTAAGTTCAATAATCAAACAAATAACGTTACGTAACTAACACCTACATTTTGCTTTTCACTCTATTGGTTGCCACGCTGTTGGCTGGATCGTCGGGCCAAAAATGCTTAGGGTAACGCCCCTTCATTTCTTTTTGCACATCGCGATAACTGGTAGCCCAAAAGTGCGCAAGATCTTGCGTAAGTTGTAATGAGCGCTTACCTGGCGAGAGTAATTCCATAAGCAGTGGCAGCTTGCCATTTGCAAGCATAGGCGTACTGGTTAAACCATACACTTCTTGCATGCGCACGCTTAACTTTGCAGGGCCATCCAGCTGATAATTAATTTTTATATTTGAACCACTCGGCACCGTTAACCTAAGCGGTAACAGTGTTTTAAGCGCTGTTTGCTGTGTCCAGTCAAAACAATTTTGCAGTGCTTCAAAGTAGTTATATTTTTTAAGCTCCTCCAGTGTTTTTATATCTTGTAAATATACGCCGAGCCAATCGTCAGCTGTTTCGATAAGCTGCTGCTCGCTTATTGCCGGGAACGTATCTGGCATAAACTGACTGGCTAAACTCATGCGTATTAATAATTGCTGCGCATCGGGTTGTTCATTAAATAATGCAAAGCCGTGTTTAGTAAATACATTAAGCCACGCTTTGGCGCGCTCGGTTTTATCAAGCTTTTGTTTGCTCGGCTGGCTTGTAAGGGTAATGGCGCCGAGCTTTATTTCGTCTTGGTGGATAAAGCGCGCGGTTTTTTCATCAAACTCACAGCGGGTGAGCGAAGTAAATAAATGCGGTAGGTACTCTTGTAGCTCAAATGGGCTAAGCGCAGTGGCTGCAAAAATACGCGTGCCTTTATGGCCGCCCATGGTAGCAATAGCAAGGTAGTCATCGTTATGCCAGTAATCAGGGTTTAAATCAGCGCCCGCACCATTGGCCAGTAAATAGCCATTACCACGTTTTTTTGCAATGCGGTCGGGGTAAGCTAATGCCACTAACAAACCTAAATACTCAGTGCTTAGCTCGCTGTTACTGTCGGTTACTTTTAAGCGGCTTTGCCAGTATTTTAACTGCTGTTTAAATACAGGGTGTGGGCTTTGCTGCTGACTATGTAGCGCTATACTTAGTTCGTTGGCGCTGTTTATTCGGCTTTCAAGCAGCGCCACTAAATAAATTGCTAAACGATAAATACCAGGGAGTTCTGCCTCAAGCGCCTGCGCTTTTAAAAGCATATGCGCTAAGCGAATATCCGCCCCAAAACCCAGCATGTTGCTGCCCAACTTGGTTAGCTTACCTTTGGAGTCGATAGCTTCAAGCATGGTTAGTAAGTTTGCCGCTTGTGTGCATTGCTGCGCTGTTGGCGTATCAAGCAAGGTGAGTTCGCTAATATTTGCGCCCCACTGTTTTGCCTCCAACATAAGTTGGCTTATGTCTGATGTGAGTATTTCGGGGCTATCGTGGCTATTACGTCGCTCAAAGGTTTGCTTTGAACCAAGCCTGTAAACAACCCCTGGCTCTATTCTCCCTGCTCGCCCTGCTCGCTGCACAGCAGAGGAGCGCGATATACTTTGTGTTGTAAGCTCTGTTACACCCGTTTTTAAGCTAAACGTTGCGGCGCGGCGTTTGCCGCTATCAATAACAATGCGAATGCCTTCAATGGTTAAACTGGTTTCGGCTACATTGGTGGTAAGCACCACTTTGCGCATGCCCTCAGGCGCAGGGGCAATCGCCGCTTGCTGATTGGCTTTATCTTGCTCGCCAAATAAGGTAGCAACTAAGCAGTTACTTGGTAAATCATTAAGGGCCTGCTGCACACGTACTATTTCAAATTGCCCAGGTAAAAACACCAGCGCACTGCCGCTTTGCTCGTTTAGTGCTTGTTTTATTAAAGCGGGAATAGCATCAAGCCAACGGCTTTCATCCTTTATGGGTACGTATACTTCATCTATAGGGTAGCTACGTCCGCTTGATTGAATAACGGGGCAATCAAAAAACTGCGTATAGCGCTCGGCATCAAGGGTAGCCGACATAAGCAGTATGGTTAAATCGTCGCGCAGTGCACTTTGGGTCTCTAAAGCAAAGGCCAGTGAGGTATCGGCTGCAATTGAACGCTCATGAAACTCATCAAATATTAGTAAATCAATATCGCTTAATTCGGGATCGTTTTGTAGCATGCGAATAAGCATGCCCTCGGTGACTATTTCAAGGCAAGTATTACTACTTACTTTGCTCTCACCGCGTACTCGCAAACCAACACTCTGCCCCACTTTTTCGTTTTGGCACTGCGCTAAGTAATTGGCAATATTACGTGCTGCTAAGCGGCGCGGCTCAAGCATTACAATACGTTTAAAATGGCCGTCGCGCATAAGCTGTAGCGGCAACCAGGTTGATTTACCTGCACCAGGTGGTGCTTGTAATAACGTTATAGGGTTAGTTTGTAATGTAGTTAAAAGTTGTTGATATATGTTTTGAACCGGCAGCACTGCTATTTACCCAAAATTGCTTTGTGTGCATTGTAACAAAAACCAAAAATAAACGCGCCGCAAAAGCAGATGAGTTTACGCGTATCCATAATCAGAAATAATTACAGACCGCTCTGTATATTTTTTAAGAACATGCGCGCTATATTAACTTCTACTGCCCCAATAAAACATAACAGCATGATTATAAACACAAAGTTTAATTTTAACTTATTGGTACACGCCTTGCTCCTTTTATACTGAACGTTAACTAAATCTAAGTAAGGAGATACTTATGAACAGCGATCGTATAAAAGGTAATTGGAACGAACTTAAAGGTAAGGCGCAACAAAAATGGGGCGATCTTACTGACGACGATTTAGACAAAATTGAAGGTAGCCGTACAGAGCTAGTGGGTAAAATCCAGCAGCAGTACGGTAAATCTAAGGAAGAAGCAGAGCGTGAAGTAGATGAGTTTGAAAAAACTCACTAATCGCTAACTTCTAAAAAAACCGCCATTTGGCGGTTTTTTTGTTTAACGGCT